>JBCCBP010000025.1:0-52291 GCA_039033995.1 Pseudomonadota bacterium | reverse complement strand
CAATTTGGCCAGGTAGCTCAGTTGGTAGAGCAGCGGACTGAAAATCCGCGTGTCGGTGGTTCGATCCCGCCCCTGGCCACCATATTATTAAAGCCCGCTTAGTGCGGGCTTTGTTGTGTGTGCGACAGGGGATCGGGGAGAACCACTCGTTCGATTTTGGGCAGGAAGCCCTTATGTCGCGAAGGCCATGGATGGCCGAGAGCGACGATCGCCCCTGGCCACCACATTATTAAAGCCCGCTTAGTGCGGGCTTTTTTTGTGTGTCCGATAGGGGATCGGGGGGAACCACATGTTCGATTTTGGGCAGAAAGCCCTTATGTCGCGAAGGCCATGGTTGACGATCACCATTTAGAGCCCCTCCTTGACCCCAGCCTTGGCCAGATCCTTGCAAAGTTTCTCGATAGGTCCGTTGTGCGAGTAAGGAAGCCTGGCCCGGAAGAAGGCGAGGTATTCTGATGCATCGAGCAATTCAAGCCGATCGACGATTGCGCGCGCTTCGGGTAGTCGTCCAGCCTGTACTAGGGACGCTGCGAGGGCGCGCACAGCAATGATGAAGCTCGGATTTCTGCCCACGGCCCGTTGCGCCCATATTACGGCTTGCTCACTATCGCCGTATTGATACAACAACATCGACTTCACCGTATAGAACAAGTAAGTCAGCGGCTCTGCATCACCGAGTCCAGCATATTGGTCTATCGTTGTTATGCTCTGTTGGAATTCAGTTCGATAGTGCTCGATGTAAGCCTTAGCCAGATTGGCCATTGCTGAGTGTCGATTTCGCAAGAGCGCGCGTGCTGCCCAATCTGTTGCGGTTTCTAAGTCCTTGGCGACGTGCAAGATTGTAATGCTCGCCCAGGCGAGCACAAAAGCATCATCGTGACCATGTTCTACTGAGCGTCGGACAAACTGCTCAGATTCCGCCAGGGCCGCTGAACTCTGATTATAGGAAGGATGCGCACTTCTCACCCAAGCAAGTGCGCACAATGCCTGGCTGAAGTCTGGGTCGGCCCCGAGCGCAAGTTCAAGTCGCTCAGAAGCTTCTTGAGAGCGATAGCCAACCGCACCGTAGATCAAGGGTAGTGCGAGCAGGTAGTGCTCAAGCGCCGTGTACTCAGTCTTGGCTTCTTTTGCTGTCAACGTCGCCATCGCGATGGGTATATCGATCTCAAATCGCCGACAACAGAATGTCTCCATAGCGGCAGGCCAGTCGCGTTCATCGGCCGGTAGCTCTGCACGCCAATCGTAGAGGGTCTCTCCAGTGCTCATAGAAATCAAAGAGGCTTCGAGCCGAGCACCATTTGCCACAGACAGAATAGAGGCAGATATCTGCAAGTCAGGCTTTGTATCTTGATAAGTATTGTCGAGTACGGAATATAATTTGCACATTGACGCCGCGGCGCGGATAACCTGATAGAGCAAAGGCCCGTCGTCTGAGTCAGCACCTAGGAAGCGTACGGGCAAGACCTCAACGGTGACGTTGCGAGTTCGATCACTGTCGTGGTTTATCGAAGACTCAGAAACGTTCGAGGGCCATCGCGATTTTGTGGCGGCTATCAAAAGCCCGCTGGTATCCAAACCAAACCGACGCATGCGCGCCTCTACCAGAGTTCTCAACTGCTTTGCGCTGGAGACTTGTCCCGACGCCGCGATAGCTTCAACGAGTTGCACCCAGGCACGCTCGTCTTCCGGTGCCAAGACAACCCATTTCTCTGCGTATTCAAGTGTCGCGCCGATGGTTGCTTGATTAGTGACCAGTCGGCGCAGTCGTTCGATTTGCTTTGCCGCATAGAGGGCATCGGATGCTGCATGCCAGGATACGAACTCGCTGGTGTCAATCGTATCGAACCCCGGTAGGAACTTGCCAAACGGTGGGGCATGGGGTGCCGATTGAATTTCCTCGTCAGATGCGGTGGCGAGCAATTGCAAGTCAGAGATGATTCGATCGCTGCGGATTGAAATCGTTGATCGCGTAGATTGAATAAGAGCGGGGTCGATCTCCTTGAACGTGGCGCGGAGCAAACTGACGCTCCAGCGCAGATTTCCGCGCGGGTCATTGGTCGACGGAAAAAATACATCGGACAATTTGCGGCGACTCACCTCACGTGCTTCAACGATCAGGTACGCCAGGAGGGCCCGTGTCTTCCGCGATCGGGGCAGGGTTACAGGCTGGCCACGCCACCAGACACCAAAGTCTGATAGCACCCGAACGTAAACATCGCATCCCGGCGTGGCGCTCATGAACTCCCCTGTAGACGTGTGCCCGTCGCAACAGCATACGAAATGTTCTAACGGTTTTGCTAACGCTTTTTCACATGCAAGGTGTTCAAACTGGACTTCAGCGTGTGATCAACCCTAGTTGCAAGTACTAGTGAGGACGAGAAATGCCGATTCGAGATGCACGACTAAAGCACAATAGATATAAGAACCGATACCGCTCCGCGACGTCATTCACCTATCGAAACTGTGGTGAAGCCAGCCTCTTGCGCAGCATCTAGGGTCGCTAACCATCTAACCAGTCTTTCTCAGAGCGGGTATCAGCGATGCCGAGCCTCTCATCAGGAAAAAATCAGCACACCGATCAAACTCCAGTCGAGTAAAGGGAGCAATCATGGCTTTGTTGCAAGTAAATCTCGAAGCGAACGCAAGAGGCGGAGAAAATGATCTTCTGGTTCTCCGCGCATTGGTTAGCTATCAGCGCGTCATCAGAAGCGGTGGTCAAGATGCGAATGGAAACACGATCAAGAGTGAGACTGGTCCAAAGCAGCGCTCTATCAATCTGCCCAAAGAGATCTCTACGGTTCTGGAATTGCCAGATTATGCCGAGAGTACGCCGGTCGATGTCTCGATAACGGATGCACAAGGGTCTCGCTTGGTGAGTTTCAAGGCAGGTCAGCCTGTCAAGAACGATCGCTCCGGCATCTGGTCCTTAAAAGTGTCGCTAAGCGCTGACATTGTGCGACGCATAATTGCTGCCTCCGCGCCGAACAAGCCGACGGTGACCAAAACGATTTCAGCAAGAGCTGTTTTTCGACCGACTTTCGATGTCCCGCTCAAGTACGACGACTATGGACTTACGGTGGCGCCAATATCAAAAGCGTCGATATCGGAAGAGGCGCTCGCCAATATTTTCGAAGACTCCGAAGCTGATTCCATCGTAGCGAAATCTGAGGAGTCGCCAAACATTCTACTAAGCAAGCTGAACGCCCGTTCTGTTACCTCCGTACCGGTCAGTTTACAAGGACAGTTCGAATTTACAGTCGCGTCGCGAGAAACTGATAACGCATGGATCTGGGTTTTGGCCGGTCCCCAGTTGTTTGTTGGGATTGTCTCCAACCGGGAGGGTGAAGAGTCGATCGAAACAGTGCTGTGGCTACCCATGAGCGCAGCGAGCGAAAGTTCTGATGGAGACGAGACTCGCCCGCCCATAGCACAAGACCTGCCAGTCGATCCTTCCGAGAGCGAGCTTTTACAAAGTCCAGAGCTGTTTGCGGATGATCCAGGCACGAAATGCAAACCCTTTTCATCGCCTTTCAGGATAGTTGGCGAGCGTTCATTCCATACAGTACTTCGCGTTACTCAGCCAGAAATCAGTACGGATGCTGCGGCACCCAAACCACCGCGGCCAGTAGATGTTTCCGACTACTACGATATCGATACATCAGAGCTTGTGTTGTCAGCGACGCTAGCCAAGGGTACAGAGGTCGTAACTAGCCCACGATCCGATACCGCCCCAAAAGGGTTAAGTAAGTTTGTCGTAGCAAATCTTGCCACCATCAAACAACGTTTGTCCTCGCTTGTGTCTGCGAACAGCGATGGCAACAACCTGTCGACGGCAGCGGAGGTCTTAGCGGAAGAGCGCGCAGAGGTGCTGAAAAGCTCAAAAGGGCGAAGGATACTGAGTACCGAGACGAGTCTTGACTGGGAAGACAATACACCTCTGCAGGCATCCTCATTGTCTTACGGTCATATTCTGGATTACCGGGTTCGTTGGCGAAACAACGGCTACTCGTTGGGTGATGTACTCTATTCGCTGCCACTTGCGCCAAGGCAAGCCAAGTCCATAGTGACAGTACAGTCGGAGATATCCGATAGCGCGTTTCGAAGAGAAAGTTCGACGATAACAGACGAAATAGCGCAGGGTACGACCAGAGACTACGGCTATTCCGACGCGGTTCAAGCGGGACTCTCGGAGTGGTCAAAAGGCGGGTCAAAGTCAAGGAACACAGGCGCGGCTGGCGGGTTTGGATTGGCTATTGGGCCTGTCGTACTTGGCGGCGGTGCCTCCCATGGTCGAGCCGAGTCTTCCAGTTGGCAGCAGGGTGGCCGAAAAGTGACAGCACTGGAGGAGCAGCAGTTACGTGACTCTATTCGACAGTACGGAGAAGCTGTCCGGAGCTTTGAAACAGTGGTCGTACAGGAGCAGACTCAAGCAGAGACTACGACAGCGACTTCAGAAGTCGTGAGAAATCCGAACTACTGTCATTCTTTGACGGTGGTCTATCACGAAATCCTGCGTCATCTGCGCGTGGATACCGAAGTGGTAGGCGCACGTGAGTGTGTGTTTGTACCGCTACCAATCAAACCGTTTACTTGGTCGCGAATTCTTCGATGGAGAGATTCACTTGTTAAATCGTTGATGCAGCCACGCCTGAGGTGGGTACTGCCCTATATTGAGGATGTAAGAAGCAATTTCGTCGGGAGCGATATCCCAGCGGGCATGCGAGCGGATCAGCCAATAAAGTTCTTGTCTGGATCAGTGTTTCTAAAACTGGCGATCGAACGGCCGATTGACCCAGAAGATGAGGATACCTTTGAGCGGGCGCGCTGGATATCTCTGATCCCGTTTGTCAGTCGCCCGGTTCGAGAAATTTATGATGCGTTGAAAAGAAACGCCGATCAGAAAGATGCGATCTTTCAACAAGATTACGCGCCAGGTATCGCTGCAAGATGGGTCGATCGACTGACGCTTTCTGCTGACGGGCGCGAACTCTCGGGCGTCGATTTCACGCTGGCTTCGAAGTACCGCTACGGCAGTACTGTTCGTGTGGACTTTACCTACGTACCAGACGGCCCGATAACGAGAAGAGATTTAGAAGAGATTCACATTGGGCTAGCTGAGGGTGCTGACTTAACGCCTGGTACGGTTGCCAACGCGGAACGGGTCAGTATCAAGTACACGACGGATGACTTTACGCGCGAGAAGGTTTCCGGATCCAGTCAGAACGATCTCATCAAGATTGATACCGGTAGCCCAATTACAGAGCGTGCAGAATTCTTTCTAGCGATTGATAACTGGGAAAAAAATGATCAACGCGCAACCATTCGTCGCGAAGCCAATAAGCTTAGAAAACATTTGAATGAGCATCTGGAGCACTACCATAAACAATTATGGTGGGGCATGGATCGGGACAAACTCTACATGCTGCTGGATACGATCTATGCCGTATCAGAGGAGGATGGGCGCAGCGTTGCCTCAGTTGTAGAGCGCAATCCCATCGCAATTTTGGGAAACAGTCTCGTTTATAGAGTGGCTGGTGGTGCACACCTTGGTATTGACGGGCATGGCAGCGCCAAAGAGCTCAATGATTACTACCGCGACAGTGTTGTTCGAAGCGAGCCAATGCGAATCAGCCTGCCAACGTCGGGGGTCTATGCACAAGCGCTGTTGGATGACTGCGAAGCTTGTGAAGAGCACTTTGGTAGTACTGAGTGGATTCTAGATGACAAGGAACCGGAACTAACTGGGCTGGATCCAAGTCTCTTGTCGAGCCGCAGAGCCCAGGCTCCGGATCTCTCGGCGACCACAATGCCGGCCTCGATTATCAATCTTCAGAATGCGCCCAACGTACCGTCACCGAGTGGTTTTGGAAGCGCTTTTGAAGCCTTAGCCAAGTCCGATTCATTCCGCGATATGGCTGGGCTCGAGGGGACTCAAGCAAACGCTAAGGCGGCAATGGAGAAGGCGGCTAGTCTTGCATCGGATTTTGGAGCGAAAGCCTTGGATCTGGAGAAAACACGCATTGCAGCGAAGGTTGCTAAAGAGAAGCTTGCAACGATTCAGAAGGCCAAAGACCGAAAACAACTCCCGGCGGATGAGGCCGAGAAAGAATCAGTTAAGGCCGTCAAGAAAATGAACGCTGAAACTGATAACGATGTCCCGGCGGACGAGAAAGGCCTGAAGACGATCGCGAAAGAGGCCAATCGTGAGAATGTCGAGATCGAGGCTAAAAAGGGCACTAGATCAATTAACGTAAAACCTGCCAAACCGAAGTCTCCTGTGCCACCGAAACCGAAAAGGCGAAAGTACTCGGATCGCGAACAACCCAGTGCATCGGATTTATCACTGATGGAGGAGACAGCCGAGCGTGTTTCAAACTACACGACAGAGTACTTTCGTAATTGGCTTATAGCGATCGAGTCTGTTGATTCTGTTTTGAAGACACAGTCAATCGCTGGTGGGGACAATGGAGTTCTGGCTGGAATTGTCAACGTGGTTGCAGACTTCTTGCCTCGTGTGATCGCAAAGAGCCTAGATAAGTTACTTGACTCAGGCAAGGCCAAAGGCGGCTTTGGAAATTCAAGCGCGATTGAGGAGACCTATAAATTCGTTAAAGGGGTCATCACAGGTGCAAAAGCCAACGCCGCACAGTCTGAGGCAGCTATAACTAGCCAAACCGCGACGGCATGGCTGAATCAGGAGCGTTTGATGTTAGCCGCTTATGGCGCACAGATTAGTCGTTTCGATCTGTTTCAAGCATACAGAGAGGGCTATGAGACTGCCGACGACAAAGAGGTGTTTATGGAGGATCTCGAAGCGATTCGTGATTCACTGCGAGCGAAGGAATGGCCGGTACGGTCAGTGCAGTCCATCAAACTCATATATTGGGAGCGATGGATCCGCAGGCACTTCGATGGCAAGCTCGTGGACGATGAAGATGAGGCGAAAGGGTGCATCCAATTCCGCTTCAAGGTTGACTTTGAATCAGACAGCGGGTCTGTACAAGTGAATCTAAAGACTATTCGAGTCAAGGCGCCGAACGGGGAGGGAAACGGGTTTGGGCCTATTGAGACGGACTTGAATGAAATAATTCGGCAAGGAGTACTGAAGGATCCGCTGGCGATGAAATGTATGAAGCAAATATGCGTTGAACGTGTAAAAAGCGGCGCACCTGATGCTGTTTATTGTGGCTGGCTAAATGAAATCAATTCCACTGTATTCCCGGCAAGGAAGATCAATGTACGTGACTGGATTGCCAAAAGAGCTTGGCGCGTTTTTTCTGGTCGATTTCGTCCCTGACCTCTAAAATACTGACGGTTACTAGATTTCGGAGTATTGATTCTTTTCTCGGTTTTTCGACAAAGGAGAGTTGTGTGAGTAATTCAGTCCCTGAGGTATCCCTCGCGCAATTCCTCCAGGACAACGTTGGGTTGCTATGGAGTTTCGTCATACCCGTCGCGGGCGCTGCTCTCGCGTTAATGGCCAAAACAGTGATAGAAACCTATAAGAGTTTCAAAGTTCTCGATAGACAAGTTCGGTATGAGATGGGTCGCGATTTATTAAAGTCGCGATCCGAAAGTTTCCAGGCACTATGGCAGCGCCTCGAGTGTTTGGCCAAGTACTCAAGTCGTGAATTTTCACGACATGATGCCGAGGTGCTGTCTGATGCCTTGTCAGCGTGGTACTTTTCTGAGAAAGGTGGACTCTACCTTACGGATCGCACTAGGGACTTTTATTTTGCGTTGCAAGAGATAACTTCGCTTCTCTCTAGGTTTCCTGATTGGTGTTGTAGAGTCCGACCTGCCGATCCGAAGGGAGTCTTTACTGATTTAACAGGTCCTAAATACGTCGCTGATTTCACTTCCAAGGAATGGAAAAGGTTCTGCAAGAGCAAATTGCCAAGTGTTTTGAAGAAAACGCTCTCCGACAAAGGGGAGGACGCAGCGGTTAGTTATTTCGCGGTTATGCAGCAATTGTCTAGTGCTCTCCGCGATAGCTTGACTCATGAGATCGATAGTCGCCTTCAAGCTTCCAGACCCACTAAACGGCGTGAGAATAGGTAGTCAGAACGTTTCAGCTCAATGGTCCTTACCGGCCTGAAGTCAATACTAACGCCTATACCAGTCTGGTCTTCCCGGCAAGACAGTCTATTTGCTCAAACCCTGCAAAACTACTCGCTGGAGCTCGCCGCGAAAGCGCATACCTATGCACATCGATTTAGTTCCAAAGAAACTCGATGCCGTTGAAAAATATAACTTTTTTGAATTCCGATGAGGTCTGTTACTGGTCGCCGGACAACTTGGAGCATCCGTTTCCAGACTCCCGCAAATGCTCTCAGAAGCGTCAAGAGACTGACGTGATTTTTACCAAAACTAACAGACTAAGGAACAGGACCAACGGTAGGAAAGAGGGCATGGTTGGCGATCACCGGCGTGGCGCTATCGGCGCCGACGGCATGGGCGTATCAGAGCGCGGTGATACCTCGGGCGCGGATGACACGCCCCTTGAAGAAATCGTCACCATCGGTACGCGCCGAACAGAGGGACGGTCCGCATTGGATTCCCCGGTGCCGGTCGACGTCGTCGGCGATGTCGAGCTGCTGAACTCGGGGATAACCGAGACAAACGATCTGCTGGCGCGTGCGCTGCCGAGGTTCAACTTCCCGCAGCCGTCGGTCACCGACGGCACGGATTCCGTGCGGCCCGCCCAGCTACGCGGTCTCGCACCGGATCAGACGCTGGTATTCGTCAACGGCAAACGTCGCCACACCAGCGCACTGCTAAACCTGAAACGTTCGGTCGGCCGTGGTTCGACGGTCGTCGACTTGAACCAGATTCCGGTCAGCGCGATCAAACGTATTGATGTGCTGCGCGACGGCGCCGCTGCACAATATGGTTCGGACGCGATCGCCGGTGTCATCAACATCGTGTTGAAAGATGTGAATGGGGGCGGCTCGGTGTCCGTCACGTAAGGCGCGTACATCACCGAGATGGATGGCGTACCGAATCTCGAATCCGAATCAATCGACGGCGGCTCATCATACCCAGCAAGACAATCGCGAGCAGCGCGAGTGTGCCGGGTGCTGGAACCCGTGTCAGGCTCGTGACGCCGGCGAAGACGGTCGTATCTTGTTGGCCGTCACCCGTGAAGTCGAAACCGCCAAAGATACGGGCTCGAAACAGGTCGTCCAGAATCGGTAGCTCGGACAGCGTTGTCGGAGAGCTGAACTGGTCGGTGTACACACCATTACCGAATAGCCGGATGCCGCCAACGATCCGGCCAGTATCATCCAGTTCGGAAATGCTTGCGTCTGCGACCAACGAGTCAAATGCACCGACCGGTCTATCCGGGGTCGCCCGCCATTCGTTGGTTTGGTGCCGAATGATGCTGAAATCGTTACCG
The DNA here is from genome assembly GCA_039033995.1 of Pseudomonadota bacterium. Classification (GTDB taxonomy): domain Bacteria; phylum Pseudomonadota; class Gammaproteobacteria; order Steroidobacterales; family Woeseiaceae; genus CALBPI01. Next base: position 42,891 of record JBCCBP010000025.1, on the reverse strand, counting down.
CCACCGAACTCCCAGACGGTATCACCGAGATTGAACGAAATCGTGAAGAGATCGAACGTGTCGCCCGGTTGCTCCTGGAAGAAGGTCGTATCGCTTGGGCCATCCGCCATGCCGTCATGGAAGAAGCAGTTGTCTGTCGGGTTAGGTTGGCCCGCAGGTACAGCGTTACAGCCTCGGTCTTCCCAAAACTGCCGCGACAACTCCAGTGTGCCGACTGATCCGACCCCAGTCTCGTAAGTTAGTGTGCCGGTGACCGTGTCACCGATACTGAAGTCGAGATTATCGACTGGCGAGGAAAGCAGGTCGATTTTCGCGGTGAATTGATACGTGATCGGTGTTGCAAAGGCGGTACTGCTGACAAGCCCAAGCAGCAGAACGACTATTATCTTTTTCATGCGGAATCCCCAAGACACTGCCTGACATAAGTAGCAAGAATTAGACCAAACGCGGTCGATCAATCACTTATGTATGCCGCGTATCGCGGGCTGTAAGGATGCCCGACAGGATTATGTTTATAGGCCATGAAGCGATCGTTACAACGGCCCCAGATCAGGGCTCGCGAGGTAGGCCGCACGTTGTTTGTGGATCTCGGTGCGCAGCACTTAACCGGCCCCCGCAAACGCGCGGTACTTCCGGTCAGCCGCTAGAAATCCACTTGCACCAATACACCGTATTCTCGCGGCGCGCCTGGCGTAACGAAACGACCACCATTCGGATCCGTAAAGTCGGATTGCAGATAGAACTCATCGGTCAGGTTGCGACCGTAGACCATCACATCGAAACGACCAACCTGATAGCGCGCGTTCATGTTGATGATGATGCGCTCGTCGAGCAGCGCAGAATTTTGGATGTCGCTCCAGACATCATCCTGAAAGTTGATGTTGCCCGACAGCGAGAATTCATCGGTGAAAAAGTAGGTGCCACCGGCAGACACCGTGTAGTTCGGTGACAACGCGAATTCGTTACCGGCAAGGTCCAGTTCGTTATCGACGAACTCGGTGAATTCTGTCTCGGAGCGACCCAGCGCGAAGTACACGGACGCATCCTGGTTGATCGCGTAACGGCTCTCCAATTCAAAGCCCATGATCTCGGATTCGCCCGCGTTAACCGTGACACAAGACAGCGGGCCGGCCGGACAGTTTTGTACCTGCTGATCCTGCCAGTCGCCGTAGTAGGCATTTGCGTTAACCACTAAATCGCCGTCCAACCACTCTGAGCGCATCGATACTTCGAAGTTGTCGAGATACTCGGGGTCGTACTCCACAAAACCACCGCCGGTCAAAGCGACTTCGGTGCCGCCAGCACGGTAACCGCGTTTGTAGAAACCACTCAGCGAGATGGCATCGTTGACGGTATACGTCGCACCGAACTGAGGAAGGAACGCTTCGTAGCTGGTGTTCTCAACGGGGTTGTCGGTTGGGATCAGGGATGCTTGTAACAGCGCATTAACCTGCGCAACACCACCCTGCACAATGGGGCCAAGGCCAGGCTGAATCATTTCCGCCAACGCGCCGGCCGCTGCGGGGTCTGGTAGTTCGCTGCCCGGTGCGAGAGCATTGCGGCTGTTGACGATATTGTCCTGATCTTCGTAGTCATAACGGAAGCCCGCGGACAGCGTCCATTTCTGGTTGAGCGTGTAATCCCACTCGGTGAAAAAGGCGGCGTTGGTCTTAGTGTTCTCCGCAGGAATCGATACATCAATTTCCAGCACCTGTGGGTAAAACGGCAACAGCTGTGCCGGCACGCCCAAATCAGCTGGCGCAAGGTTTACCAGGCCTGTCGTGTTGTTGACGACATCGACTTCTGTGTACCACAAGCCAGCGACACCGCTTAGGCGATCACCTTGATACGTGAATCGGAGTTCTTGCGACCAATTATCCTCGACCCCGGTGCGGCCGCGGAAAGCGCTACCGCCGCCGGCACTTTCATCATCATCGTCGAATCGGTCGTAGTCGCCATCGAGAAACGCTGATACAGACTGAAACGACCATTGGTCGGTGATGTCGTAGTCGATGTTGACGGAGCCCGAGAACGCCTCGAAGTCTTCCCTGGCTGCAAGGTTAGCGCGGCTAATGCGTTGCTCAACATCGTCGTTCAGGTCGGCGCGATAGATCTGCTGGCCGCGATCGGTCTCTGCATATTGCGCGGTGACACCAATGCTGAGCCGATCGGTGGGCGTGATCAGGTAGCGTGCGCGGATAGTCTGATTGTCGCGCTCGTCAAAATTCTCGTCAGGAATCGTCACGTTCTCGGTGAAACCATCCGTTTGGAAGGTCTCAGCCGTAACCCGCAACGCGGAGTTCTCAGTCAATGGCACATTCACCATGCCTTCAAAACCGAACTTACCGAAGTCGCCAGCCTCAACACGGACTGCGGCGTCAAATGCGGTGGGGTCCGGCGCACGCGATGTCATGATCACAGCACCGATCAATGCGTTACGTCCAACGTTTGTGGATTGCGGACCACGCAGCACTTCCACCTGCTCGATGTCCCATAGACTACGCGGGCCGAATCGACGCGCGAAACCGGTCAGGGCAACGCCGTCATAAAAGAGGCTGCCGAGTTCGCCGGAGCCGCCGCCGGTAGAGGCAGAGCTCGCGGTGACACCGCGGATGCCAAAGTCTTCACCATTGAAGAGGTCAAACGCGTTCGCGGTTTGGTTGAACAGCTCACGAAGATCAAACAAGCGCTGCGCTTGAATAATGTCTTGGTCAAAAACCGCAACACTCTCCTTGGTGTCTTGGAGTGACCGCCGGATCTTCTGCCCCTGGACAATAATCTCGTCAATCTCGACGTTGTCGGTGTCTTGGCCGTAGCCGGGTACTGCCATGCTGATCAGGACGGCGGCGGGGAGAAGTCGTTTAGGTGTCATCACATTGCCTGCTGGGTTGTTCGTTTGAGTGGCACTGACGCACCATTGTGGCAGATAGTAATGATAATGATTCTCATATACAATATTATTCTCATTAAGAGCGCTTGCCTCAATGTCGGTTTGGCATCGGCGGAGCGCAGTGTTGCTTTCAGGGCCCAGATCGACATGACATTAACGCTCGCAACTGTTGGCTTGATCTATGCCGCGTGTGTCTTGCTGCATCACGCACACCCCAAGCGAAGTGCTGTTGCGTGGGTAAAGCAGAATGAATACGCGCCGCGTCTCCTACGCATCGGCGCCGTTACTTTCATTGTCCTGATTCAGCTGGTTCTGGCTGTTGCCGTTGGCTGGGAGCGCGGCATACCGATTCTGCTGGCTGTGCTGGCTGGCGCGGGTGCGCTGAGCTTAATCACCGCAACGCTGGCGCCCAAAACGCATATTCCAGTTGGCTTTGTGGCACTCACAGTCGGTGTTTTTTGCTCAGGCATGGTGCTGTTGTCGGGCGTCGGGATCGGAGCCGCCTGATGCTCAAGTGGATTATCCTCGCAGCGGTTGTCTTGTTCATCGGCTGGAGCACGTGGCGTAAGCCCCGTCTCACGTCATCGATCATCTGGGCACTCACGGCGACCGTATTGGGCACCGCCGGTCTGCTGCTCGTGTTGCCAACAGAATTCAAACCAACGATTCTATGGATGGCGCTCGCCACACCACTGATCTGGGCAGGCCTGATGTTCTGGTGTTTCTGGGATAGCCGCCAATGGCGCCCCGCATTGGGACTGATCACAATTACATTGCTGGGTGTTGCGGCCGTTGCCGTCGTGCCGCCACCGGGAGCTTAATCAACGATGGATAGAGATCGACGCGTCAGAATCTACGATGCGCATTCTTGGACAGGCATTAGCCTCGGCATCGCGCTGTTCGTTGTTTGCTTCAGCGGCTCGCTGGCGATGTTCGAACACGAGATCATGAGCTGGGAAGATCCAGCGCGCCGCATTGCACCCACGGAGCGAGCGGTACCGATCCAACCGCTGATGGATGCGTTCATCGGTGAAGTGGATGATTTTGCCGACATTACGTTTGTCGGTGTCACATATCCGAGCGTGACAGAACCCTATTACGCCGGTCAGGTGAATGTTCGCGTTGATGATGCGGTAGAGTTCCGACGCCGAAAATGGGACCCGAACACAGGAGCTTTGTTACCTGAAAGAGGTGACGGTCTTTCAACCTGGTTACTCGATTTTCATCGCGACTTGATGTGGCCTGCAGCGTTGGGCGGACGCACCATCGGGCGTGGATTGGTCGGTATCCTCGGCATCGTGATGATGTTGTCGATCATCACCGGCATCCTGACACATCGTAAGATCCTGAAGGAGTTCTTCCAGTTTCGGCTCACAAAATCGGTGCGGGTGAAATGGAAAGACGCCCACAATTTTCTGGGCGTTTGGACATTGCCATTCTCTGTCGTGATGGCGTTTACCGGTGCCTGGCTCGGCGTCGTCGCATTGATGCTGCCCGCTACCGGTGTGCTCGTGTTCAAAGGGGATTCCGAACAGGTCATCAATGCGATTCAAGGTCCGCCTATTGAACGCTCCGGCATTAGCGGTCTGATGATTGACCTGGATGACATCGCGCGTCGACCCCACAGTGACAGTGGCGAGCTTCCCGTCAGTGTGTTCGTGAATCACTGGGGCGACCAGAATGCCGAATACACCATCAACTACGCGCCAGATACAGAGCTCATGTACTACGAGCAGGAAAAAATCAGTGCGATCTCGGGCGCGCCACTACCGCTCACTGGCCTCGATGCCCCGTCGCCCGAGACGCGCGTGCTAGCAGCCATCTCGCCACTGCACTACGGCACCTATGGCGGTGTTGCGCTTAAGTTCATGTATTTCCTGCTAGGTATCGGCTTAAGCGCGATGGTTGCGTTGGGCAATATGGTTTGGATCGAGCGCCGTGCGAACAGTTCCGAGGGCAAAAAGAGCCCTCAGTTTTATGATCGGTTATCGAAGCTCACGGTCGGCGCTTGCCTCGGTATCGTTGTCGGCTCGGTCGCCATTTTCTACGCTGATGCCTTCTACGTTGGTGAAGAAGCAGCGAGAATTACCCGTATCGGGACTACTTACTTCGGTGCCTGGTTTGCAGTCATCGCTTGTGCATTTCTCGCCAAGAACAGTTATCGGACAACGTGTCGACTCTTCGCTTTAGTGGGTTTCGGTCTACTCGGCTTGCCAGTAGTCAGTGCTATTCAAGCGGGTGCTGCGCCCTGGCAGATTCTCCAGTCCGGACATGTCGCCGCACCGCTGGTCGATCTTGCGTTGTTGATACTGGGTGCTGCTTGTTTGCTGGTCGCTATAAAACTACCTCGCAATCGCGGTTCTGCTCGCAACAAACGTGAATCTGCGCCGCAAGATGATGTGTCCGCGGCAACGGCCGCAACATAGTTCCCAACTACAACGGCCCTAGATCGGGGCTAGCGATGTACGCCGCACGTTGTTTGTCGATCTCGGTGCGCAGCGATTCCACTGCCGCCGCAAACGTTGGGTTCTTGCGGTCTTGTTCAAAGACGGGCGAGACGAAAACCCACCAAAGTGACCGTATCAGAGGGTCGCTTAGTGTTCGCGCAGCGGCTTCGAAATCCTCTGCGCCAAGCGCTGCAATTGTCGGCGAAAACTCACCACCGGTAGACACGTACGGTAACTCGGCGCGCGATGTTTCCACCGCCGCTAGCAATTGCTCGGCTTTTTCTTCATCACCCTCGGCGGCAAAAATACCGGCGATGATCAGTGTGGTTGTGATGTCGCCCGGTGCGATCGTGTCTGTGGCCAGGTCGAACAGGTCGGGTCGAGTCGATTCGAGCAAGACGCGCGCATCTTCCATGTTGTTGCCAAGGAAATGCGCCTGACCCATACCGATCTTGAGTCCCTTCGGCATGTCTTTGAGCTGTTCCGCCGGTACAAGAAACTCGTCCATTTTGTCGCGTTGGACGCTGATGACCAGATCGATTTCTGACATACCTGGAATCATCGATTGCGGGAAATCCTGGAACAATCGGGCCGCGCAAGCCTGCGCTTCGTCCAGCATACCGAGCACTGCTTGCAACTCGCACTCAGTCTCGCGCGCTTCGGGGGATGTTGGTGCAAGACGAGCTCCCTCTGTCTGCCAACGTAAGGCCTCATCGATTCTGCCCCTCAGCACGAATAACTCCGCTCGTGACCCGTAGAGGTTGTGGAAATCCGGGTTACGACGAATGCCGTCCAACATGACGCGATCGGCAGCATCATAGTCACCGACGGTTAACAAGAAGCTCGCTTCGGCGGTTGCGAGAATCGCCGCCTGCGGGTCGATATCCCGCGCGATGCGAATTTGTTCTATCGCCTCTTCGATCCGGCCAATATTGCCTAGCAGAAGGGAATACCAATGCCTCGCGGTCGGGTAGTGTGGAGCACGCTGGATGGCTTGTAGGAAGAACGATTCAGCAGCTTCATCATCGCCCTGGTCTCGACGCAGATCCGCAAGCGCGGTCAGCGCCTCGCCGGACTCCGGGTTCAAAAATAATGCGCGATCGATGGCGCGACGACGCAAAGGAAACGAGGCTTCGTCTTGCACATCCGAGTAGTTGGTCAGCAAGGCATTGGCGTCTGCAACGCCCACCCAGGCGAGTACAAAGTCCGGGTCTAACTCAACAGCGCGTTCGAAGTTCTCGAGCGCTGCGCGAATGTTTGGTGCCGTGCGGCGCGCGAGCAACGTACGGCCCAGAGAGTATTGTTCGAACGCTTCCGTATTCGTGGTGGGTTGCCGCGCCAACTGGTCGCGATCCTGCTCGGACAACGCGCCTTGCAGTGCCGCTACGACTTCCCGACTGATACTTGTTTGTGTGTCAAACAAGTTCTCGAGTGTCAGGCGTCGATCCCAGGTGTTTGCCCAGAGCGGTTGACCAGTTTCAGCGCGGATCAGCTGCATGTTGATACGGACGTTGTCGCCGGCTCGTTGGAAACCCCCGGTAAGCACCGTCGCGACACCGAGTTCTTCGGCAATTTCACGCAGCGGTTTGTTCGTCTCGCGATACGTCTCCGCCGTCGGCCGTGCGATCACTTTTTCCAGCGTGCCGAGACGCGCGAGTTGTGTCAGCAAATAGTCGTGCATGCCGTCGACGAAAAAGGTGTCGTCTTCCACCGCGGTAATGTTCTGGAACGGCAGTACGACGATCGAACGCTCGACGGATTCAGCGGCGACCGATTGTGGATCCGCTTCCGACTTGAATTTATCGATGACCAGATAGCCGACGGCAACAGCCAGTATCGCAATGACGGCGAGCTGGATGTATTGGCCCGCTGTTGCGGGTGATGACACCTTGGCGGATGCGTCGCTAGTGTCGCGTTTGACACCGTCTGATGTGAATTCGAACGCCCAGGCGAGGCCCAGCGCAACAGGAAAGCCGATGACGATCAATGCGAGTAACGCCTTGAACGCCCACGCCGGCATATCGAGGTTTTCCACCACCACATCGGCCATTTGCAGGGCGACCCATGACGTAGCGAGATAGCCGATGCCTACGCGATAGACATTGCGACGTTTCAATTCCTGTAGCAGTGACATCGTTTAGCGAGCTGTATCAACGGAGAGTCTTTGACTCATAGGACTGTATCGGGTTCCGGTTTGGTGGGGAAGAGGTCGAGTATTCTCTCATACATTCTAAGTCACCGAACCTGAACGCCAGCCAAAAAAAACCGGGCACACCCCAAAAAGGTGACCCGGTTTTCCGTCCTGTCCGTAGGACTGATGGTCTGGGCGCTGCCCAGACCATCAATTAGAAGCGCATGTTCACCCCGAACCGAATGTCGCGGCCCGGCAGCGGCGCCGATTGCGACAGGAACGATGTCGCGGAGCGCGCGAAGTCGTCGGTCAGGTTACGCACACGCAGTGACATCGTCAGGTTATCGAAACTCTCGAACGGCTGTACGTTCAGATAAAGGTTCCAGAACGTATAGCTATCCGTTGGTACGGTGCCCGGAATCTCGACTTCGCTGCCTTCCGGGTTTTGACCGACACGGTCCTGCTCAGCCACATGTTGCACCTCGACACGGACAGTTGAACGCCACGGCTTGTAGCCAATATCCACGCCGCCGAGAAAGCGCATCGGTGGGAAGAACGGCAAATCGCCAGCGGCTACCGTCGTCGCGCTACCGCCCAGCGGCGTGAACTCGTCGCGTACGTTTTCAATGCCGCCGAAGGTGGTGCTCTCCGTCGACTTGCCACGCGCTACATCCAGCTGACCATCAAAGGTGAGTTGCCAGGTTTCGTTATCCATCGCGAGGTAGTCGGCTTCAAGCTCGAAACCAAACAGCTCGGCGTCCGCTTGTTGATACGCGAATACCGGCAAACCTTCCGGTGCCGGGAAGGGGTCGCCTTCTTCAAAGAAGTCACCCGTTGGGCTCAGGAAAATGAAGTCCGCGTAGTCGATGAAATAGACATTCGCGCCAAAGCTGAACGCATCGATGGTGGTTTTGTAAGAAATCTCGGTCGACAGTGCGACTTCGGTATCAAGATTCACATCGCCGATCTCAACGGTGCTGGTCGCCGGGTGAAAGCCATTCGAGAACAGCTCTTCTGCTGTCGGTGCCCGCTCGGATCGCGCCAGGTTGATGCCGATGCGGGTGCCATCCTTGATTTCATAGATGCCAGACAATGCCGCTGAGAATGTGGTTTGCGAATCGCTGAAACTCTCACCGGCGAAACGCAGGTTAGACGTATCGTTTTCCTGTCGGTCGATACGCGCGCTCGCTTCGAGAATGTACGAGTCGAAGGAGTAACGACCCAATCCAAATACGCCCCACTTGAACTGTTCGTTCAACGGAATAAAAGCTTCTTCGCCCGCCGCCTCAAACTCGCGATCGGCAATGTTGATGCCAAAGGTGCCGGTGACCTCACCGCTGCCATAAGCAAACTCATTGAGAAAAGCCTCAGCACGCAGTTCCCATTCGTCGTTGGTAAACAGGGTCTCGGCCTCGTCGCCAGCAAACTCGGTGTGCTCGTAGTCGGCCAAGCCAAAGCGGAACTTCGCGGTGCGAATCAAGCCGTCGTTAAAGTTGTATTCGGCATCCAGGTCGACGCGGACCTGTTCGAAGTCGATTGAAATCGGACCTTCTTCTTCCTCTTCCTCCTCAATGACGCCGCCGCCAGTTTCTTCTTCTTCCTCTTCTTCTTTCTTGCCGCCAGGCAGTCCGTATTTACCGTCCTGGAAGCCAACTGCGAAACCGATGTAACCATCTTCGCCAAGCCACGATAGGCCTGCCGTACCGGAGGTCGCTTCTGACTGACTGTTCTCTACCCAGCCCTTGATGCCTTCTTCCTCGGATTCTTCATTGGCGAAACCGGGAATCTCATAGACGGACGCTTCGCGATCATTGGCATCGACATGCAATACCCAGTTATCGCTCAGGCTGATATCGGCGGCACCACCGATGATGTTGCCATCGTCAACCGTGGAGTGCGCTGCTGAGATCTCGGCGTCGAAACCATTCTCCGGTTGCGAACGTGGGATACGGCTGTCAAACACGTTGACGACACCGCCGATCGCATTCTGGCCATAGCGAAGTGTTGATGCGCCGCGAATAATCTCGACCTGGTCCGCGAATGCAACTTCCGTGGCGACCAGGTGGTCTTGGCTAGCGGTCGAGACATCGAACGCCGAGATGTCGTTGGTCATAATGCGAATGCGATCGCCACCCAGACCACGAATGACAGGACGCGACGCGCCCGGGCCAAAGAATGTCGAACTGACACCGGGTTGTCGGGAGAGTGTCTGGCCGATGGTGCTATCGAGATCACGCTGAAGCTCCGAGCGGCTAACGACCGTCGTGCCCAACACGATTTCTGAAATGCTGGTGCGCAGCGGTGACGAGCGGACGATCACTTCATCGATCGGCGTTTCGCTCTCGGTGTCTTGTGCTTGGGCCTGGGCGGTGACAGCGGCGCCGACCAGCAACAAGCTGGCGGGTCTTAACTTACGGGAGATGTCCATCGGGTTTCCTTCGAAGAGAGGTCTGTATTCATACGTATTGGCAATTTCGCCGAACGCAGGCTAGCTAAATCATGGAATGTTATAATATAACAACATGTATCGAGGTTACCACTGCGAAACAGGGCGAAAACTGTTGTTTTTTGGCTGCAAACGACAACAGTCTTGGAAGACGGGGCGCTACGGTACGCCCCGAATAACAGGTGATGTGCACTAACAGGATGGCATCTAACTGCGAGATCAGCGCGCTCGAACAAGCGTAACGCTCCAACACCAGAGTAAACTGCCGACATGCGCATAGAGATCATTGAACAACCGGAACGGCTCTTCGAGATCGTGCTGGACTGGGATGAGCTATATCGAAGAGACTCTCACGCTCATCTGTACTTGTCGTCGGATTTCCTGTGCGCGATCGCGATGCGTATGGCCAGCAACTTTCGCGTGCTCGTCGCGTGGTCTGATGAGGGCCGCTGCCTTGGTTTGTTGCCATTGATCGTGACGACGCAATGGCAAAAGTCGCAGCGTCGGCTTGTGAATGTGCTGGATATGCTCGGGCACGTCTTCGATGCCGACTACACGGGCATGCTCTGTGATTCCCACAACGAGTCCGCGGTGGCAGCTGCTTTCGCCGACGCCGTTGCGGAGATGACATTCGAGCGCATTGTCCTGAACTACTTCAGCGCGCCCAAGACCAGGCTCGATGCATTCACGAGTGCATTCGATACCCGTCTCTTTGACAGCCAATCGAATGAGCACATCATCAACAATGGCCAGACCAACAACCGCATTTGTCCGTACATCGATTTGCCGGACAACTACGACGACTATCTCGCTCTGCTCAGCGCGAATACGCGACAAAAGCTCAAGCGCTTGCAGCGGCAATTTGACACTGATCCGACGTTGTCGATTCGGAAGTCTCGGCCAGAGACCTACACGCGTGATGTGACTATTCTTTCCAAGCTCTGGTACGCGAAGCATGTCGCGCAAAAGGGGGAGCAGCGTGCGCGACGACTGGCCGACATGTTCAAGGAAGTCGTGATGCTCGGCCTAGCCAATGGCATGGCGTACCTGGCAATCGTGTGGCGCGATGACCAGCCGGTCGCCGCGCAAGCGAACTTCATTGATTGGACGAAGCGTCAGGCGCTGTTTCATGTTGCGGGTCGCGACGAGCGTGTGCGCGACGTATCGGTGGGGATGATGTTGCATGCGCACTGCATACGCTGGGGGATTTCCAAAGGGCTGACCCGTTATGACTTCACGATCGGTGATGAGCCCTACAAATACAGTTTGGGTGGGCAGGACCGCGAAATATATTCGGCTGAGGTGTTTACCCGTTCCGGCCAAAACACGACGGGTATGCTCGATGCGCAATGCCGCGATGATGTTGTTGAGTTGATCCGTCGTTACGTCGCTGACGCGCGCCACGATGACGCGGCGATTGCGGTCCGGCAGGCGCAGGAGACCTGGCCTGAGCTAGAGAATACGCTCGGCGATTTGATGATGAAGGTAAGTGGAACATCGGTATGAACCCGAAAACGGTCAATGCATTCTTGATCGGCTTCCTGATCGGTATCGTTATCTACAGTGTTGCTGCCAACACGTTTGGTTTCTTGATGCTGATTCCGTTGTACATGATCTACAAGTTGGTTAATGGGGGAGAGCCGCCGAGCGCGTAACCGGGTTTATGCGGCCAAGAGAGTTCAGCTCTTACTAGATCTTACCAACGGCCACAGCAGTTGTTCGCCCGCGGTCGTCTTCGGCAGATTCTCTACGCCAATTTGTTCGGGATAACGACGCGTAATCTTTGCGGTGCCGAAAAGGACATCCCAAAAGAACAACAGGTTCCCGTAGTTACCTTTGTAGTGGGTCGCGTCATCGTTGGCGAACTTGCCGTGGTGGGCGCTATGCGTTGCCGGTGTTGAGATGACACGTTCGACCACCCACATCACTGGCGACAACCAACGAACCCTGTAAAGTGGCTCATCCCAGCGCACATCGCAGTGTGCGCCAGTGATGACCAGCATCTTGACGACGATGTACCCAGCGTAGACCCAGCCTAAGCCAAAGTAGATGAGTGCGCCGGAAAACCACAGCCCGGGCATTAGTGCGTAGTAAAAAATGTTGTTGCGATAGACGACACGCACCGAAAGATAGTTGGCGTTGTGATGCGGGCGGTGCAGTTTGTAGAGCCATGGCACGGTATGTGACAACCGATGCCACCAGTATTGGGTCATGTCGTCGAAGATCAGGAATAACCCGATGGCCGCCACTAGCGGTATCGTCGCCAACGCGCCAGCGGCGTCAGGCCAAATCAGGCTTGCCATCAAACCGCCGCCAGCCAACGCCAGTGGCTGTGTCACAAGGAGCAAGACCAGCACGCTGATGATTTCGACAATAGCGTCATCACGGGTCTGCCCGGGCTTGGCAAACAACCGTGTTGAAAAAATCTCCAGCAACGCAAAGCTAGCGAAGATCAGCAGTATCGCGAGTTTGTCCATAAGTTGGGTACCCCATGATTTGTCTCAAGACTACTCGAGTTGTATTGATTAGAATGTCTAAAAATAGACATTCCGGGTGCCCGAAATGACGGTACACGATAGCCTCGTCGCCTTGATGCCACGCCGATTGCTTGCGGACCTAAAGTCCATGGGTGTGCGCCGGTATTTTGCGGATGGTCAGGTCATCCACACGCAGCGAACGGTCTTGGTGGGTCTGTCCATCGTGCTCAAAGGTCGCGTTTGTTTCGGGCTGTATACCGAATCTGGCGACTATTACCTCACAGCAATTCTCGGAAATGGTCATTGTTTCGGAGAGGCAACGTTATTTGCTGATCGTCCGCGCGCCTATCATGCTGACGCATTCGGCGAAACCGAGATCTTGTCACTGACTCAGCGGCAATTCGATCGCATCTACAAGCGTGAGCCGCGATTCGCGCGTGCTGTGACAGCAACCGTTACCCAGCGTCTCTACGAGGCGCTCGATTTCAGCGATGACCTCAGGCATCGCTCCGTCGAGCAGCAGATCGTGCGGTTGCTATCTCGGGTACAGCGGTTAGGTGGGTTCAGTGATGGCGCTCTGCCGATGCGCCAGCAGGATCTCGCTTTTTCGCTAGGCGTATCCCGCGCGCGGATTTGTCAGGCGCTGGACCGCCTGCGTGAAGAGGGCACCGTCGAAACCCAATACGGCGAGATCGCTATGTTGAATCGTTGAACACAGTGCTAAAGAGAGTCCCAAAGAAAAAGCCCGCTCAACGGGCTTTTTTGTTAACAGCAGCAGCTATCTTTACAGCATGCGCAGGACGTCTCCTCGCAACACTTCTTATCGACGCATTCGCAGTCGCATTTTTTCTCGGACATGTTCGTTACCTTTATTGACTAACCCTCGATCTGGTCTGCGAGTGTTCGTAAACGCGCCGCAACGGCATGACGATTGAGCGAATACTTGCGCTCCCGCCCGTCCTTTCTCATTTGGACAACACCTTCCTGTTCGAGGATCTTCAGGTGGCGTGACACAACAGAGGCGTCAACGCTGCAGCAGTCGCATAAGCACATGGCATTCTGTGGCTCTTCACAGCTGCAAAGCTCGTACACCAGCGAAAGCCGGTTGTATTCGCCCAGCGCCTTAAGCAGAGCCGCTAACTCATTCACTTCACTCGCGTCCATCGGAAATATATTTGCGTATTTGTGCAAATAAGTCAATACCAATCGGAATTGGAGATCAGAGGTTGCTTTTGACCTTAGCTCGCTTCTTTTTGTGCCCGCTCAAACCAGCTGACGACGGCGGCAAGATACTGGACGCCGTACAATTGTCTAAAGCGGCGCGTCTCCTGCGCTTGCTCGTCTTTCCAGACCTTGAGTCGTTGTTCGATAAATGCAGGGCTCAGCTCAAGGCCGCACTCGACGGAAATGCAGTGACGCCACTGCTCGTAGTTGACCGGAATTGGTCCGTCCATCATGGTGATTAACTTCCTGAGATTACTCTGTCCAATCGTGCGCCATTTCAAAAATCGGTCGGCGCGGGCGGTGCCTCTACGGCTGGAATTGGGTTGTTATCAAGCTCCTTGAGCAGGTGCTGCACTGCTGCTTCTAATGTCGGGTCCTGGCCGGCGGCGACTAACTCTGGTCGATCGACAACCTCGATATCGGGCGCGACGCCTTCGTTTTCGACCGCCCATTCGTTGTTAGTATCCATAAAGCGGAACGTGGAGGCGAGAATACTCCCGCCGTCGACCAGTGAAGGGTTGCCTGAAATACCAATCAAACCACCCCAGGTCCTTGTGCCGATTAATGGGCCAAGTCCGAGCTTTTTGAAATAGTACGGGAACGCGTCGCCACCGGATGAAGAATAACCGTTGATCAGCGTGGCTTTGGGACCCGTGTGGGAAAAAGCGGGCGTTGCCTGAGGCTCTAGTCCCCGTCGCTTCCAATAGTTCAGCGGCCGACGCGACACGATCTCGATCATACGGTCGGGAATGAACCCGCCGCCGTTATAGCGTGCGTCGATGATCAGTGCCTCTTTATTCATCTGCGGTAAGAAACGCTTGAATAGCTCACGATTGCCAGCCACTGCGGTATTGGGCAAATGGACATAGCCAATGCGTCCGTCCGATAGCGTTTCGACGCGTCGCGCACGATCATTGACCCAGTCGAGGTAGCGCAGCGATGTCTCAGAAGTGACTGTCTTAGCCATCACCTCTCGTTGACCTCGCGTGGTTGGTCGGTCATTGACAGTCAGTGTTACCACATCGCCGCCGGTATTCTCGAGCAATTGATAAAAGTTTTGCGCGCTGCCAGTCGGCACGCCATTAATCGCCAGAATGTAATCGCCTTCGGCAACGTTGACGCCGGGCGCAGCTAGCGGCGAGTAAAATTCGGAATGCCACGACTCACCGTCCAGTATCTTGGTGATGCGATAAGCATCGCCTTCACGTACGACCTCTGCGCCTAACAGGCCACCGGAGTGACGCTCGACGAACGGCTGATCGCCGCTATTCACATAAATATGTCCCGCATTCATTTCGCCGGCAATCTCGCCGAAGATGTAGTCCAGGTCGGCGCGGTGGGCGACATGTTCAACCAGCGGCGCGTACTTGGCGCGTATCGCCTCCCAATCTTGTCCATGCATGTTCGGGTCGTAGAACCAGTCGCGAAGAATGCGCCACGCATCAACATACATTTGCTGCCACTCGACGGTCGGGTCGATAATGAGCTGCATGTCGCCGAGATCCAGATGCCCTTTCTTGGCATCCTGCTTGGGCGCTAGCTTCGCAATACCGAACTTGCCGCCTGCGGAGAACAGCAGCTGTTTCCCATCAACGGAGATATCAACCAGACTGGCGTTCTCCAGCACGACGCTCGCTTCTTCTTTGACCAGATCGAACAAGACGATATTTGAGCCGGTGTCCGTGACCTCGACATACACGGGCCCCTTCCCGGTCGCTGCCAGGTCGCCGTAGTTGCCGCCGCTATCCTGCAGCGCAACGATTCGACTATCCATATCAGTGAAATCGATACGAATCCGTTCTGGACCTTTGCCTTCTTTTTCGTCTTTGTCATCATCTGCGTCGCCATCTGCGACTTCGTCACTTTTCGGCAGGAACAAGGCGGGTGCATCGGGCGTCAACTGGGCAGCGTAGACGCGCGTTGAGTTGGTCACCATGTAGTTGAACTCGATCGAGCTGAAAGAGAGATCCTGATCGCGGGACGACAAGAAATACAGATAACGACCCTTTGGATCGAACACGGGATTGCGCTCGTCGGTCATCGCAGAGGTGACCTGCTGCGGATCGTCGCCGTTCACAGCTGCGATCCAGACACTGCCAATACCGAGATCGTTGTTTTTCACATAGGTGACGAATCGGCTGTCCGGTGACCAGTTGTAGTCGGTGATGTCGTTGTGGATGGACGCATCGAGCTCGCGCACGCGACCGCTTTTAACGTTAACCAGATTCAAGCGTTGGTTCTTGTCACCAAAGATGAGTTGTTTCGAGTCAGGCGACCAGAGGGGTGCAAAACGCCAGATGTTCCCATCGTCGGTGACCTGGCGGGCCTCGCCACCGCCAACAGGACGCACCCAGATCTCGTATTCGCCGCTCGCGTCCGACAAAAAAGCGATCTGCTTGCCATCCGGCGACCAGCTTGCCGCGACCTCCCTTGACGTCGGTGTACGCGACAAGTTACGCGTTGGGCCGTCTTTGGCCGGTACGCTGAACAGTTCACCGCGTGCCGTGAACAGCACGCGCTTGCCAGCTGGCGACAACGACACAAAGTCGACGAAGTCGGACGCGTCAACGACTTTGCTCAGTGTGCCTGGCTTATCTTCGTTGATGCTAATGGACAGTCGCGTGGACTCGCCCTTGCCGGGCGCATAGCGGTACAACCAACCACCGTTTTCGTAGACGATGGCTTCTGGTCCGGCGCTTGGCCACAGCACATCAAAATCGTCGTGATTGGTGACGGCCACAGAGCCGCTCTCGGCGTAACGGTACAAATTGAGTGTGTAATCACGATCCGACGCGAAGTAGATATCGTCACCCACCCATACCGGTTGATTGTCAGTGGCCGGGTCGCGCGTCAGCTGTGTGGAGACGTTATTGACCAAGTCATACGTCCAGATGTCCTGCGCTCTGCCGCCGCGATACCGCTTCCACGTCCTGAACTCGCGGTCGATGGGCGTGTAGACCAGTGTCTGACCATCCGGCGACAACATACCGCCGCCGCCCTCAGGCACCTGCAATGCGGTTTCGTCGCCACCATCGACGGGCACTTGATAGTAGCGCCCCATCCTGACACCCCAAGGCAGGCGATTCGCTCGAACCAGGACGTATTTGCCGTCGCGTGTCCAATCCAGCACACGATAGTCGGTCCCGCCGCGGGGTGGCATCCGGCCCACATCGTTATACCAGGTCAGCTGCTTCGGACGACCGCCGGCGGTCGGGATGACATACACCTGACGCGTACCGTTGTATTCAGCGGAATACGCGACCATTGAGCCGTCGGGTGAGAATTTCGGGTAGAGCTCCAACCCGTCGTGCGACGTCAGACGTCGCGCCGTGCTACCTGCGATGTCGGCGACATAAATATCGCCGCCGTAAACAAACACGACTTGGTCGCGGTGAATATCGGGGTAACGGAGTAGTCGCGTATCGTCAGCAATCGCGGCGTCGACGGCGCTCAGTAAGAATAGAACGGTAAAAAAGCGGGCAGCGAGCATGCGCGCACTCCAGTGCAAGGCGGCCCACTAGTGTAGCGCGCAAAAAAAATCCGGGCGACCGCAAATCGGTGCCCGGATTCACTATTGTTGGCGAATTGGATCGCTACGGGATCGGCAGGTAGCCGCCCTCTACACCTTTGGTCAGCACGCTCACCGCATCGTGCGGGTGCAAGCTCTCCATGTGCTCCACTCGCACCCAGAAATCGGTGAAGCGGCTGTCGATATTGAGTGCCGTCTGCACACGCCGACCAGCGTCTTCGCAGAACATCAGGTTAGCCGCGTTGCGACGTGCGAACTCTTGTTCGTCTTCACGCTTCACGGCGGTCTGCACGGGCGTTTGCAAAGTATCTTCGATCTGGTTGATCAGCTCTAGGATCGGGAATTCGCGCGTGCCGGGCTCCATGCGCGCGAGGATATGCACTTCACTACGCTGTGAATGCGGCGTCGCGTTGATGCCTTCTTCCGTGCCAAGCCACGCTTTGACATCTGCCGCCGATACCGTCGCTTTGCCGGCGAAGTCTTTCGCGAATTGCTCCTGAATGAGCTGGCGTGCGAGCGCTGCCGAGCAAGGGCAGGTCGATGAGTACCGAACGGTAACGCCGAGCTCCAGATGCAGTTCGCCATCGATCAGGCTGCCCTTCAGCTTGACCGGGTAGCTGTTCCAACCCGCGTTTTCGGACAGCAATGCGGGGCGTCGCAGCAGGTGTTCGAAATCGAACTGCAGAAAGGCACGCGTGCTCAAGTCGGAATGTGAGCCCAGAATTTCGCCGAGCAAGTCCGCGAGTGACTCCGGTGTGAGAGCTTCTTTGCCGGCCATGCGATCCAGTAGCAAGTACAAACGCGACATGTGAATGCCCTTCGCTTGTGGGTCGTCGAGATTCACATAGATCTGCGCTTTTGCAGTGACGTTGTGTTGGTTCTCGCCGTCGGCGATGCGCAGCGGCACCTCGACGTTACTCATTCCAACCCAGTCGAGCTTGCCCTGGGGGTGCAGGTGCTCGGTTGCTGCGATGTCCGGCATAGTGGCTAGTGCTACTGACATGATGCTTTCCTTGTTCCGTCACGGCGTCGTACGCGCGGGCTAGCGGCCTGCGAGTAGTCCCGTTACTGTGATGTCGTTGATACAACCCAACGCGGCGTTTGCCGACTCGCTGTCTTACAGCGGCGAAGGCAGGTAGCGCGATGGGATCGCTCGTGTTGTGGCTAGCGATCGTGCCCGCTGCGGCTGCGGACACCTCCATAATATGGGCGTGTCTAGTGTTTTTTCAATGCAATATCCGCGATTCATGGTTCGTCAAAAAGTAGACATAGAAGCTTGTCTAGCTATCACTTTGAGGTTTTCGTCGTAACTGGCGTGCTTAGATTCATTGAAATCAGTGGCTTCGCGGCGATTCTGTGGCTCGCCTGTTGCTGCGCTACAATAGTTATCGTCAAAGTTAGACATACCACGGGAGTCCTTCCATGCGAACCTACACACAATGTCTCTTCGCTCTACTGCTAAGCAGTGTCTCTTCGTTTGCGATGGCGGCAGATTTTGTGCTGACCAGCGACAGCATCGCCGAAGGTCAGGCGCTGGGTAGCGCGCAGGTGTTCAAGGGGTTTGGTTGTGAGGGCGGAGACACAGCGCCGGACCTCGCGTGGTCGGGCGCGCCCGAGGGCACCAAGAGCTTCGCAATCACAGCTTATGATCCGGACGCGCCGACCGGTTCCGGCTGGTGGCATTGGTTCGCGTTCAATATCCCTGCAGATGTCACATCACTCGATGCCGGTGAAGCGGTGCCAGAGGGCGCGATCGAGCTCAAGAATGATTTCGGTGTAACCGGTTTCGGCGGTGCCTGTCCCCCGCCCGGCGAAATGCATCGTTACCAATTCACGGTTTATGCGCTCGGCACGGTACTAGACATCGACGATAGCGTCAGCAACGCGCTGGCGGGCTTCATGGTGAATGCAAACACATTGGCGAAGGCGACGATCATGGCCGTGTATACGCGGTAGCGCTCTAAGCGGGTTGTCGGGAGGTCACCTGTTACTTGGTCGACCGAACGACAGACAAAACAACGCCGCACCTCTTTTGGAGATACGGCGTTTGAGTGAGGTCACGCAACGCGGACTTTGTTTTGTAAACACTGCGCCGCGCAACGGCAGCGGTTAGTTGCGTCGCTCAGCTTTTCTTGCGCTTGTTGGCTTTGTACTCGTCGTACTCGGCGCGCGAGATTTGACCGTCGTTGTCGGTATCCAGCTTACTCATCTTTTTCGCTTTCTCTTCGCCCAGTTCCGCTGTGCTAAGAAAGCCGTCCGCATTTTCATCCATCTTCTCGAACCAGGCGCCATCTGAGCCGGCTGCCGCTGGGCCAGCGATTACCAACGCCGCTACTGCGATTACTGCTTTAGTCTTCATAATGATTCCCTCTTGCTGGTGACAAAGCGATCGACGGCGTAATGTGTGCGCCAATCGCGGGATTTAATGCTGACATAAGCAGGGATCATCGCGGCTTCGTCTCGTCTATGGTTTGAAACGCTTCGTCGCATCTTCCCTATGCAATGTGCATCTGGCTTAGATGATCGGATCGAAAGGGGTGTGAAAGTCACCACCAGTTTCAATGGCGCTCATCAAATGCTGATGGGGCGTCGCTCTTAGGTGCTAGTATCGAGCAACTAGCTCGGACTATCGGATATGGTTTGGAGCGTGACTGCGATACCAACTAGCGAGTTCTTCGCGTGTTGGCCACCAGACATGCGGCAGCGACTTGGCGTGCTGGATGAACTCACGCAATGCACGGACTCTATAGGCTCTGCCGCTGACATGCGGATGGATGCCCACATTCATTATGCGTCCGCTTTGGGCGCCTTCCGCGTAGAGCACATCGAGCTCTTCAATCAGAATGTCGCGGTACTCATCTGTCGTATGGCCGCGCCGGGTGATGATTGTGAAATCGTTAATTTCATTGGAATAGGGGACTGAAACCAGCGGCCCGGCATCGGTGTCGATCATATATGGTTGATCGTCATTCATGATGTCGCAGTAGAACTCAAAACCGTTTTCGCGAAGAATCGTCGGCGTTGACAAGGTGCCACGCAGCGATGAAGACAGCCACCCTTTGGGGCGCCTTCCAACGTGTTTTAGGTAGGTGTCAATGGTGCGCTGGATGACCGCTCGTTCCGCTTCCGGGTCATGGGCGAAATCAGTGAGTAGTTCGCCTTGCTCGTAGTTGTGCGCGAGTAACTCCCAGCCACGATCCAGACAGGCCTGAACCATCGCCTGGCGACGCTCGAACGTGACGGCATTAGTGGTGCAGCTGGCGGCAACGCCCAATTCATCGAAGAGTTCGTAAAGTCGCCAAATGCCGACTCTTTGCCCATATTCACGCCAGGTGTAATTGGGAAAATCCGGGATGTTCCCCGGTAGCGTATTGGGCAGGATTGCCGGGCCGCCAGCGTAATAGGGGGATTCTGTGTCCTTGGTTAGATCCCAGGTCTCCAGATTAAAGGTCAAGATCAAGGCGACTCGGGCTCTATCCGGAAAGCGCAGTGTTCCGCGAGCATTAATGGGGACATAGTCATATTGCATGCGTGCTAATGCTCCTCAAGTAATCTGCCAAATCCAGAGACGTTGTCTGTGATACCGCAGGATCTCAGTGCATGCCAGTAAGTCGCTGCATTAATGGCCAAAACTGGCTTTTGCAGCCAGCGCTCCGCCTCGGCGGCGAGGCGCATCATTGAGAGATTTGTCCCGACTTGGATTAGTGCGTCGATATCATCGCCATCAAGTTCCCGCAACGTGTCGCGTAGCGTACTTGCTTGTACTTCGGCAATCGCCGTCCAACTTTGGCACCTCAGACATACATCGCGAACAACGTCGAAACCATAGTCATTCAGGAAGTTGCTCACGGCTTCATTGGCCACCGGGAAGTAGGGCGATAGGAATGCGACACGGCGAATGCCGCCGAGTGTTTTCAATGCAGCAACCAGTGATTCAGAACCGATGGATAAGTTTAAACCAGAAGCGGCCTCGATATTCTCACGCCATCGGCGTCCGCCTTCCGCACCACCGTAGAAAGTGACGGCGGACATACCCATTACCAGATAGTCGGGTTTGCATGTCTGCACGCCGTGGACGGCTGCCAAGGTGTTATCAGAGATCTCGAGCGTACCCGCGTGGAAGCTCTCGTTCGAGATTGCGCTGGCATCCTGTACGACGATTCTGCTGTAGTGATTGGTAACACCGATTGGTCGAAGCTGATCAAAGTCAGGTTGAACGATCGTGTTGGTAGAGGGGCCCAGTACGCCGAACTTGGCTCGCCAACCCAGTGCGTCGGTCATAAGACTAAGTCTCCTTGGTCTATTGAATAGCCGCCGCGTCGGCGAGGCTCTGCACCATAGATTGGCGCAGTAGAAACTCGCGGCGCAAGTTATCATCGGCTTGCGTTGCTCGCATACGCTCGAAGCGTTTGGCGTGGCCTTCCGCAGCGCCATGCTCCAAGAGCTCTTTATTGTGTTTGGTCTGAGCCTGGATGAAGTTATGTGTGACGGTCCGGCGTTGACGATCGAACTTGTCGAACAGTTTCTCGTCGTGCCCATGTGCTAAGCAATGCACGATCTTTTGTTGAACGTTCCAAGCGTCATGGATACCGCTATTCATACCAAACCCACCAAGTGGGTTGTTTAGGTGAGCCGAATCACCTGCCAGAAACACCCGATGGTGATTAAAGCGTTGTGCGACACGCTGATGTACTCGGTAGATAGTGCGATGTTCCGTCTTGACACCACTTTTTCCGATGAGTCGCTCAAAAATATTGTCCCGAGACGCGTCGGATAGTAAAGCTTCGTCGCTTTCATCTTCACTTGCCGGCACGAGAATGCGCCACACACTTGGCACGCGCAATAGCACCAGCCACTCAGACGCATCGGCCACATAATTTACGTAAACAAGATTATCGATGTAATCCGATAGCTCCTCTTTCGTCGATAAGCATAGAAACTTCTCAGCGTATGTGAATCCGTCGAACTTCACATCGAGCCACTTCCGCATGATCGAGTTACCACCGTCCGCCGCGATGACGTAACGTGCTCGGATCTTCTCGACACTATAAGGGTGCTCTACCGCGACCGTCACAAATTCGTCATCTTGCACGAAACTTAGAGCTCGACAGTTAAAGAGCACTTCAGCATTGTCGTGTTGCGCTAACCGATCTGCAAGCAAGCTTGCCATCACGTGTTGTTCACATTGGACGCGATAAGGAAAGCGCAGCTCATTCGAGAGTTCAGCGAGATCGAATTCCAGGTACTCGCCGGTGGATCGCTCTCTAAAATGGTACTTCGACGCCTTGAGTCCGCGATCAATGATCTCGTCTGCAACGTTGAGTTCGTCAAGCATCTCGAGAGTTGGTGGATGGAATGTTGAGGCCCGGAGATCTTTGGCGCATGTTGGGCCCGCCTCACAGACGATGACGTCAACACCGGCGTTGGCCAATGCCAGCGCTGCCGACGTGCCGACGGGTCCCGCTCCAACAACTATCACTTCTGTCGTTCGCATCAAGGTTCCTGAGAATGCGCTTGCCTCCACAGTCTAGCCTCGCTCGCGTGTTGTGTTGATCCAATTTCGAGATTTGCGCTTTGCTCAAATTGTATGGACAGGGGATAGACCGAACATGCACAGTGAATGGCGTATATTTCCGATACAGGAAGTCGCAGTGTTGTCGAAGCGCAAAATCTTGATCTATTTCGCTGCCGCCGGTGTGACCGCGTGCGCCGGAAGTCCGGAGCTGGATCGTGATAAAACACTCGAACGCAATCTCGCCCAAATGGCGAACCGGCCAGGCGCTACACAGTTGAACTGGCGTCAACCGAAAGAGCGCGTACCGGGGGCTGCTGTTATCGCGGATGTGGCACCAAGCCGATCATTCCCAGCGCAAGAGGCGCTCAACCGTGCACTTCGCTACTCGAAGGCGCGCCAAGGGCGGGGAATTATGGTGTGGTATGACGGCGACGTTGTCGCTGAGAACTTTGACGATGGCATTTCTGCCAACACGCCATTTGCTGCTTATTCGATGCATAAGACAGTATTGTCATTGGTTTTGCTGGCAGCCATTGAGGATGGCTATGTAGACTCGCTCGATACCCCAGTTGGTCAATACTTGTCGAAATGGCGCAACGACGAACGCGGAAACATCACTTTGCGCGATTTGCTGACGCATACGAGTGGCTTGGCACACTATGGTGTTCAGACGCGACAGGCGCAGATGATTAACTTCTCTGGTCGGATGCGTGATGCGGCCCTCTCGTATCCATTAGTGAAGTCGCCGGGCACTGAGTTCCAGTACAACAACGTCAATTCTCTGGTGCTGGGTATAGCGCTGTCACAGGCGCTGCAAGCACAAGGTTTGCACTATGCAAGTTATCTTGGCAAACGCTTGTGGCGTCCGATGGGGAATCGAGATGCGAAATTGTGGCGTGACAGTCTTGAGCAGGACGGCGTACCTCGCTTTCACTCGGGCCTGGAAGCGGGTCTAGCGGACTGGCTGAACGTCGGCGTGATGCTTGTGAACCGTGGTGTCACGGCGAACAAGACTCGCGTCCTATCCAACGAGTCAATCGGCAACCTAACCACTCCGAGCGCTATCAATCCCGCCTACGGTTTGCATCTATGGCTGGGGCTTGGTGATCAGTGGCAACCGCGTCGATCTTATGGGCCCAACAGTGCGCTCGGTGCTATACATTCGGAGCCATTTCTCGCCGACGACGTTTGGTTCCTCGATGGATTCGGCGGACAGCGTGTCTATGCTGTGCCATCCGCAAGCTTAGTGGTCGCACGCTTTGGTGAGATTGATTTTGAGTACGATGATGCTGCGATCGTCAATATGCTGCTGCGCGGCTTGTCCAACAGCGAGCACGCAGGATCCCAACCAAAGCCACTGCATTGACGCATTGCTGAAACGCAATAGCGGTTGCAGTAACCGTATACGTCGGAAAATACACATCCAAGGTGACGGCGAGTACAATAGACAACGATGAGTCAGTAGCCGAGCCTTTCTATGGATCTCAGACAACTTCGCTACTTTGTTGTGGTGGCGACTACTGGAAGCTTCACCAAAGCGGCTGCGCGAATTCCTCTTGCGCAGTCGGCGCTCAGTCGCCACATGCGGCTACTTGAGGAGGAGCTCGGCGCAGTCCTTCTGATTCGCACCGGCCGTGGTGTTGAACTGACCGAGCAAGGTCGATATCTAGTTGACCGCGCGACATCGATCCTTGAACACAGTGCTGAGACGAAACGAAATTTACAATCGTGGAACAACAATCCGGCCGGTTTGGTTCGATTGGGAATGACGCCGACCTGTACTTTGGCGTTAGCTTCGCCACTCTTAAAAGCGATGCGTGAAAAGTACAGTAATGTCGGTCTGCAGATCAGCGAGGGTCTGAGTGCGAGTCTTGGCGAATGGCTCTCTGACGATCGTCTCGATATGGCCGTGGTGTTTACAGAGCCGAAGACAGTAAATGGCTTCTGTGAGCGCATTGCGCGTGAAGAACTTTGTCTCGTTGTGCCACCGGGGTCGGACTGCCCGGAGCCTGCGCGAATAAAAGATCTGGCCGAGATGCCGATCGTTGCGCCGTTCCTTCGAAAAGGTATTCGCAACCGTATGACGGATGCATTTAGAGAGCATGGCTTTGAGTTTTCCCCGGCGTTTGAGATCGACGCGCTACCGGCGATGAAAGACCTTGTCGTTCGTGGCGCAGGTGCCGCGATCTTGGCAAAGTCTGCGGTGAGTCGGGAGTTAACACATGGCGATGTTGAGATTCGTACGATCGACGCGAAGAACATGTCCTTCAATGTCTATTTGTTAATCTCCAAGACAGCTTGGCATTCAAAGGCGGCGCAGGGCGTGGCAGACATTATCCGCAAGACCAGCAAAGAGATTTTTTCTGTCGACTACTCGGACTAACTCTCCGTGGCTAACTCATCGATCAGCGCGTCGAAACGTTCTTTTGTGTCATTGGTTGAAAGTTGTGCGGCATTTTGTGTGAGTACACTGAACAGATTCTCAAGAAACTTCTGACGTCGCTTTTCTCGGTCTTCGAGCGTGGTCTGATCAGGTAGATAAGCCTCAATATTGCTGGAAGTCACGGGCTGGCCTTCGTTGCCCAGTCGTTCAATTGTGTCGAGTCGGTCGCGCATCGCGCAGTGCTCCTGAGCGAGAGTCATCACCATATGCATCAATAGATCAATGCCCGGTGTTTCATAAAACTCTGGACGCTTACCTTTGACAATCTTATTTGGGTTCATTGGTTCAATCCTCCTTCCGGGCGACCAGCACTTCCCAGCTGCCCCCGGGTGCATACTCACCTGCCTCAAACTCTCGGTCTTCTATCTCTTTCGCGGCTTGCTCGGAGTAGGAGTCATCGCCATTGCTTGCAAACTCCATAATCGCCATCGGTGCGGTGTCAAAGGCGACGGCGTCTTCGGCAAAACCTGCAGCGACTGACATCGCGATCTGATCCTTGTTGCGCATCGCTGTCCAGAAGGGTTCGTTGTTGTACCAGGTTTCGTTATCAAGGATGAGCTGAGTGTAAGCATCCATATTGTCGAATGGCGGCAGATCGGCATGGATCATCATGCCGCCTGGTGCAAGCAGCCGATAAGCTTCATGAAAGATTTTCGGCATCGCTTTGTTGGAGGTCTCGTGCAGCAGAATATGGGATACCACTAAGTCAAAACTGCCGTCTTCATAGCTCGTGGACTCCGCATTCATCTGCTTAAAGTGCACAGGAATTCCCAGGCCTTCGGCGCGGTGGTGCGCATAGGTGACGCATGCAGCGGCGACATCAATTGCATGAACTTCCGCCTCGGGAAACAGTTCTGCGTAGGGCAGCGTAGAGTGGCCGACCGTGCAGCCCAAATCCAGTATGCGTCTTGGTTTGAAGTCGGGGTGGTTTCGCTTGACGTAATTGCATACAGACCGCCCCATATCGTCGTTTCGCGGTCCCATATACCCCATCGCATAGAGGTAGACCCCGCGATCATATAGTGCGCCAGTGTGTAGGGCGTGTGCACCGTCGGGACCGCAGTACCCGCCAGGCATACAATGAATGTCAATGGATGATACGTACTTCGGAACTTCAAGGTCCGGGTTCAGCGTCAGCGATCCACCCGCCGGCAGTAGGTTTTTAGCATTGTCCTCAAGTTGTTGCCCAGCCTCGGCAAGTGCATCGATGACGCTGGTCCACTGCAGTTCTTGACTGATGCGATTGATGCTGAGGTAAGCCTTAAAGAGTGGGTCGTCGGCGAATGCCTTGCGAGCCTCGCGATGGTCCTCTGGCGGGCGCCCTTTCTCGGCCGCAAAGGCGGGTAAAGCGCGTTGAAAATAGGCCCCTGAGATGGCCGGTAGAAGACTTTGCTGAATACTTGTCTTCAGGCTCTTAACATACTCTTGTCGGGCGCGGTCGTCTGCATTGCCATCTACCAGCAGTGGATGTACTTCCTGCTGAAACGTATTGATAAAGTCTTTGTTCATAGTGCTCTCCCTTCAAATACTACGGCTCTGCACGAATCATAGTTTCGGCTGTCGTCGTGTGTTTTGCTAGCTCGATTGGATAAGGGCCCAGCATCAGCAGCAACGCTGCGCCAGCGACTGACATACCGGCTACGATCGCCAGAATGGGATCGTAACTGCCGAACAGATCGTAGGCCTTCCCGAATGCGAACGGCGCAATGCCAGCGCCAACTGAAAAAAAGACATACAAGGCCCCATATACGGCACCGTAACTGGCAAGTCCAAAATAGCGGCTGACAAGAAATGCCATCAAGTCCAGCTCAGCACCGGCCGCTAAGCCAACGATCAGAACGGCGACAGTGATTGTTGTCGGTGATAATGAATCGCTAGCAAAAATCAGCGCGGATACACACGGTGCCGCTAAAAACACCGCTGCAATCAGTGGTGCCCAGAAACGGTCCAGAAGGATACCAACGACCAGTCGCCCAGTAATCACGCTGACGCCAATCAGGCCCATATAGCGCGCTGCTTCTCCGGCGTTAATACCCTGGTCTGTGAGCATCGGAAAAGCATTGGTGATTAGCCCGCCGATACCAGCGGCAACGAGGAGTATACCGATCGCCATCAGCCAAAATCGGTAGGACTGTATGGCGCTAGTCAGCGAGCCTCTTTGAGTAGTAGTGTGTTCTGAAGTGTTTGAGGCGGTCAACTTGGGTGGGTCGCGAAACCATGCAAAAACTGTTGGTAGTGCGATAAGCGTGATCGTGACAGCAAGTAGCAAATAGGCAATACGCCAGCCAGACTGTTCGATCAGCGAGGAAACGTAGGCTGGTGCGAATGTCGCAGCAATGCCAGTACCAGCGAGTGTGATGCCCAGTGCCAGACCGCGAGAGTTATCGAACCATGCGGTGACCACCCGCGTCCAAGTAATCGGAAGCGTGCCAGCTGCGAGCAGTGACATGACGCACCATGCGGCGTAGTAAGTCCACAGCGAGTCGTTGACAAGCGCGAAACTCGCCAAGGTGATGCCGTACAGTGGGATGGCGCAAAGAGCGATGCGTCGTGCGCCGAATTTATCAATCAACGTACCGGCTAGCGGTGCGGAGACGACCGCCATCAAAATCATGATGGTGACGCCAAGTTGAACATCACCTCGGGACCAGCCTGTGTCCGAAACGATCGCAGGTACAAAAACGCCATGCGTGTAGAAACTAATCGAGGAAAGGCCGCAGCCAGCACCGATTGTGGCGCCAAAAAGTGCCCTCGCGCCCCGTTTGAATTCGCCGGTTCTGGACTCGACCATCTCAGTCCTCGTTAAGCAAGCGTCGTACCCGATCGCGTGCTCGTCAAGCGTCCGGGAGGTTTACGCATCAAGTGCGCCAAACACGTTGATCCTAGCGACACTATGATTGCGGCTTCATACAATTTGGCGAACTCCGTTATCCACTAATTGTATGGCGGCGCATTCGAAATCACGTGGCGGGTCACTATCGCGTCGAAGTCATGTTTGGCGTGCAGAATTTTTTGTTGGCTAGTCACTAGTCCCAATGTACTCGATAACTACCTGACCGGTAGGGATTTTGATCGCTATGTTGACGGTTACATCGGAAGGGCCGAATTCGCCTGTTAGCGAACCCGGTGAAACTCAGCTATGCCACATTGCGATACGTAATCGGGCCTTCCAAGTCTGACCGATTGATGTGCATCCGTTGCACGTTTGCCCTGCAGAAATGAACGGAGTATTACTCTACTGGTAAGCCATCACCTTAGCGTGTGCCAGAAACTATGCCCAGCCGAAGAAGTCTATTGAAAACCGTCATCGCTGCGGGAGGCGCTGCGGCGGTATTGGGCGACAGTTTCAAAGCGGTCCATGCCAACTGGGGTACCAATGAGCCAGGACAGGATTTCGATGGCCGTTCGCTCATCAACAAACCACACGCCTATCGTGTGCTGGACGATGCGAAACTTGACGGACTTATCGCCTTTAACCCTGTCAACGTGTTCTACCTTGGCAATTTCCTAGGCTACAACGTCAAGATTCAAACTCGCGAGCCTAGTTTTGCGGTCTTTCCGCGTGACGAAAACAAGCCAACGATCTTGGTGGTTGGCTCCGGTGATCTGTGGCACGTAGCAACCGGTCCGCGAGAGACGGCGCAAATCATTCCGTATTCTTTACCGACCAATTGGTCGGAATTCGCGGGCGAGAAATCAGTAGGCGATGGGCTTAAGGCGATGGGCGGCTTTGCCGGACTCTGGCCGATCAACGAGCCTGGTCTGTCCGAACGGGAGTCGCGGTGGCTTGCAACGGAGCAACGCTTCGCCGGGCAATTCATGCCCACGCCACAGCATGCGCTTGTCCGGGCGGTAAAAGAGGCGGGTCTAGCGGCAGCGCGTGTGGCGATCGATGATAGCCGTATCAAGGATAGTCTCCATATCGCTCAGCACGACACGACGACATGCGTCGATGGTGACAACATTTTTCGGAAAATCCGGGTCGTCAAATCTGACGTTGAGATTGGGCATATGCGACGGGTGGCGCAGGCCAATCAGGCTGCAACGATGAACTTGATTCGCCAGCTAGATGTCGGTGCGAGTAACAGCGATATCGATCGATTGTTTGGAATTGAAGCTAGCAAACTAGGTGCTCGATCAACCTGGTTGGCTGCCGGTTCGGTCGGTGGTCTGTCCGACGGGAGGATCGTTGCCGATCAACCCATACTCTTGGACGCAGTTAGTCAGATCAATTACTACCATGGCGACTTCGGACGCACTGTCGTGTTTGGTGAGCCCAACGATAAGCTCATAAGTAGAACCAAGTTGCTGCAAGAAGGTTGGCATGCCGCGCTGGATATGATGCGACCGGGTGTGCGCTACAGTCAGATAGAGCGCGTCGCTCGCGCCGCAATGAAGCGCCATGCTGTCCAGATTCCGACGATTGGCGTCATCCCACATTCCGTCGGACTCCAGCACACCGACGAACCTTATCGCGACAATATGCCATTCCAGGTCAAAGATGATCTCGTTTTGCAGGAGAACATGACGCTTACGGTTGATTTCCCCTGTCTCGAGATGGGCTGGGGGAATTGTCACCTAGAAGACCTGGTGCGTGTCACCAAGGACGGGGTGGAGCCGTTGGCCACTATTGATTCGCCGCTAGTCGTCGTTTAGGTCGGCAAGTAGGTAACGGCTCGGCGAAGTATTTTCAATATCGAAGGACGGAGGAAGTCCAATGACAAAGAACTCGAAGCAAAAGCAAACTGATGCGCAACTTCCGAGGCGTGATTTTCTGACAAATACAGCCAAGCTTCTTGGCGGTGGACTGGCCGGCATTGGCGCCGCGCAAGCTGTCGCCATGACCAGTGCGAAAGACGTCGGTGCTATGCAGTCGGTTGACTACTCCACGCTTAAGTACAACGACAACTACTGGAATAGAGATGCGCTTGCGCGTATCCATGGAGACCTTAATTTCGGTAAGCAGAAGTTCGGTTGGTTTCGGGGAGAGGTTATTGGCGTGAAGCCCGGCGAAAAAAATCGTCCGCTGGTCGGTTTCGAGGGGTTTTCTTTTACGCGCCTGAAAGACACGGGCGAGGGCGTTTACGAAAAACTGCTTTGCGAAGTCGGTTACTACACTGACCTCAAAACCGGCGAAGTATTGGAGGAGTGGTACAACCCTTACATCGACGAAACAGTCAAAGTCGTCCACATTGCGAACGATCCATTTAATTTTCGGATCGGACCGTTTTGGCCGAAACCGCCTGCCTACGGTGGTCTGAATCAGGCAGAGGTGCCCGATATTCCGATGATTTTACCGTTTACAGAAGTGGGCAATAACAAGGTACTGCTGCAGTCAAATATTCACCTTTTCTATCGGAATGCGTTGCAGCCGGACAAGTGGCCGCGCGAGTCTTCCGGTGAGATGAATCGAGTGTCCGAAATGTTTACCTACGTGTTTGACCGTGAGGATCTGGCGAATCCTTCCAAGACGAGTCTGCTATTTTCAGGCGCCTGGAACCGAATCACACCATGGCTGCCTTGGATGCTGATGGGGCAAACGGAAGGGCATGCATTCTACAATTGCATCCAGGGTTGCTACGACACGATGGACGTGATGTCACCGCAAGTTCGTGCCTATGCACAGAAGCACCACCCGACGTTTTTTGAAGCGCCAACCGAGTGGGAGGAACCAAGCTTGTCAAGTCTTGAGCACTACGCGAGAGAACAAACGCCAGCGCCGGTCAAAGAGTAAGAAGCGATGGTCGGTGCGCCGGCGCAGCGACACGGACAAATCGCTTGCGGCACAATCTCTGTCGCTAATCTCGATCGTTCGGTATCGCTGTACGAACGCGTGCTTCGCTATTTGCCAGTGGAAACCGGCGAAGTCTCCGTCGAGCTGGCGACCTCATGGGGTACGCCAGACGCGGTCGGCGCACGTTACGCGATTTCACGGCCTGATGGAGGTGGTCCCGGTGCGTTGCGGTTCATTGAGTCGGGAGCATCTCCGGAGCATGTGCCGGCTGCAAGTTTTGGATGGAATGCATTTGAGCTGACCGTCAATGACGTGTTTGAGCTTGCGACCCAGATTGAAAAATCGGAGTTTCGATTGGACGGTCCACCGAAGCTTGTCGACGGCTTTACGAGCTTTATCCCGATGCAAGTTTTCGGACCGGATGGGGAGGTGTTGTTCCTGAACCAGGTGAATCACTCCGACGATGATGCCGATTTGCCCAAAACCAATCTTGTTGCGGGAGAGATATTCATTGCTGTGCTCGCTGCGAGAGATCGAGAGTGTTCGGCATCTGAATACACACGCGGCCTGGTCCTGGACAGAGCGGCCACGCATACCCTGCGCTATGGGCTTGTGAACCGAGCGTTTGGGTTGCCGGAACAGACGACACATACAATCACGATGATTCAGAATGGTCGCACTCCTTTCGCGCAGATCGATCAGTATCCGGTCGGTGCAAAAACGCGCGTCCAGCAGCCCGGGCAGTTGCCGGCCGGTAATGCAATGGTCTCGGTGTATGTGAAGAGCCTCACGAACCTTCCATGGAGTGAGTTAGCTATTTCCGAACCATCCAATTTTTCGGGCGAGATGTACAACGGAGGCGCCGCACAGGTCGTTCGCGGGTCATCTGGGGAGCTGCTCGAATTGATCGAGTAGCAAGCAGTGATGTCGGAGGAAAAGGTCGGTTATGAAAAAACAAAGACGCATTGACAGCTACGATGTGCCGCCACCTGTGACAGAGGCACAGGCGCATGGTGTTTATCCGCTACTGAACCACGACGAGCGAGCGCGATTGAATTTCGTTGCTGCCTGTAACCGCGTTGTGACATCGACACTCACGCCCGGGAATGAATTGGCGTACGAACGACAAGTTCGTCCCAAGTTCATCGCCGAACATCAGCGTGAGCCGGAGAGTCGTCATGAGGTGCGCCGGGCAATGAATGCCAATCCCTTCCACCAACTCTGGAGCGCTACTCGACGAAACCTTATGGAGATTCGTCAACAAACCGGTGCGGCTATCGTTCTGAGGCAGATTGATGATCTCGCTACGCGTGCCGACAAAATCAGTCAGGAGCACTCGGGTCTGGAATTGGATGTGACCTTGCCCTTGCCGTCTTACGTGGCAGAGGTGGATCATCACTGTATGCCGGGTAGTTACCACCGAGAACTTACCAGCGGCGATGTGAGTCCGGCGGCGAACTACGATATCGGCTTCTATGTGACGACGGGTGGAACCGCAGGGCCTTTAAACGACGCGGCTGGTCGCGCCATCGCCAATTGGGTGAACGAAGTGCGTAGAGACTCTCGGCCAGACTTTCAGCCGAAGCGAATTTTGGACATCGGCGTCGCGGCAGGTCATAGCGTTGTCCCCATTGCACAATCATTTCCAGAAGCGGAGGTCACAGCCTTGGATGTTTCTGCGCCAATGTTGCGTTATGCGCATGCCAGGGCACATAGCCTGGGTGTGGAGAATGTTCGCTTCATGCAAATGTCGGGCGAAGATTTGTCGCGCTTTCCGAACGACCATTTCGATTGGGTGCAAACCAGTTTCTTTCTACATGAACTATCAGCGCGCGCTTTACCCGCAGTCCTTCGCGAGTGTCGCAGAGTCCTCAAGCCAGGCGGCCTGACGCTGCATCTCGAGCAACCGCAGTATGACAACGGCATGCCGGTGTTTGAGCAGTTCATGCGTGACTGGGATGCGTACAACAACAGTGAGCCATTCTGGACTGCGATGCACGCAATCGATCTGGACGCGGCGTTGCAGGCCACGGGCTTTGCGCAAGGGGACTTGTTTAGAGCACGTCTCACCGCTACCGCCGAGCCCAATGTTGATGAACAGATGGGTCAGGACTTTGGTCGAGAGCCGGTTTGGCATGCGTACGGAGCTTGGTCTGCTGATGAGGAGATGGCCCATGACGCGTAGAGAAACGAGTGACCCCTTGAGCCCAACTCAGATTTCACAGCTTGCGAACGCGAAGCCGCAAGGTAAGCGTCCAGCCTATTTCGCGGACCCTATGGTCGAACAGCTCTATGCGATGACGATGAGCATGATGGCCGAACTTGCGACGGCACGAGAACGTATCGACACACTCGAGCGCCTACTAGAAAAGGCTGGGGTTCTGGCAGCCGGCGATATTGATGAGTTTGTTCCCGACGCCCTCGCGGGGCAAGAACGGCAGCAGGCACAGACGGAATTGTGCGCCCGCATACTAAGGCCACTACAACAGCAGGTTGAGGCACTCGAAGCTCGCAACGAACGATCCGTGGCTGCTATGGCCGATCGCTTGAGTGGTAAAGAGCCAGGCAGTGACGAACGTGCTTGATGCACTAGAAGATCGCATCCAGCGGGTAGATCTCGTCGAAGCGATTGCAGACGTTGCGCTGGGTGTTACCTATGCGGGTTTGCCGCAGCAAGTCGTCGACGCTGCCAAGATATTCGTGATGGACAGCCTCGCTGTGGGTGTCGCTGGCACCACCTATTCAGCAACCGATCGGGCATTGGCAGCAGCCGTCGCTTGGGGAGAAGGAAGTTCACGCGTCCTGGGTCGACCGGGTATATCGTTGTCGCCCACGTCGGCCGCGTTCGTGAATGGGATGCAAATCCACGCGCTGGAATGGGATGGGCTGCACGATCTTTCAGTGGTGATCGCGCTTTGTGCGCCACTTGGTGCAATCGTCGCTGAGATGGACCGTCAAACCCTAAGTGGTGAAGATCTCATTGTGGCGGTCGCCGTCGCTGTTGAACTTGCCGTATTCTTCGGCGGTGATACGTCGGAGAGTCCTCGATTTTTCCGACCATCTGCGGCGGGCGGCATGGGCGCAGCGGCCGCCATGGCGCTGCTGCGCGGATTTTCGCGCGAACAATTCATGCATGCGCTTGGCCTTGCTCATGCGCAGACCGCTGGAACGATGCAAGCGCACTGGGAAGGCTCGATGGCGTTGCCACTGCAGATTGGGAATGCATCGCGAATGGCGCACTTTTGTGTGGACTTGGTAGAACAAGGTATGACCGGGCCAGTCGATGTGATCGATGGTCGATTTGGTTACTTCAAGCTGTTTGAGTCAGGCGGCGATATCGAACGGTTGATTGACGGTCTAGGTACGCCGTTCAAGCTCACGCAGATGGCGCATAAACCCTATCCAGCTGGGCGGGCAACGCAAGCTGCATTGACCATGCTCAATCAGATTCGTAGCGAGCACAGATTCGACGTCGCTGATGTACAGCGCATCGAGGTATATGTGCCGCCTCTAATTATGCTGCTGGTCGGTCGACCAGCCAGTGATGATATGACTCCCTCATATGCGCGCTTATGTCTGAAGTTCATCGTTCCCTTAATGCTGCTCGATGGTGATATTGATCCTCGGCGATTCGAGCCGGCAGTATTTGCGGATGATGAAATACGTGCGCTTGGTTCACGTTTGCAGGTACTGGACGATGGCAACGAAGACCGCAATGCATTGGGTCCGCAACGGATGGTCATACAACTGAAAGACGGTCGCAGCCTGGGTGCTCATTGCGATGCGCCTCTCGGGGCGCCGGAGTACCCACTGACTAAGCAGCAGCGTGAGGACAAAGTCCGACGGTGTTTTGAATTGGGCCACGGGTCGCATGATGTAGAGCGGTTTATCGTCCTCAGTAACGATCTCGAAAATGTCAACGACTCGCGCGCGTTACTCGATCTGCTTTGCGGTACGAGCGCACAAGACAGTGCATCGCGATCGGCGAGGACAACCACAACATGAGTCTCTCGCGAGCAGAATTGATTGCGTTATCTGAACGCTATTTCCTAGCCTGCAATGATCACGATTGGCAGTCGGTCATGGATACCTTTTCGCCTTCTTGCCTAATGTGGTTTCCCGCCGCGACGTTTTCTTACAACGGAAAGACGGCACTGGGCGTCCACTTCGAGGACTTTCTCAGTACCTTTGAGGTTATCGATTTTCACGATTTCACTCACATCAGTGATCCATTACAGCAAAGTATCTGTACTTACTTTACGGTCGAACTCAAACAAACCGATGGTCAGACGGTCTGCATGAAGAATTGCAACATCTTCAAACTGGGTGAAGATGGTCTCTTCAGAGAAATCATTATCTACAACAGTGGCAAACTTGACGCCGGTTTTCATGCCGGAAACGGATGACCACAGTCCTTCCCATGCTTGCTAGAACGCAGAAGCCTGTTTACCGCGAGCCTATTTTGCCGCGAGCCTATTTTGCCGCGAGCCTATTTTTGCCGTGAGCCCGTTTTCGTTTTTTGTCAAATATTTCAGGAGAATTCAACGATGTCGCTCAAAGAAAGAATGCCGATAATTTCCAGCAACGAAGGTGTATGGGAGGGCTGGTACCGTTACTTTAATATCAACGGCGAGAAAACTGATGAACATCGTTCCAGGCTCTTGTGCCGTTTTCCGGACGAGGAAAACTACCATCAGACCAACTACTATTTTTGGGAAGATGGTCGTAGTGAGGTTAAAGACTTTCCGACGCGTATCGAGGGTAATCGACTGGTGTTCTATACACATATTGATGGGTGGGCTGCTGAGGTTGATCTTGATACATATGGCCGTACGACCATGCTGAATTGGACGCGCCACAATGAGCCCGATCTCTACTTATACGAAATGATTCAGAACAGTGACTGTCGCAAGTACCGTTCTCGTGTGTGGCAATGGTTTAAGAAGGGACGCTTGCTGCAGCGCACACTGATCGATGAGCATTTTGTCAGCACCGATTGGGCGAAGTACGAAGGCAATATGACACCACCAGATATCTAGGTGCAGGACGTTTACGCCGGTTGGTTGCTTACAGGTAACCTACTTATAAACGTGTTTCCGATATGTCCTTTTTCGCTATATCCATAGTGGATATCGGCATTCGCCAAATTGAATCAATCGCCAATAGCGTCTGATCTATAGTCAAAACACTGCTAGGACATTTGACGAAGATCGGACCAGGAAGAGCGGTGCTAATCGCTATCGCGACATGCTCTTTCGGGCTGCCGAGTCAGGTAGAACAGCGAAACTCTACCAGTCTCCGGAGGAGTCGCTATGAAACTCTTAAGAAAAGAAATCATCACTTTGACAGCTATGGCACTGCTGTGGCCATTTCTAGGAACGCCAGCCGCCGCGCAGTCAGAAGTATTCGTTGAGGAAATCGTAGTCACGGCACGTAAGACCGAGGAGTCGTTGCAAGACATTTCGCTTTCTGTCAACGCGTTTTCCGCGGAGGATATTGCGACTCGCAGTATTGAAGAGCTGGAAGATGTTGCGCTCTACACGCCAGGGCTCACTTTCGAGGATTTCTCCAACGGTGGTTTTGGTACGCCTATCATTCGCGGCGCCAGTCAGTTTTCGGTCGATCAACTTGAGCAGAATGTCTCAACCTTCATCGATGGCGTTTACATCCCGAGGCAATACGCGTTGGACATCGGCACGATTGATATGGAACGCGTGGAAGTGGTTAAAGGACCACAAAGTGCGCTCTATGGTGTGAACGCCTTTATGGGTGCTATCAATTATGTCACGCGTAAAGCGGATCTTGAGGAGTTTTACGCCGATGTAGGTGCTGTGATTGGGAGTGACGGTCGCCAGGATTTTAGTGGCGAGATTAGCGTGCCGTTAAGCGCGGGCAAGGCCGCTATCAAACTGGCAGCGGCGATTTCAGAATTCGATGGCGATTGGGATAACGATCACCCGGCCGCCAGCGCGGGCATCAGTCCTGGAACAGACGAATCCATTAGTGGGTGGGACAACGATTCGTTCAGTATTTCATTCGTTGCTGCGCCCAGCGAAAAATGGGATCTCGAATTGGCCTATCATTCCTTTGAGCAATCAACGGAAAGTCGTGCCCAATCGCGGCTGGAACTCGGCGATTTCAACTGCGGCGGGACGCTGTTCGGGGGGCCAGTGCGCGCTATCTGCGGTGAGCTTCCCGACACACCGATCGAAGCAGGTACCGGCGAACCAATCGGATTTTTGATAGACCCAAGGGGTTACGGTCTGATCTCTGAGACCGACCTTGTTCGCGCCTCGACAAGTATCGATCTTACCGACAATATCAGCGTGTTCTATCAGTTCGCTAACATTCAAAGCGACGTATTTTCTGCGGGAAACTCTGATCGCGATCCCATTAACGGCAGTAGCTTCAACGGTCTGACTTTCAATGCCTTCACGGTCTTGCCAGTCGGTGGAATCGACTACGACTCGCATGAGCTACGTGTCGAGTTTGCACGGGACAGCGGGCTGACAGCGATGCTCGGATTCTTTTACTCCGACGGTGAAGATATAGACGACGGTCTGCCGGGCTATTTCGGTCCCCTGCTCGCAGATAACATGGATGCAATCACGCCAGAGACATTGGATGGACTTGCTACCAACGACCTTATTACTAATACGACCAACCGAGCGTATTTCGGTCGTGTGTCATGGCCACTGGCGAACGATAAATGGGTCTTGAGTGCAGAGGGTCGGTACGTAGATGAAGACAAGGGCGTCAATATTGTCTACAACGATGGATCAGTGGCGCCTGCGTATACGGATAGCTATTTCACCCCAAGACTAACTGCCGACTATCTGGTAACAGAGGATAACCTTCTGTACTTGTCTTATGCTGAAGGTACCAAGGCTGGCGGCTCAAATGCAGAGATTGCTGGTGATCTGCTTGCGTCTGAGAGAGAGTATGGTCCAGACGAAAATAGTACGATCGAATTTGGCTCTAAGAACACCTTTATGGGCGGCCGAATGCAGTGGAACGCGGCGGTGTTCCATACCGATTGGAAAAACCTGCAGGTCACTCAGGCCGCGGCAAACGGCGGCTTCTTTACGACCTCGATTGTCGGCAATCTTGGCGAGGCGGGGATTACCGGTTTAGAAACAGACTGGACGTTTGCTGCAACCGACACGCTGACGCTGAACGCTGGATTCAGTTACGTCGACGCAACTTATGACGACGGTACAATCTCGCAGCGTCTCGATCGAGCGAATATCTGTGACGATGTCGTGTGTCCTGCCAACGGTGATATTGGCGGCAATCAGCTGCCGCGGAGTTCGGATATTCAATGGAATCTTGGTGCTCACTATCGCAATAGTCTCAGCAATGGCATCGGGTATTTTTTACGCGCAGACGTAGTTGGCCAGTCTGAGCAATTCGTCTCGGAAGCAAACCTTGGGACGATCCCCTCGCGTACCCTGGTGAATTTACGCGGTGGTTTAAGCGGCGACAGATGGTCGGCCGAATTGTGGATCAAGAACGCTGCTGATGAAGAGTACGTGGCCAATGCGTTCTACATCCCGAGCCCATTCTTTGTCGCTTATGTGCCTACCTGGGGTAATCAGCGCCGCGTTGGTCTGACGGTGAACTATTCATTTGGATCGAACTAAGGAATGTCGCACTCGGCAGCTAACACCAATGCGTAGCGGCGTGCGCATCATCTTGATGTTCGCGTTTGTTGCGCATATGTCGGCTTGTGCAGCGCATATTGATCGTCCGTACCCCGTCGCTCACGTTGATGTGGCAGTGGAGACAGCACACTCCGGTACGATCGAGGTTCGTGCTTCCTATCCGGAGGGAGTTGCGGACCGGTTTCCTGTCATCGTGTTCTCGCACGGCCACTACCTGACCAACGATGCCTATGATGCTTTGACTAAAAAATGGGTGGAGCAGGGGTTCGTGGTGCTGGCCCCGCAACATATGGATACGGGTGATCGCGCGCGTGTCGCGAAGATCACGGAGGACGTTGGTAGCGATTGGATTGCGGCGGCACGTATCCTGGATATCAAGGCCTCGTTGGATCAGATTGACAGGCTTATGGCGTCCATGATCGGGTTTACGGGGCAGGTAAGTACCAATCGCGTGATAGCTGCTGGTCACTCGCTGGGTGCTCTAACAGCGCAGCTGCTTGGCGGCGCGACACTCGAGAAACAAAACGACTCACGCTACCCCATGCCAAGCATGCTCCGGGACGATCGCGTAATTGCTGTAGTGGCTATATCACCGCCCGGCGAAATGCCGGGTTACCTGACAAGGAAGACCTGGGAAGGCTTCGACATGCCTCAGCTCGTCATCACAGGAACCAGAGACGTATTTGAGTATCTATGGCCCGACTATCGCGCACATCTGGTTTCTTATCTGACCGCTGAGCCCGGCCATAACTATCTGCTGGTTCTGGATGGCATGGATCATTACATGGGTGGTGTAATTGGTCGATTGGATCGCCCCGGGCCACGTCAATGGGATGCCCGTGACAGCGCAGCGGAGGCAGCACTATTGTTTATGCACCGATATCTCGATGGACGAGAACAGTCTCCGGCATCACAACATTTGACCAAAGCGATGGGGTCACCGATGGCTGGTGTCCTCCGCTACGAGCAACGCTGAAACATCGAGCAAGAGAGACGATATGACAAAGAAAAATCGGCTAGGTGGATTTCTGGAGCAGGCGGGTCTGTTCTTCTCTGTAATGTTCTACGTCCTTTTTGCCTGGCATCAATGGTGGTCGGGTGTTTCGCCACGGTTGATTCGTGGTAGCCCAGAGCGTGTCGAGATTCATCATGCTCACGTCAGCATCGGCGCTACGCTATTCATTTTTTTGATTCTCGGTTTAATAATCTGGCTTGCTAAGCCTGGTCAACGCCTATCCGAGAAGTTGAAGCGCAGCTTTTCAGGTGTATCTTCCACCGCCCTATCGCTGTTCTTCATTTTCATCTTCTTCGCAATCTTATGCGGACTCGCGCAATCTTGGGCCAAGGGTGAAGAAGCGCATTTTCTCGGCGTGTTCGCATTACCGCATTTCCTAAACTGGTCATGGGGAACAGCCGGCTACATGCATTCGGCGTTTGCCAACAGTACCTCGGCGTTGTTCTCAGGCATTGTCTTTGTGTTTCTATTCTCGAAACTGAAGAACTATGTGAAGCCAGGTATGGCGGTAGCGCTTCTCATGTTGCTGCATTTAGTCGTTAATCTGCCCAAGCCTCCTTCATTGCATCCGATAGCTGCATTTGGAACCTACGTGATGACGCCATCGTTCTATCTGATTGGGCTAGCGCTGTATAGCTGGGCTCCCCGTCGTCAGTTCGTTTATTGGCCGGTGTTTCTGCTGTTCTTCGTATTTTTCCTCTACTTGCCGTATTTCGCATTCAAGGTCCTACCGCCGTGGCATGTGAAGCCTGCTGCCGAGATGGTCTCAGCCACTCCCAGCGAGGCTTTGATTCCCATCCGGTCACGCAATGATATTTTTGTTGACTCTGACGCATTAGCTGCAGCTAAAGAGCAATCTTCATGGTGCAGTCAGTGCCACAATTTCGAGCCGAGTGAGAGCCACTTGTTGGGACCGAATTTAGTGGGCGTGTTCAATACACAAGCAGGGACAGTTGAAGGATATGGCCGCAATTCGGAAGCTATGGTTGAAGCTGGTCGTAGCGGCATTTTTTGGTCGAGACAAAACCTGGAACGCTACTTAGCTGATGGTCAGACATTCATCCCTGGTAATTTGATGAACCAACAGACGGATTTGTCAGACCCGGAGGCGATGGCTAAGGTGCTTGACTACCTCGAGTACATTTCAGCGCCGTGAGTGTTCGCAAGACACTACTGGGTTTGGTTGCGGTGTTAGTCGTAGCCGCGGCTGTGATTTATTTTCAGGATACGCACTTCTGGTATCGATACGTCTTGTTGCAGAGCAACGATGGGATTCTGCCGGTAGAGGGCTGGGCCGGTTCAGAATTTGAGGTTCGCGGTGCCGACGGTCCGCTCCTAAAGGTCGCCGACGCACAGACCAGGACCATTTCCGAAGACGCGCTGAGTAAGGTCGTCGACTACGCTGCGGCTCGCAACAGCACATCATTGTTAGTCTGGCATCATGGCCAATTGCTTGTGCGACAGCACTTCCAAGGGTTTGATGCTGACACCGCAATTGTCGGTAAGAGCATGGCCAAAATGGTTGTCGCAGTTGTTGTGGGACGAGCGATCAAGCAAGGATATATCGCGAGCCTAGACGAGCCAGCCGCCAGCTACCTCTACGAATGGCAGGGCAGCGAAAAAGAATCGATCACCATTCGTCATATGCTGCAAATGGCGGCAGGCCTCGAACCGTTCTACGAAGTTAGCAACAACCCGTTTGGACGTTTCTTGCGGTCTTACATTGGCGGCCAGAATGAATCGACCTTACTACATGGCTATTCGCTTATTGACGAACCTGGCAGTACCTACGACTACAGTCAGGTTGTTTCCGATTTGCTAGGCCTGATACTGGAACGATCGACGGGTATGCCGTACGGGCAGTACCTTTCTGAGAGTTTGCTTGAGCCAATCGGCGCTCAGGGCGGACAGGTAATGATGAATCGGCCGGGTGGTCTTGCGCACACAGGATGTTGCTTGCTGTTGCCCTCGGAGTCTTGGTTACGTGTCGGCATCTTCCTAATGAATGGTGGGGTTATCGATGGCCAGAACTATCTGCCTGACGGTTGGATGAAGGACTATCTTGAACCGTCCCCATCAAACCCAGCGATGGGCTTACACATCTGGCTGGGCGAGCCCTATCTCGAGCGTCGTTCCTGGAGTGAGGTAGGGACACCCAGCCGATTCGGTGTATTGCATAGCGAGCCTTATCTGGCGTCCGACCTGTTTCTCTTCGATGGTAACGGGCATCAGGTCATGTATGTCGTTCCGTCGAAGGGTCTGGTTGCGTTGCGAACAGGAAGTTGGACGTTTTCTACCGGGAACGAATGGGACAATGCCTTTATTCCGAATACACTGATTCGCGGTATCACTCCGCACACTATGCCAGGCAATCCTGACCTAGCCGAGCAATAGGCCAAGCTTGTGCGCACAGCCAATCGTCTTGGTGAATTTTCCTATGCGTGGCGTATCGTGCTCGCTTCTGCACTCGGTATCGGACTCGGGCTGTCGCCTATTCCGATCTATACTCTCGGCGTATTTGCCGCGCCATTAGCGGCCGAATTCGAGTGGCGCATCGACGAGGTGTTCGCGGCA
This sequence comes from Pseudomonadota bacterium, assembly GCA_039033995.1. Lineage (GTDB taxonomy): Bacteria > Pseudomonadota > Gammaproteobacteria > Steroidobacterales > Woeseiaceae > CALBPI01. Next base: position 802 of record JBCCBP010000025.1, on the reverse strand, counting down.
TTGCCGGTTCTTACTCTGTGCGCATTGGTCCTGAGTCCCGTCGCCGGTTTAGTGATCGATCGTGTGGGTGTAAGACGCGTCGCGATCTGGTCAGTGCTCGGCTTCGGGGTTGGACTAATGGCGCATGCGCTCAATCCAGGCTCATATTGGCTATATCTGGCGACGTGGGCCTTTGTAGCGATTCTCGGCATTGGTACGCTGCCAATAACCTGGACCCGGGCAATCAATAACTGGTTTCACGACTGTCGGGGGCTCGCCCTCGGTTTTTCATTGGTTGCGACCGGATTTTTTGGTGTTTTCGCTAAGTTCTACGTCGCTAGCTTGATTGAGCTGGTGGGCTGGCGCCTAGCGTTTGTTGGGCTGGGTTTGCTGCCCATCTTGATCGCGTTACCTGCGGCGATATTTTTTTTCCGCGATGCCAATGATTCAAAGGTGCCCGACCGTGTGCGTCCGCAGAGTTTTGCGACGGGTGCAGGCGGTACCCCACTCAACGCTGCGGGATTAGACGCGTCCGTTGTGTTTCAGGATTGGCGATTCTGGCTCATGTGCGTCTGCTTTGTCGCTATATCGTTCGGTGTGGGCGGGACGATTCCCAATCTAGAAAATCTGTTTTCCAGTAAGGGCTTTGGGCGCAATGATGCAGTGAAACTTGCGAGTCTTGTTGGGCTGTCCGTCGTTGTAGGTCGTTTGGCTAGTGGCTACCTTATTGATCGCGTTTGGGCCCCTGCGATAGCGTTTTGTATGTTGGTTCCTCCGGCACTGTCTTGCTACTTACTCATGGACCAAGAACTGACGTATGCGT
>JBCCBP010000024.1:0-52935 GCA_039033995.1 Pseudomonadota bacterium | reverse complement strand
TGTCCAGTATTCGTCCGGTCACGGGGACCGCATCGTCTCGCTCCGCGACCCCGCACAACAAGTTACCGAGAAACGCATTCACGCGACCACGCGCTACCGTATCCAGTCGGCTGCGCTGACAGGCTTCCAGAAACGGCTCGAGTACCGACAGGATTGCATTGGTATCGAGCTGCAGCTCCGCGAGTCGTGCGCGTCGTTGGGCCTCCATTGCGCTAAACCAATCGAGGGTATCGGACGCATCACCAAGATTGTCTGCCGTCGATTCGAGCAAGTCGTCGAAGACGGCGCGCACCGCATGCCGATGCACATTCAGTGCGTCGAGAAACTCTGACCAGTCGGGTGTCGCAAATACGATCGCCATGGATTGGCGTTGCAGCTCGCTGGTCGGCAGGCTGTGAGTCTGGCGATCGTCGAAGGCCTGCAGGCAGTTTTCTGCGCGGCGCAAGAAACGATAAGCCGCCAGCAACGTCTTCACTGTGGCGGCATCTAAGCAACCGGCATCACCAAGCGCACGCAGCGCAACGGCAAACTCGTGTGATTGCAGTGTCGTCACCGTGCCGCCGCGAATAAGCTGCCACGATTGCACGATGAATTCGATCTCGCGGATACCGCCGGGGCCGAGTTTCAGGTGGTCACCGCGATCGCGCCGTGCGACCTCGGCGCCAATCATGCGCTTCATATCGCGTAGCGAGGTCAGCACACCGAAATCCAGGTAGCGCCGATAGACGAATGGCGCGAGCACCTGCTGCCGGAACTGACCCACCTCCGGCGGCAGTGTATCCGGGGTCGCACTGACAAAGCGTGCCTTAATGAACGCGTAGCGTTCCCAATCGCGACCGTGGACTTGTAAATAGGTCTCGAGTGCACTGAAGCTGATCGTCAAAGGACCGCTTTCACCAAACGGACGCAGTCGGGTGTCGACACGGAATACACGGCCGTCGGCCGTTCGCCGATCGAGTAAGTCGATCACGATACGTGCCTCTCGCAGGGTGTACTCACTGGCGTCGAGCGCGCGATCTCCATCGCTGGTCGCGGCGCCTGAGTACACGAAAATTAGGTCGATATCCGATGAAAAATTGAGCTCGCGCCCGCCGAGCTTGCCCATACAGATCGCATAGAGATGACAGGGTTCTCCAGCTACGTTGCGCAATTCGCCATGTCGCGACTGCATGCGCTGCCGAGCGATTCCGAGTGCGCTCGCGAGACAAAGATCGGCGAGTGTGCTGAGTCGTTCGAGTACCTCGTCAAGCGGGCATAAGCCGGCAAGGTCAAACCAGGCGATCAGCAACATATGTCGGCGCCGGAAACGTCGCAACGCGACCTCTGGCTCTTCAACATTCAGGATCGCTGTTAACGCCCGCGTGTCGACAGCGGGCAACGGCATTGGCGAACGCACGATATCACGGACAAACGACGCTTCACGCAAGACCGTCTCGCGAACGAAATGGCTCGCTATCAGGCCTCGCCACAATGACCAGTAACGCGCGTCTTTGACTAATGCGGTCAGCTCGCTCGCAAGTGCCGCGTCAGTCTCCACCAATGCGCTGCAAAACTCGTTGAGCCTTGCATCCAAGGTTGCGTCGAGTGTCGCGACCGATAGTTTGGGCAGTAGTGCCTGTCGAATGTCTGACCACATGCGTCAAGAGTAACGCAATGTTCGTGGGGATGATCAGTCAAAAAAAAGCGTCACCGGACCTCGAAAAAGGCGTGTGCTGAAGGGGTTTTCCCGAACCCCGATGACGCGTATGCGGTTGGCAGCCCTTTGCCTGTTGTTGTTATGGCCGCTCCGTGGCTTGTTACCGACAGCTCCGGTGTGCCTCATGCAACACCATCACTGGCCCAAGCTAAAAACCAACGTTTAACGCAATAATCGCTACCAGAAAGGTCCCGTAAATCGCGGTTAAAATGACGACTGAGGCCTCAAGATCCCGTCGGCCGCTGCGCTCTGCATCCATGAATTTCGTTGTCGCCATACCATCCAATCTCGTGTCGTTGTAGCGGCAACTCCAGCCGCATACGAGGGAACTGCCGCGAGAAACAGAAATGTCTCACCCGCTCACGAAAAAAGCAGAATTAGTAAATGCCAGCCTCGAGACCGGCTGACAGCGTCGCCGCTAGCGTCGACACCTGTTCGACAAAAGACTCTGAAAACGATCCATGCAGTAGCAGTGGGGGCTGCACCGCTCGCCAACGCAGCCCGGTGGTGATGCGTTCAATAGCCAGCAAACTGCCCTGACCGTCTTGTCCTGCCCGCACGAACGCTGCAAACGGCTTGCCCTCGGTAGCCTCGCAGGGGTAGTAGATGCGCTCGAAGAAATCCTTGGTGAGCCCGGCGATGGACCCGAAGTTTTCGGTTGTGCCAATCAACAAAGCATCGGCGGCCAACACATCCTCGGGGCCTGCGGTCAGACTATCGCGAACGATCAGTTGCACACGCTCGCTGATGCCGGCACCTGTGACGGCGGCATCGCGGAGCCGACGCGTGTTTTCGGAGGGGGCGTGACAGACAAACAATAAACTCAGCATGGCAACTTAAGCATACCGACTTACCGAAATCGTATCAGGCGTTATTCGGCGCCTTTCATCTGCGTTCGGGTACGCAGACGATCTGTCAGATCGACGACCGTTGCAGCGCCAGTATCAGACGGATCAGTCAAAACCGTCGATAACGGCCGCGGCCTGCCAGTCAGAAAGCCCTGCGCATAGCCGACATCAAGCGTCTTGAGCAGGTCACGGACCGCTTCTGTTTCGACGCATTCCGCAATGGTGTCGAGCGCCATCACCCGCGCGACCTGAGAGATGGCCGCAACCATCGATTCGGCCGTCTTGCTATTGGCCACTTCCCGTACAAAACTGCCGTCGATTTTGAGGATGTCGACCGGCATATCCCTGAGATAGGCGAATGAGCTCAAGCCCGCCCCAAAATCGTCCAACGCCAACCGACAACCGAGCCCGCGCAGAGTCGCCATGAATTGAATCGCTGCATCGCGATTGACAATCGCCGCGGTTTCGGTGATTTCGAAACAGATTTGCTCCGGTGTCAGTACGCTGTTTGCGACCAGCGACGCTGCAAATTGATGGAAAGCGGGGTCGCCGAGCGACTGGCCGCTCAAATTGATCGCGAAGTGCTTATCCGCGATCAGCTCAGACGATGCTTCTGCAACGCTGTTAAAAAACTGACTTAGCACCAGCCGGTCCAGCTTGGGCATCAATTGATACTGTTCGGCAGCCTCGAAAAACTGCTCGGGCAACAGCACCTCACCGTGCAAGCCACGCATCCGTAAAAGGATCTCGTAGTGATGCGGACCGTTTTCATTGTTCGTGAGACTGACAATGGGTTGGGCGTCAAGCACGAAATCGTTGTGGGTAATGGCATCCTGCAGGCGACTGAATAGCTGCAGCGTGTCCACCCGCCGGATAATACTTTTGTCTTCTTCGTCGTACAGTGCGACCCGATCGCGGCCATAGTCTTTGGCTTTCGTGCACGCGACTCGTGCAGCCACCAGCGGACTTTCATCGTGGCCATGATAATCGTTCAACGCCACGATACCGGCGCTGACGGTCACCGGTACCGACTGCTCGCCACGCAGGTAGTTAAGCTCCTGGCAGCGACTTCTGACGCCCTCCGCGAAGTGCATGCCGGCATCGATATCACGGAAGCGCAGCAGCACGGCAAACTTGTCCCCGCTGATGCGACTGACGGTCGCACCGGAGGGTGCGGACTCTTGCAAAATGCGCGCGAAACGAACCAGCACGTCATCACCTGCCGCCGTATCGAAGGTATCGTTGATGAGTTGTAGTTTGTCGATGTCGAAATAGATGAGGCAGTGCGAATCCTGCCCCAGCGACAGATCGCTAACCGACGTATCGAGGATCGACAGGAAATCATCGCGCAACATCAAGCCAGTCAGACTATCGTAGCTATCGTCGATCACCCTTTGTGCAAGGCGCGCGACATACATCACCTGACGGTCGATGGTGTTGGTCAGCGGCTTACCATCGACCTGGCAGAAACTCGCCAGCACGCCCGTCGCCTCACCGCTATCGTCGCGGATTGGCAACAACACCATCTGGTAGCCGTCGCTGCTACCTCTTGCGCCATCCGGTAACTTCGGCAGCTCCAGAACGACGGGGTGTATCGACGATGAATAGCGCGGAAACAGTCGGCGCAACATCTTGTTGTCGAGGCGACGACGATCGACGCCATTCCAACTGCTATGCGTCACACTGACGCGAATACTCTTAGACGGGACCAGCAACACGCTGTAGCTCATATTCAGTAGCCGTGTCAGCTCGCCCACGACACGAGCGAGCCGCGCCTGGCCATGCGGCGCCTCTGCCACCTTCTGGTCCAGACTGTACAGCCAATCGAGTTCGGTACGCGCGCGCTTCAGCTTAATCTGAAGCTGCGACGAATCTGTCGACTGAACGGGAAACAGGTCTGAGCTCATTAGGCCCCCATGCCAGAATTACGTGCCGCGCGATCATTGCGCAGTACGTTGATCGACGACCATATTAAGTAAACGGTGGTCGATCTTCCGTGATGAAAGTCTCAGCCCGGAGGCCTGACTTTCGAGGGAAATAAAGGGCTGCAGAGTGGCTGCGGGTGCACCGGGCAGACTATTCGCCTGCACCTGCTAGTAGATTCTGAAGCCACCGTGACGCTTGCGGCTTCGACTGTCGATCCACCAATAACCGCTGGCGAATCCGAGTGCCAACGCGACAATGACCGCTCCCAAGGCAATTGGCCACGGAAAACTGAAGCCGTAGGTCTTCAGGCGCTGCTCATACTCGGCGTTCGCGGCACTAACCGCCGATAACTCGTCCCGCAGTGTATCCGCATTGGCGGTCGCCTCTGTCAGCGCATTCTCAAGACTGCTGATGCGCGCCGCCGAACCACTAAAGCGTGCCGTGACGTCGGCGAGTCTGGCTTCAGTATCCGACGCTGCCGCCCGCACCTCCTCAACGATCAGCCGCGCCGGCTTGTCGTCCACCAGGTAACCGGCCTTGACGTAGCCGACGGTGCCATCTGGCAGGCGCACGTTGGCATACAGACGATCACGGCTCAGTACAGCCACCGTCTGCCCACTCTCGAGACTGCGAAAGGCAGGGTCGGATGTGTCTGCCGCGCGATGCAAGCCGAGACGCAATACGTCGGTGACGTACGCCGTCTGCTCCTGGCCAACGGCTGAAAGCGGTGGTAACAGCAATAACAGGGCGACCAGCCAGCGTGACCGGCTTCTTCTATAGTGATTCATTGGCTCCCTCCTGCCTCGGCGGGCACAACATTGGTCGGCGTGGCACTCAACAAAGGCTCATCCGACTTATAACGATACACCCAGCGCAGCACGGCATCCTGAACCGCCTCCCCTGCGCCTCTATGCACATTGCGATCGTTGTGCATGACGGCCACGATATAACGCCGACCGTTCTCGGACATCACATAGCCTGCCATCGCGGTGACGTCGTCCAGACGGCCGGTCTTCAGATGTGCACGCCCTTTCAGGCTGTCCCGCTTGTGGCGTCTCCGGAATGTGCCATCGATACCAACCAAGGACAGAGATGCAATAAATTCCGGCATGAACGGGCTGCGCCACGCATCACGCAACAGCTCGGTCATGGCACGCGGCGTCATGCGCGCCTCGCGCGACAAGCCAGAGCCGTTATCGATAGCCAGCCCGTCCAATAACAAACCTTGCTCATCTGCCCATCGTATAATCGCCGCCCGTGCCTTTTCGACCGTCGCTGGCGCCTCGAACCGCTCCAATCCCAGGGTCAGAAACACCTGGCGCGTCATGACATTGTTTGAATGCTTATTGATCAGCCTGATGATCTCGCCGAACGGACGCGATTGCCAACGCAAGAACACGTCGGCCTCCTTGTCGGTGACCGCCTGTCGAAAACCGCCGGTGATATCGCCACCCAGTTGTTGCCAAACCGATTTGAACAAGCCAAACGTATATTGATCATGCGTCAACAGTGTGCGACCCATCGCGTAGCGTTTGCAGCCAGCAGGAAACTCGCCCGAGAAACGCACGGTATCGCCCTTCGGTTGCGCATCGATGCGGATGCCGCGCTGATACCCGCGGCAGCGACCCGGCTTGACCGTCAACGCGTTGTCGATCGTCAGATTCGGCAGTCGCGGAGACTGCGATATCTTCACATCGCGCCCATTTTCGGCAGGCTCGAACCAGAATTGGATCACTTTGAAATTGGTTAACAAGGCGTCCGGACCGACGTTGTAGGCGCGCAGTGGTTCACTATCGAATGCCGCCGGATCGTTGTCCGGCACCGCAAACAGCGACTTATCGAACACCAGATCGCCATCGATCTTCTGCAAGCCGCGCCGGCGCAATTCCGACAACATCTGCCACAGTGTCTCCTGCACCAGGTACGGGTCACCACCGCCACGAATCTGCAGATCGCCCTGCAGTACGCCGTCCACCAACTCGCCGTCCAGAATTACATCGGTATGCCAGACATAGCCTGGGTTCAACGTCGATAACGCCGCATAGGTCGTCACAAGCTTCATGGTTGAGGCCGGGTTGCGCCGTATGTCGGATTGAAAGTCGAGGATCACCTCGCCGGTATCCACCGACTCCACGCGGACCGACAGCCCACCGGGCTGCAGGTCAAATCGCTCCAGTGTCCGGGTGACCTGTTTCGGCAGTTCGCCGAGCGAGGTAGCAGACGAGGGTACAGCCAACAGCAGCAGGCCGGCGGCCGAGCAGACCACGGCACAACGTTGCAACAGACGCGAAGGCTGACAGCTCATAGGCTTTCATCCATAGTAACGACCCGGGCCATTATAGAGACGATTACACACATGAACAGCGCACTACGAGGTGTCGGATTGACCGCCCTGATCACCGCCACTGCGCTTGCCAATCCGGCGCGCGCGACCGATTACCTGGATGGGGAGCCCAACCTGCAACCAACCACCAGTTTGTTCATGGTGTATGTGAACGCAGCAGATGGAGCGGACCTTTCACTCGATACCCATATCGCAAGCCATGCTGCTCGCGAGCGTCGCGGCGATCGATTAGCTCTGTTTGACGGAGAAACGACGCGTGTCAGTCTCAGCGCCTCACGGTCGATGGGCGAGCGCTGGCGATTGGATATCAGCGCCCGATATTTCTGGATCAACAAGGGGGTACTGGACCCGTTTATCGACAGTTGGCACAAAGCGTTCGGGTTGCCGGAGGGTATCCGTGATGATCGTCCCCGCGACGTGCTGGATTTTCAGGTGAGCGACAATGGTAGCGACATCATTCAACTGGGTGCTCGGCAACGCGGGATCGGAGACACACGTTTGCGTGCTCACTATCGCTGGCGCGAGGCCGATGCAGAACATGGCGAGATCACGCTGACGACAGCCATCAAGCTACCGACCGGAGACGCCGCGCGATTAACCGGCAGTGGGGGCGTTGATGTCGGCTTTGGTCTGAACTATCGATCAGCCGCGCACCCGGACAACCGTTGGCGTTGGTCAGTGGGCGGAAGTATGACGTGGCTTGGCGACAGCGATATCGTCGGGTTAGCCGAACGTCGCGCTGCCGCGAGCGCACAGATTTCTGCTGACTATCGCGTGACGTCCGCCCTGAGCCTTGGTGCTCGCCTGCAGGCACATAGCGCCGTTATCGATTCGACGCTGAACAATATCGGCGCACCGGCCGCGCAGTTGATCACCGGTGGCGAATGGCGTTTCCACGAACGCTGGGCGCTGCGCGTCACCGTCGCCGAGGATGTGATCGTCGAGCACAGCCCTGATGTCACCTTTCGTATCGGCATCGCGCAACGCTATTGATCGGTCGATTCGATCGACTGTTTCAGAATCCGCGTTGCGGTACGTTGAATGATAAACATCGCTGCGGCTAACAAGGCGACACCAGCAAACAAAACAACTTTGCCCCACGGCTCCGGTAGACCACTCGAGTTGGTCAGCGCGTCAATGTTGTTCGCCGCAGCACCGATATACACGAACAACAGCACCGGTGGCAGCATGCCGAGCGCGGTCGCCGAAAAATAATCACCTTGACGAACACGGGTAACGCTATACGCATAGTTCAGCACGTTATAAGGCAGCACCATTGAAAGTCGCGTCAGCAGCACGATCAACCAGCCTTTTTCATCGATCGCCCGATCGATCGCGTTGAAGCGCGGATTATCCGCGACTAGCTGCGCGACCTGCTTGCGCGCCACGGTCGCACCGACGTAAAACGCTGCGCTCGCGGCCAATGGCGTCGCAACCGCTGCCAACACGCCACCCCAGACGAACCCAAACAGGTATCCGCCACTCATGAACAGCAATGAGCCCGGTACCATGATGCAAGCACCGATGATAAACGCCACTACATAACCCACTCGGCCTTGCCAGGGATGGCGCTCGCTCCACACCTGCGCGGCGGTTAACCACTCCTCGATCGGGAGGGTCCAGACCAGTGTGATCATGATGACCAAAAAGATGCCGGCGCCGAGAAGTCGGCGTTTGCTATTCGTAGCCGTGGTTGGCTCGCTCATGGTGGTTTTCCCTAAAAAAAAACGTCTTGATTGTCTATTCGCGCATCCGAACCGATTGGATGGTCGAAACCATCAACACCTCGGCGCTGAGGCTTACGTTTCAAACCTCAAACAGGAGAATCCTATTATGTCACTCTCATTTGTGAACAAAGTCACAGCGCTGCTCGTTGTGGTCTCACTAGCGATCGGTGGTCAGGCACAAGCCGGTCACCACGAAGAAAAAGCGATGACCAGCAATATTGTCGCCACGGCACAATCTGCGGGCACATTTAACACATTGTTGGCCGCTGCCGGTGCGGCAGGGCTCGCCGACACATTGGCCGAAGGCGGTCCGTTTACAGTGTTCGCACCGACGGACGACGCGTTCGAAGCTTTACCGGCCGGCACTGTAGAGACACTGCTCAAGCCAGAAAACAAGGCACAACTCGCGCGCATTCTGAAGTTCCACGTGCTGTCCGGCAAAGTTGCCAGCACCGCGTTGGCAGACGGTATCAGTGTCGACACGCTGGCAGGCGCAGCGGCGACAATCAGTGCGACGGAAGGTGGCTTCAACATCGAGAATGCGCGCATTGTCGCGACCGACATCGATGCCAGCAACGGCGTGATTCATGTCATCGACCGCGTGATTCTGCCGCCGGAAAGTGTCTCACAGACACGCACACCAGCCGCCGTCATCGACATGGCGATCGAAGCGGGCGTGCCGATGTTTAACCATGGCAACCCAGCTGCGACGGCCGCAATTTATAGGGTGGCAGCAGAAAGCCTGTTGCTGGCGAATGACGAACAGATGTCTGATCACGCACGAGACCGCCTGATGCGCGGCCTCGAGCGCGCTGCCAATCAGCGCGACATGCGCAGCCAGGCATGGACGTTACGCTATGCACTGGACGATGTGCGCGAGTCATTGAACGGTGCATCTACAGCCGTCATGGCAGCGAACTAGCAGGCAAGAAGGAGGTAATCCCTTGTCGCTTGCAAATCCCGCACAATCGCACTACCGTCGCGAAGCGTCGGTAGTGCGTCTTGGCGCTACTCAGTCTACTCCTGCTAAAGGGAACTCTGTGAGCAGCGATTATCTGTTGCAACGCGTCGCACGCGGCGAGCAAAACGCGATGAACGAATGTGTGGACACGTTCGGCGGACTCATCTGGTCGCTGGCGCGACGTTTGTCGCCAAATAGCGCGGACGCTGAAGACGCCGTGCAGGAAGTGTTCGTCGAAGTCTGGCGGTTCGCTGACCGATTCGATCCACAGAAGGCCAGCGAAACGACGTTTGTCGCGATGCTCGCGCGCCGTCGGCTAATTGACCGGTTGCGCAAACATGGCCGCCAGCCGGTTGAAGAAACCATCGACGAAGGCCAGATGTCTGCGCCATCGGCTGAACACGCTGCGGAGGTCAGCAGCGACGTCACGCGCGTCGTTGAGGCGATGCAGCAGATGAAACCAGAACAACAACAAGCGCTGCAGCTGTCTGCCTGGATGGGTATGTCGCATGCTGACATCGCGGAAAAAATGGGCCTGCCACTCGGCACGGTCAAAAGCCACATACGGCGTGGCTTGCTCACACTTCGGGACGATCTAGGACTCGCGGAACAGTCCGGTCCCAACGGGACACGACAATGAACGAACACAACAGCAACAAACTCGACGAACTTATTGAGATGGCGCTGGCCGGCAACAGTGTCGGCGACAATGCATCTTTCAATGAGGCCGCCCGCCAGGCTTCGGCGACATCCGCTGAAGACTTCGCTTTAGATATAGAGCTCGCAGCGGCGAGCCTGATGGTCGCGGGTCTCAATGAACCGGTATCGCCGATGCCGAACAGCCTGCGCGACAAAGTCATCGCGGGATCACGATCGTATGCCAAAGCAACGGACAACGTCACACCCATCGGTCGCGCTGCCGAGAAGGCTGCGCCAGCGCCTCGGTCGACAGGCGTCCTCGGCTATCTGGGTTGGGCAACCGCCGCTGCATTGATGGTGGCGCTACTCGTGCGTCAGGATCCACCACCCACCGATATCGAGGTGCCGGTTGTCGAAGTGACACCGACCATCGATGAAGCACGTGCTGCGCTGCTCGCTGATCCGGAGACTGTCACACTGCCCTGGACTAAGCCGGAAATCACGGGCTATGAATCGGTTACCGGCGACGTCGTTTGGAATAACCGCGAACAACGCGGCTACTTACGTCTCGCCAATCTGCCGGCGAATGATCCGGCGATAAGCCAGTATCAGCTGTGGATTGTAGATCCGGACCGCGATTCGAATCCGGTCGACGGCGGCGTATTCAATATGACGGCATCGAGCGGCGACGTATTGATTCCCATCGATGCGAAACTGCCGATCGTAACGCCCAAGGCCTTCGCCATTACGCGCGAACAGCCGGGTGGCGTGGTGGTGTCGGAAGGCCCGTTATTGGTGGTTGCGGCCAGCTAGGCTGACACAATCAGTTGCGCAACATGCGCGACTCAGCCTCTGACTTCAGCAATGCGGCTTGGGCATCATATTCTGCGGCCAGATCCGGCTTATTAAGCACATTCGCCGTGTCAGCGGCGAGCTGATAAAACATCGGCTCGTGCGGCTTCAGGCTGATGGCGAGTTCCAAACGCTCCAACGCGTCTGCGTAGCGCTCGTCCGCAAAGTCACGTTCGCTCAGCACATACTGAAAATACGGATTGTTGCGCTGGGCTTGAGCGATCTGTTCCGTGAGTTGCTCGGCTTCCTCGTCGCGCCCGATCGTCTTATACAAACCCGCCAGATTACTGAGGGCCGAGGTTTTTCGATGATCGAGTGCGATCGCATGCTGCAGTGCCGTTTCCGCTGCACCATGCTGTTGATTGCGCGCATAGACAACCGCAATGTTCGACCACAGAAAGCCAAGCCTCGGTGCCAGTCGCAGACCTTCACGGAAATGCAGATACGCGGAGTGTAAATCGTTCGCTGCCAGCAGCTCTGCACCGATATTGTTGTAGTACTGGGCAATCGCTTGTCGGTCTGTCAGCTTGCGGCGGTTGATCTCACGCCGAGCGCGATACGGGTAGAAATCCATGACATAACCGCCGCCGGCGCCGAGGTCTCCGCCGACATTGACATGGCGGGTTGAGAAAACAATATCGCCCGCGCGGGTCCACTCGGGCAACACATCAACTTCGTAGAACACGGCATCAATCTTGGCCTCACGCGCCAACGCGACAAACAACACCGATAATGTCAGACAATTGCCATTGGCGGTTGAGAAAGCCTCTTCGGCGGTTCGGGTCATGCGGTCGTTATAGCGAAGACCCAGCGAACCCGGGTGCAGCACGGCACGAGACAGCCTGCGCATACGTTGCTCAGCGCTGGCAGCGTTACGCACGGCAGCATGTGTGAACGCACGCATCTGCTCGTTGGTGCGCAGAATCTCATGACTGGGACGTGGTGTGACGGCCGCCGAAGTCACGGCTTCGTCAAACTGTGCAAGCGTTGGCAGAGCGTCGGCACGACGCGCCCATTCGGTGTGGCCCGTTGCGCAGCCCGCCGTGAAAACCAGCGATAGCATGACCGTCATCGTTCTGAGAACGCGCGGCCTTCGAGTTTGAATCGTGCGCATCAGTCTTGCCCCTCGAGTCCAACCTACGCCCGCGTCGCAGGCAGGTCAACCGATGGGATCCGGAACTGTGAGACACCCCGCGAAGTGCGCCTATGGTGATTACACAGACGATCAGTCGCGGGCGATTAAACACACATAAGAATTTTTTCAGTGTTTTCTATGTTTTTTCGACACGGTAGTGGGTATCACGACGGGCGCTGGATGCCCAATTTACGCATGCGGTCGCTGAGCGTGGAAGGACGCAAGCCCAGCATTTCAGCAGCCCCTTTTGGACCGGAAACCTTCCAGCCAGATTGCTCCAGGGCACGCACCATGTTGCTGCGCTCCAGTGCGCGCATTTCCTGCTCGGTCAACACGTGCTGCGGTGGCGAGGGTGGCGTGGCATTCGCAACCGCGGGCTGCGTATCGGGCATGGTCAAATCAATACGCAATGCCTCCCCTTTAGAGAGGATCATGGCGCGTTCGATCACATTCTTCAGCTCGCGCACGTTACCCGGCCAGTTGTATCGGCGGATAGCATCCGCCTGCGCTTGTGTTAGCGCGGGCGGTTTACGACCGAAGTCTTTGGCGGTTTGTTGCAGGAAGTGCTGGGTAAGCGCCAGCACGTCATCGCCGCGAGCGCGCAGTGGCGGCACTTCTATAGGAAACACGCTGAGCCGGTAATAGAGATCTTCCCGAAAACCGCCGTCGGCGACAGCGGCCAGCAAGTCTCGATTGGTTGCTGCGATCACACGGACATCCACCCGACGCGTTTGATCATCACCGACGCGTTCGAACTCATTTTCCTGCAGCACACGCAACAGCTTGCCCTGCAAGTCCAGCGGAATCTCCCCAACTTCGTCGAGAAAAATGGTACCGCCATCCGCCAGTTGGAAACGACCGATGCGATCGCGATGCGCGCCGGTGAATGCGCCCTTCACATGACCAAAAAACTCGCTCTCGAATAACTCCTCTGGAATCGATGCACAATTGACTTTCACCAACGCCTCGTCGCGACGAGTGCTACGCGCATGAATTTCGCGGGCCACCAATTCCTTGCCAACGCCGGACTCGCCAAGAATCAACACGCTCGCCGGTGTTGCGGCAACCGCTTCGACTTGCGTCAGCATGCTCCGGAGCGCCGGACTGTTGCCGACGACGCGACCGAACTGCATCGACACTTTGACCTCTTCGCGCAGATAGTCGCGTTCGGCTTGCAACTCACGACGCAGTCGCGCGTTTTCATCGTGTGATTGCCGTAATGCACGTTCCGCCGCATTGCGAGCGGTCACATCCTTGGAAGCCACCAACATGCGCACTACGGTGCCGCCTGCGTCGCGCTCCGCAACAGACGACATCATCAGCTCGAGCGTGCGCCCATCACGGGTGCGCATCTCGCGCGGCTCATTCTGCAAATCACCGCCGGCGATCAACATCTCGATATTCGACTGACCGCCCAACTTCTTACGCTGAGATTCCGGCATAAAATCCAGGATGGATCGGCCGAGCACTTCGTGTCGCTGGTAACCAAGCTTCTTCAACCAGTGGTCGCTAACGTTGGCGATATAACCCTGCGCATCGACAGTGTGCAACATCGCTGGCGTGGCGCGATACATATCCAGGTAATGCGCCGCGATCTCCGCTGCAGCGTCGACATCGCGATAGACCGCGATCGTGCGAATAAATCGTCCGCCATCGTCATATTCAACGATGGCGCTCGTTGTCAGTGCCAGCGGTTGCCCGCTCGCTGTCATAAACGTCACCGGCACGTCGTTAACGGCTCCGGTGCGACGAAGCTGCGGCAGCATCTCGTCTTCGATCCGGGCTACGGAAGCCGCATCGGCGATGTCGGCCGGGCGCAGCGACGACAACTGTTCTCTCGGATAGCCGAGGCGCGCGATCAACCGATCACTCTGGTCCAGAAAGAAGCCGCGCTCGTCGAGAGCAGCTGCCATGACGGGCATACGACGGAACAACAGTTGGTAATGGTCATCACGAATCGCAGTCATACCCACAATTTACGGAATTACGTAAGAAAAGTCTCGGTATTTCGTAATTCACGGAATATCGTGATTCTGTGGTGACGTAAGTGCTTGTTTTTGTTGACGACAAAGTTGGCACGCTTGCTGCAATAGTCAATACGTACCAGCTCATGTTGATGCTTACGATGGTTGTGAGCCATGACGCTGGAAGGAAGGTAGCATCATGAAACGACACTCACGTTGGACGAAAGCCCTGCTGGCATCCATCGCGCTGATCGGTTCTCTGCATGCGCCACTTCACGCCGAAGAGACAGCTGAACAAGCTGAACTGGTTCGACCTGAAAGCGCTGCAGTGCTGGATCAACGCGCCTTGCTGAAGGCTAGCGCTGAACAAGCGTTGGCAAGTGCGAAAGCCGCGATGCATGCGGATATTGCCATCGATCTGACCCAGTCCATCGGCAATAACCCAGCGGTCACCGTAGCCGATAACAACAACTAACCCGGTGCGCGGTGCGACTCCCCCCTGATTAACGCACCGCGCACTAGTGAAGCCCACTCCCCTCCTGAGGCTTCAGATCCGCGAGGATCAGGCGTCACTCCCCTGGCGCCACTGTGCGGGCCCGGACACCCCCCCCATTTAGTCCGGGCCCGTTTTTTCTTGAAAAACGACAATTGCAGCCTGATATCTGACACCAGTATCGAATCCAGGCAGAGCTACCGTTATGACTACCGACACCGTTGAAAACCTGAACGACATGATTGTCGACGTCACCGCGCGCGACTTCGATGCCGTCGTAGCCAAAGCTGATATCCCCGTGTTGGTGGATTTCTGGGCACCATGGTGCGGCCCGTGCCAACAGATTGCACCGGTGCTGGAAGCCATCGTTGGCCACTACCCTGGCAAATTGCGTGTGGCCAAAGTGAATGTCGATGAAGAGACGACGCTCGCGACAGGATTCAATGTTCGCAGCATACCGATGCTGCTGCTATTTAAAGACGGCAAAGTTGTGGAAGAGATCATCGGCCTGCACAGCCCTGAAGATCTGGTCAAGAAAATTGGTCCACACATCGCGACACCGGCCAACCCGCTGCGGCGCGCTGTGCAGGACGCGCTGATGCGGGAAGACTTTGACACAGCGCTGTCGTTATTGCAGCAGGCACTCGAGACTGAACCGAATAATGCCGGCATACTGACGGACCTCGCGAGAACGCAGCTCAAGCTCGGCCATCTTGACGATGCTGAACACAGTCTCGCGCAATTGCCGCCGGGGATACGCATGGAGGCGGAGATCGAACAGCTCGCGCACGAAATTGCCCTCGCACGACAATCCGACGGCGCTGCTGCGCCTACCGAGTTGGTCGATGCGTTGGCGGAAGACCCGGACAACCTCAGCCTGCGACATGAACTGGCACGCGCCTACCTTGCGACGAAGGACTACGGCGATGCACTCGAGCAGTTTTATCAGCTGATGAAGGCCGACAGAGAATTCCAAAACGACGCGGGCCGCGAAGGTTTGCTATCCATATTCGGGGTGCTCGGCAGTAGCGACGAGCGCGTCAAGACCTATCGTCGCAAAATGGCCAACCTGCTGCACTAGCGGTAACGCCTCCGCCAGCGCGTGGGGTTCCCAAAAACGGCTCTTAGCGGTGTTTGTCAGCCGCGCGACTGCGGGCTGCCTGCCCGGCCGCACTGATTTTTTGTCGCACGCGCCGCAGCCAGACACGGGCCCACGCGTATTCGACAGCCAGCACACCGAGAGCCGCGGCGATGGTAACGATACCTGGGCCTGGCGTGATCAACATGATGCCGCCGAACACCAATAGCGTGACGCCAACGACCGTAATCACGATCCGCTTCGCGAGACGGTAAGTGCTATCAACTACAGGATTACTCATAATACGGCGATCCAATGCTGCTCCGGGTTTACGTTAGCGTCATGAAACGGCTTTGCCAATTTTTTCTGTGTCTGCTTATCGCGAGTAAAGTAGCGTCGGCCGACGATCAATCGGCTAGTGCTGCGGGCAATGCGCTGATGATTGAACAAATCGAGCCCATTCCGGTATTTGACGCAACCGCACCCAGCATTCGCTTTGTATTACGCGCGACAACACCGTGCGATCAACGCGACGAGACAAACGCGCTGCGCATTATGGTCGCTGATACGGTTACGGAGTGGACAGGTGTCGACGGCGCAAGCGACAACCCGATGACGATAGACGTCGCTACGGCCCAGCTGGCCGGGCTGCAGTCCGCACCGCTTTGTCAGCGTTATCTCGACACGGGCGGCGACGACGAAAAATTACTGTCTCTGCCAGGCGCATTTTCAGCACAATTGTTCTGGCAATGCGGTGCTCGCAGCGGGCACTTTAGCCAGCCGCTCGCGGTGGATGTCAGCTGCGCTAGATCGCCGTCAGATGTTGCGTCAGAAAATTCATCGTCCGCTGCCATGCCAGATCGGCCGCTTGCTGGTCAAAACGCGGATCGTCCGGATTCGCAAAACCAGCACTGACGTTCGGAATAATCTGTACGTCGACGGTCTTACCCGCACTCTCAGCCGCTGCACGAAAATCTCGCACACGTTGCGGCGGCATTGACCGATCACTGCCCGCGAACAAACCCAGCAGCGGTGCATCCATCTGTTCGATCAGGGCCGGATCTTCGTCAACCTGTCCATACCAGTTCACCGCCGCCTTTAGCTCACCCGGTAGCAAACGCATGCTTTTGACCGCCCAGTAGCCGCCCATCGCGGTGCCTAATGTCGCAACCGACGGCGCGCCAGCGGCATCCGTCAGAAACCGGTAAGCCGCAACAACGTTTTGGTCAGCGGCCTCGGTTTGCTCCAGCAAACCCCGAGATAACGCGGCAGCTTCTTCTGCCGAGCTCGCGACCTTGCCGCCGAAGAAATCGACGGCCAGCACCATATAGCCGCGCGACGCGAGTCGATCCGCCATTTGTTTCGTCGGTTCGTCCAACCCGCGCCAGTCGTGCACCACGATGATGGCGGGCAGCGGGGCCACCATCGACTCCGGATAAGCAAAGTAGCCGCGGATCAGCGCGTCCTTTCCTTCGCCATAGGGCATCCATTGGCTGGCGACGTCGAGCGGCTCAGCCTCCTCAGCCGCAACCGGAGCAACTCGCGCTGCTTCCTCTGCGGGTGTCGCTGCAGTCGCTGCAGTCGCCGCAGGCGCCGTCGGTGGCGGCGCAGACTCCTTGCTACAACTTGCGAGGAATGCCGATGCACCCAACATTGCCAGTAACCACTGTCGTGTCATACCACTGCTCTCAGATCCTTGCGTGTTATCGCGCTAAAGCGCTCACCGCAAATATAGCTGCAATTGTGGCCGTGTCCAGCAAATCGCTGATTTATGGCAGCATTCTGCTTGCAGCGGACTGAGTGCAGTGCCAGTATCGAGCCATGGTCTGTGCGTGGGGAGAGTGGCGCGGCAAAGCGCGGCGCAGCGGTCTGCTGTGGTTGATGGTGGTCGGGCATCTGCTCGCAACTGCCGCTCATGCGCAAGTCACACTCGCACCCGGTGATTCCCGGGAAATCCCGCTGCCCGACCGCAAAGCTACGGTGACGTTGTCGCTTGAAGTATCACCGGGCGAATACGTGCTGGAGCTGACGGAACACCTTGCTGACACCGTGGTTGAGGTCCCGAGCAATGAGTCATATGCGATGCTGGCTAGTGCTAGCAGTGGCGTAGCGCGAATCTATTGGATACTCGATTCGGGTACGCGGCGAGACGTACCTGTCGTCATACGTATCAACAACCGGCAGTCTCCCAGCGCCACCGTAACCGCCAGACTGTTCGACATCGGTTCGCTGGACTCGAATAGCCTGGAAGCGATTGAACTGGAAGCTGCTGTCAGTACCCTCGGCAACCAGCTGAGCGATGCAGACTCGAAAGCCGCGATAGAGAAGCTCTCTGCTGCGGCCAATGCCTGGCAGGCCGCCTCGATTCCAGAAAATGTTGTTCGAGCTAAGACAGCCATCGCAAGCTTGCATTATGATCGGAGGCAATTAGATCTGGCACAATCAGCTGGCGAGGATTCGGCTGCTATTGCAGCGGTCATCAAAAAGCCCGTCCTGCGGGGGCACGCTTTGAACATCGCCGGCTTAGCCGCGACCAAAGCTCGCCGGGAGGACGCGGCAAAATCCTTGCTGATGACTGCGAAACCTCTACTAGGTAACTTGCCGGCGGTCAATTCTGCTGAGAGTAACTTGTGCTACCTCGAATTGGAGCTTGATAATTACGATCTGGCCCAGGCCTGCTATGAGCGAATGTTGCCAATTGCGCAACAATACGACGATCTCGATCGCGTACGCCGGTACCAGAACGCATTGGCGGGCGTGCACGCAGAAACCAACCGACCGCTGGAGTCAATCCGCTATCTGGAACTAGCGATGGAGTCTGCGCGTAGGCTTGGTGACGATGAAAATCGCGCCCGCACACTCGCCAACATCGGGACTCAATATAGCCGAACCAGTCGCTTCCAGGATGCGCTGGACTCTTACCTGCCCGCGCTTGAAATTTACAGAACGCTCGGCAAGAGCGACGATCAGGCGCGTGTCATCGGCAACATAGGCGTGGCATACAGCAAACTCGGCGACTTCAGTCAGGCGAGAGAGTTTTTCACGCGAGAGCATGACCTGTTAGCAAAGCAGAGAGACGGAAGATTGATTCGCGCCAAGGTACGTTTGGCGGATGCATTGATTCGTTTGGGTCAAACCAATGAGGCATTTGCGTTATACGATGAAGCCATCGAACTGACAGAAATTGTTCGGGTGAGACCTGCCAGCATCGCTTCCTGGGCAACATTGAGAGCCGTCGCGGAGATTACCGCAGGGGATATCAACAAGGGCCTTGAATCACTGCAACAACTAATACGATCTGACTTATCTCAACAGATGAGCAAGAGCGACCTGGCCAAAGCACACTTTTTTATCGGGCGGACTCTCGCGACGACCGGCTCTGTTGTGTCGGGCATCGAACACCTGAGGACCGCTTTGTCGCTACGAACGGAAATTCGAGACTCGCTTGGGTCTGCCCAAACAGCCGCAGCATTGGGGTGGGCTTACCTGCGCAGTGGTAGTCCTCCACAAGCAAAGCAATTCGCCGACCAGGCAATCCAGAGTATTGAATCTCTGAGAGCCGACATTGCGAGCGCGGATTTGCGTGCCGTTTATCAAGCGGCAGTATCAGATGCTTACGAGCTCGCTGTCGACACAACGATGAACGACAACACATCGAAACCCAGCAGTGGGCTCGCACTGGCTGAGTCGTATCGCGCGCAGACTCTGATAGACATTTTGGCGAACAATCGCGAGGCCTCGAACGACCTACCAAAGGCGTTGCGTGCAGAACGCGAGAATTTGTTGGCACAAATTAACTATATCGAAGACAAGAGGCTCCGCGGTCGTCCGATCCCGGACAATTTGCCGGACGTAATCAATGCACTGAATGTACTCGACAAGAGGATCGGTGAGATAGACCCTCGCTTCCTCGCCAGTGACCGTAAACAAGCCCTGACACCAAACCAACTTCAAGCGTTACTCACGGACGATGATCTCGTTTTGCAGTACTTTCTCGGCTCGGCTAACAGCTATGTATGGGTAGTATCACGAGATCGCATCGTTGCGCACAAGCTCACAGATGGGCGCCGCATCCGTCGAGTGGCGAAGCGATTGCACGAGAGCCTCGCCAGTCGCGGCGACTACCGGCGCGACGCTGGTGCACTGGGTGACTTGCTGCTGGCTCCGGCAGCAAACGATATCGAGGGCGCAAGTAATATAATCGTTGTTGCGGACGATGCGCTGCATTACACCCCGTTTGAGGTCTTGACAACCAGCGGCACAAACCGACCCGTACTGTTTGGGAAGACTGTGAGCTATCTGCCGTCGATGACCACACTGGCATTAACTCGCGAGAGCGCGCGAGCAGGTTCAGACGACAGCATTGCTGTGCTCGCCGACCCAGTGTTTGATCTACAGGATGAACGCTTAGCTGCCGCTTCAATTGCGGCGGCTATGGCGCCCAGCGCAACACGCTCGGCGGGGCCGATCCTCAACCGACTGAAGATGTCGAGCCGTGAGGCAGCGTCAATCGAAGATCTCGCAGGCGATCGCGAAGTCTGGTTGCGAACTGGTACGGACGCGTCGGCGTCTGCCCTGAGTGCGCCCGCCATTCAGAAGGCGCAAATCGTGCACATCGCATCGCACGGTTTTGTGGACGATGACGTATCGGCACGTACCGGGCTGGCGCTGGCGATGGTCGATGATGCAGGGCAGCCGGTCACCGGTTTCGTCGGCCTACGCCAGATCTACAACCTGAACCTCGAGGCGGAGTTGGTCGTGCTATCGGCCTGCGATACCGGCCTCGGACGAAACCTGGCTGGCGAAGGGTTATTGGGACTCACTCGCGGCTTCATGTACGCCGGCGCGAAACGCGTGGTGGCTAGCCTCTGGCAGGTCGATGACCGTGCCACGGCAACACTGATGCAATATTTCTACGAAGGATTGCTCAGTGATGGTCTGGCACCTTCAGTCGCCTTGGCGCAGGCCAAACAACGCATGCAGCGAGAGCCGCGTTGGCGCCACCCAAACTACTGGTCAGGCTTTGTCCTGCTAGGGGATTGGCTACCGCTGTCTGGCGGGTGAGATAGACACCGATCAGCCGACAGTACCTCGGCTATCACCAATTTGTGATGGGTTCGCAATGATGCGAGCCGTGTTTGAGGAGCTAAGGCGTGAATGTTGAAGGGGAAACAATGAACAAGAACACCTTTGAATGGGTTTGGTACATCTGCTCGGTGCGCACCAATGAAGGCGAGACGGTACCGATGCAGCGGGGTGACCGGCTGTACATCTGTATCGATGAGTCCGGTAAAGCCAAGTTTCATCACCGCAGTGCTAAGAGTGATAAGAATACGGGGTTATGGTCGAAAGCGACGGCTGAAATTTGTGAAAAAACGAACACATTGAGCGGCGGTTTGCCCGATGGGCGGACGTTCACCATGAGCCTGAGCCAAGAAGAAGGCGTTCACCGACTCACTTGCAAACACAAACGCAACCCTGACGAAGGGGAGTGGGACGGCTACGACGATCCGCTCTAAACCGGGAAAACACTGATCATGACCACTGCCACATACAGACGTAGCCTCCGAGTTCTGCCAGAATACTCCCCTATGAAGGGGAAGGACCTGCCAGACGACACCGTCTCGCCGGAGGAACAGGCGCGTGCGGAAGAGCAAGGCGCTGCCGTGGCACTGGCCGAACGGATCGCCAAGGGCGACTCAGCCGCTGAACAGGAGATGGTCGAACGCTACAGTCGGCCGCTCCTCTTTATGCTGCGTCGCCGTTGTGGCGACCCGGAACTCGCCAATGACCTGCATCAGGATGTATTCCGGGTGGTGATCGAACGCTTGCGCGCAGGCACCATCAAGGATCCGGCGCGTTTGGCGGGTTTTATCCAGAGTACTGGCCGAAATCTGCTAATCGGTGTGATCCGCAGACGGCAGCGGCGCCAGACCTACGCTGACAGCGATACGATCGCGCTGGCCTCGGACGAGGAAGCCAGTACTCAAGTCAGTGAGATAAACGACGATCAAGTAGCAGTACACGTTCGACAGATGCTTGAGGAGCTGGGATCGGATCGAGACCGAGCCATCTTGACGCGGTTTTATCTGCACCAGGAAGACAAGCAGTCGATTTGTAGCGCACTGGAACTCTCTGATCTGCACTTTAACCGAGTGCTTTACCGTGCCAAGAAACGTTTCAGAGAGTTATTGGAGCGCAGTGATAGTGACATCGCCCGCAATTTGGCGGAAGGACGCGGGGCGAATAACGGCAATGGATAATGGAAGCAACGACATGACGACGACACAAGGCGACGTCCGCCTGACACGACAACAGGTGGTCGAAGACAACTGGGTAGACCGCTATCTACTAGGACACCTGACCGAATCCGAGTCGATGGCGTTCGAAGACTTCTACGCCAGCTGCCCAGAGACCATGTCAGAACTCGAGTCTTCGGCGCTACTGATCGACGGATTGAAAGCCAGCGCAAACGCGGATGACATTGCTGGCGCCACCAGCCTATCCGCCGCCAGAGCGGCAAAACAGGCGCAGGCCTCAGCAACCAACGCGACACCGTCGCGCTGGTACGGCATGGCCGCGTCGTTTATGGCAGGTGCGGCTTTACTGTTCGCCGGTGGTCAGATGATGGGAGGGCCGCAGGCCAATCCCGATACGATGGCTGCCTATGTCAATATTCCGGTCGTGACACTGGGCCCGTCCCGCGGTAATGACAGCGGCATCTCGATTAACGGAACCGAAGCGCCTCAAGTCGTGATGCAACTCGACGTCGGCTTCGATCCGGCTCCTCGCTATTCGGCGTCACTACAGAATGTCGACGGCAAGCTCGTCTGGCAATCGGATCAACTGACACCCAACAGCAGTCAGTTCCTGACCATGACCCTGCAAGGCGGCATGCTCGATGCGGGCGCCTACCAGATGGTCGTGCGGCCAGTTGAAGGCGCCGGCAGCGCGCTGCTTTACAACTTCACCGTCGACTAGTATCCCATCGCGCGGGTTTCGCCGCGTACGCCAATTCTCAGGTACACTGCTTCGCATATCCGGGCAGGGAGTGCGGCGTGTATCTACTGACTGATGTTCTGATCTACCTAACCGTCGCGATCATCGCCGTGCCGGTCAGCAAAAAACTCGGGCTGGGCTCCGTACTCGGCTACCTGATCGCCGGCGTCATCATTGGTCCATCGGTGCTGAGACTGCAGACCGACGTCGAAGCAATTCTGCATTTCTCAGAGCTGGGCGTCGTTTTCTTGTTGTTCATCATTGGACTCGAGATCCAACCCGCGCGGTTGTGGGTGTTGCGTCGAAACGTGTTTGGCCTTGGTGGCGTGCAGGTATTGCTGTGCGGCCTGGCACTCTCCGCTATCGCCTGGCTGGTCAGCCTATCCATCACCGCAGCACTGATCGCGGGCTTTGCGCTGGCATTGTCGTCGACCGCTTTTGTTATGCAGCTGCTGAGCGAACGCAAGGAGATGACCCAACGCTATGGCCGATCTGCCTTCTCTGTGCTGCTGTTTCAGGACATGGCGGTCATCCCGATGCTGGCACTGGTACCGATCCTGGCCACTGCTGGCGCGATCAATATGGACTGGCAAGCCATCGGCCTTGCCATTGGAGCCATCGTAGCCCTTGTGCTGGGCGGTCAGTTCGCCCTGCAGCCGTTGTTGCGCATCGTCGCTGGCACCGATATCCACGAGCTCCTAACGGCTGTCGCACTGGCCGTTGTGATCGGCGCAGCCGTCCTGATGTACAAAGTCGGCTTGTCGATGGGACTCGGTGCCTTTATCGCCGGCATGCTGCTCGCCGACTCGGAATACCGGCATCAGCTGGAGACCGACATCGAGCCGTTCAAAGGCTTGCTGCTCGGTCTGTTTTTCATTGCCGTCGGCATGTCCGTCAACCTTTCCTTGCTGGTCGAGCATGGCCTGGCTATCGCCGCGGCTGTGATCATGTTGATGCTCACCAAAGCCTTGATCGTCTATGCGATCAGCGGCCGCTTTAACATGCGCACGATCGAGCGCATCAGGCTGGCACTGATACTGTCGCAAGGGGGCGAGTTTGCGTTCGTGCTGTTGACCACCGCCGTCGCAGCCAATGCCCTCGCACCAGCAGTGTCGGAATTCCTAATCGTCGTGATTTCTTTATCGATGGCATTGACGCCACTCGTTATGATCGCAGCAGATCGCCTGGAATCACGTATGGAAGGAGAAGCGGAAACAGCAGACTTCGATCAGATTCCTGACGAGGATAACGACATTATCCTCGCGAGCTTCGGACGCTTCGGACAGATCATCGGCCGCATTCTGGCATCCAAAGGCATCCCTTTTACAGCGCTGGAATCTGATCCGAAGCAAGTCGAACTGGCTCGCCGATTCGGCAACAAGGTCTATTTCGGAGACGCTCGCCGAATCGACTTGCTACGCGCTGCGGGTGTCGAGAGGGCACGATTCCTCATTCTCGCGATCGAAGACGTCGAGACTTCCGTCGCGACGGCATCGATCATTCGCCAGCACTTCCCACACCTGAAAATTCTAGCGCGCGCCAGAAATCGTGTGCATGCACATCGCCTGATGGATCTCGGTGTCACCGATCCGGTCCGTGACACGCTGCACTCAAGCCTCGCAATGTGTCGCGAGTTGCTGAAAGAGCTCGGCTATTCGCCGGAGGCAGCGAAGCATAGTACCGATACGTTCCTGAAGCACGACGAGCACTATCTGCGCGAGCAACATGCGTACCATCAGGACGAAAAACTGCTGATCCAGAATGTGCGTCAGGCTGCTGATGAACTGTCGACCCTGCTGCGGCGCGATGCGGAACGAGCTGACGAAATCGCACAGCAAGATGAATCGTCAGGAAATGGTGACGGTATCGAGAAAACAGCGTAGCGCTGTTTGATCGAGCAGCAGTGACTCCTTGCGATGCTTCGTTAATCGCTTGAACGCCATCTCCGCGCGAGTCGCTGCGGACCGGTCGCCGATCTCGAATGACGCGATTAGTGTCAGAGGGGACCGCCCGCGCAGATAGCGTGAACCCTTACCGCTGCGATGCACCGCCAGGCGCCGAGCGACATCCGGCGAAATGCCGGTGTAAAGACTATCGTCAGCGCAGCGCAGGATATAGAGATGCCAGTGCGTGGAATCAGTAGCTTGGGTCATACATGAGGGCAGCGATGTGCTTACGCAGATCGGCGGGGCGTTCGATACCCGCTAGATCATCGGCATAAACACGCTCCGCCACACTAATAGCAATCTCGAGCGAGATATGCCGAATGCTGGTCAGCGGTGGATACAGTGTGCCACTCGCCAGGTCATCGTCGCTGATCATATCGGCCAATTTGCGCGCCGCTTCAAGGAACATGACGTCGGTTACCTGGCGCGCCTCCACAGCGACGGCACCGAGACCAACACCGGGGAAAATGTAGGCATTGTTACCCTGCCCCGGCCAGTGCGTCTTGCCATTGTGTTTGACTGGCGAAAATGGACTGCCGCTCGCGAATAACGCGTGCCCCTGACTCCATTGGTAGGCTTGCTCAGCGGTGCACTCAGCGCGTGACGTGGGATTGGACAAAGCGAAAATGACCGGCCGCTCATTGAATCTGGCCATCTCGGCGATCACATCTTCTGTAAACGTCCCGGGAGAGCCTGTCGCGCCAATCAGCGCGTGCGGCTTGAATTGCTGGATGCCGCCGAGGAAGTCCGTCTCTGGCTCGTCCTGAGCGAACCGGCGAATACTCGACGACAGGCCTTCCGTGCCGGCGGTGATGACACCTTTTCGGCCGACAAAGCGGATCTGCTGGCACGCCTCTGCTTCGGACAAACCCTCGTCCATCATCGAGGAAACCAGCAGATCAGCGATACCGGTCGCGGCAGAGCCGTGACCCAAAAACATCGTACGCATGTCCTTCAACGGGGTCCCGGTCACCCGCGTCGATGCGATGATGCCCGCCAGCGCGACCGACGCCGTGCCCTGAATGTCATCATTGAAACACAATACATCCTCGCGATACCGATCGAGAAACAATTGCGCGTTGGGGGTTGCGAAATCCTCGAACTGGATCAATGCCTTCGGGAATCGCTTCTTGACCGCCTCGATGAACTCATCCACTAAAGACTCGTAGGCCTTGCCCCGTGTTCGCTTGCGCGGAATACCGAGATACACGGGATCGTCGCGCAGCTCATCGTTATCGGTGCCGACATCCAACACGAGCGGTAGTGTCTGCTCTGGTGGAATGCCCGCGCATGCGGTGTACAGCGCGAGCTTGCCAATCGAGATACCCATGCCGTTGCTGCCCAGATCACCTAGACCCAGTACGCGTTCACCGTCGGTGACCACAATCACCCGGACATCGTCATCGGGCCAGTTCGCGAGCAACTCCTCGACATCGCCGCGATCGTCGATCGACACATACATGCCGCGTGCATCTCGAAAAATATTGGCGAACTCCTTACAGGCCTCTCCGACGGTGGGCGTGTAAATCAACGGCATGATTTCTTCGATGTGCTCAGTGACGAGCTTGAAGAACAACTGCTCGCTACGCACTTGTAGTGCGCGGAGCGCGATGTAGCGTTCAATGTCGGAACCCTTCCGCCGGATGTTGGCGAGAATGCGACGGAGTTGTTGCTGCTGGGTATTGACCGTCGGCGGTAGTAGCCCGCGCAAACCCAGTTGCTTGCGCTCCTCCATGGTGAAGGCTGTCGACTTATTCAGGGTCGGCTCGCGAAGTATTTCTGCTCCACGCAGCATCTTTTTGTCAGTCATTGTGCGAATTCTCTTGGCTGCTTGCCTGTGATTCGAATTGGTGGGTCAAGGCATCGAAGCGACGATCTTTCTCAACCCAGAATGCATCCATCCAGTCGCGGAACTGCGCCTTGAATGCATCGTCGTTCAAATAGTCTCCGCTCGTCATCCACGGCTCGATAGGCACTTCGCGTACGTCGATGATGACGTCCGTCAATCTGCCGGTACACATGTCCCAGAACGTCTTGGCGCCACCCGGATAGATGACCGTCACATCGAGAATCGAGCGGAATTGCTCGCCCATCACGGATAGCGCGAACGCTACGCCGCCGGCTTTCGGCGGCAACAGGTTTTTATACGGGGACTGGCTTTTCTCATGCTTGGCTTCTGTAAACCGTGTGCCCTCAACAAAGTTGATCACGGACGTGGGTACTTCGCGAAACCGCTCACAGGATCGGCGCGTCGCCTCCAGATCCTGACCGCGCTTTTCGGGGTACTTGCGCAAATACGAGCGCGAGTAACGCTTCATGAACGGCATGTCCATCGCCCACCAGGCCAGCCCAAGAAAGGGAATCCAGATTAGCTGCTGTTTGATGAAAAACTTGAGAAACGGAATACGCCGATTGAGTGCCCGCTGCAGGACGACGATGTCAACCCACGACTGATGGTTTGCCGCGACGAGATACCAGTCGCGACGGCGCAAGCTATCAAGGCCGCTGAAGTGCCAGTGCGTATCCTGGGTGACATCATGGATGATGCCATTGACGGTGATCCAGTTTTCGCCACAAGCGATGAGGATCGATGACGTCCACTTGCGCACGGCCGTGAACGGCAGCAACAACCGCACAATTGCGAAAACGAATATCGGGATAAACCAGAACACGATATTCAGAATAATCAGCGGAACGACGAAAACGCCTTTCAGATTCTGCAGCATGGACCGGACTTGCTGTCTGCGGGCTCACATTATGCCGCAGTCCTGCCATAAAAACCCGGTATCTGTAGCTTGCGCCGGTCTTCAGCTTCCATTCAGCCACGATCTCTAGACTCGGTTGAAACGATAGACCACTCCCCCTTTGAGAATCAGGAGCTACGACGATGAAAAGAATGACACTGGTCGCGAGTCTGGCAGGGCTGGCACTAACCGGCGCCGCATGGGCAGACAATGATCTGAGCTACGACTATCTGGAGGCGCGCTACGCCGAGTCGGAGACCGACTTGAATCCCGGCAGCGTCGATGGCGATGGTCTGCAGTTTAACGGCCTGTTCGAGATTTCGAACAGCATCCATCTGCTGGCGGGTTATGAACGTCTCGAATTCGATGATGGCTTCGATATCCGTACCACGATGCTGGGTGGCGGCTTCGCATTCGCAGTTTCACCGACGACCGATATCATTCTGCGTGCGGGCTTCGTCGATGGCAGCTCAGACGACGGCTTTGTGGAAATCAATGATGACGGCTTCATGACGTCGGCTGGAGTGCGTAGCCTGATCACACCAGAGATCGAACTCTATGGCACGTATCGCAGCATCGAGTTTGACAATATCGGCGAAGAAGATTCCATGACTATCGGGGCTGAGTTCTATCTCAACAACGATTTCTCGATCGGTCCCAATGTGACCTGGGTCGAAGACACTACGACGTGGTCTCTGGGCGCGCGTTTCTATTTTTGAGTCATCACCCGGAGTAATAGCGCAGCCCGCGACCCGCGCGCCTCGGACCAACAGCTCAGCAAGAAGCGGGGCGCGCTGGCTGCAGCACGCGCAGCAATCGTGTCGTCAGCGCCAGGTCTTCTGAATCTCGGCGAGCTTGTCGCTACCCGGGTTCAGAGTACTGTAAGGCAGATCGCGCAGCGGCGTCTTGGTCGTCCCGGCGAGATCGTGCATGTCACCTTTGCTTTCGTCGATGTATAGAAGACCGGTGAGCACCTCACCCGACGCATTGTGACGCTGCACGTATTCGAGCGCTGCTGGTCGATCCGATGGATCGTAGTCTTTGTCGACCTTGCGAAGCAGCAGTTGACTACCGTCATGCATGTCTACCTCCAGCGCTTCGCCGGCCGCGTATTCGGCGGTAATCTCGCGGGCTGGTGCAATGTAGTCAGCATGCACGACCTGTTGCACGTGCTCACGACTCCAGGCGTAACTCTTGGTCGAGCCTTCGTGATCGTTGAACGTGACGCATGGACTGATGATGTCCAGTAATGCAAACCCGTGATGTGACAACGCTGCCTTCAGCAACGGCACCAGTTGGCGCTTGTCGCCTGAGAAGCTGCGCGCCACGAACGTCGCGCCCAGCGTCATCGCCACAGAGACCGGATCGATGGGCGGTTGCACGTTCTCAACCCCTTTCTTTGCTTTACTGCCAACATCGGCAGAAGCAGAAAACTGACCTTTGGTGAGCCCGTAGACGCCATTATTCTCGATCAGGTACGCCATATTCAGGTTGCGCCGAATCGCGTGTGCGAACTGGCCCATGCCAATCGATAGTGAATCGCCGTCCCCGGAGATGCCGATGTAGGTCATCTCACGATTAGCCGCATTCGCGCCGGTCGTCACCGACGGCATACGCCCATGCACCGAATTGAATCCGTGTGATGCACTCAGGAAATAGGCCGGTGTCTTCGATGAGCAACCGATACCGCTCATCTTGGCAAGGCCATGTGGCTCCACTTCCAGTTCAAACAAGGCTTGTACGATCGCCGCGGTCACAGAGTCATGTCCGCAACCCGCGCACAGTGTTGAAACAACACCTTCATAATCGCGATAGGTCAGACCATGTCGGTTGCGCGGCAGTTTCGGATGCGCGACTTTTGGTTTAGCGATGTAACTCATGATGCTAGGCGGCCTTTCCCGCTCGGAGGGCAGCCAGAATCGGCTCAGCGACGTCGGTCGCCGTGATTGGCATGCCATTGTAATGCAAGATCGGATGCAAGCGATTCAGGTCTACCTCGAGATCGATACTCAGCAGGCTTCTGAGCTGTGCATCCCGGTTTTGTTCGACGACGAACACGTGCTGATGGTTATCAATAAAGTCTGCGACGGTCGCGTTAAACGGAAACGCGCGGACACGCAGGTAGCTGACCGTAAGCCCCTGCTCGGCCAGTCGATCGATCGCCTCTCGCACGGCGCCATCGCAGCTACCGACCGACACGATGGCGACCTCTGCCTCGTCATGCGCGATCACCTCAGGGGCTGGCACCTGATGACGCATCTGCTCCCATTTGAACGTCAGGCGCTCCATGACATCCTGATATTCATCGGAATCTTCGGTGTAGCCGCCATACTTGTTGTGCCCGGAACCCCTGGTGAAGTAGGCACCCTTGCCGCTGACGCCAGGCAGCGTCCGATACGGAACTCCATCGCCGTCGACGTCGAGATAACGGTGGAACTTCTCCAACTCCTCGAGTGCTTCGGCAGACAAAACCTTGCCGCGCTTGGGCTGATAATCCGGATCCATCGTAAGCTCCGGCACCATCCAGTCGTTCATGCCGATATCAAGATCCGACAATACAATTACCGGCGTCTGCAATGTTTCGGCCAAGTCGAATGCCGCGGGTGCAAACGCAAAGCACTCCGCCGGGTCAGCGGGAAACAACAAAACATGCCGTGTATCACCGTGCGATGCGAATGCCGAACTCAGGATATCGCTTTGCTGTGTGCGCGTCGGCATACCCGTCGACGGCCCCGTGCGTTGCACATTAAACAACACGACCGGCACCTCCGCGTAATACGCGAAGCCCAGAAACTCGTTCATCAACGAAACGCCTGGCCCGCTGGTCGGCGTAAACGCACGCGCGCCCATCCATGCAGCACCGAGCACCATCCCGATCGCTGCGAGCTCATCCTCCGCCTGCACGATGCAGTAGTTTTTTTCACCCGTGTCGGGGTCGACTCGCAGGCGTTCGCAGAAACTCTGGAACGCATCCATCAACGATGTTGACGGCGTGATGGGATACCACGCGCCGACCGTCGCACCGGCATACACACAGCCGAGTCCTGCGGCCGTGTTGCCATCGACGAGCACCTGGCCCGCCGTTTGGTCCATCCGCTCCACCCGAACCGGTAGCGGGCATTCGAAATGCTCGCGCGCGTAGTCGTAGCCCAATTTGATCGCTTGCAAGTTTGAGTCGATAAGCTTCGGCTTGCTGGCAAACGTTTCGGTCAGCAGTTGTTCGATCACCTGCAGATCGATATCCAGCAATGCCGCCAACACGCCAACGTAGCAAATATTTTTCATCAACACGCGTGCGCGCGCGCCGGAGAAGTTCTCGTTGCAAATGCGCGACAGCGGCACGCCGATGATATTGACGTCATCACGCACCAACTGTCGGCTACGCGGCCACGTCGAGTCATAGATTAGCCAGCCGCCAGGCTCAACCGCGGCAAGGTCTTGTGTGTAGGTCTGCGCGTTCATCGCGACCAACACATCGACGCGACCCGCAGCGGCGCGATAGCCGGCACCGGTCACACGAATCTCATACCAGGTTGGCAGACCTTGAATGTTCGATGGAAAGTAGTTTTTGCCACAGACCGGAATACCCATCCGAAACAGGGCTTTCAGGAGCAAACCGTTGGCGCTGGCCGAGCCACTGCCATTGACGGTAGCGATCTTGATGACGACATCGTTAACAGACTGCATCAGACCACCTTGCGTACTTTGGCTTCGCTGACCTGCGTTGTGCCCGCATAAGGCAATAGAACCTTGGACTTCAACATATCCCAGGCGCCAGTCGGACAACGTTCGGCGCATAACCCGCAGTGCACACACAGGTCCTCATCTTTGACCATGACGCGAGCGGTCTGCGGCAGATCCTGCGAGACAAACAAAGGCTCACTCAGGTTTTCCGCTGGCGCGGTCAGTCGCTGGCGGAGCTCGTCTTCCGGACCGTTCTCGGTAATTGTCAGGCAACTGGTCGGACAGATGTCGATACAGGCATCGCATTCGATACAGGTCGCGGCGTTAAACTCGGTTTGAATATCGCAATTGAGACACCGCTCGACCTCAGTCCACGTCTGCTCTTCGGTAAAACCGAGCTCGACCTCAATATCGAGCTTGCGAAAACGCTCTTTCAATCCAACATGAGGCATCAGCCGCCGCTCGTTCGGATCATAGTTATTCGAATAACTCCATTCATGAATCCCCATTTTCTGGGCGCTCATGTGTAACAAGGTCGGCGGTCGGTCGTTCAGATCCTGTCCCTGGCAATACAAGTGAAGCGAAATCGACGCTGCGTGCCCATGGGCCACACCCCAGATAATGTTTTTGGGGCCGAATGCGGCGTCGCCGCCGAAGAAGATACCGTCTCGCGAACACATCATCGTCGTCTCATCGACCTCGGGGCAATCCCATTCATTGAAATCGATACCGATGTCACGCTCGATCCAATCGAACGCATTATCTTGGCCAATAGCGAGTATTACGTCGTCACACGGGATAAACACTTCACCGACCACTGTGCCGCGGTCGATACCGCCGTTCTCGTCGATCTGATAGGCCATCTGGTCGAACAACATGCCCTGCAGTTCGCCATCTTCAACGACGAATGCCTTGGGTGAGTGGTTGACGA
This sequence comes from Pseudomonadota bacterium, assembly GCA_039033995.1. GTDB lineage: Bacteria > Pseudomonadota > Gammaproteobacteria > Steroidobacterales > Woeseiaceae > CALBPI01. Next base: position 20,968 of record JBCCBP010000024.1, on the reverse strand, counting down.
TAATCTCTACATTTTCTTCCTCGGCATCCTCCAACTCCCAATCTGACGCCTTAAAAAACTGTCGAGGCTTACGCGCCATCACCTTGACGTCCTCAGCGCCAAGTCGCAGCGCCGATCGGCAGCAATCCATTGCGGTATTGCCGACACCGATAATCAGGACGCGCTTGCCGATATCTTTGGTATGTTCAAAAGCGACCGACTCAAGCCACTCGATACCGATATGGACGCGCTCACTATCGTAGCGACCCGGCAATTTGAGCTCCTTGCCTTTGGGCGCCCCAGTGCCGACAAAAACGGCATCGTACCCATCGTCCTCCAGCAGAGCCGCCAGCGAATTCACACGCTCGCCGTAGCGAACCTCAACGCCCATGTTCAGGATGTTGTCGATCTCTTCGTCGAGTACCGTCGGTGGCAACCGAAACTGCGGTATGTTTGTGCGCATCAAACCGCCCGGTTTGTCGAGCGCCTCAAACACTGTGATTTCGTAGCCGAGAGGCGCCAGGTCATTCGCGACGGTCAGTGATGCACAACCGGCGCCGACTAGCGCAATGCGTTTGCCATTGGTCTTCGCCGGTGGCTTTGGCAAACGATCGCTGATGTCATCGCGGTGGTCGGCGGCCACGCGCTTTAACCGACAGATAGCAACCGGCTTCTCTTCGACGCGGCCACGGCGGCAGGCCGGTTCGCAGGGTCGGTCACACACGCGACCGAGAATGCCGGGGAATACATTGGATTGTCGATTAACCATGTAAGCATCGGTAAAGCGCCCCTGAGCGATCAACCGAATGTACTGTGGCACGTCAGTGTGTGCCGGGCAGGCCCACTGACAATCGACGACACGATGGTAGTAATCAGGATTACTGGTATCTGTCGGCTTCATTCACGTCGGGCGCATTGTCGATTTTCCATCGACTTGCGCGCTAACCCCCGCATAAGAAACGTTGTCCCGAGCCCAAGCTTACTCCCCGCGGGCTGCCGTGAAAACCTCTATTCGCGATGGCGCGCCGTGTTGCAGCGCAGTCGCCTGCCCAGCCGGGCCTCGAGCACCGTCTCGCCATCAAACGCAAGACCGCCGTTAACGTAAGTCGCTGCAACACGGTGTCCAAACGTGACATCGATGAACGGCGTCCAGCCACACTTTGCAAGCGCGCTGCCATCGTTGGCTGTCGTCGAGCCTTCGGGGTCGACAATGACGAGATCGGCAAAATAGCCCTCGCGTAAATAACCGCGCTCTTCGATACCGAACAGGTCAGCGGGCGCATGCGACACTTTGTCGACAATGAACGGTAAATCAAATCCATCATCGTTCGTCAATTCAAGCGCCAGCAACAAAGCATGCTGTGTCAGTGGCAGACCAGCAGGCGCCGCAAAGTAGCTACGCTGCTTCTCCTCCAACAGATGCGGCGCATGGTCCGTCGCGATGAGATCGAGCTGGCCCGACTTCAAGGCCGCGCGCAAGGCGTCGCGATCGGCCCGCGATTTGATCGCAGGGTTACATTTGATCCGGGTACCGAGCGCGTCGTAATCGGATTCATCAAACCAGAGATGATGCACGCACGCCTCGGCGGTAATTCGCTTGGCGTTGCGATCACCCGTTTCGAACAGCGCCATCTCAATGGCCGTCGTCAAATGCAGCACATGCAAACGCGCGTCGAATTCTCGCGCGAGTCCGGTGGCTAACGTTGACGATTTCAGACAAGCCTCCGCCGAGCGAATACGGGGATGTTCGGCGATCGGCACATCATCGCCGAAGCGCTCACGAGCTGCCTTTTCGTTTTCCCAGATCATCGGAGAGTCTTCGCAATGCGTAACGACCATTATCGGTGCGTCGCGGAACAACAACCGCAACGCATCGGGATCATCGACCAGAAGATTGCCTGTCGATGCGCCCATGAACGCCTTGATCGCGCAGGCCTCGTAGGGCTGTAAGCGTCGAATCTCTTCGATATTGTCATTGGTCGCACCGAAGTAGAACGCAAAGTTGGCATGGCAACGGTCCGCCGCCAGCGCATATTTTTCGGCCAGCGCATCACGCGTAACCGTTGCCGGGTTGACGTTCGGCATATCCATAAAACTGGTGGTGCCGCCAGCGACGGATGCGCGTGATTCCGAGGTCAGATCGCCTTTTGGCGTCAATCCCGGCTCTCTGAAATGCACCTGGCTGTCGATCATTCCGGGGATCAGATAGCGACCTGCGACATCGATGACATGCGTCTGGGAATCGCCGGAGATATCACTGGCAATGTGTTCGATACGATCATCGATGACGAGCAGGTCCGCCTCGCGTATCTCACCTTCATTGATGATTCGAGCGTTTTTGAAGAGTTGTCGCGCCATTATTGCCCCCCGCCGGCAAATTGATCTGTTGCATGCACCAGTGCGGCGACATTGCCCACCTCGAACGCTGAGTGTCCGGCGTCTGCCACAACGCGCAGATCGGCCTCCGGCCACGCCTGATGCAGCTCCCAGGCTGAAATCATTGGGCAAACGACATCATAGCGACCCTGCACGATCACGGCCGGAATGTGACGGATCTTATCCACGTCGTCGATCAGTTGATTCGGCGCCATGAACCCGTCGTTCATGAAATAGTGACACTCGATGCGAGCCATCGCCAACGCATGCTGCGTCTCGCCAAACGACTGTGTGGCGGCCTCATTGGGCAGCAGGAAACTGGTCGACCCTTCCCAGACAGACCAGGCACGTGCGGCTTCCAGTCGGACGGACTCATCATCGCTGGTTAATCGCCTGTGATAAGCCTGCAACAGGTTGTCGCGCTCATTGACCGGAATTGGCGCGAGATAATGCTGCCAACGGTCGGGGTAAATCTCACTGGCACCATGCTGGTAGAACCAATGAATCTCCTTCGGCCGCAACATGAAAATGCCACGCAACACGAGCTCCGTCACGCGATCCGGGTGTGTTTGCGCATAGGTCAGTGCCAATGTGCTGCCCCAGGATCCGCCGAACACTTGCCACCGACGAATTTGCAACGCCTCTCTCAGGATCTCGATATCGCCGACGAGGTCCCAGGTCGTGTTGTTGTCCAGCGAAGCGTGTGGCGTACTCTTACCAGCGCCACGCTGGTCGAACATGACAATGCGATACACATCCGGATTAAAAAACCGTCGCATACCCGGGCTGCTGCCACCACCCGGCCCACCGTGCAGTGCCACCACCGGCTTACCGTTAGGGTTTCCCGATTGCTCATAATACAAATGATGCCCGTCGCCAACGTCCAGCATCCCGCTGTGATACGGCTCAATGACAGGATACGGCTGCCGACGATCGTTTCTATTGTTCATGGTGCGATTATGCGCGGTCATCCCATGGTTTGTCATGGGTAACGGGCTCGCCTATCGCTCAAGCGTCGCCCATGGTTGGCCGCTAGCAACCCTACAAATGTATCGGAGTATGTTCCCCATGGTTGTCAGCGCCTATTACAGCGCAGTGGAAAGAGTTCGTGTTCTGATGTTTATCGTATTGGTATTGAGCCCCATGCTCATTGCTTGCAATGATGGCGCGGAGACGACGGGAGTTGCTCCTGACGAGCCCGTCAAGACACTCCGGCGCGCCGTTATCAGCGCGCCAGCGACGCTGGATCCGCATCGTGTTATCGACGTACACACGGACGAGCTGCTGCGGGACCTCAACGAAGGGCTGATCACCACACGCGCCGACGGCAGCCTGGTGGCCGGGCTCGCCGAAAGCTGGGAGATCAGCGATGACGGCCGCGAATACGTATTTACGTTGCGCGAAGACGCGCGCTGGTCGAACGGCGATCCGATTACTGCGGAGGACTTCGTATTCAGCTTTCGCCGACTCGTTAACCCGAGTACGCAAGGTCCGCTCGCAGCAATGATGGAGCCGATCGGAAATGCGAACCATATCCGCAAAGGAATAGCTCCGCCCGATGCATTAGCAGTGCGGGTGCAGGGCGAGAAGCAGCTGGCGGTCACACTGAAAGAACCTACTGCGCATTTCCTCGAAATTTTGGCACATACGCTGGCCGTACCCGTGCACCCTGACAATGTGGATCGCTACGACGATGCATTGACTGCAGCGGACACGACAGCCTTACGGGTAACGGGCGCTTATCAACTCGCCGCGATCTCACCGCAGAGGGCGGTGTTGACGACGAACCCGCATTATTACGGAGCCGACAAGCTTGGCTATGAGCGCGTCGAGCTCAATTTCATCGCGGATCATGACCAGCAACTGGCTTGGTTTATCAACGGTGACCTCGACGTGACGTCACATGTACCCGATCGCGACTATGCAACGCTGCGTCGCGAATTTAAACGCGAGTTGGTGGTGCGACCATTTTATGGCGTCTTGACCTATGCGTTTGATACGACAGAACCCCCCTTCGACAATAGCGCAATACGACAGGCAATCAGTATGGTCGTCGATCGCGAAGCGATTACCGGAGATCTTCTGGCCGGCGGCAATCCGCCTGCATGGCACTTCGTCTCGCCAGGGGTGAACCCCGCCGGCAACTATTTTTACGAGTGGCGCTCCTGGCCCCGGGAGCGGCAAATTGAGAAGGCGCAAGCGCTCTACGCGGAGGCGGGCTACAACGCGAACAATCCCCTGCAATTCGACCTGCACCATATCGCGGTCGGCGAATACGAAGAAATCGCGACCGCTTTCGCCGAGATGATCGAAACGCATCTAGGTGCCATCGTCACAGCGAAGGCCAAACCGTTCGAAGAAGTCGTGCAAGGTTGGCGCAATTTCGCACAGTGGGACATGCATCGCTATGGTGTCGGTGGCACTTACAACGACGCCAATTCCATACTTGAGGTGCTGCAGAGCGACTCCTATCGAAACCCGGCGGGGTGGAAGAGCGACGACTTTGATCGACTGTTGCGCGAAGCGGCTTCAGAGCAGGATCCCAACCGGCGCGCCACCCTGTTACTCGATGCCGAGGCGTTGATGCTGCAAGACTATGTCATGTTGCCTATCTACTTTATGGTGACCAAACGCCTAGTCTCTTCCGAAGTCGAAGGTGGAGAAATCACCGTCATGAATCAGCTCTTCTCTCGTCACTTGAGTCCCCGAAACGCTAATCTTCGCTAGCCCACCCTTTTGGACTCGGATACGTTGGCTGTGCGACCATCGGACTCTTGGCGGAAAAGTGGGTGACAGCATGAACTGGGCTCGTGCAGCGCAGGTAGCGGCGCTAACGCTGCTCGCAACGGCGATCGTAATCGCCTGTAGCGACAAGACCGACAACAATGCAAGCGTCGACGACGCTAAGACCGTGCTGCGGCGTGCGAACATCGCGGAGCCCGCCACACTCGACCCTCACCGATCTGAAGGCGTCGCCGCCAACAATATCCTGCGCGACTTATACGAAGGTCTCGTGACCGAAGCTGCCGACGGAGAACTGGTGCCGGGCACTGCGAAGCGCTGGACCGTCAGCGACGATGGACGACGATATACCTTTGAGCTGAAAGAAACGGCTCGCTGGTCCAATGGCGACCCGGTAACGGCGGCGGACTTTGTTGCTGGCTTCCGCCGTACCGTCGACCCGAAGACTAACAGCACCTACGCCAGCATGCTGGCGCCACTCAAGAATGCTGCTCTGATCATCGCAGGCGACGCGCCGGTCGAGACGCTCGGGATTCGTGCGCTCAACGAGAAAACGGTGGAAATCGAACTCGATCAGTCGACGCCGTACCTCCTCGGTCTATTGTTAACACCCGCGACTTATCCGCTTCACAGAGCGAGCTTTGAGGCGCACGGTGACAGCTTCGTCAGACCCGAGTTCATGGTGTCGAATGGCGCCTACCGCATCAAGGATTGGCGCGTCGGGGATCGGCTCACAGCCGAACGCAACCCGGCTTATTGGGACAACGACAACGTCGCCATCGATGAAGTCGAGTATCTTCCCATCGAAGACGCAGCGGTTGAGCTGAATCTCTTTCGGGCCGGTGAAATAGATATCACATCGACGGTGCCCAGCTCGCAATACGCCGCTTTGCGCGAGACATACCCCGATGCGCTACACGTCAATCCACTGTTGGGGACGTATTTTCTCGTATTGGATACGACGCAAGCGCCGCTCGCCGACAAACGCGTGCGCAAGGCGCTCACGATGGCTGTCCACCGCGAAGATATTTCTCGCGTCGTGCTGGGCAGCGCCAACCCGGGTGCGTGGAGTTTTGTCCCTGACGGTATTGTCGGGTATTCGGGCTACCACTACCCATGGCGAGATGAGCCGCGCGAGGCGCAACTAGCCACCGCACGCGAACTCTACGCCGCCGCCGGTTATTCGCCGGACAAACCGCTGCAAATCCAGTTGCTTTATAACACCGGGGACAATCATCGCAAGCTGATGGTCGCCGTGCAGGAGATGATTCGTCAGAATCTTGGGGCAGAAGTTGAATTGATCAATCAGGAATGGAAAGTCATGCTGCAAACGCGCAAAGACTTCGATGCCTGGGATCTGTTGCGCTTCGGCTGGAATGGCGACTATCAGGACGCCTACAACTTTCTGGAAATTTTCCAGAGCAACAATCCACTCAACGCCGCCGGCTGGCAAAACCCGGCGTTCGACGCGTTGCTGCAGGACGCCAACGAAGAGCAGGATCTCGCGTTGCGTGCCAAGATTTTGCGCGCGGCCGAGGCGATGCTACTCGAAGATTACCCGATGCTCCCACTTTACTTCTATGCCAGTAAGCATCTGGTCAGCGACAGAGTGACGGGTTTTTCGGCCACGATCATGGATCGCATTTATTCGCAGCACATGCGCATCGTCAGCAGCGACTAGCCTCGTCGGTTCAATCATTTAGGTCCAGCATAACCTTCACAAAAGACTCACGCGGATGGTTTCTGTGGAAACCACCAGTATCGCTGGCCCGGCGTGGCGAGCATGATCTCGCCATCAGAGCTGCAGCAAAAATCGCACAGGTTTTTTGGACAAGCCCGCGCCCAAGCTGCTAGGTTTTCCGGCTCGAAAGACCCTTTTCACCGCTAATAGCTGCTTTCAAAGGAGAAGTTATGAGCCGTCTGTCTCGCGCGTTGCTCGCACTTGTGTTCGTGGTGTCCAGCGCTGCCATACACGCTCAGTCTGTTGATATTCCCTACACCCAGTTCGAACTGGAGAATGGTCTGACAGTCATCGTCCACGAAGACCACAAGGCGCCGATCGTCGCCGTCAATATCTGGTATCACGTTGGGTCCAAGGATGAACAAGAGGGGCGCACCGGTTTCGCACACTTGTTTGAGCACTTAATGTTCAACGGCTCGGAAAACTTCGATGATGAATATTTCGGTCCGTTCGAGAAAATTGGCACGACCGGTCAGAACGGCACCACTTCTTTTGACCGCACCAATTATTTCCAAACCGTACCCAGTACCGGCCTCGACCTCGCGTTGTGGATGGAATCTGACCGGATGGGGCATCTACTGGGTGCTATTACGCAGGACAAGCTCGATGAGCAGCGTGACGTCGTTCAGAACGAAAAACGTCAGGGCCAGAATCAGCCGTACGGGAAAGTGTTCGACCACCTGATAGAAGGCCTATTCCCCGAAGGTCATCCCTACTCCTGGCTCCCCATTGGCTCGATGGAAGACCTGAATGCGTCCACATTGGATGATGTGAAGACCTGGTTCAGCACCTACTATGGCCCCAACAATGCCGTGCTGGTGCTCGCGGGAGACATCACGCCTGAAGTAGCGCGTGAGAAGGCCGAGCGCTTCTTTGGCGACATTCCGCCAGGACCGCCATTGGCGAAACACGAGGCTTGGGTGCCCGAGTTGGTTGGCGAACACCGAGAGGTGCTGCAGGATCGCGTACCGCAAACACGTCTTTACAAGGCCTGGGTTGCTCCGGAGTGGGCGGCCGAGGACACCGACTTGTTGCAAGTCGGCGCACAAATCCTTGGTGGCGGCAAGAATTCTCGACTGTATGAGCGACTGGTCTACACCGATCAGACGGCCACTGACGTCAGCGCGAGCGTGTTGCCACTCGAAATCGCGAGCATCTTGTTTGTCACGGCATCGGTACAGCCTGGCGGTGACGTCGCCGCCGTCGAGCGTGCAATGAATGAAGAAATCGCGCGCTTGATGGATAAAGGTCCCTCTCGCAGCGAGCTCAAGCGCGTGCAAACGCAGGTTAAAGCAGGCTTCGTGCGTGGAGCGGAACGCGTTGGCGGGTTCGGCGGCAAGTCCGACATTCTGGCAGAGAACTTTGTCTATGGCGGCAGCGCAGACTTCTACAAGACGTCGCTTGAACGCGTTGCCAACGCGACTCCGAAGCAAGTTCAGGCGGTGGCGAAACGTTGGTTCTCGCGTGGCAATTACGTGTTGACCGTAGAACCATTCCCAACGAACCTGACCGCGAAAAGCGACGGCGTCGATCGCAGCACCGGCGTACCCTATCCGGAGAGCTATCCAGAGGTCGGCTTCCCGGCGTTCGAACGCGGCGAACTGGATAACGGACTGAAATTGATCGTCGCCAACCGCAGCGATCTGCCACTGGTGAGTTTCAATCTATTACTGGATGCAGGCTTTGCCGCAGATCAATTTGCGGCACCCGGCACCGCCAGCTTTGCTATGACGATGCTCGACGAAGGCACCAAAAAAATGAGCGCGTTGGAAATCAGTGAGGCATTCGCACAACTCGGCGCTAATTTCGGCGCTGGCGCGAGCCTGGATACCGCGAGCGTTTCGCTGAATACGCTGAAGGATTCAATGCAGGCGTCGTTGGACCTTTACGCCGATATCATTCTCAATCCGACCTTCCCCGATAACGAGCTTGACCGTCTGCGTAAATCGCGTCTGGCAGCGATCGCCCGAGAACGCACGCAGCCGCAAGCGATGGCCCTGAGATTGATGCCAGGGTTGATGTACGGATCGGAGCACGCTTACGGGCAACCGCTGACCGGCAGCGGCACCGAAGCGAGCATCCAGGCGCTGGACCGTCAGGCACTGGTCGATTTCCACAACACCTGGTTCAAGCCGAATAATGCGACACTGATCGTGGTCGGCGATACGACCCTGGAAGAAATCCAGCCGGTCATCGAAGCACGCTTCGGCGACTGGGCTGCGGGTGACGTGCCCACCAAGACGCTCGATCAAGTCGCTCAGGCCGAGAAAGAAATTCTCTATCTCGTCGATCGACCGCAATCCGAGCAATCGATGATCTTTGCCGGACACGTTGTGCCGCCCAAGTCTGACCCGAACGATCTTGTGATCGAAGCGGCCAATCAGGTACTCGGCGGTGATTTCAGCTCACGGCTGAACATGAACCTGCGTGAAGACAAAGGTTGGGCCTACGGCAGCTATTCGTTCATTCTCGATGCCGCCGCGCAGCGTCCGTTCCTGTTATTTGCGCCGGTACAAACCGACCGTACGGCCGACTCCATCGCGGAGCTACGACGCGAGCTGCGTGAATATCTGGCGGATCGCCCCGCGACGGAAGACGAGCTTTCGCGGGTACGCGATGGCAACACGTTGTCGCTGCCCGGACGCTGGGAAACGATTGGTGCGGTGAGTGGATCATTAGCTGAGATTGTGCGCTTCGACCTACCGGATAACTATTGGTCGACGTTCGCTGACCGGACCCGTGCCATCACACTGGGCAGCGTGAATGATGAAGCACAGCGCATCATCAAGCCGGACAATACGATCTGGGTCGTCGTCGGCGATCGCGCCCGTGTTGAAGAGAGTCTTGGCGCTCTCGGCTTTGACGAGATCCGTCTGATCGACGCCGACGGTAACCCCGTCGACTAAGCTTCGAGCCTCGATAGCCTAGTAAGCGGGGCTTCGGCCCCGCTTTTTTTGTCCGGGTATTCGACCACTCTTTGCGCAGCTGCAATAATCACGGCATGCCAACGCCCACAAATACTTATGACTGGCCCGCCTTGATCGATGAGGCTATGACCCGTGTCTACGACGTCGCCCGTGAAACCTCCCTGCAGCCAGCCAAGCAGCTCAGCGCCGCGATTCATCATCAAGTCTTATTGAAACGTGAGGATCAACAGCCCGTTTTCTCGTTCAAACTGCGTGGTGCGTATAACCGCATTGCTGCACTGAACGATCAGGAGGCCGCACGCGGCGTCATCTGCAGCTCGGCCGGCAACCATGCGCAAGGCGTTGCGCTCGCCGCCAGCATGCGTGGGGTCCCGGCAGTCATTGTCATGCCGGCCACGACACCGCGCATAAAGATTAATGCAGTCCGTCGCTATCCGGTGGAAGTGATACTTGAAGGCGATAACTACGACGCAGCGCAGGCGGAAGCTAAGCGTCTCGCGGCAGAACGACAACTGACATTCATTCACCCGTTTGACGATCCACTGGTGATCGCTGGACAAGCGACCATTGGTCGCGAGTTGCTGACGCAGTGCGAGCCATTCGATCTTGCCTTCATTCCAATCGGTGGTGGTGGTCTCGCCGCCGGCGTTGCGACCGCGATCAAACTGGCGCGACCCGACGTGCGCATTATTGGCGTAGAGCCACAACAAGCCGCCAGCATGCAGGCGGCATTTGAAGCTAGTGAACCCGTAACCTTGGCGCGCGTCGGCAACTTCGCCGACGGTGTAGCGGTGCGACGAGTGGGTGCACTGACCTACTCGCTCTGTCGCGAATTGCTCGACGACATTATCACGGTAAACACCGATCAGATCTGTGCAGCTATTCGGGACATCTACGAGGAGACGCGCACAATGGTGGAGCCGGCAGGCGCGCTTTCTATTGCCGGCATCAAGGCATGGGTGGACGAAAACCACATGGCGGAGCAACGCATCGTGTCAATCGTATGCGGCGCGAATCTCAATTTTGATCGCCTACGACATATCGCCGAGCGTGCTGCTGTTGGCGAACATCGCGAGGCCTTGTTCGGCGTCACAATCGAAGAGCAACCCGGCAGCTTCCGACGTTTCTGCCATGCGCTGGGAGAGCGCAACGTAACCGAATTCAACTATCGCATTGGCGCCAATGGCGACGCACAGCTCTTCGTCGGTGTCGAGTTGAGTGAAGGTGTCGCAGAGCAGGAGGCGGTTGGTCGTGCGATTCGCGACGCAGGCTATGACGCGCGCGATCTGAGTGATAACGAAGTCGCGAAACTCCATGTCCGTCATCTTGTCGGTGGTCGCGCCGCGGATATGCACAACGAACACGTGTATCGGTTTGAGTTCCCGGAACGCCCCGGCGCGTTACGCGATTTTCTCGATGCTGTCGGCGAGGACTGGAACATCAGCTTGTTCCATTATCGCAATCATGGCTCGGACTTTGGCCGCATTCTGGTGGGCATCCAGATTCCGGATGGCAACACGCAATCCCTCACCGAGCACTTCGACGGCCTGGGTTTCCCTTACTGGGATGAAACCAACAATCCAGCTTATCGTTTATTTCTTACGTAGCGACATCGAGGGCGAGGTCGTCTATATGACGCAATCGGGTCTGCCTTGCTCGCTCGAAACCACTCGCTCTCAAGTCAACCCCGATTGCCAGATAGGTCGCAATAGCAGAAAGCTTATCGACTCGGTCTGCACTGCTTTTATCAACGCGACTGTGACCTCTCAAGGCCAGGGAGGTGTTTTCTGAACAAGTCTATTCGAGTGAGGAAAATACATCGCTGGCCGACCTTGGACACGCTACCCCGATTGCCGTACCGATCGCCGCAGACTTTGGCTGGCCGTCGGAATGCCCCGAGGAGCTGTTTTTCGAACGCATCTTATTGAGTGAGAAAAATAGATCGTCGGCAGCCCATCACAGCACTCCGCAAGGTCGGCAAAGACACTAGTCTCGATAAGACGGATCGCGCCGGTCGAGCTTGCGCAACAAACCCGGCCAGACAAGCTGACCGCCCATGCCACGCTGCACCTGCTCTGCCTGAGCCCGAATGCCGGCCAGAATTTGGGGCTCGATCATCCGTAGCTCACCACCGCCAGCTTGCGCGTTAAGCTGAATCTGGCAACTCACCTCAAAGAAATACATCGCCTGGAACGTATCCGCTATTGTCGGTGCGGCTGTCAGTAAGCCGTGGTTTCGCAGCATCAGAAAGTTGTTGCTACCAAGATCTGCGACAAGGCGCGGCTTCTCTTCTTCATTGAGTGCCACCCCTTCGTAGTCGTGATAGCCAAGCGACGACAACACAAACAAACTATGTTGCGAAATGGGCAGTAGACCGGCCTCTTGTGCCGACACAGCGATGCCGGCGCGGGTATGCGTGTGCAGCACGCACGTCACATCATGTCGCTTCTCGTGAATCGCGCCGTGAATCGTGAACCCGGCAGGATTGATCTCATACGGCGACGGCATGACTTTTTCGCCGTCGAGATTGATCTTGACGAGACTGCTGGCCGTGATTTCCTCGAAAAACAAGCCGTACGGATTAATCAGAAAATGACCGGGTTCATTCGGCACCGTGGCGGAGATATGGGTGTAGACCAGATCGTCCCACCCATGTAGTGCGATGAGTCGATACGCAGCAGCGAGATCGACTCGCGTTTGCCACTCCGCTGCACTGACTTGTTCTTTGACTGAAAGCGACTCGATGGCCTTGCTCATTGTCCTGCCCCCTGTTGTTGCCCGCTACTGCGCATTCGCCATCGGCTCAACACCCGGCGTGGCAAAATAATCGATAACCAAACCTGTCAACACGTTCACGCCGACTTTCAGTGTCGACTCATCGACGTAGAACAATGGCGAATGATTGCTCGGTGCTTTACTCGGGTCTTTTCCCCTCGGCGTGCCCCCGAGATACAAGAACAGGCCCGGCGTCTCGAGCGCATAGTAGGAAAAATCTTCAGCGCCCGTCACCAGCGGCGACTCGAAGACACCGCCGTCGCCGACCACACGCTGCACAGTCGGCAACATCTTGGCGGTCAGTGCCGGGTTGTTGATCGTCACCGGATAACCAAGATCGATCGTCACATCCGCCGTCGCACCGGCACTCTCGGCGATCGTCCGCGCGGTATGACGCAGCTTGGCATGAATCTGCTCACGGATACCCATATCAAAGTTGCGAATCGTGCCGACCAGCTCAACTTCGTCCGGAATAATATTGTTGCGCACACCGCCGTCAATGATGCCGAAAGAAATCACGGACGGTGCTTTAGTAACATCGACCTGCCGGCTGGCGATCGTCTGTACCGCCATGACAATTTGCGCCGCAGTGACGATGGGATCCACACCACCCCAGGGTCGCGAACCATGCGTTTGCTTGCCACGCACTTTAATAACAAATCGATCGGAGCTCGCCATGGCCGGACCGGACCGATAGGCGACGGCACCCGCCGGCAAACCTGAAAAGGTGTGCAGGCCAAAGATGGCTTCAGGCTTGCGCTCATCAAACAAGCCTTCGGCGAGCATACGCGCAGCACCGCCGGTTTCACCTTCTGGCGCACCTTCTTCCGCCGGCTGAAAAACCAGCATGACCGAACCGGCCAACTCTTCACGCATACCCACCAGCGCCTTGGCCGCACCCAGCAACATCGCAATGTGCGTATCGTGACCGCAAGCGTGCATCACACCGACCTCATTGCCGCGATAGGTACCGCGCGCTTTCGACGCAAATGGCAGATCGACTTTTTCTTCCACTGGCAGCGCATCGATATCCGCTCGCAACGCGATCAGCGGTCCTGGCTTGCCGCCTTCGATAAACGCAACAACACCGGTGGAGGCGATACCCGTCTGCGGGTCGAGACCCAACAGCTTGAGCTCTTCGGCAATACGCTCGGCAGTCTTGAATTCGCGATTGCTGAGCTCCGGATTTTCATGGAAGTGGCGACGCAGCGCGATGACGTGATCTTCTACGGCGTCACCTGCCGCCAGTGCCGCCGCCTGCAACTCGGCATTGGCGAACGACGTGACAGGCGCGATGGTGAGCAAGCACAAAAGAACAGAAAAAAACGGGCGCATAGCCGGGCTCCAACACAATAACTGCCTCGATACTAGCGCAAAACCGCGCGCATCGGCAGCAGCGCTATTGCCACATATTCCGCAAGCGGCTGGCGACATCGACCTGCGCGCTGGGGCGCGACGAGGGACCGGGCGTACCACTCGCTGCCGGATCAGCATGCATCCGCGGCTCGAAATAGGACAATAGCTGATCGGTCATGAAACGACTACGCGCGCCATAAACATGGCGATCACCATGGCGGTGCTGTTGCGTCACGAAGAACTTCATTGGCGACAGCACATGCAAGGATCGTTTGGCACGCGTCATCGCGACATACAGCAAGCGCCGTTCCTCGTCGATCGCTTTGTTGTCTCCCGCCGCAAACTCCGACGGAAAATTGCCGTCGGTTACATTCATGATGAACACGTCATCCCATTCCTGGCCCTTCGCCGAGTGCACCGTCGACAGAATCAGATAGTCTTCGTCCTGCAAAGGCGGCCCCGACAGATCACCGGTCGATTGTGGCGGATCGAGCGTCAGCTCGGTCAGAAAACGTTCGCGGCTTGGATAGCGCTGGGCGACCGCCTCTAGCTGCTCAAGGTCAGCGAGACGCTGCTCGGCGCTGTCGTAGCGATCCTCGAGTACCGGCTGATACCACGCACGTACCTGCCCGACATCCGCTTGCCAGTGATCACCGTCTGCAGCGACGTCAGCGCTCGCTTGCAACGACTGCATCAATGCACAGAACGCAGACCAGGCCGTGATGGCTGCTGCGGGCGGCGTAAACTGCGACAAGCTCGCCAGTGAGTACTCGTTGGCAGCCACATACTCAAAGCAGCGTGCCGCATGCGAGGGCCCGATGCCCGACAACAACTGCAACACACGAAACGCCGCGACTCGGTTCTTCGGGTTGTCGGCCCAGCGCAGTATCGACAATAGATCTTTGACATGCGCGGACTCCAGAAACTTTAGCCCCCCGTATTTCACATACGGGATATTGCGACGGGTCAACTCCACCTCGAGGCGATCGCTGTGGTGCGCATTACGAAATAGCACCGCCTGATCACGGAGTTGGGTGCCCGCTTCGCGTTGCGCCAGTATGTGGTGGACGATGTAGTCGACTTCTGCATTGGCGTCCTCCACCGTCACATAGTTCGGCTTCTGCTCGGATGGCTGTAGTGAATACAGGTCTTTGCGATATTGGCGCTCACTATCGGCAATCAGTGCATTGGCGGCATCTAGAATGGGCTGCACCGAGCGATAGTTGCGCGTCAACGATACGACATGTGCGGCCGGCACGAACTGATCCGGGAAATCCAGAATGTTGTCGACCTCTGCAGCACGGAACGCATAAATCGACTGGGCGTCATCGCCAACGACCGTCAGGCGATCACCGTCGGGACGCAACGCCTGCAAAATGTCCGCCTGCAACCGATTCGTATCCTGGTACTCATCCACCAGCACATGCGAAAAACGCGCGCTGATATCGGTTGCGAGCGCAGGCTCCGACACCAGGTGGTACCAATAGAGCAGCAAATCGTCGTAGTCGAGCACCGCGTGCTGTTGTTTGGCTTCAACGTAAGCGCCGAATAGCGCATTCAGTTCGGCCAACCAGTCGGCACACCACGGATAGCTTTGCGCTAACACGTCGGCGAGGGACAAACGCGTATTGACGCAACGCGAGTAGATCGCGAGGCAGGTGTCTTTTTTAGGGAAACGCTTGTCGCGGGCGGACAAGCCCTGCTGCTGCCGCAACGAGTCGATCAGATCGGCGGCATCCGTGCGATCGAGGACCGTGAATGATGGGTCCAGCCCGAGATTGCGCGCATAAATACGCAGCAACCGATTGGCGATGGCATGGAAGGTACCCGACCACGCAAACCGGATCGAACGGGCCGCTTGACCGCGACTGCGCAACGCCTGGCGAACGATGCGTTCAGCGCGACGGGTCATCTCGGCAGCCGCACGGCGAGAGAATGTCAGCAGAAGGATGTCTGCCGGATCGACGCCATTCACAATCAAGTGGGCAACCCGGTGCGCGAGCGTCATGGTTTTGCCAGTGCCGGCACCAGCGATGATCAGCAATGGCCCGGACGGCACAGCGGCCGATGTCGCTGGACGCACCGAGGCTCCGGGAGCAGCGTACGTCGCTGCCTGACGCTGCTCGTCATTCAGGGTCGACAAGTAGTCCGGCGTGTCCAATGCAACCGCCATTTCTCACACTTTCAGAATATATGGGGTTATATACAGTAGTGGATGAAAAGACAGGTGTCCAGCACCGCTAGCTGGTCGTGGCCAGCGCGCCGGTATATGGAATATCACCGGTCGGCGCGCCAGTCGGCGAGCCACCAAGCGGCTCAACACTGATCGCCAAAATGCCACCCGCGTCGAGCGCTGCAAGCTGTGCTGTCGACAACGTGAGTTCGCGCACTTCGCCCTGCCCGAGCAAGCCCAGCGATACGGGCGCATCACCATCGGCCGGCACCAGCCACAGCTCGTAGGTCTGGTCCCGCGCAATTGTCGCGGGATCGAACGCGCGAATGCGCAATGCCTGCGCGTCGCGCAACGCATCTACAATAAAGGCTGGCGTTTTCTCGCCATCCTGCAACACACTGGTGAACGCCGGCGCCTCAACAGTCTCTTGCTGCTGCCAATACAGCCAACCGATAGCGAGCGTCGCGAAGGCGAACACGGCGGCCAGCCAGCCTGTCCATCGTGATGCTGTGGTCAACGCGCGATTCGCAGGCCCGTCGAGATCATCCAATGCGGCTTCAATGCGCGGCCAGAGATAGACGGGCGGCGCTTCAGGCGGCACCTCCGCGGACAGCGCCGCCAGTCGTCGCTCCCAGTCCTGGACGGCGCGCCGTGCCACCAGATCGATAGCCAACAGACGCGTGAAACGCCGACGAGTCAGCCGCGGCATCGTGCCCAACACGTAGTCACTGGCGAGGCGATCCAGCAATTCAGGATTCTGGATATTCATTGGCCGAGGCACCGTTTCAATGCCGCGAGCCCGCGACGGATCCAGCTTTTGACGGTCCCGACTGGTGCGCCCACCTGGGTCGCGACTTCGCTGTGGCTGAAGCCACGCAGGAAAGCCAGACGAATGCTGCGATTCTGGTCATTCGACAAACCATCCATACAACGCGCGAGTTGCTTGGCATCGTCGCCCCATTGCGCGGCCAGTGCCGGGTCGGATTCAAAATCGGCGGGCTGCGGCTCCGCTTCGGCCAACGCCTGCGGCAATGCCGCTTCGCGACTCAGGCGTCGTTTGATGTCCAACGCGCGATTGCGCGCGATGCTGGTCAGCCAGGTCAGCGGTTTGCCACGGGCGACGCGGTAGCTGGCCGCCTGACGCCAAACACGCATGTAGACATCCTGCAACGCTTCTTCAGCGAGGTCGCGCCGCGACAGGATGCTCAACAAGACAGCGAACACGATGTTGGCGCTCTGCGCATACAGCTCACGAAACGCATGACGGTCGTTGGCCGCGATGCGTGCCAGCAAGTCTTCCAGATTGTCTGCGGTATCCGCCATCCTCGCGCGCCAAACCTCATGCGTATCGCCGATGTTGATACCGGCAGTCAGCGATCACGTTAGCAGGAAAAAAGATTTTCGCCAGTGCATCCGATCGGCCGAGTTGTGCGTAGTTACCCGCGCTTTAAGCAGTAATTCGTTGATCAACAGGAGAACAACATGTCATTGGAGAGATCACTCATCGGCGCGGCCGTGCTGTGCGCGCTGGTACCCGGCGCATGGGCATCGAGCCATCGCGAAGCGCCCGCCATCACCGAACAGCCGAAAGTCGATGCGACCGACTTCTATCTATTTCGCAGCTACGAGCCGGGTCGCGAGGACTACGTGACCCTCGTCGCCAACTATTTGCCACTGCAAGATGCCTACGGCGGGCCGAATTACTTTTCGCTCGATCCCGACGCCGCGTACGACATTCATATCGACAACAACGGGGATGCTGAGGAAGACCTGACGTTTCGCTTCCGATTCACCAATCAACTGCAGGACATTGCGCTACCCGTCGGTGATGCCACCGTCTCGATTCCGGTGATAACTAGCGCCCCGGGCGGCATCGGACCCGCGGTTACGGATCGGGCCGGACTCAACATACTCGAGTCCTACAGTGTTGAGATCATTCGTGGAGATCGACGCAACCAAGGCGATGTACTGACAAACGCAGCGGGGGGTGTCACGCCTGCGCAGTTTGCCAAACCGGTTGATAATGTCGGCGAGAAATCGATCCCCGACTATCCGGCTTACGCTGACGCCCATATCTACGACGTCAACATTCCTGGCTGCGATGACGGTCGGGTATTTGTGGGACAACGCAAAGACCCGTTTGTGGTCAACCTCGGTGAGATTTTTGACCTGATCAACACCAATCCACTCGGTCCTGTTGACGGCGAACAAGACGACCTAGCCGACAAGAATGTCACCGCGTTAGTGCTCGAGGTGCCGGTGGCGTGTCTGACGCGAGACGAGGATCCGGTAATCGGCGGCTGGACAACCGCGAGCCTGCCGCAGGCGGAGATTCGTAATCCTTCGCCTGCCTACGATGCACCGAATGGCTTGGCGATCGGCAGCCTGCAAGGGGGTGCGCTGACTCAGGTTTCACGCCTCGGTAACCCGCTGGTCAACGAGGTAGTCATCGGCTTGCGCGACAAGGACCGCTTCAACGCGAGCGAGCCGAAGGATGATCCACAGTTTCTGACGTATGTGACCAATCCAGTCTTACCGGAATTGATCGAAGCGCTGTTCGGCAGCGCGGGCGTGCAAGCACCGAATAACTTTCCACGCAATGACCTTGTCGCGGTGTTTCTAACGGGCATTACCGGCGTCACGCAACCCGCCAATCTGCAGGCGCCGGGAGAGATGCTACGGCTGAATACCGACATTCCGGCGACAGAAATGGCAGCGCAGAACACGTTGGGCGTGATCGGCGGTGACAACGCAGGCTTCCCGAATGGTCGCAGGCCTGGCGACGATGTGGTGGATATTGCAGTCCGCGCTGTGATGGGTGTGCTCTGCACGCTCGACAATGTCGATGTTTTTGGCTGCATCCCGAGCGACGCGCCGTCTGGTGGTCTGCCTTACACCGATGGTGCCGCACTGTCGGCGATGCAGTTTGGCAATGCCTTTCCCTACTTGAACACACCGCTCGCCGGTGCCCGCAGCGACTAGGAGACCATCATGCAACGCAAACAACGCTGGCCTGCTGCCAGCACACTCGTCTTGGTCGCACTGAGTCTGGCTGCCTGCACAGGCGACACGGGCGACGTTGGCGCAACCGGTGCCACCGGTCCTGAGGGGCCAGCGGGACCGGTGGGCCCAGTGGGGCCAGTGGGGCCAGTTGGCCCTCAGGGCCCTGCCGGTCTCACGGACTTCAATACACTGGTCCGCGCGATCATCACAGACCCCGAATGGCAGGAGCCACGGGAGATCAATGACCTGAACATCACCAGTAGCGATGATCCTGCTGCCTTCGACGACTTGTTCTAACCCACTGGGTGGTCGACGATCAGCGTCGGCCACCCGCTTATTCAGGAGAGAGTTTATGGCTTTCGCACAAACCTGGCGACTGCGCGCAACCGTGGCATTGCTGGCAACACTATTGTCGGCACTTGCCGCCAGTGCGTCGGCTCACGACCAGTTTCTGCTGCCGACGAATCAAGTCAATGACGACGGGCATATGCTGGTGCAATTTCGGGTTGGACATGCGGGCGAGTTCAATCCATGGCCGCATGGTCTGAAACAGGTCGCCGCCCTGCGCGACTTTGCCCCGGACGGCGTCCACAATCTGCTGCAATATGTCGCCGCAGCAACGGTTGCGGTGCCTACAGCCCAGCCTGGCACACATGTCATTGCGCTGGAAAGCTATCGCTCGACATCGACGCTGCCCGCAAATCGTTTCAACGCCTATGTCGAGAAGGAAGGCCTGCGCGCGATCGCTGACTTTCGGCGTGTCAAAGGTCAAACCGAGCAACCGGGGCGAGAGCACTATTCCAGACGGGCAAAGACCCTGGTTCAAACGGGTACAACACTCAGTGACCACGTCACGTCACCGGTGGGGTTGATGCTTGAGATCACGCCACTCACGCACCCGCTGGCAATGGAGAAAGCGGACGAGCTGACGCTGCTGGTCGAGTATCGCGGGCAGCCGCTCGCCAATGCCAAGGTCAGCATGGAGCTACTGACAGTGGCAGGCTTGCCGCGCTTGAGCACGACTACCGATGCACGCGGGCATGTCCGCTTCGCTATTCCGGCCACGGGCACCTGGAAGTTCACAACGGTCTGGGGAGAACCCAAAGAACACGACGAGGTCGAGTTCGAGACTATTTTCTCCAGTCTGACATTCACGTTGCCGCCGAATTAAGAAACCTACTCGGTGAGCCGTTTCCCACGCCGACTACGCCTATCTCTTATGTGAGACAACCGCACAGTCTCACACCCCCGAAGCGTCCATGGCCTGAAAGACCACGGAAAGAAGGAGCAAAGTGAGCGAATCGCGCAATCGCAGCCACTCGCGGTGATTTCCACACCGCGCCAGTCGGTTAGCGACACTCACTCAGGCTTGGCAAACGGAGCAGGATGTTGTGGACGCTTCGGGATCCTTCATCGTCAAGCAGGGCGCGGTGGCATCACAGGCCCGTCAGTCGTTATGCTTGGCGTATGACGGAATCCAAGACGCCTAAACGCCGCGCCCTTACATTCTTTCGGGGTGCACCGCTGCTCGAACTGGCTTTGATCATTGTCGGCGCATTGCTCGCACTGGCGCTTGAAGACTGGGCGGATGAGCGAGAGAAAACCGAACGCGCACGTACCCTGCTGCAACTTGTGGTGGCCGAGATTGAAACCAATCATGAACGGCTAACCAAGGAAATCGACTACCATCGCGCGATGCGCCTCCCCATCCAGCAGAGCGTGGTTGAGTTACGCGACAACAATCGCTTCACGCTACCAGAAGGCTGGCAAGGCACACGTCCTATCCAGTTAACACGGACGGCCTTCGAACTGGCCGTAACGTCGAATGCGCTGGCGCGCCTGCCCGCCCCGACCGCACTCGAAATTGCGGACGTGTATGAGACGATGCGACGCATG
>JBCCBP010000023.1:0-53988 GCA_039033995.1 Pseudomonadota bacterium | reverse complement strand
GTACGGTATTGCTCATGGAAGACACCGTGGTCGGCGAGCAGCTGATTCTGAAATTCCTGAACCCGAACGTTTCGTCCGACGAAGAAATGATGAAACGCTTCGTTCACGAGCTGAAATTCTCACGACGTATCACGCATCCGAACGTCATCCGCATTTATGACTTCCTGCACATCCAGGGCAACTATGCGATCTCGATGGAATATTTCGATTCGCACACGCTCGGCGCGGAAATCGCAGCAGAAAAACCCATGAATTTTGCCAAGGCGCTACGCTTTTCGCGTGACATTGCGACCGGCATGAGCGTCGCGCATGATGCTGGCGTTATTCACCGCGACTTGAAACCGGCGAACATCCTGATCGACGATTCAGGTCTCTTGAAAATTGTGGATTTCGGCGTGGCGGCTGCCGCGTCCAGCGGCGATACCCAGCTGACCAAGACCGGTTATGTCATCGGCTCGCCGAAGTACATGGCACCCGAACAAATCCTCGGTAAGAAGGTCGAGGAGACCGCCGATATCTACAGTGTGGGCGTCATGCTGTACGAAATGCTAACCGGCTCTCCACCGTATACCCGCGGCGACCATATGTCGGTGATGTACCAGCACTTCCAGGGCAAGGCCTCCCACTGTCAGGAGCTCAATGACAAGATTCCTGACGATCTTGCCGCGATCGTCACCAAGCTGATGAGCGTTGACAAGGCCGAGCGTTACCAGAGCATGATCGAGGTCCGCGAGGCGCTGGAAGCTATCCAGCTCTAGCTTTTTCAGCCGCAAACTGTGCGGAATTTCACAATCGACCGGAAAAGGCTTTGCGTGTCTGTGTGACATAAGTCAATCTTCGTTGTAGCGTCGCAGTGGTCAACGGCTAATCCCGCCACGGTGACGGCACCGCACAGGTGCTAAGCTTCGGAGAAGACATGGCAAGAATCGATGCATTCCTCAAACTCGGTCTGGCGCAAGGCTGTTCCGACGTTCATCTCGCCGTCGGCGTGCCGCCGATGTTGCGGATGAATGGCGACCTGATGCCGATCAAGTTCCGTGATCTCGGCGCCAGCGAACTCGACAACTATGTGGCGGAGATCCTGACCAAGTCGCAGCAGGACACGTTCGCTGCCGGCCATGATCTCGACTTCTCATACGTCACCGAAGAAGGCGCGCGCTTCCGGACCAATGTGTTCCGCAAGGAAACGGGCGTCGGCGCAGTTTTCAGAAGTATCCCGACCGAAGTGCCTACGCTCGAATCGCTGATGCTGCCGCCGGTCATCGAGACTTTTTGTGATTACCACCAGGGTATGGTGCTCGTGACCGGTTCGACCGGTACCGGTAAGTCGACAACGCTGGCCGCGATGATCAACCACCTCAATCAGACCCGCGAACTGAACATTATCAGTCTCGAAGATCCGATTGAATTCGTGCACGAGAGTAAGCGCAGCCAAGTCGTACAACGTGAGTTGAACACGCATATCCCGGACTTCGCCTCCGGGGTACGTGCTGCGATGCGCCAGGACCCAGACGTCATTCTGGTCGGCGAGATGCGCGACATGGAGACGATCTCCATGGCGATGACAGCGGCAGAAACCGGTCACCTGGTACTGGGTACGCTGCACACCACCGGCGCCGTCAAAACCATCGACCGCGTGATTGACGCGCTGCCTGGCGAGCTGCGGGAGCAAACCAAGAGTTTTCTCGCCCAGAGCCTGAAGGCGGTTGTCACCCAGGTGTTGGTGAAAACACCCGGCGGCCAGGGTCGCCGCGCGCTGCATGAGATTCTGGTTAATACCAAAGCCGTCTCGAATCTGATTCTGTCGGATCAGACCCACCAGATTAACGCGCAGCTGCAAACGGGCGGCGATCTCGGTATGCAAACGCTGGATATGGCGCTATTGAAGGCGGTGACCAATGGCGACATCGATCCGGATGACGCGTTCCGTTTTGCCAACGACAAGAAGGTCTTTATGCGTCATGTGACGGATACCAGCGTGCTGCCGAAACTGGACAAGATCGGTTAGGAACACTTCATGAGCACCGAACAAACCGCCCCAAAAACGATCGATCAATACCTGTTGGAAGTGACTCGCTCGAACGGCTCTGACTTGCACCTGATGGCGGGCGATCCGCCGCGCATGCGCGTACACGGCTCTCTGAAAGAGATCAGTGGCAAACCATTGAGCCAGGCACATGTCAGCGATTGTCTGTACGAAATGATGACGCCGGCGGCGCGACGCACGTTTGAAGAGCACGACAGTGTCGATTTCGCCTACGAAATTCCTGAGGTGGCACGATTCCGCGTTAACATTCTGCGCCAACTCAATGGTATGGGTGCGGTCTGCCGGACGATCCCTACTGAAACCAAGAGTCTCGAAGACTTAAAGATGCCGAAGGTGGTTCGCGACCTTTGTCGACAGCCACGCGGATTGATTCTAGTTACCGGAAAAACCGGCTCCGGCAAATCAACAACGCTCGCTGCGATGATCGACGAGCTAAACACACGCCTTAAAGGTCACATTCTTACGATCGAGGACCCGATTGAGTTTATTCACCAGCGCAAGGGCTGTCTGATCTCACAGCGCGAAGTCGGGCGGCACAGTAGCTCGTTCGCCGATGCACTGCACTCGGCCCTGCGTGAAGACCCAGACATCGTCCTCGTCGGTGAGATGCGTGATCTCGAGACGATTAGCATCGCCGTGACCGCCGCCGAGATGGGGATTCTGGTTATGGGGACGCTGCATACCAACGGAGCGGCCCAGACTATCGACCGCATCATCAACTCGTTCCCGTCGGAGAAGCAGAGCCAGATTCGCACGATGCTCTCGACCTCTTTACGCGGTGTCATTTCGCAGCAGCTGATACCAACGAAAGGCAAGCCCGGCCGCGTCGCTGCCCTCGAAATCATGGTGAACACGCCGGCCATCAGTAACCTGATTCGGCAGGGCAAGATCGACCAGATTGAGAACGCGATCCAGAGTGGTGCCGCACATGGCATGAAAACGATGGACAGCGCGCTGCAGGAACTTTATGACAGCGCTTTCATCAGCGGCCGCGAGGCGTACGAGAAGGGCATCAACAAGACGAAGTTCCAGGCCGTCAAGAATAACAACTAGTCGCGCCGACAATCCCGATCCGCACCAGCACTATGCGCGCTGCTGGTGCATAATATTGGCAGCCCTGAAGTAATCGACTGCCAGACTATGATCAACCATCGCCGCCTGCTGGTTTCCAGCGCGCTACCCTACGCCAACGGAGATATTCATCTCGGCCACCTGGTGGAGTACATCCAGACGGATATCTGGGTGCGGTTTCAGCGTATGCGCGGCCATGAAGTGCATTACGTGTGTGCCAGTGATGCCCACGGCACGCCGATCATGTTGCGCGCGCGCGAACAAGGCATCGCGCCTGAGGCGTTAGTGGCCGAATATCGCGAACGACATGCGCGGGATTTCGCCGCCTTTCAGATTGAGTTCGACCACTTTGGTTCGACACACTCTGAAGAAAATCGCGCGCTGGTCTATGGCATTTATGCGCGTTTGCGGGAAGCCGGCCACATCTACACGAAGACCATCGTGCAGGCCTACGACGAGCAGGAAAAAATGTTCCTGCCGGATCGGTTCGTCAAAGGCACTTGTCCGAAATGCGGTGCAGAAGACCAATACGGTGATGCGTGCGAAAACTGCGGCACGACCTATACACCGCAGGATCTCATAAACCCGGTGTCAGTGTTGTCCGGCAAGCCGCCGGTTACGCGCGACAGTGAGCATTACTTTTTCAAGCTCGGTGAATTCGAAACCTTCCTGAAAACCTGGCTCGATACCAACGCGATCGATACCAGTGTGCAGAAAAAACTCGCTGAATGGTTCGAGGCCGGCTTGCAGGATTGGGATATCTCGCGCGATGCGCCCTACTTCGGCTTCGAGATCCCTGATGCCGACAACAAATTCTTCTATGTCTGGCTGGATGCACCGGTTGGCTATTTCGCGAGCTTCAAGGCACTGTGCGACGAGCGCGGCATGGACTTCGACGAATGGTTGGCACCCGACAACAACACCGAGCTTTATCATTTCATCGGCAAGGACATCATGTACTTCCATGCGCTGTTCTGGCCGGCGGTGCTGCACGGCGCCCACTACCGCACGCCCAACGGTATCTACGCCCATGGATTTCTGACCGTCGATGGCAAGAAAATGTCGAAGTCGCGCGGTACCTTCATCAAGGCGGCGACTTACCTCGATAGCCTGCCGGCCGATCACCTGCGTTATTACTACGCGGCGAAGCTTGGGCCCGGCATCGACGATATTGATCTGAATCTCGCCGACTTCGTCGCACGCGTGAATTCCGATCTCGTCGGCAAGCTCGTCAATATTGCGAGTCGTTGCGCCGGTTTTATCGTCAAAGGCAATGACAGCCTGTTGAGCGACACGCTGCCGGACCCAGCGTTGTACGAGACGTTTGCCGATGCGAGCGGTCGCATTGCCAATTTTTATGAAGCACGTGAGTTCTCCAAGGCCATGCGCGAGATCATGCGACTCGCTGATCTCGCCAACCAGTTTATCGACGACAACAAACCCTGGGTCATGGCGAAGGACGAAGCTCTGCGGTCAGCCGTGCCAGGCGTGTGCACGCAGGGTCTGAATTGCTTCCGGGCGTTGGCCATCTATCTCGCGCCGGTCATCCCGGCCATTGCCGATAAAGCAAAGACACTATTTAACGAGGTTGACTGGGATTGGGAGAGTGTCAACACCCCGCTGCTCGGAACGAAGATCGAAAAATTCAAACCGATGCTCGGTCGCATTGACGACAAACAAATCGATGCGATGAAAGCAGCGAGTGCTGCAGAGACAAATACAGCTGCCGCTCCCACGAAAGACGAGGACGACAATGTGATCAGCATCGACGACTTCATGAAAGTCGACCTACGCATCGCCGAAATCGTGGCGGCCGACCATGTCGACGGCGCCGACAAATTGCTGAAGCTGACACTCAGCCTCGGCGATAGCCAACGCCAGGTATTCGCTGGCATCAAATCCGCTTACGAACCAGCATCGCTGGTCGGTCGCTTGACAGTAGTCGTCGCCAATCTGGCGCCACGCAAGATGCGTTTCGGCCTATCCGAAGGCATGGTGCTGGCGGCCGGTGATGGCAAGGGTATTTTTCTGCTGTCACCCGACAGCGGCGCGCAACCCGGAATGCGCGTCAAGTAATCGGAGGCAATCGCGATGCTGCATGAATGGTTTCTCATTCTGATCAGCACCGTTCTGGTCAACAATTTCGTGTTGACCCGTTTTCTGGGCCTGTGTCCGTTTCTGGGCGCAACTCGCCAGCTCGATACAGCGGCGGGAATGTGTGTCGCGACGATGTTCGTACTGACACTATCGTCAGCCACCAGCTATTTGGTGGAAATCTGGATCCTGCAGCCGCTCGACATCACCTACCTGCGCACGCTGACCTTTATCCTGATCATCGCTTCGCTCGTCCAGTTCAGTGAGATCATGATTCGCCGTCTGAGTCCGATGCTCGAACAAATGCTCGGCATTTATCTGCCGCTGATCACCACCAACTGCGCGGTACTGGGTGTCGCTCTTCTGAGCATTCAGGAGATCGACAGCTTCGCCCAGGCGGTTTGGTACGGCTTCGGTGCTGCGAGTGGGTTCGCGCTCGTCACGATGATGTTCGCCGCCATCCGTGAACGGATCGAGACGCCGTTTATTCCTGCAGCGCTACGTGGTTCGGCCATCGCGCTAGTCAGCGCCGGCATCATGTCACTCGCGTTCCTCGGCTTTTCCGGACTGGGGTTACGCTGATGTTGACACCGATCATCGTGCTGACGTCCATCGCCTTATTCTGCGGCGCCTGTCTGACGCTCGCGGCGCGTTCGCTGCCTGCGGATGGCGATGCGGTGGTCAGCGAGATCGACGCATTGCTACCTCAGACACAGTGCGCCCAGTGCGGCTACCCCGGTTGCCGACCCTATGCCCAGGCCATCGCCGATGGCGAGGCTGCCATCAATCGTTGCCCGCCGGGCGGTGATGCCACCATCGCCGCCCTCGCCCGCCTGCTGGATCGCGACATCATCGCGCTCGACGCCGATCTACCACCGCCTGCACCACCGATGCTGGCGTTGATCGACGAAGCCCAATGCATCGGCTGTGCGCGTTGCCTGCCCGCCTGCCCGGTCGACGCAATCATCGGCTCTCACCAGTTCTCGCATACGGTCGTGAACGCATTGTGCACCGGCTGCGAACTTTGCATCGCACCGTGTCCGGTCGACTGCATCAGTATGGTACCGGACCGGAGGCAAACCGCATGACCACGGCCGCCACCGAAGATCTGTACCGCCTGCCCGGCGGCATTCGCCTGCCATCGTTCAAGGAGCAATCGCGCGGTAGACCGATCGTGGACATACCGGTACCGCCGAAACTAATTATTCCGTTACGCCAACACGCGGGAGAACCGGCAAAACCCATCGTTTCGGTCGGCGATCACGTTCTGACCGGCCAGCGCATCGCTGAGGCCAGCGGCAGCTTCAGCGCGCCGGTGCACGCAAGCAGCTCTGGCATCGTCACCGCCATCGAACACCGGCCGATTGCTGACAGACATCGGCAGGATGCTGTCTGTATTGAAATTGAAACCGATGGCGAAGACACGCGCTTACCGGATCTCTCGCCGATCACCAACCCGTTCGCCGAGACACAGCAAACGCTGCTCGCAGCGATCGAGGCCGCGGGCATTGTGGGCCTCGGCGGCGCGGCGTTCCCGACAGTTGCCAAGCTCCGACATGCCATCGACACGTCGATCGATACGCTAGTGCTGAATGGTGTCGAGTGTGAGCCCTATATCAGCTGTGATGATGCACTGATGTGCGCATCCGCAGCCGACATTTTGTATGGCGCGCGGATTCTGCTGACCGCACTCGACCTGCCGCACTGTTTCGTCGGCGTGGAAAGCGACAAGCCCGAGGCTTGGGAAGCGTTTCGCAGCGCGGCCGAGATCGACGCCGATGACCGTCTGCAGATGGTGCGTATTCCGACTGTTTATCCGTCTGGGGGTGAAGACCAGCTGGTGTATCTGATGACCGGCCGCGAAGTGCCAACGGGCGGATACCCGAGTGATGTCGGTGCACTCGTGCATAATGTGGGCACGGCAGCCGCCGTTGCCAATCTTGCGTTGACCGGCATGCCGATGATTTCACGTATCGTCACAGTCACCGGAGACGGCGTCGCGCGCCCCGGTAACTATCGTGTGCGCTTTGGCACACCGATGGCCGACGTCGCAGCGGCCGCCGGCGGCTACACGGAGTCCGCCAAGCGTCTGATCATGGGTGGACCGATGACCGGGCTCGCCCTGACGAGCGACGCGCTGCCGGTGACCAAAGCCAGTAATTGTCTGTTGTTTACCGGCCCTGCTATTCAGACATCCCGTGAGCCGGAACGGCCCTGTATTCGCTGCGGCGAATGCGCACGCATTTGTCCGGTGCGATTGCAGCCGCAACAGTTATACCGTGCCCATCAGTTTGAACAAGGCGACACGCTCGATGCGCTGGGTCTCATAGACTGCATCGAATGCGGCTGCTGCGACCTAGTCTGCCCCAGCCATATTCCCCTGACACATAGTTTTCGCACCGCCAAGCAACAACGTAAACTCGAAGTGTATGAGCGCGAACGGGCGAGTCGTGCGAAGGAGCGCTTTGAACAGCGACGGGCCCGCGACGAACAGCGCGCACAGTCGGAATCAGAAAATCTCCGGGCTCTGAAAGATAAGGCGAGCCGCGACGCGATTGCGGAGATTCTTGCGCGCAAGCAGCCGAACAAGAGTGACAACGACTGATGCGCTTCGAAGCAGCCATCACGCCCTACCTGCGACCGACGACCGGCGTCGGCGCGATGATGCAAGAGGTAACACTCAGCCTGGTGCCGGCTATTGTCGTATATTTTTTCTTTTTCGGCTTTGGCATCCTGTTCAATATCGTGCTGTGTATCGTTGCGTGTGTGGCGTTTGAAGCACTGGCACTGATGCTGCGCAAGCAACCGGTCGCCAGCACGTTGGGCGACTTCAGTGTCATTCTGACAGCGGTGTTGCTGGCGCTCGCACTACCCACCTATCTACCGATCTATGTCACGCTGATTGCGTGTGCGGCTGCCGTGTTACTCGCCAAACACGCCTACGGCGGCATCGGCTACAACCCGTTCAATCCGGCGATGGTCGGTTACGCTTTTGTGCTGATCTCTTTCCCGATTGAGATGAGTAGTTGGCTGCCGCCCAGTCTTGGCGATATCGACTATGTGCGACCCAGTGTCGGGGAACGGCTGCACTATGTGTTTACCGGCGGCTGGCCGGATAGCCTGACACTCGACGCGGTCACGCGGGCGACGCCGCTCGATATGGTTCGCAACGGTATGGCCAATTCCGAGATGTTCGCTGAGATTCGCATCAACCCGATCTTTGGTGACTTCGGCGGTTACGGTTGGGAGTGGATCGGCAACTTCCTCGCTGTCGCCGGTTTCTGGCTGCTTTACCGCGGCATCATTCGCTGGCACATTCCTGTCGCGGTGCTGGCCGGCATGTTGCTACCGGCGACGGTCGCAACGATGACGACCTCTGGCGCACTGCCTGGCCCCGGCTTTCACCTGTTTAGTGGTGCAACGATTCTGGCGGCGTTTTTCATCGCGACCGATCCCGTCTCGGCGGCAACAAGTCCACGCGGTCGGTTGATCTATGGTTTCGGTATCGGTCTGATCGCCTGGTGTATTCGCAGTTTCGGTGGCTACCCGGATGGCTTTGCGTTCGCCGTGTTGTTAATGAATGCCGCGGTGCCACTGATCGACCGGTTCACTGCACCGAGGATCATGGGTCATGAACGCTGAACGCCCGAACGTGCGCGCCGGGCTCGGCACATTGAAGCTCGGTATCTTCGCGATGCTGGCAGCAGCGATTGTCGCGGCAGCCTGGCAGTTTACGCACGAGCGTATCGCGCAAAACGAACGCGAGGCGCAACGTCGCCTGTTCGCGCCAGTGTTGGCCGGCGTCGCGTTTGATGCGATCGATCTCAGCGCACCTACCGTCATCGCGCCGCCGCATACGCTGCCGGGTGAAACGCCCGCACTGGTCTACACCGCCACGCTGTCCGAACAACCCGTAGCGCGCGTATTCGAGGTGGACGCACGCGGCTACAACGGACCGATTCGAATGATGATTGGCATTGATGGCAACAACACTGTTACCGGCGTGCGCGTGATCGCACATGCCGAGACACCAGGCTTGGGCGATGCTATCGAGATCACTCGGTCCGAATGGATCGAAACATTCCGTGGCAAATCGTTGCAAAACGTAGCGGTCGATGGCTGGCGACTCAAACGAGAGGGCGGAGAATTCGATGGTTTCACCGGCGCGTCGATTACGCCACGTGCAGTCGTCGATGCCGTATTCGTCACACTGACCTATGCTCGCCGGCACCCGTTAAACGGAGACGCCACATGAGCATCTGGCGCGATGGTCTCTGGCACAACAACCCTGGCATCGTTCAGCTATTAGGACTGTGCCCGCTGTTGGCCATCACCAACACGGCAGTCAATGCCATCGGGCTCGCCGTTGCCACCTTGTTCGTGCTGACCTGCAGCAACGTACTCGTATCGTTCGCGCGTCGCGCATTACAGCCCGAGATTCGAATTCCGGCCTACGTCTTGATCATCGCGGCGCTGGTGACCGCCGTCGAGATGTTGTTTCATGCGTTCTCTCCGAGCTTGCATGCCCGACTGGGCATCTTTCTGCCATTGATCGTCACCAACTGCGCGATCGTTGCGCGCGCCGAGGCATTCGCATCAAGACAGCCACCGCACCGGGCGTTGGCCGATGGCCTGGCGCACGGGCTCGGATTCGGCTGGGTACTGATCATCGTCGGGTTATTGCGCGAAGCGATCGGCAGCGGCACCGTGTTCGCCGGCCTCAACCAGCTGATCCCCGGTGCTACCACGACGGGTTGGGTGATCGCCGATTCCGGCTTGTTGATCGCCCTGCTGCCACCCGGCGCGTTCTTCGCCCTGGCGCTGGTTCTCGTCGCACGCAATCTGATTACCGGCCCGGCTGGAGAGTGATCAGCCTGGCCGCGTGTGAAATAATAGTGTGATGTTTTTCAGTCAAGACAAGTCCGACCTGCGGCGGATGTATGTTCAGGCCTGGCGACTACACCAAACCGGACAACCAATGTCCGCGTTGGAGCAACAGATCGCCGGCGTGATCGCAGATCACCCCGAGTACCATGCACAAATGACAGGTAACGGCATTGAGCAGGATTTCACCCCCGATGGCGGACAGAGCAATCCGTTCCTGCATATGGGGCTACACCTCGCAATCCGCGATCAGGTTAAAACCAATCGTCCGGCTGGCATTCGCGATACCTACCAAAGTCTCGCCGTCAAACTCGGTGATGCGCATGCCGCTGAGCATCAGATGCTCGAGTGCCTGGCCGAAAGTTTGTGGCAAGCGCAACGCGATGGTGTGATGCCGGATGAACTCGCCTATTTGCAGAAGATCAACACGCTACTCTAGCAAACGGTCAACAAATTCTGCGAGCGGCCGCTATCACGATTGGGACACAGGATATTGGGCGACATGAACGATTCATTTTTCAGTGTGGCGCACTTCATGGATTTGTTGTCGAGTGCGTTTCTGATCGTACTCGGCTCATTCGTGTTATCGGTGGTGATCCTCTACTTTATCGATATCACACAAACCAAACATGCGATCCGGCGCAACTTCCCAGTCATCGGTCGGCTGCGCTATTGGTTCGAGCACCTCGGGCAATTTTTCAGACAGTACTTCTATGCGCTCGACCGCGAAGAAATGCCATTCAATCGGGCACAGCGTTCCTGGGTGTACCGTGCGGCGAAAGGCGAAGACAATACCGTCGCCTTTGGTTCGACGCTGAATCTGAACACTGTTGGCACGCCCGTTTTTCTGAACAGCCCCTACCCGGTGCTCGATGAGGACGCCGACGAGGCTGCGCCGTTGGTCATTGGACCGCACTGTACGCAACCGGTCACGACACGCTCGCTGTTTAATGTCTCTGCGATGAGTTACGGGGCGATTTCGAAACCGGCGGTGCGCGCACTATCCTATGGTGCGGCCGAGGCCGGCATCATGCTGAACACTGGCGAGGGCGGCTTGTCGGAGTTTCATCTAGAAGGCGATGCCGACATCATCTTTCAGATGGGCACCGCAAAGTATGGCGTGCGCGACCCGCAAGGCCGTTTTGACGAGGCGCGGTTTAAGGATGTGATGGGCCACGATCAGGTGCGCATGCTCGAGCTGAAGCTCGCACAAGGTGCGAAGCCCGGCAAAGGCGGTATTCTGCCGGGCGAAAAAGTGACCGAGAAAATCGCGAGCATCCGCGGCATCAATGTAGGACAGGATTCGATCAGTCCTAACCGACATACCGATATTGCCAACGACGACGAGCTGCTGGATGTCATTGCACATCTACGCGACCTGTCCGGTAAACCGGTCGGCATCAAAATCGTCATGGGCAATATCGCGACGTTCGAGCAACTGCTCGTCACGATCAACCGACGTGGTGCGGAGATGGCGCCCGACTTCATTACGCTCGACAGTGCCAACGGTGGTACCGGTGCGGCACCGCTATCACTGATCGACAGCATGGGTCTGCCGATTGCACAGTGTCTGCCCGCGATGGTCGACCTGCTCTATAAACATGATCTGCGCGAGCGCATCCGTGTCGCGGTCAGCGGCAAGCTGATCAACCCGATCGATGTTGCGTGGGCGCTGTGCGCAGGCGCCGACTGGGTCAACTCAGCGCGTGGGTTCATGCTCGCACTGGGCTGTATTCAGGCACTACAGTGCAACAAGAATACTTGTCCAACTGGTATTACCACGCACGACAAGAAACTACAGCGTGGGTTGGTTGCAGAGAACAAGGCAAAGCGAGTCGCGCGTTATGCCAAAGACATCCACAAGGAAGTCGGCATCATCGCGCATAGTTGCGGTGTCACCGAGCCGCGCCAACTAAGACGCGAACATTGTGCCATCGTTCAGGAGGATGGTGTCGCGGTCGATTTGAAAACGTTGTACGCCGCCTGACGCCAACGGTCCCTAGTCGGCCGACTGGCGGAAATCCCAGTCCATTTCTGCCGCCAGATACGTGAACACGGCGTAGGCTGCCACGTTCTGGTTGAAGGCGTTCTGATCAATCTTGTCGAACGTATCGTCCGGTGTGTGATGCAGATCAAAATAATCCCAACCGTTCTGACGCGGCGTGACCACCGGTACACCCATGCTCGGCAGCATCGAAATATCCGGCCCGCCGCGCGCCGAATTTCCGCCGGCCGAAATACCGAGTGGTTCAAGCAATGCATGCATCGCCCGCGCGTAAGGCAACGCACCATCGCCAAAACGCGTTTCGAACTTCCAGATACGATCAGCGCCGAAATCACTCTCTGCCGCCAAGACATGTTTGGGCATTTCTGCGGCATGCTGCCTGGCATACGCCGAGCCGCCTAACAGACCGACCTCTTCCGACCCGTACAAGACCACCCGGATCGTGCGCCTGGGTGCCTGACCCATGGACTGAATCAAGTGTGCGGCACCAACGACAATGCCGCAGCCTGCGCCGTCATCGACAGCACCAGTGCCGAGATCCCAGCTATCGAGATGACAGCCGATCAACACAATCTCATCGGGCCGTTCTCGGCCAACGACTTCGGCGATCACGTTACCCGAGGGCGCAGCCGTTTTCGTCTCGACAGCGATGTTGATGTGCACACGCACCGGGCCCGTTTCCAACAGACGCGTGAGTTGCTCCGCATCCGGCGGCGACAACGCCGCCGCTGGCCCTGCCCCCACCGTCTTGGTGCGCGCCATCATGCCGGTGTGCGCAAAACGCCGCTGCTGCGTACCGACGGAACGAATCAGACAGGCTACGCCGCCCTTAGCCGTTGTTTCCTTCGCGCAGTTGCGGCGCTTTCGAACCGCGAGGCCATAGCCCGAGCCATCCTGGGTACGCGTCATCTTTTCATCGACGAAGACAATTTTCCCATGCACAACATCTGATGAGGCGTCTGCCAGCTCGCGCATACTTTCAAAACGGATGACTTCCGCTTCGATGCCATCGGCGGGTGTCGATGTTGAACCACCGAGGGCTGTGATAACCAGTGCCTGCGGCGCTGGCGAGACAATGCGCGCACGGTCGATCAGACGAGACCAGAAGGGAATCTCGAATGGGTCGACCCGCACATTCTCGAAACCAAGCGATTGCAGTTTGACCGAGGACCAATCGCGCGCACGCGCTTCCGCGTCCGAACCCGCCAAACGCGGCCCGACCTCTGTCGTCAAATCGCGTACGAAGTGATAGCCAACATTGTCCTGTTTCGCTTTGTCGATCAATGCCCGCACTGTCTCGTGCACATCCTCAGGGATCTCAGCGACTTCGCTTTGTGCAAAGACCGGGGATGCGAGCAATACAACGACTAAGATAAGATAACGCGGCATAGGGTTGATCCAGCAGACGGACAGGGGCGAATGGTAGCAGGAATAGAACTGACTGGACGAGCAAGAGACTGTGAGAATGAGTCACATCGACGTCGATACGCGCTTCGTCTGCGGCGGGACCTACGTTAAGCTTAGCGGATAAAGCCTCGGGGACAGTCCATTGATCAAATTTCTACTGAAAACGCTCGCCTATCTGGTGGTGTTACTACTGGCAGGTCTCTTGGTCGCACAGTTCTTTTCCGTGCGCTCGATCAATCAGACGCTCGACGAGCCGCCCATTCCGATCTATGCAGTCGACGCCGCGGAAGCTGATGCTGGCTCGCCACCCGCGCCGGTCATTTTTGTGGGCAACAATTGGCAGGGCACGATCACTGTCATTGACCCGGTCGACTATGCGGTACTGGGCGTGATCAATGGCATCCCGGACAAGCAAGCACGCCTCGAGGAAGTCAAAGAGAGTTTCGTCAGACGTTTGCTGTTTTTCGGCATCCGTAATCTGGTTGGCGAAGGCAACAATCAGTACGTGGACGACATGTACAGCTCGCTGGACGGGCGCAGTCTGGTCGTTTCGCGTCCGAGCTTCGCTGATGTCGTATCGATCGATGTCGAGAGCGGCAAGATCAATTGGCGATTTGAAGTCGATGGAGCTCGCGCGGATCACATGGCCTTGTCGCCAGACGGACGCCATGTCGCGGTATCGGCCTCGACCGGCAATGTCGTTCACGTCATCGATATCGACAGTGGTCAGGAATACGGCCGCTTTCCGACCGGTGACTCGCCGCACGAGAATGTGTATTCGAAAGACGGCTCAAAGATTTTTCACGCGAGTATTGGCCGCGTCTTTTCGCCATTCGATTTTAGCGGTGGTGGCTTTCTGAAAGGCGAGCGACGCTTTCAGGTAGTCGATGCACGCTCGATGGAGATTCTCGAGCAGTTTGATATTCGCGACAAGCTCAACGCGTTTGGCCGCGAAGATATCAGTCCGTCAATTCGGCCGATGGCGCATAGCTCCGACGAGCGATTTTTCTATTTTCAGTTATCGTTCTTGCATGGCTTCATCGAATACGACATGCAGGCCAAGAAAATTGTGCGGCTCATTGACCTGCCGAAGGTGACGACCGCAAAGCGCACGGGCTACGTCAATGACTCTGCGCACCACGGCATTGCGATCAGCGGCGATGACAACACGCTATGTGTCGCTGGCACGATGGACGACTATGTCGCCATGGTCGATATTTCATCCACCGAGCATGACATTCTGGAAGGTCTTGGCAAGAAACCCTATTGGGTGGTGACCGACAAAAAAGGGGAACACTGCTACGTATCGTGGAGTGAGACCGATCAGATGTCGGTGATCCGTTACGCGGACGGTCAAGAAGTCGCGCGCGTCGATGTCGGCGATCATCCACAACGTATTCGTGAAGGCTTTGTCACCGGCGCATGGCATCGCATTGCACGCGACATGCCGGAGCCAGCACCTACTGAGCCGCCAACGACAGCGCCTCAGGATGTCGATCGAGTTGAAGCGGGTGATTGACTAGAGCAACGTCTTTTCGCCAGTCTCTATCAGGCGATAACGCACACCATTGTCAGACAACACACCTTCGCTTTTGCGAAGTGGAAAACTCGTCAAATAGTCTTTCGGGTGACGCACATCGATCGCGACCACTTTGCCGTTGAATAAGGTCCGTACCTTGCTCTGCAGCGTATGACCGACGACAACGCTGTCGGCACCGATCGCCGCCAAAGACTGCGCGACCTGCGACTCCGTCAAATCCTCTTTGAAGTAACCGCGGTACCAGGCCGGCCCCGTTGTGCTCGACTGCAGGAATGTGGTGTCGGTCACTTTGGTGGGCGTGAAGTAAAGCTGTCGATACCCGTCTCTGACCGTATTGTTGATGTCTTCTGCCGTCAGCGCCATTCCGGCAAGATCGGGATGTAAGCCGCCATGCACAAATGCCACACCGTTGATCACTTCTAACACGTTCTTTGATGCCATCCAGCGACCGATGAGTGAGTCCTGGCCGTAGAGTTCGGCTTGTTGCTTGCCCAGCATTCCCGCGATATAGAAGTACTTCTCGTCCGATGCCTGGAAATTACCCTGCATAAATTTGATTTCATGGTTGCCGATAATGAAATGCACCCGGCCGCCTTGCGCGCGTGCCAGTTGTTCCAGGCGATAGATCGCCCAAAGCACCTGTGTCGTCGATGCGCCGCGATCCACAAAATCTCCGACCAACACCAGGTGTCCGTCGCCGAAAGTCCAGTTTAGGTCTTGGTCAACAACACCGTGGGCCATCAAAAACTGCTTGAATGCACCGAACCCGCTTTCGATATCAGAGATCGCTATGACCGGTGCGTCAGTCTCATAGCGTACGGGTGGTGTTGAAAAATTTGTGCTCACACTGACACTGAAGACGCTGTCATCCGCGGGGAAGCGAACATCGAACGTCGCGCCTTCGATGATTGTCTCAACGGCGACTGAAAACCCATCATCGTTGTTGCCGTTGAGTGTGCGTTTAACCAACGACCCATTATCAAAGAACACGTGCGTCTCACCGTCGAGGTCGTAAGCCAGTCTGTCTTCGAACAAATGCGCTTCCGCGCCAATGAACAAACCAAAACACACGAGCGCCACCATGAGCAGCAGAAACGTCACGGTGAAGTGCTTTAAATTAGTCCAGATCAAAGACATCGCGGTCCCACGTGTCGAACTTCGGCAGTGTTCATAGTATCGCGTTCGCCATATCAATGCTCTGACTCATGGTTACGCGAATCATGCGCGGCGATGCGGCGGAACTGGCTATCGCTGCCGCAGCGATATGAATAAGAAGAGCGCCAATGCGAGTAGAGGAATCAGCGCCAGCACCAGGGGTGCCGGAGACGTGTTAAAAGACTCGGGGAACACCTGTGGTTGACCAAGAAACAGTGAACCGGATGCGATGAAAAAAGATACGCACATTCGCCAGAGGTGGCGCGCGGTACGCGCCGCTGGTGACAGCTTACCGCGAAGCAGTGCATTGAGCTCACCGGCTGCTGCAGCTGAGCCCGCGACAATAAACAACACAAAGGCCTCGGGAGGTGAACCATCGACGGTGCCCGTGGCGCTTTGCAAGCCGATCAGCATGAACGACAGGCCCATGGCGGTGATAGCTAACGCCACGATGAGTCCAATACGCTCTGCCCAACCCGCCGTGAACGGACGCCGGCGGGCGGCTGACACACCCGACCACAACAGATACAAAGCGAGCACGCCAGCGACGAAATTCGGCCGCTGACCTTCATTCAGGAACGGGGCAACCCCTGCCCCGACGAGATACGTAATCGCCATCGCGAACAAAAACATCTTGCCGGCGCCACGATGTAGTGCACCGCCCTTGCGGACGAGCAATGCCGCGGTGCCGGCAAGCAGTCCGGCGATGCCGCCCAAAATGTGTGCGTACAACAGGGCGCCTGCGCCTAGGTGCTGAAGCAGAGATGCATCAGCAGCCACCGCTAGCCGCTCTGCGAGCGCATCGGGTGCGCAGATAACCGCAGCCAGTAACACCCCGCGCTGCGCGACGCCGCTGGTACCGAGACGTTTATCGGATTTTGATCGTTGGAAATTCATTGCAGACTCGGTGGTTGTGACGGTTCACGATGTACGGGTGGAATCGTATCGGAATCGCCGCTATCGACACATCCGTCGTAAGTCGGATAGCTCATGCGTCCCACGGCGGGTTGTGATACCGGTAATAGACCGTAGACGCCAAAAGCGGTTGGGGCTGACGTACAATGGTGAGCGGTTATGACGATACACAACATTGCCATCATCGGGGCCGGTATCGGTGGGCTTGCCTCAGCGATTTTTTTGGCGCGCCATGGCTACTCGGTCACGATTTATGAGCAAGCCGAACAGGCACAACCCGTCGGTGCCGGGTTCCTCCTGCAACCGCCCGGCCAAGTTGTGCTCGACCAACTCGGTGTACTTGATTCAATCCTGCAAGATGCGGTGCCAATCCTCGGACTGCAGTCGAAAACCGTCGGCGGCTATTCGATTCTGGATCTGGATTATCGGAATCTCAAGGGCACACCACGCCATGGCCTCGGTGTGCAACGTCGCACCATTCATGACGCACTGTATCGTGCGGCAGCGGCGTTGGAGAGTGTCCATTTCCGCTGGGGACACACCGTCAATCGCTGCGAGACGACAAAGCAGCACGCAACGGTTACGGCGAACGAATGTACCGATCAATACGATCTTTGCATCATCGCCTCGGGTGCCAATAGTGATCTCGCCAACACGCTATTCGAGCGACGTCGGCGACGGGCGTACGCGTGGGGCTGCATCTGGACCACGATCGATTTGCCGGCCTCGTTATCGCCGACTCTGTTGCACCAGCGCTGCCGGCGTGCTGATCGGATGATGGGTATCCTGCCGGTGCTCAAAACCGGAGATGACTATCGTGCGGCGCTGTACTGGAGCGTCAAAGTTGCCGATGTGACACAGCTCGATGCGGATCTAACCCGGACCATCAAGTCAGAAATCACCGACTTTTGGCCAGAGGCAGCGGCATCTGTTGAGTCGCTCGGGCACGACGACTTCATCGCAGCAACTTACCGCGATGTCTGGACACCAACACCGTTCGATCGACGAGTCGTCGCAATCGGTGATGCATGTCATGCCACGAGCCCGCAACTGGGACAAGGGTGTACGATGGCACTGTTGGACACCTATTGGTTGTCGCACCACCTTCAGCATGCTGACGACGA
Source organism: Pseudomonadota bacterium (assembly GCA_039033995.1). Lineage (GTDB taxonomy): Bacteria > Pseudomonadota > Gammaproteobacteria > Steroidobacterales > Woeseiaceae > CALBPI01. Next base: position 35,746 of record JBCCBP010000023.1, on the reverse strand, counting down.
GATAGACGCTGCGCTTGGCCGTTGGTGGCAGACGCGTAAACGTCAGCTCCAGTATGTGCGTCAGTTAAGCCGTTTTCTGACGCCGCTCTATCAATCCGATAATGGCCTGTTTGCCACCTTCAGAAACGCCGTTGTTGCGCCAATGGGCAAACTACCCGGCTTTTATGGACTGCAATTGAAGACGCTGGCGTCGGAAGTCTTTCTGAGGCAGATAGATGAATAAGGTCGCAGCGGTTTTTCGTGCGATACGTGCAACTGGTCAAATCCGGAATGACTGCGCGATGGCGCGCAGCAACTCTGTGCGGTGAAACGGTTTGTGTAATAACGAACCACTATCGAGCACATCCGAGAACGGCCCGAGCAAATCGTCGGCGTAGCCGGTCATGAACACGAAACGCACGTCCGGCCACTGATCGACCAACGATTGTCGCAGCTCAGGGCCCGACATGGTCGGCATCATCACATCGCTGAGTACAAGATCAGGTGGCTGCTCGCCCTCTGCCAATGCCTGCAGCAGCCTATCTGGTGACGCAAACGCGCGGACCTGATAGCCCGCCTGACTCAACAGCTGTTCGGTCACCACACGCACCAGCAGTTGGTCCTCGACCAACCAAACGCGTCGATACTCGGCCTCCGTGTCGACGACGGCGGCTGCGCGCGTGACCGGTTCCGCAAAGCTGCGCGGCACGGTGATGGTGAACACAGTTCCGCCATCCGGCGGCGTGGATAATTCGATGCGGCCGTTGTGCTGATCGACGATACGTTTGACGCTGGACAGCCCGAGTCCCACGCCTGTCTCCTTCGTCGAGAAAAACGGCGAGAAAATTTGGTCGCGTACACTATCATCGATGCCGGGACCATTATCGGCAATGCAGAAGCTCACGACATCGTCTTCCATATCGAGATACAGCCTGATCTGGCCGTTAGCACCCACGGCCTGTCCGGCATTCAAGACCAGGTTGTACAGCGCCTGTTCGAGTCGGTGACGATCACCCATGATCAACGCATGCGCCGGCAGGTTCTCCAGCGTAAGTTCGGCTTTCTCACCGACCAGTGCCCGTAGCATCGGTAATGACTCTTCCAGAATCTGCACAGCATCGACGGACGCCAGTGCCAGCGGCAGGTCGCGAACAAAGTCGAGCATGCGCGACGACAACGCACCGGCATGCAGTGCCGCGGTATGGATGTTCGTGATGAGCTGATCCGCCTCCGCCTCCAGGCCTTGAAAACGCAGCAGCTCGGCATTACCGAGGATGACGGTAATGACGTTATTCATATCGTGCGCGACCGCACCGGTCAGCCGCCCTGTCTGGCGCAGCGCGTCAGCCTCGTCAATCTGGTTTTTCATGCGCGTACATTGCGCTTCCAGATCGACGATCTGCGTGCGATCGACTGTCGCCCCAACAAAACTAATCGGCGTACCATCTTCTGCACGCTGCAATACGGCCGCGCGATCCTGAATGTGACGTACACCATCTTCGTGGTTGATCTGGAACGTCGGCGCGTACTGTCCTTTTTTGGACAACGCGAGATTGATGTGCGCGCTGATACGATTGCGATCCTGTTCTGACAGGTCCTTCATGTACGCGCTCGTGCAAATCGGGCCGCGCTCGAGATTCAGTAGTTCATAACACTGGTCGGACCACCAGAGCTCGCCACTTGGCACATGAATTTTCCAAAGCCCGATGTTGTATTTCGCCAGCACACGCTCATAGGCGCCTAAGACGTCATCGTGAGTCACCGGTGGATCGGCGGCACGAATCGATACGACGATATTGCCATCGGTCTGCACATTGATGTGCAAACGTATAAAGGCATCGTTCACGCCAGCGACGACGGTACAGAATGTGCCTTCAATCAGCGCGAGATCGACCGCGCGATGCCAATCGGCTTGATGCTCGGCCGGTGCGATTTCGGCCAATGAAGACGCGGTGCCCGACAGCCCAAACTGAAGCTCACACTTGCGACTACGAAATAACACGTGACGATTGGCATCCAGAATGATGATGCCTTCTTCGAGGTGATCGAGTACGACAGCCATTTCTGGCGAGAAGGGTTTGGTCGACTTGTTGTCTAGAGCGTCTTCCATGCTGACGATCCCCGCGGCGTCAGAAGTGCGTCAAAGCCAGTCTTTGACTTCAGTTTTCCAACAATACCAACGAAATTTCCGGCAATACTGATGCTTAAAGTATCACGAAGCCCGAAAGTTGCGCGATCGCACAGCCACTTAATGCGTAAACAATCGTGAAGCGCCACGCTGGCGCGCAACTATCCATATCTTGCAGGGGTGTAAAGATCCAGCAACGCTTACGGCATCAGAGTACCGGCGTCCTCTTGTCGCAATTCCATCATCCGAATACTGAGCTCGGTCATTTCGCGCTGTCTTGCCAGCCTTTCCTCAAAGGCCTGTTGCTGCGAACGTGTCAATAGACGCTCGGTTTGATCCAGGATCACGTCATGTCGCTCGATGGTTCGCTGCAATCCGTCTCTTAGTGTGCTGACATTCGGACGCGATCGTACGAAGCCCTGTGGGGCAGTCGTCTGACCTGCGTTTAATGCTTGCTGAGTCTGTGCTTCATAGACGATGTCGGCGAGCTGCTGGCGCGTAGAGATCGGCAGCGGCTGATCCAGGACATCTGAAAACGCCAGAATCTGCGCGTAGATGTTTTCCTTTGGCTTGTACGACTGATAGGCATCGTAGTACTCCCCAAATACTTCGCGCTCAATCTCGGCAAATGCCGCCTGTTGTTCAGCGCGATCGAGTGTCGACCCGGTTCCGTCACGTTCCTGCCGTATCCACGCCATCGTCTGCTCGCGTCGCAGCCCAACCAGTTCCTCAATCATCTACTCAGCCCGCGCATCGTCGATACCGTAAAGCTCGAAAAAATCGGCTAACGAACGTTCCGCGTAGGACACCGCGCGTTGGTTTCGTCGAGCAGCGTTGTTCAGAAAGAACTCACCCAATGTCTCGCCTTCCGGCGTGCTGTTGGGTTCGGATTGCGTGACCGCCGGTGCACCCGAGGGATCAAGCGATGATGCTATGTCTTGTTGCGTCATCTGCGAGCTATCTGAGGTTAGGTTGTCACCTCCCGCGGAGATAGGCTGCGATGGAAACTCCGCCGACGATTCACTTGCGACGGTGTCGGTTGGCTCCGCCTGAGAAACGACGCCACGTGTCCAGTAGCCGGCCGCGAACGTACCTATCAAACCGATAATCCAGAGAAATTTCGCTCGCTGCATAGGAAAAGCTCATCGATGACTACTGGCTTAGAGTAGCACCCTGCCGAAAAGTGCCCTATTGCTGAATGCTTAGCGAGTACATCGTCAAGCAGAAGCAAGACTAGTCAGGATTGTCGACGGTAATGACCGCGTTGCGGATGTTGCTATCCAGCAGATGGCAGGTAACGATGCCCGACTCTGGCAGCACACCTTCGCATGGCGGCGGATTGTGCTCACCATCGGCCGACACCGTCAACGACACGTTACGTTGATCTTGTGTATCCACAAACGAGACATCCACGTAAACCAGTTGCTTAATCTTACTCAGTCGAAAACCCCCGACCTTTGCCAACGCAGTGTGAAACTGTTCACGCACCGCATCGGGTACGTCGACGTATTCACGACTGGTGGCGTCATGGCGTGCATACACATCGCGCTCGTTGACGGTTAAGAGGGTATAGCCTGCCCGCTCCACCATCTCGAATAACGCGTCGAAATCACGCTGATCCAGCTCGCGCAGTTTGTCCAACGCGAAATCGGTTAGTTCGGGTCGTACAGCAACAGTGGACGCTTTGTCGTCGACCTCGCCGGAGAGATTCGCAGGCTCAGACGTCTCTGAGGGGCCTTCAGCGCAGGCGACGAATAAGAATACGACCGCGACAATAAGTAGGTGCAATAACTTCACGTAGACCACGGTAACGCTGACTCATGCGCACGAGCAACCAGCGCACTCCATGCGAACATCCCTATAAATCCGATCGCAGACCTACCGCTTCTTCTTTTTCGGGACGTACAGATCCGTCAACGTGCCTTCGTAGGCTTCCGCTGTCAGTGCGACAGTTTCGGAGAGTGTTGGGTGCGGATGCACAGTCAGACCGAGGTCTTCGGCGTCAGCGCCCATCTCGATCGCGAAACCGATCTCGCCAATCAGATCGCCGGCACTGGTGCCGACGATGCCGCCGCCCAGAATGCGACCGTTTGCAGGATCGAACAAAATTTTCGTCTTGCCCTCATCGCGGCCCATCGCCAATGAACGTCCGCTGGCCGCCCACGGGAATGCCGCAGCTTCATAGGCAACACCGTCGCGTTTCGCTTCGGTCTCTGTCAGGCCAACCCATGCGACTTCCGGGTCGGTGTAGGCGACCGACGGAATCACTCGTGCATCAAAGAAGCTTTTCTCGCCCGCTGCGACTTCAGCGGCGACGTGGCCTTCGTGCGTTGCCTTGTGCGCCAGCATCGGCTGACCAACGATGTCGCCAATGGCAAAGATATGCGGTACGTTCGTCCGCATCTGTTTGTCGACGGCGATCTCGCCGCGTTGATCGACAGCGATACCCGCGGCTTCCGCGCCGATCTTCTGGCCGTTAGCACGGCGCCCAACCGCGACCAGCACCTTGCCGAACGTCTCGGACTCCGGTGCGTCTTTGCCTTCGAACGTCACGTTGATGCCATCGTCTGCCACTGACATGCCGGTGACTTTGGTATTCAGCATGATCGATTTGAACTGCGCGGCCAGTCGCTTCTGTAATGGACGCACCAGGTCGCGATCTGCACCGGGCATCAACTCGTTGGTCAATTCCACCACCGTGACCGGCACGCCCAGTGCCGCGTACACGCTGCCAAGCTCGACGCCGATGATGCCGCCACCGACGACTAGCAACGATGACGGCAGTGGATCGATCTCCAAAGCGCCGGTCGAATCGACAACACGCGCGTCATCGGGCTCGAACGGTAGACGGATCGGGGCTGAGCCTGCTGCGATGATGCACTGCTCGAAACCGATCGTCGTCGAACCGCCGTCGGCCAACGCGACGGACACGGCGTTGGGGGAGATGAACTCACCGGTGCCATGCACTACCGAGACTTTGCGTTGTTTCGCGAGCTGCTTCAGACCGCCGGTTAAGCGGTTGACGACACTCGCCTTCCAACCGCCTAGCGCCTGGGTATCGATCTCGGGCTTCGCAAAACGAATACCGTGCTTGGCCATCGACTCGGCCTCGTCGATGACTTTCGCGGCATGCAAAAATGCTTTCGACGGGATACAGCCGACGTTCAGACAAACGCCGCCGAGCGACGCGTGTTTTTCGATCAATGTGACCTGCATGCCCAGATCGGCCGCGCGGAAGGCCGCGGCATAGCCGCCAGGCCCGGCACCCAACACGAGCAACTGCGTTTTCTGATCGGTGTCGCTGATCGCCGCGGCAGCCGTCGCCGGATTAATGGTCTGCGTCTGCTCGTAAGGTGCTTCCTCCGACTCTGCAGCGGGTTCCGCTGGCTGAGCTGCAGAAGATTCTCCGACGGTCATTTCGCCAATGACATCACCTTCGCTGACTTGATCGCCCGCCTTGACGGTCAACGCTGTGATCGTGCCGTCCGCCGGCGCCGGGATATCCATCGTTGCTTTGTCGGTCTCGAGCGTAATCAGGCCATCTTCAGCAGCGACGGTTGCGCCGACTTCGACCAGCACCTCAATGACATCGACAGCACCAAAATCCCCCAGATCCGGGATGACAATCGCTTGTTTGTTACTCATGTTTCGCCCCCGACCTACGGAATCGCCTGCAGCAAGCCATCGACATTCGCGAGGCATTGCGACAGGTACGTCGTGAAGCGCACCGCCAGCGCGCCATCGACCACACGATGGTCATACGACAGCGACAACGGCAGCATCAGGCGCGGTACAAACTGCTCGCCATCCCAGACGGGCTGCATGCTGGAACGCGACACACCGAGAATACCGACTTCCGGCGCATTGACGATCGGCGTGAAGGCCGTGCCGCCGATGCCGCCGAGGCTCGAGATCGTAAACGTCGCACCCTGCATTTGCTGCGGCTTCAACTTGCCATCGCGCGCCGCGGCGGATAGCTCGGCGAGCGCCTTGGCGAGTTCGTAGATGTCCATCTGATCGGCATCGTGAATCACCGGCACCACGAGACCGTCGTCGGTGTCGGCAGCGAAGCCGAGGTGACAGTAATGCTTGTTCACCAACGACGTGCCATCAGCGCTCAACGACGAATTAAGCCGCGGATACTCGGCGAGTGTCTGTACTACCGCGCGCAGGATGAACGCGAGCGGTGTCAACTTGATACCGCGAGCCGCCGCATTCTCTTTCAGCGCCTTGCGACGCGCGTCCATGTCGGTGATGTCGGCAAGATCATGCTGCGTGACGTGCGGCAGGTTGACCCAGCTCGCTTGCAAACGCGGCCCCGAAATCTTCTGGATGCGCGTGAGTGGCGACTCGCTGATCTCACCGAAACGGGTGAAATCGACTTTCGGCAAAGCCGGTAAACCGCCACCGGTGACTGCAGCACTCGCGCCGCCTTTACTCAGTGCTTGCTTGACCCAGCCCTTGACGTCGTCGGCAACGATCCGGCCTTTGCGACCGCTGCCTTTGACAGACGCGAGATCCACGCCGAGCTCGCGCGCCAGTCGGCGCACCGAAGGGCTGGCATGCGCACGAGAAAAGCCGGCTTCATCAATGCTGACCGTCTTCGACTCGGCAGGCTTCGCAGCCGGTGCGGGTGGTGGCGACGGCTCAGGTTTCGGCGCGGGTGCCGCCGGTGCCTCGGCAGCCGGTGCTTCGGCGGGCGCGTCGCCGCCAGCTTGTGCAGCCAACGTGACGATCGCATCGCCCTGTTTCACCTGACCACCCACCTCAACAAGGATCGATTCAATGGTGCCCGCATGCGACGACGGTACATCCATCGACGCTTTATCCGTTTCCAACGTGATCAACGCATCGTCCACATCGACTTCGTCGCCGACACTGACCGCAATCTCGATGACATCGACGGCATCGAAGTCGCCAATATCCGGCACGACCACCGTGACAGATTCCGACGCGGCCACTGGCGCCGATGCAGGTGTCTCGGCAACAGGCGTTGGCGCTTCTTCTGGTGCCGCTTCCGGTTCGGCCGCCGCTGCTTCGGCGCTAATCGTCGCGATGACGTCGCCCTGTTTGACGGTATCGCCCACGTTTACATCTACAGAGACGACCGTACCGGCATGCGTCGACGGCACATCCATCGAGGCTTTGTCGGTCTCGAGCGTGATCAGCCCATCTTCGACATCCACGGTGTCGCCCGCAGCGACGAGCACTTCGATGATTTCAACCGCATCGAAATCGCCGATATCAGGGACCGTAATTTTGATTGTATTTGCCACGTCGTGTCCCCCGCCCTTACAACGTCACCGGATCCGGCTTGTTCGGATCGATGTTGTATTTCTCGATCGCGTCGGCGACCGTTTGCTGGTCGAGCGAACCATCGTCGGCCAGCGCTTTCAACGCCGTTACCGCGATGTAACGTCGATCGACTTCGAAAAACTCACGCAACGCCGCACGCGCGTCACTGCGACCGAAGCCATCCGTGCCGAGTGTGATGTAACGGCCCGGTACCCAGCGCTGCACCTGATCCGGCACGATTTTCATGTAGTCGGTGGCGGCAATGAACGGACCTTTGACGCCGTCGAGCTGCTGCTCGAGATACGACAATCGCGGTGTCTCGGTCGGATGCAGCTGGTTCCAGCGCTCCACTTCTAGGCAATCACGACGCAGCTCGTTGAAGCTTGTGACACTCCAGATATCGCTCGGGATACCGAAGTCCTCCATCAACATGTCGGCTGCGGCCTCCACTTCGCGCAGGATCGTGCCGGAGCCCATCAGCTGTGCGCGCACCTTGCCGCGCCCGCCTTTGCGAAGCGGATAGATACCTTTCAGGATACCTTCGGCGACGCCTTCCGGCATCTTTGGCTGCACGTAATTTTCGTTCATCGTTGTGATGTAGAAGAACACGTTTTCCTGATCTTCGGCCATGCGCTTCAGGCCATTCTGGATAATGACAGCCAGCTCGTAGGCGTACGTCGGATCGTAAGAGACACAATTCGGCACCGTGGACGACAGGACATGTGAATGACCGTCCTGATGCTGCAGACCTTCACCAGCAAGCGTCGTACGACCGGCTGTGCCACCGACCAGGAAGCCGCGCGCCTGCATGTCGCCACCCGCCCAGATAAAATCGCCGATACGCTGGAATCCGAACATCGAGTAATAGATGTAGAATGGAATCATCGGCAGCCCATGGCTCGAATACGACGTCGCCGCGGCCAGCCATGAACAGAATGCGCCGCCTTCGTTGATGCCCTCTTCCAGGATCTGCCCTTTCTTGTCTTCCTTGTAGAACATCAGCTGGTCTGCGTCCTGCGGCGTGTACAGCTGACCTTTGGAAGAGTAGATGCCAATCTGACGGAACATGCCTTCCATACCGAACGTACGCGCCTCGTCCGGCACGATCGGCACCACGTGCTTACCGATTTTCTTGTCCTTGACGAGCGTCGTCAGCATGCGCACCAGCGCCATCGTCGTCGACTGTTCGCGCTCACCGCTGCCTTCGATCTGGTTCTTGAACGCCATCAATGAGGGCGCCTCCAGCTTCGGCGCGGCGTGTTTGCGGACTGGCAGGTAGCCACCCAACCGGCGGCGTTGGTCGTGCAGGTATTCGAGTTCGATGCTGCCCTCCGGCGGACGGCAATACGGTACGTTCTTAAGGTCTTCATCGGAGACCGGAATGTTGAAACGGTCACGCAACTGACGCAATGCCGCTTCGTCGAGCTTCTTCTGTTGGTGTGTCGTGTTCGCACCCTCGCCGCCGCTTTCGCCCAAGCCGAAACCTTTGACCGTCTTCGCGAGAATCACCGTCGGCTGACCTTTGTGGTTCACCGCTTTCTCGTAAGCCGCGTAGACCTTCAGCGGATCGTGGCCGCCACGGTTAAGTTTCCAGATGTCCTCGTCGGACAGATTCGCAACCATTGCCTTCAGCTCGGGATATTTGCCGAAGAAATGCTCGCGGGTATAGGCACCGCCCTTGTTCTTGTAGTTCTGGTATTCGCCGTCGATGGTCTCTTCCATGACGCGCTTCAAAAGACCTTTGTTGTCTTTAGCGAGCAGGCTATCCCAGCGAGAACCCCAGATGACTTTGAGGACATTCCAGCCCGCACCGCCAAACGCGGCCTCGAGTTCCTGAATGATCTTACCGTTGCCGCGCACCGGACCATCGAGCCGCTGCAGGTTGCAGTTGATGACAAAGACGAGGTTATCGAGACCTTCGCGAACCGGCATCGTGATAGCGCCGAGCGATTCGGGCTCATCGGTTTCGCCGTCACCGAGGAAACACCAAACCTTGCGGTCGCTCGGCTCGATCAGACCGCGGTTTTCCAGATAACGCATAAAGCGCGCCTGGTAGATCGCCATCATCGGACCGAGGCCCATCGAAACAGTGGGGAATTGCCAGAAATCCGGCATCAACCACGGGTGCGGATACGACGACAATCCGCCGCCGCCGACTTCCTTACGGAACCGGTTGAGCTGGTCTTCCGAAAGTCGCCCTTCGAGATACGCGCGTGCGTAAATGCCGGGTGAGGAATGGCCCTGAATGAAGACCAGATCGCCGCCGTGCTGATCAGAGGGTGCGCGCCAAAAATGATTGAAGCCGGTCTCGTACAACGTCGCGGACGAGGCATACGATGCGATGTGGCCACCATATTCCGAGTTCTCTCGGTTAGCCTGTACAACCATCGCCATCGCGTTCCAACGGATGTAAGCCTCGAGACGACGTTCGATCGAACGGTCACCCGGATACTCTGGCTGCTGCCCGGTCGCGATGGTGTTGAGGTACGCCGTGTTAGGGCTGTACGGCAGATACGCACCCGACCGACGCGCGAAGTCGATCATCTTGTCCAGCAAAAAGTGCGCGCGCTCCGGCCCGTCGTGTTTCAACACCGAATCGATGGATTCGAGCCATTCGCTGGTCTCGATCGGATCAGCGTCATCAAAGCGGCTATGCTGCGACATAGTAGTAGTCCCCGAAATCTTTTTGTGCAGTCCCCAAGTATACCTTAGCTGGCGCCAAAGCCGGACTATCCGGGGTCTTGCGATGCGTGGAAAAAGTCACCGTATCGATGACAGAAATGCTGCACGCGTTTTGCTGCGACGCATCATTGTGGTGGATGAATTTGCAACCACCTGCTGATACAGTGGTCGGCTTGGGTGTCACGGTTTTGTCGATAAAGGATTTGCTCTTGACCACTCCCCCCCTGCATTTACCCGCCTTGCCGAAACCAAAAATCGTCAGTCGTCGCGCCACCGCCAGCGACAGTGCGTTGGCGAGGTTTGATGCCGTCATTGTGCTGCATAACGTCAAGGGTGCGCTCGTCAACAGCTCGCTGCCGTCTGCAAAGACGCTCGATGCCGTCGCGACGCGTAGCGGCAATAGCCAGCTGGTGTCAATCACGCTGCCGAACAAGCTGGCCAGTACGATGATCGCTGCTCGCGTAGCGCCGGATGCCGAGACTTTCGATCTCGACAGCACGTGCCGACCCGCCGCCGTGGCGGCCGTCAAGTCCGGTGCCGAGCGCATCGCTGTCGTTATCGACCGGGACACGATCAGCGATCATGCAGCCGTCGTCCGCTCAGCGGTGGCGACGCTGACTATCGCATCGTATCAGCTGCCAAAATTCACCGGTAAGCGAAAGCCGAAATCGGCAACCCCGCAGATCACTGTATTTGAGCCGGCGAAGACCAGCGTCAGCGCCACGGTCGCGTCGGCGCGTGGTAACTGCCTGGCGCGCTGGCTGACCGCCGCACCGGCCAACCTGCTGGATGCTAAGGGTTATCGCACCGTCGCCGAGACGCTCGCCAATCAGTACGGCTGGCAGTACCAGTTCCATTCACTGGCCAAGCTAAAACGGCAAGGCGCTGGTGCTTTCGTCGCTGTGGCGCAGGGTAACGACAACAACGATGCCGGCATCATCCAGATTCGCCATCGACAGAAAGGCGCGAAACGACGCGTAGCGCTGGTCGGCAAAGGCATCATTTTCGACACGGGCGGCACCAATCTGAAACCGCACGGCGGCATGCTGAATATGCACATCGACATGGGCGGCAGCGCGGTCGCGCTAGCGAGCTTGCTCGCACTCACCGAAATGGCGGCGCCGCTTGATATCGATGTCTGGCTCGCGGTCAGCGAAAACCGTACCGGTCCTTTGGCGTTCAAACCACAGGACGTGGTCACGTCGCTATCCGGCAAGACTATCCAGACGATTCATACCGATGCCGAAGGCCGCATGGTGCTCGCCGACACATTAACGATGGCGGGTCGCGCGAAACCCGATGCAATCATCGACTTCGCAACACTAACAGGCGCGAGTGTGACCGCGGTGACCACGCGATACAGCAGCATCTTTAGCAACCGACCCGCGTTACATCCTGTGCTGAAACGCGCAGGTCAGGCCGCTGGCGAACGCGTCTGGCCGTTCCCGATCGGCGGTGACTTTTTGTCGCTGCTCGACAGTGAAACGGCCGACATCATGCAATGCACCGCCGCGGGCGGTGGTGATCACATCCTGGCGGCAACGTTCCTGAATGAATTTGTGCCAACCTCGGTGCCTTGGGTGCATGTCGATCTGTCGTCGTGCGAAAACAAAGGCGGGCTCGGTGCAGTGGATACAGCGATCACTGGCTTCGGCGTGCGCTTCGCGACGACTCTGTTACAAGATTACGCGTCAGACTTGTTCAAAGCGAAGCGACGCTCGTGAGCGGCTTTGCCTTTCGCGAGCGCTTCCGCGGCTTCATGCCAGTGGTCGTCGATGTAGAAACCGGCGGCTTCAATTCCGTCACGGATGCCCTGCTCGAGATCGCCGCTGTCAGCATCAAACTGAACGACGATGGCACCTTCACGCGCGATCAAACGTGGCGGTATCACGTGAAACCTTTCGAAGGCGCTAACCTGGAGCCGGCATCGCTCGCCGTCAACGGCATTGACCCGGATCACCCGCTGCGGCCTGCCATCGACGAACGTGATGCGTTGCAGCGCATTTTTCGTGAGGTCCGGACGGTCGTCAAAGAGCATGAATGCACCCGCGCGATATTGGTCGGCCACAATGCATTTTTTGATCTCAATTTTTTGAACGCCGCTATCGAGCGCTGCAAGATCAAACGCACGCCGTTCCATCCGTTCTCGTGCTTCGATACCGCCACGCTCGGCGGGGTAGCACTCGGCCAGACCGTGTTATCTCGTGCCGTCAAACGCGCGGCGATCGACTGGGATGAATCGCAGGCACATTCAGCAGCCTACGACGCTGAGCGTACCGCAGACTTATTCTGTGAAATCGTGAATCGCTTCGCGCCGATCTACAACGACAGCCTGGAAGCGGAAGACTAGGCGCTAAGCGACGGCGCCTTCGAGCAGCGGCTGCAATTCGCCGCTCTTGTACATCTCGACGACGATATCCGAGCCGCCAATCAACTCACCGTTGACATAGAGCTGCGGGAATGTCGGCCAGTTGGAATACACCTTCAAGCCCTCGCGGATCTCCTGGTCGTCAAAAATATTGACGTAGGCGAACTCCTGCCCGCAGGCTTTCAGCGCTGCCACGGCCTGCGACGAAAACCCACACTGTGGAAAATCGGGTGTGCCTTTGATGTAGACGATGATCGGGTGATCATCGAGCTGTTTTTTGATGCGTTCGTTAATATCCATGCGACCTTCCCGAAAACTGTAAGCCGGCAACGACCGGCGACTCACCCTCACAATGGGTGCGATCAAAGCGGGTTTCAAGCGCCGCCTGTTTGGCAGGCTGGCGTTTGCCGCCACTCAACAGTGCGGTGCAACCGCCCATAAACATGGCAAAAACGCACACCGAAGCGATCCAAACGCTGCTACGAGCCATATTGCTCTCGCCCCGCCGCGCGCTCATCCACCTTACGTAATACGTCGGTTTTTTCCGCATCGCTCAGCATCGTCCAGTCGATGATTTCGTCGAGCGTGCGAAAGCAACCCATGCAGACACTGTCTTCATCGAGCGTACAAACACTGATACAGGGGGATTGGGGAGACACGGGATAACCTGTTGATTCGCGGAACCAACGTCAATTATGCCCGGCGTCACGACAAGTTGAAAGCAACCCGTTAACACCTGCGCGAACCGACAGGCTCTGCCATAATCAGGCGCCCTGCGGCAACGAGCAATGAGGCTCGCAAGACAATGGCCAAAAATAACAACAAGAAATCCCGATTCAACGCGCGCATTTCCGACAAGAAAATGGCATCCGACCGCGAGCAGGCGGTCGCTCGCGCCTTGACCGAAGATATCGGTAACGGCGATGTCACCGCGGCACTGGTGCCACCGGCCGCGATGGCAGAAGCCCGCGTCATTGTGCGCGAACCGGCTGTCTTGTGCGGCCGCGCCTGGTTCGATGAAGTCTTCCAACAACTCGACCCGGAAATTGCCGTACGCTGGGAAGCCGAGGATGGCGACACTTTGGTGCCGGATCAGCTCGTCTGTTCACTCGAGGGCCCCGCACGCACACTGCTCACCGGGGAACGGACGGCGCTGAACTTTCTGCAGACACTGACCGGTACGGCGACAACCACATCGCAGTATGTTGCCCGGATCGCCGATACCGGCTGTCGCCTGCTCGATACGCGCAAGACCATCCCGGGTTTACGTCTTGCACAAAAATACGCAGCGGCGACCGGCGGCGCGGTCAATCACCGCATCGGACTGTTCGATGCCATTCTAATCAAAGAGAATCATATCGCCTCGGCAGGTTCACTCGCTCAAGCGGTCAGAGCGGCACGCGCCAGCAGCCCGGCACTGCCAGTCGAAATCGAAGTGGAAACGCTCGATCAGGTCGAGCAGGCGTTATCGACAGGCGTCGAGCGCATTCTGCTCGACAATTTCTCGTTGGCGCAGTTACGCACCGCGGTCGCGATGAATGCCGAGCTCGATGGCAGCTGCGAACTCGAGGCATCAGGCGGTATCGAAGTCGACACACTGCGTGATGTGGCCGAGACTGGCGTCGATTTCATTTCGATCGGCGCGCTGACGAAGCATGTACGGGCCAGTGATTTCTCGATGCGTTTCACGTTCTAAAGCGCCTCGCTCGGTTCACTACAGAATTTGCCAGCTCACTCTGGCCACCCACTGCGCCCGAGTGAACGGCTCGACGCCAATGGTCGTCGCACTCGACTCACTGTTGAAGCGCCAGGCGATGTCCAAAGACCAACCCGGCGTCCGCCAGCCAACGCCAAGCTGTCCGTATTGATAATCCGGGATTCGATCGTTGTTGGAAAACCTGATCTGACCGAGCCCGCCCAACGCGTAGAACCGATCGCCCAGACGCTGCAGCACATCGGCCTCAACACTCCATGCATCCGCATCCACCGAATAGTAGTCGTCGCTGTAATCCGCACGCAGGGTCAACCGCGTCGCACCGCCGACCGCCAAGTCGAGTGCGAACTCGAACTCCTGGTAGTCCCACTCACCGCGCCCACCCGGAAAATCACGTCTCTGCCACGTGCCGGTGGCGAAGATACGATCGGTGAGCGACCAGCCGCCACCGACATAGTAGGTGTTGCTCATCGGCCGCGTGAGGTCATCGTTATCGAGTGGTTTTGCGATCACAGCACCGATGAACCACGGCGCGTTCGATTGCCAATCGATCGCAAACGCCGCCGCGGGCGCACCCTGGAATTCGGAGAAACCGTGATACATCCAATCGGATTCGAGGCGAAGCGTAACGTCGAGGTCATTGGCGCTGACCACCGGCGTGACGCCAACAACCACGAAAAAAGCGAATAGCGAACGCAGGCGAGGCCTCATAAGTCGATTCCACACAAACCCCGACAAAGTAACCCGACCGTCTCGTCGGCTGAGGTCGCGGCGGGTGCCGATACTTTAGGGCTTCGCCGTCAGATTGTGCAAATGCTTCACGACCTGGTCACGGGATACGCCATCGCTCACGCCAAGCAATAGCGCGGCGAATCCGCTCACTTGCGCAGCCGCCACCGAATGGCCGAAGACAAGGTCATAGCGCGCCGCCGGCGCCAGTGACAGCGCGTGGCGCGGCGCACCGACAACGACCTCGGCAGATCCGGAGGGTGTCGCGGCAGCATCGCTTACGCCGAATGCGTAAATCACGCCAGGCTGATAGGTAGGAAAACGCAACGACGCGGTTCTGCGTTCATCGTACGCCGCGACTACCAACGTGCCCTGGCGCGTCAGTTGCTCAACCAGCTCGTCGAGCACACGGTCTTGTGGCCCGGTGATACTGAGATTCAACACATCAGGCTGCAAGGCGACGGCGGCATCCAATGCCAGCGCGAGTGTCAGCGTATTGCAACGCCCACTCGCGGCATCGCTCGGTTGCCAGCAGCCCCGTAGCAATTCGATATTGGCGGCTTGCGAGATGCCCACCATGTCACCATCCGGCAGTGGCCTCGCAGCGATCAGGCCGACCATTGCCGTGCCATGCGCTTCGCCATCGACATCACCGAGATTG
This sequence comes from Pseudomonadota bacterium, assembly GCA_039033995.1. Lineage (GTDB taxonomy): Bacteria > Pseudomonadota > Gammaproteobacteria > Steroidobacterales > Woeseiaceae > CALBPI01. Next base: position 20,190 of record JBCCBP010000023.1, on the reverse strand, counting down.
CCCGCGAAGTTTCGCTGCCGCAAAGCGGTACCTTGCAAGGCTGGGTGCGTCCGATCGACCGATGTATCGACGACCGCAATCGTGATGCCGCTGCCAGCGCCGCTACCGACGGTGACGCCGGCGGGTTTCGGCCAGCTCGGCGTGGGCGCCGTCATCGACATCGTCGTGAAATCGACGAACGGCTGCACCCACTTAACATCGGGCTCGGCGCGAATCGCTGCCAGCGTCGAGGCATTGGGTTTCTCGATAACGATGCACTGGATCGGCAGACTCTGCAGTGGCCATTGCGTCAACACCGTGACATCGTGTTTTTTAGCAAACCGCTTCGCGACACGCAGCAGCGCCGGGTCGTTCGCGTAGTCGGTATAACCGACATAACCGGGAATCGATGCGCTGCGCTTGCGCCGATCCGGTCGTGTGTCGTCGAGGACAACGACGATCGCCTCCGTACCTTCCGGCACCGGATCGCCAAACGTCGCAGGGCCGGTCGTGACACAACCGCTCGCGAGCATCAGCGCGAGCGCCAGCCAGAACCGTACGCTGTTCATTCGGGCTTACCAACCACGGTTGTCCCGATCACGACATCCCGCGCATCGAGCGCGTTAGCGATCGCCTGCAATTCGTTCTCGGTATTAATCGCTGTCACGACCAGCAACGTACCGCCCTGCTCCACGTACTCGAGGCGAAGCCCCATGTCGCGCAACAGCACATCTCTCTCGTGCTCTGGCAGCGGCGTGCGAAGCAACACGTGCAATTGCTGGCCGCCAGCAGTCTGGCCAGTATCGAACGCGGTTTCAAATTCATTGACAGTGGGTTTATCGTCGCCACCGAAACGGTCTTGAACCACCGGTGACATCATCAGCATGACGGCAGCGCAGGTAGCGCCAACGGCCCAGAACACCGGCATGCGAGGGCGTCGCCGGGGCTCCTGCAAACGGGCAGCGACCGATGCAAACTGGAACCGACCGTCGGCGTCCGCCGCAGTCACCTCTGCGACTTGATCAGCCTCGGCTCGCAGCGCCTGTTGTAAACGCCGCTGAAAATCGAATTGAGCGGCGAGCTCGGCATCTTCAGCGATGCGTTGCTGCATAAAGTGCGCATCGTCGTCGCTGAGATGACCATTAATGTAGTCTTCCAGCATATCCATCGCTTTGTCTTCGCGGTTGTTCGGCAGTTGTGACATCACACTGACCCTCTATTGGTATCTGCATCCAGCGATCGTTGGGCCTCGGCCAGAATCGCCTTGATCTTTTTGCGCGCATGGTGGAGGCGTGTCTTCACCGTGTTCGCAGGACACTTGATAATGTGTCCGATTTCTTCGATTGAATAGCCCTCGAAATAACACAGCTCAATAACCATCCGATGCTTGGCGGATAGTTGATGCACAGCGGCAGCCAGGTGCTGGTTATCCTCCCTGTGCTCCGCGTTGTCGGCAGACACCGCATCGAGCTGTTCATTATCGGTGAGATGAATCATAGCGTTTCGTCTCTGGCTTTTTTTAACGAGTCGCAAGCAAGCGCGATAAGCGATCGTAAAAACCCAACTGGACACTTTGGCGCGCGATTCGTACTGCGCCGCCTTGTTCCAAACGATTAACATGACATCGTTGTAGGCTTCTTCGATCAACGCCATATCGGCTGTGAGTCGGTGCATAAAGCGCACGAGTCTGGGGCGTAAGCGATGGTAGAGCCGCTCCATGGCAGCCATATCGCGATTCTCGGCCACGCGCACCAACAGAACGCGATTCTCGCGCTCGTCATCAGCTTTTTGCTGCTCCGTTGTGGCTTCGCCTGCCATGCTGCCTTCTTTGCCCGTCTGGTTAAATGTATTGAGTTAATCGATGGGTCAGTGCGTTGAGCGCCGGGGTGTTGAATCACCCCGACGCCCAGCCGCTTGACCTAGTTCGTCGCGGATTCCTGCGCGATGAACGAGTACTGGCCATTGAGAATGTCATCGACATCCGGTGCGATCGCCGATTCGCTAATGAACAGCGCAGCGACCTCCGGATCTGCCAGCAACCGGCTGACAACCGTCTCCGCACCGCCGCTCGCCGACGTCACATTGACCGTCACATTACTCGCATCAATACCGACGACACGCACGGTAGAAACGAAGCGACCGTCATAGCGATCCTGCAGCGACACGTAACCGATGCCGGTCGCGCTCGTCGCGTTCGCAGGGTCCACCTGGCTGCCATCCATTTCCGCGCGGAACACCGCGCTCTGTTCAGAAACGATCTGACCTCTCACCTCGCCTCCTGGATTGGCCGCAGAGTGGACATTAACATACGTACCACCCTCGAGGATCTGGTTGAAATCCAGCTCGGCGATCGCGTCATCCGCTGTACCACGATACTGTGTCGTCGAGGAACCGACAGGCTGCAATGGCAGCAATACAGGACCGTTGATTCCAGCAAATCCGGCGTGCAGGTGGACCGGTCCAATCGGCGCATCGAGGAAAGGCTCAAAGCCTTCCACGGTCGTTAGAGCGACAACCGATTGGGTGTATGGATTCACGGTCAGGTACGACACGCCGGCAATGCCTGCATCGTTGACGACGACCGGATTCTCCTGCGCACCCTGCAACTCTGCGCGGCTGGCAAAGACACCACGCGGCGTCAGCTGACCACGCAATTCACCACCCGCATTTTCAGCGGAGTGAATATTGAGATAGGTACCACCGTTGGTCAGTCGATCGAAGTCGAGCTCGGCAATCAAGTCCGCCTCCGTGCCACTGTATTGCGTATCGGAGCCATTGACCGGTTGCAGCGGCAGCAATACCGGACCGTTCTCACCAGCATAGCCCGCGTGCAGATGCACAGGACCAATCGGCGCATTCAGTGATGGCACAAACCCGTCGACGGTTGAGTTAACAACGAGTGCCTCTTCGCTCGCATTGACAGTCGCGTAAGCAATACCAGATATGCCCGGCGCATTCGCGACGGCCGGATTCTCCTGTTGGCCTTCCAACACCATACGCACAACATCGATATCACGCAGTGCCAATTGACCACGTAACTCACCGCTCGGGTTTTCGGCAGAGTGAATATTCATGTAGGTACCACCTGCTGCAATGCGTGCGAAGTCGAGCGCTGCGACCGCGTCGAGTTCACTACCGCGATAGTCGGTTTCCGACCCATCCACCGGATTCAGCGGCAATAAGACCGGACCGTTTTCACCAGCGAAACCGCTGTGTAAATGTACGGGACCGATCGGCGCATCAAGGAACGGCACAAAGCCCGTGACAGCGGCGTTGATCAGAATGCGCTCGGCATCCACGTTGACGGTCGCGTAAGACACGCCGGAAATACCCGGTGCGTTCGCAATCGCGGGATTCTCCTGTTCTCCCTGGAGCTCCATGCGTGCGACATCGATACCACGCGGCACCAACTGACCCCGCAGCTCACCGGACGGATTCGCTTCGGAATGCACATTGATGTAGGTACCGCCGTCCGCGATCAAACCAAAACTCAGCGTGTTGATTGCGTCAGCTTCAGTGCCTCTGAACACCGTTTCGGATCCGTCGACCGGTTGTAGTGGCAGTAGTACGCCGCCGTTCTCGCCCGCAAAGCCCATGTGCAGATGTACCGGACCGATCGGTGCGTCGAGGAATGGCACGAACCCTTCTACCGCGGTGGTCACGACGATACGCGACTCCGTCGCGTTGAAGGTGGCATACGCGACACCAGCAACACCGTCGGCGTTATCGATCGCCGGGTTTTCCTGCGCGCCTTGCAACTGCATGCGAACGCTGTCGATACCGCGCGGCACGATCTGACCGCGCAGCTCACCGCTCGGATTCGCGGTAGAGTGAATGTTGACGTAAACACCGCCCTCAGCGAGAACCGCAAAATCGAGATCACCTGAAATATCTGCTTCAGTACCGCGATAGATCGTATCCGACTGACCGACCGGCTGCAGCGGCAACAGCACTGGACCGTTCTCACCGGCAAAACCGGCGTGCAGATGCACAGGACCGATCGGCGCATCCAGGAACGGCGTGAAACCTTCGACGCGACTATTGACGACGATCTGCTCATCGTCTTCATCAAAGGTCACGTAGGCGACGCCCGACACACCCGGCGCATTGATCACGGCCGGATTTTCTTGTTGGCCTTCCAGTTGTAACCGCACTACATCGACGTCGTCAGTGAAAATCTGACCGCGAAGTTGACCACTGGGATTCGACGCGGTGTGCAGATTGAAATACCAGCCTCCTGCGAGAAAAGTCTCGAGATCATTGCCGGGAATACCCGCAAAATCGTTGATTGACCCGGTAACTTCAAATACCGATGGATCGGCTGTGGCGGCTAGACCAATCAACACACCACCATTCTCACCGGCGAAGCCTGAGTGGATATGCACCATCGTAATCGTGTCACCATCATCGAGACCACTGGCCGTCACGGTAGCGCGAAAGTCCAGTGTTGGTTCGTCCACGACGATACGACCAACGGCGGTCAAGTTTTCATTGCCAGGCGCCAGCGGTGTGTCGGTGACTTCCTGCCGCGCCTCCAACGTCACCTCGAGCGTGCGCACTTCGACAGACGAAGGGGATTCATCCAGCTCAACGCTCGGCAATGATGCCGACGGCAGCGACTGCGACGGCAAGCTCGCAGACGGCAACGAGGCGGACGGTAAAACGGCCGACGGCAGCGCCTGATCGGCAATGCCGCGAATCGTCGCGATCTCTTCGGCTTCGGGAGCGTTCTGTGTAATGGTCGTGCCGTTATCGCAGGCGGCCAATGCCACCGCAGTCACGACCCCACCAAACAAGTTTCTGATTTTCATGATGTTCTCCGTAGGGGATTGGACGCACGAATGCCTAAACGACTCGTGAGTTATCCGCTAAGAGGACATGGGACCTCGCCGAGGTTCACTTTTTGAAAAATATCTTTTCGCAGCACAGTTGCAGCACCGCTCGGCGCCAGCCGCTCAGGAGAACAACAGAAGGTTTTTTACGGCAGTGCTGGCCGCGAGGCCTGGGTGTTCAATCAGGCGATCGCCTGCATCACTTTCTGCGGCTCGGCAACGCCGTAGCCTTGCGCATAGTCGATACCCATACCACGCAGCATGGTGATGATCTCTGGATTCTCGGCGAACTCTGCGATGGTCTGCTTGCCGGTCAGATGACCGATTTCATTAATGGATCGGACCATTTCACGGTCGATCGGATCATGCAGTATCTCTTTAACGAAACTGCCGTCGATTTTGAGGTAGTCCACCGGGAAATGTTTCAAATAGCCGAACGAAGACAGGCCGGTGCCGAAATCGTCCAGCGCGAACTTGCAACCGAGTTCTTTCAGCGCATTGATGAAACGGTTGGCCTGCGAGTAACTGGCAATCGCCGCCGTCTCGGTGATCTCGAAACAGATCTTCTCGGGCGAGATACCACTCGTCTGGAACTGCTCGACCACGAACGGCAGGAATTTCTCATCGCCCAGACTTTGCCCGGAGAGGTTGATCGAGCACAGTGACAGCCGCGCACGTTCGTCGGCTTCTGACACGAGCCAACGCAGCGCGTTGCGAATAACCCAGCGATCAATGTTTGGCGTGATGCCATAACGCTCGGCCGCAGAGATAAATAAATCTGGCGATACCAGCGCACCGTTCTCATCGCGCATTCGCAACAGCAACTCATAGTGCGCGCCGGCATCTTGTTCCTGCAGCGGCAAAATAGTCTGCCGGAACAATTCGAAACGATTTTCTTCGAGGGCATTGTTGATGCGCGCGGCCCACTGCATTTCACGCCGGCGCCGCATCATGTCGATATCGTTCTCGTGATACGAATGCAGTCGGTTGCGTCCAGCATCCTTCGCCGCCGCGCACGCACTGTCCGCCGCCGACAACACGCCGGCGACATCGTCTTCCTGCGTCGCGTTCAACGGTACGACACCAATACTAGTGGTCAGACGGAAACTGCGCTCGTCCCAGACAAATTTGAATTCGCTCACCGCCTCGCGCAATGCATCGGCTGTGGTCATAGCCTCTTCGATAGTACAGCTTTCCAGCAGCACACCGAATTCATCGCCACCCAACCGCGCGAGTGTGTCGCGCCAGCGAATCTTCGACTTCAGCAATGCCCCCAGCTGGCTCAGCAACGCATCGCCGGCGCTGTGTCCACAACTATCGTTGATGATCTTGAATTGATCGAGATCGAGGTAACACACAACATGCGAGACATCGCGTTGCTCACTGCTCTTTAACGCGCGCTCGACGCGTTTTTCGAACTCGCGTCGATTCACGAGACCGGTTAGGAAGTCATGGCTCGCGTGATAGCTCAGCTTACGGTTGAGCTCACGCGCCTCACTGACGTCGTGGAAGACCAGCACGCCGCCGGTAATCATTGAGTTGCCATCACGGATCGGTGATGCGGTGCTCTCAATGTAAAGCTCATTGCCATCGCGGCGGATCAACAGAATCGGGCGATTGGATTTAACGGCGCGACTGCGACGCACAGCGACCGCCAATGGATTCTCAAGCGGTTCACAGGTTTCTTCGTGAAACGCGCGGAACACTTCGTCGAGTGGTCGGCCCGTTGCGTCATCGACTTTCCAGCCAGTTAGTTCCTCGGCAACCGGATTCACGTATTCAACGATGTTGTTTTCATCGGTCGTGATAACGCCATCACCGATCGACTGCAGCGTGATCTGGGCGCTCTCCTTTTCACGGAACAACGCTTCTTCGTACAGCTTGCGTTCATTGATATCGACTTCGACGCCGATCAAGCGAAGCAGGCGTCCCTGTGCATCCATTACGCCGCGAGCGCGACTCTCCACCCAATGCCAGTCGCCATTGCAATGACGCATGCGATGGGTGCTGACAAACATATCGCTACGACCTTCAAGGTGCGCGCGCATTTTCGACTGTACCGATGACATGTCATCCGGGTGTACGAGACGGTACCAATCCGGGGCGATATCATCCTCATCCACGTCGTAGCCGAGCATCTCTTTCCAGCGTCGCGAGAACGTGACCTTCTTGGTCTCGCCATCGAAATCCCAAACGCCATCATTGGCGGTGACATGCAGCAGCTCGTCACGCTGGTGCAGATCGTAAAGTTCGAGCGCCTGATCGACGTTGGCAAGGCCAGCGCTAAGATTCGCGGCCAGCAATTTCATCAATAGGGTGAGATCGGTTTGCCAGGCACCGTCGGTTGACTCCTTGACGAAACCGAGCACAGCCCGCAGTTGCGTCTCATCGCCATTGCTGCGACGAGCCTCGACGCCGGCGAGTAGGCACGTGCCCATATGGATCGCATTCAGTGTGTCGGCTGCCGACTTGAGTTCGTGTCGGGCAGGTAAATCCGCGGACAGCTCGACCGTACGTAAACCAGCAAGCCGCTGGCGCAGCGCCGGTAATTCGGACAGCACTCGCGACTCGAGCACCTGTGGCCGACAACGGGTGAAAGGCGCGGTCGCCGCGATAACCTCGGAAAACGTATCTCCGTCAGCATCGAGCAACGCGATGAACACCGCATCGACGGCCGTGGCTTCGCGCAGCATTTGCACGGGGCCTAACAGCGACTCGATGATTGCGTCGGTTTGCGGGGACAGGAAACTGACGGCGACCTGGGTGTACAACGCATCGACTGCTGGTGCACCGCCGCCGGCACGCATTGTGAGCGCCGGTGAAATGCCGCTGGCCGATGTGTCGTTTTCTGCCATCTTTTGCATAGCGTCGCAGTACCGAAGCGTGCGCGCTCACACCCTTTTCTTAAGTCTCGAGTTTTCCCCGAACGCGACGCCACGGAACGTGGATCGCGCGTTGTTGGCCGACCCGGTCTTCCTATACCGTCGTCGGAGTTTGATCCTATTCTGTCATGCTTTGTCAGGAATACAAGCTAAGCATCTGAAATCAGTAATAACCATGAAACAAACTCCTTGGATTTATGAGCTCCAGCTGACAGCGTGGTCGTCAATGGGCCGAGCATTTAACGTAATCCTGATAGCAAACTGACGAACGTGGCCGGCAACGCGGCCGGTGTTCGACTCGCACGCGGGTAGCGCCTCACGGTAAGCTCTGCGGCTGGATCTGTCCTGGGGGAGCCCGCCGTGCCGCGTTTTTTTGATCATCGCCTACGCATTCGTCCTGCATCGTTATCGCTCGCCGCCGCGCTTTTGTTGGCGGCGACGACCGTTCACGCGGATGTACCCATTGTCCAGCCCGGCGCACCCGGCGGTGATACCCGCGAACTCAGCGCCGATCAGGCGATTGAAATCGCGGATACGAGCTACTCGCCAGCGGACGCCACCTTCATGCGCGAGATGATTCCGCATCATCAACAAGCGGTGGAAATGGCAGCGTTCGTCAATGACCGGACCAACTCGCCCGATGTGCGCGACATCGCCGGCCGGATCGACAGCGCACAGACCGACGAGATCGCGTTCATGAAGGACTGGCTGACCAGTCGGGGTGAACCCGTCATGACGATGCATGAGGGCCACAGCATGGACATGGCGGCCATGGCCGCGATGGGCATGGCAACACCGGCGCAGATGGCTGAGCTCGCGACACTGCAGGGCGCAGATTTTGATCGCCTGTTTTTACAACTGATGATTCGTCACCACGAGGGCGCGGTCGATATGGTCGAACGCCTGTTGGAAAGCCCCGGTGCCGCCTACGATCCTGTGCTGTTCGAATTCACCAGCGATATTACTAATGACCAGACCGCTGAAATCGAGCGAATGAACGGTATGTTGCTTGGCTTGTCCGATGACCCACGTGCAGACCTCGCCGCGGGCTTCGACAATGCAGGTGCAGCGATCAGCAATCTGACACTGGTGGCCTCCCTACCGAAACCTACCGGTTTTTTTGATCCAGCCAATCCTGCCGGTTTGCCACCGGAGAAACCGGAAGACGAAACATCAGAAGCCGATACCGCCGAGGACGATGCGGAAGCCGAACAGAAAAAGAAACCCTATGATCGTTACCCGTTGCTGAGCTTCGCCAATACCGATATGGCCTTTTTTGACGATGTCATGGTTGCCGGCAGCTACCACGGTTTCAATATGTACCGTTTGCCCGAGTCCGGTGTGCCGGTGCACATGGCATCGGTCGTCTGCCCGGGTGGTCAGGGCGACGTCAGTGTCATTGGCGATCTATTGATTATGTCGGTCGAGCAAACCCGCGGTCGTCTGGACTGTGGCTTGCAAGGCATCGATGAAGACATCAGCGATGACCGGTTTCGCGGCCTGCGCATTTTTAATATCAGCGACCCACAGCGTCCCGTACAGGTTGGCGCCGTACAAACCTGCCGCGGCTCACATACGCACTCCGTCGTATCTGGACCTGGCCGCGATGGCAAGCTGATCGTCTATAACTCCGGCACATCAAGCATTCGTGAAGAAGAAGAACTGCGCGGTTGCATCGGCGACGTACCCGGCGACTCCAGAACAGCACTGTTCCGAATCGATGTGATCGAAATACCCGTCGATGATCCAGCGAGTGCTCGTATTGTGGATAGCCCAACGGTTTTTGCTGACGACGGCATCATCGCTGGTTTGTGGCGCGGCGGTGACCACGGCGATGACACACAGGAAACCAATCGCACCGATCACTGCCATGACATCACGGTATTTCCTGAAAAGCGGATCGCGGCAGGCGCCTGCTCTGGCAACGGCATCCTGTTCGATATCAGCAATCCGCTGAAGCCGAAGCGTATCGATGAAGTGGTCGACAACGGTTTCGCCTACTGGCACTCGGCCACGTTCAATAACGACGGCACCAAGATCCTGTTTACCGACGAATGGGGTGGTGGCAGCCGTCCACGTTGCCGCGCCTACGATCCACTCTCGTGGGGCGCCGACGCCATCTACGATATCGTCGACGGCAAACTCGAGTTCGGTGGTTACTTCAAAATCCCGGCACCGCAAAGCGATACTGAAAACTGCGTCGCCCACAACGGGTCGATCGTGCCCGTACCCGGTCGCGATATTTTTGCGCAAGCCTGGTATCAGGGCGGACTATCGCTAATCGATTTCACCGACTCCGCCAACCCGGTCGAGATCGCCTACTTCGACCGTGGACCCGTCGATGAGGAACACCTCATTCTGGGTGGCTATTGGTCCACCTACTGGTACAACGGGAAGGTGTACGGCACCGAGATTGCGCGCGGCATTGATGTCTGGTCACTACTACCGAGCGAGCATCTCAGTGCCGAGGAGATTGCGGCGGCCAAACTCGCCGACCAGGGCGAGCGCTTTAACCCGCAACAGCAGTACCAGGTGACATGGCCCGCAGATCCGATTGTCGCCCGCGCCTACATCACGCAACTGTCCAGAACCAACGCCGTCGATGCCGACATGCTGCGAGACCTCAGTGGGCTGCTGAATGCCGTGGATGAACAGCTGCAGAGCAAGACGCCCAATCGGGCGCTGGCCAGGCAACTGCGGCAAATGGCGAAGCAGCTGCAACGCGCCGACGTTGATGGTGTCGACCGCCGTCGCACCGAAGCGTTGTCCGAGACGCTTGGCGACATCGTCAAACGCATTGGCTGAACCACTCCGACACCGCTGGCCGACGATAGTCGCCGCACTATCGTTAGCAGCGTGTGCGGGCCAGCCTGCCGATCTCGTCATACACAACGTCACCGCGATCGATGCGGTGAACGGCGCTCGCAGCGGCGTCGATGTCTCGATACGCGATGGCCATATTGCGGCGGTAGCGACAACGCGGATTGATCGCGCGAACGAGCACATCGATGGCGAGGGTCTGTATCTAATCCCCGGGCTGTGGGACATGCATGTCCATCTGACCTATGACGACCGCTTCACGCCCTCGATGCCGCGCGACTTCCTGCGCTACGGCATTACCAGCGTGCGTGACACCGGCGGGGCACTGCCCGCCCTATTGCCCGTTATCGCTAGGATGCGCGAGCCAGATGCCGTCGCACCACGCGTGTATTTTTCAGGGCCGCTGCTCGACAGTACGCCGGTGGTCTACGACGGCGACAACGTGCCGCTAATCGGCACGGCGATCGATCAGGCCTCCGATGCGTTGCGACGTGTCACGGCATTGCGGGATGCCGGTGCGAGCTTCATCAAGATTTATGAGATGGTCGAGCCCGATGTGTTCGACGCACTGGTCGCCGCCGCCAATCAACTTGATCTGCCGATCGCGGCACACGTGCCGCTGAGTATGCTGGCATCCGATGCAGGCCCACGCGTTCACTCGCTCGAACATCTGCGCAACATCGAACTCGATTGCGCGGCGGGTCACGAGACGCTGCTGCAAACACGCCGCGCGATCCTGCGTCGCGCCAGAATGCGCGATGACACCGCTGGGCTAAAGTTGCGCCAGTCCATTCATGGTGTGCAGCGCGACGATGCGATCGATAGCGAGGTCGATGCCCGCTGTCGCGCAGTGCTGACGAGTCTCAGGCAAACGATTCAGGTGCCAACGCTGCGCTTGAACGCGATCAACCAACATATCCCGATGGCCCGCGACGACTGGCAGGATGCCGTCGATGCACTGCCCGAATCAGTACGCGACGGCTGGCGTGAGCCGCCGGTCTGGCTGACGACACAGATCAACCCCTCGTTTTTCAAACTGGGGCAGTGGAGCGTCGATATGGTGCCGAAACTGCTGGCGGCGGATGTACCCATCGGCGCTGGCACCGATACGCCAATCGCGTATGCAATCCCCGGCTACAGCCTGCACAATGAATTGGTGATCCTGGCGGATGCTGGCTTAACACCGTTGCAAGCGCTTGCGGCGGCGACCACTGTACCCGCAAGATTTCTTGACCTGCAAGACGTGACCGGCACGATCGATATCGGCAAACACGCCGATCTGGTTTTGCTGTCTGCGGATCCGCTGGACGACATCGAAAACACACGCCGTATCGATACCGTGATACTGCGCGGGCGTGTCGTCCGCCCTTAACGCAGAACCTAAGTCAGACGGCCCAGCGACGCGGCATCGAATCCCTGCAAGGCATCGAATTGTTCATCGCGCACCTTGGCGACCCACTCCGGGTCATGCAACAACGCGCGGCCCACTGCGATCAGATCAAACTCTCCGTCGTCGACGCGTCGCGCCAGATCATCGATGCCCGAACGACCAGACGCGTCGGCACCCTCGCCCTGAAACGACTTGAAGAAATCGCCGTTGAGACCCACAGAGCCTACTGTCACAGTCGGCTTGCCGGATAGCTTCTTGACCCAGCCAGCGAAGTTCAGATCCGAGCCTTCGAATTCCGGCTCCCAGAAACGACGCTGCGAACAATGAAACACATCGACCCCGGCATCGGCGAGCACACCCACAAACGCTTCCAGCTCCGTCGGTGTGGTCGCCAACTTCGCGGCGTAGTCCTGTTGTTTCCACTGTGAGATGCGCAAAAAGATCGGCATCGCGTCGCCTGCCGCCTCACGACAAGCGCGAATCACTTCCACCGCAAACGCCGCTCGATCTGTCAGCGCATCGCCACCAAACCGATCATCGCGTTGGTTCATGACCGCCCAGAAGAATTGATCGATCAGATAGCCGTGAGCGCCATGAATTTCGAGCATGTCGAAACCAAGCTCGCGCGCATGCGCAGCAGAACGACCGTACGCCGCGGCCATATCGGCGACTTCTTCCTCGGTAGGTACCGGCAACACGGCTTTGCCGGTATGCGTGATACCCGACGGTCCATCGGAAGCCGCATCAGGATGCGGCCCCTGGCCCGGCTTGCGCGTCATACCAACATGCCACAATTGCGGCCCCATCAGTCCACCGGCCGCATGTACTGCGTCGATCACCTGTTGCCAACCGGCGAGCGCTGTTGGCGTGACCATGTTGGGCACACGAGGATCTGACGATGCGCCCAGTCGATCGACCGTGACACCTTCGGATAGAATCAAACCGACGTCTGCCGCCGCCCGCCGCGCATAGTAGCTCGCCACATCATCCGTCGGATTACCGTCGGGCGAAAATGAACGCGTCATCGGTGCCATAACAAAACGGTTTGGCAGTGTCAGATCACCTACCTTGAAGGGGGAAAACAGAACAGAATCGGTCATCTCGGCGCTCGTTGTTTGTCTCAGTTGCTGCGCATGACAACACACGATGCAGATGCCTGCAACGCGTTAGACCAATTAGCGAACCACCTGTGCGCGATAGGCTTCAAGTTGCGCGTCGTCCGATTCGCGCCAGTCCTCGGGATGTATCTCACGGAGCTCTTGCAGCGTCGAGACGGCACGCGCGTGCAGGCCACGCATCGCCGCAAACTCGGCTTGTACTCGCAGGCTGCCGGCGGAGACATACTCATGGCCCTGCAACTGCCCGACCACCGACTGCATCGCCGTCAAATCACCTGTCGCCAGTAAAACCTGGCCAAGCTTGGTCAGTATTCGCTCGCGGCCTGCGATAAAGCCGCTTTGTTCGATATGTGCCAGGGCCTCTTCGAAGGCCGTGATCGCCTCAACGTGCTGGTCTTCGCTAAACGCGAGGTCACCGACCATTTCCGTCGTCTCAATGTATGGCTGCGATAATCCGTCACGCGCCGCAAGATCACGCACTGCTGTCAGCCGTTGTTTAGCGGCGCCGGTGTCGCCGGCTGACCACTCGATGCGCGCCAGTCGCATACCGACCTGCGCCGCTCGCGAGGTGTCCTCTATCTCGACAAAAATGTCCTGCGCTTGCTCGAACGCTGACCTGGCCGCTGACAAGTCACCCGCCTGGCGCTGCGCACGGGCCAGCTGCGACAGGCCGGTCGCCATGAACAACTTATCATTGGCACTCGCTGCAATCTCGTAGGCCTCAGACGCCGCTGCGATCGCCTTATCGTGTTCGCCCTGCGAGCCGTAGAGGATGCTCAGCATGCCGAGCACGCGCCCCGTGCCGACGCGATCGCCGATGTCGCGGCGAAGTTCGAGCGACGCTTGATGAAACGGCAATGCATCGTCGAATCGGCCCTGAAGGCGCCGCAGATAGCCAAGGTTGTTCAGGATGCGTGCCTCGCCAGCGCGATCGCCAATCTCGCGATATTCGGCCAGTGCCAGTCGTAGCTGCTCGTCGGCGGCATCGAGCTCACCCTCCGCCATGTCGATGTTGGCAATGGCGGCGAACACCTCGGCGATTACGACGCCATCGTCTGATTCCAGAAAGGCCAAACGAGCGCGTGCCTGATGGTCGCGCGCCGCCCCAAAATCTCGGCGCCGATAACTCAGAATGCCGGACTCGACCCATACGCGCCCAATGACTGTCGGATCACCCGCTAATGCGGCCGTGTCGAGCGCCTCGACCAATACTCCCGCTGCGGCATCAAGACGACCGGTGGCGATCAACACGCTGGCGAGACCACGCTGCGCATCCGCGCGTGTGGCGGCATCACGCGGCAGGATCGTCTGTGCGACGACCGCTTGGTACCACTGCTCGGCGTCTTCGCTTTGCCCCAACTCTCGTGCGCAGCGTGCTTGCGCTAGTCGCGCACGATGGTTGTTAGCATCCTCCGCCAGCACGATATCTAGTAGCGGCATGGCATCAGCGCATTCGCCGCTCAACGCGAAGCCGGTCGCACGTGAATAAGCCTCGTTGATAAACGGATCTTCCGACACCACTGACACAGCGGCCGGCGTACGGCCGAGTTCGCGCGTCAGACTGCCGATCGCACCCCGCATCAGTGCCACCGGCTCGGCATCGACCATGCTGCCTGCCATCAATGTGCCGTCGGCGCCATGCAACGCATATGACAAACGCAACGTGCCGGCATTGCGGCGCAGCTCTGTCACCAGCACATGCGATGCATCGGTACCCCGGCGGACGGCCGCCCAGAGGGTTTCGGCAGCATCAATAGAAACCTCTGCGCTGTCGATCCGCTGCAGCACGGCGGCGGAGGCCACAGTTGGCAGCGCGTTAGCATCGGTGAGTTGCTGGTTGGCGAATCCCATTAGGCCAAGACCGATCCAGTCGAGGTCCGGCTCGCCGGTCAGATTAGCGACTGGCGCCACGGCGATCCGCAGTTCATTCGGATCCACCGCCAGCGGTCGCAGTGCAAACGCGATAGCGCCGATCAGCACGACGATCGCCGCGGCAGCAGCGAGCCGATAACCATGGCCTCGGACAGGGGGTTTAAACGACGCATCGGCCTCGGCCGTATCTGCCAGCGTGGCAACGAACTGATAACCATGCCCATGTACGGTACGAATCACGGTCTGGGTATCCGCGCTATCCCCAACCGCACGCCGCGCCTTCATGATCGCTCGGGTTAAGGCGGTTTCACTCACGATGGAGCCGCGCCAGACCACGTCCTGAATTTCGTCCTTAGTCACCGCCCGATGTCGCTCTCGGGCGAGAAACGCGAGCAGCTCAAATACCCGCGGCTCAACCGCCTGCAGCGTGCCGTCCAAGCGTAACTCGCGGGCTGCGAGGTCCAGCTCGCAGTCGGCGAAACGCAACATTTCGGCGTCCAAATCGCCCATGTATTCCCCGGTCATGGCCTCGTCAGCGAACCGTCAGCACATCGTCACCCAATGGTCAGGACTCCCGCAGACCGTATCCCCACACTAAGCCTCACACAGATTAGCTCTGTTTATCAACAACTTAACGAGAGATTGGAGACATCATCATGAAACGAGCACTGGTTCTTATCTACGGCATCCTCAGTTACGCCGTTTTCTTCGCCACCTTTTTATACAGCATCGGCTTTATCGGCAACTTTGGCGTGCCTAAGTCGATCGACTCGATCCCGACCGTTGGGCTCGGGGTGGCAATTCTCACTAATCTGGGGCTACTAACCGTGTTCGCGCTGCAGCACAGTGTGATGGCGCGGCCCTGGTTCAAACGCATCCTGACCCGCTGGATCCCGCAAGCGGCGGAACGTAGCACCTATTGCCTGTTCGCAAGCCTCGCGTTGATCCTGTTATTCGTCGGCTGGCAGCCGATGGGTGGCACAGTGTGGTCGCTGGAAGCGCCCGTGTTGCGCATCGGCTTGTACACGGTGTTCGCGCTCGGCTGGGTGCTGATCTTTATCAGTACGTTCGCGATCAACCATTTCGATCTGTTTGGCCTGCGTCAGGTCTGGGACTACGCCCGCAACCGGACGTACTACCCGCCGGAGTTCAAAGAGCCGGTGCTGTATCGCATCGTTCGCCACCCTTTGTATGTGGGTTGGCTGGTCGTACTGTGGGCCACGCCGACGATGACGATGGCGCATCTGCTATTCGCACTGGCGACCACCGCGTATACGTTGATCGCCATTCAGTTCGAAGAAAAAGATCTCGCCGACATGCACCCCGAGTATCGCGTCTACAAAAAACGCGTGCCGATGTTGATCCCGAGATTTTCGAAGCGCAAGACGACTCCGCGCAGCGAACAAGTGGCTTAGGAGTTCACCATGACAACGTTAACGCTAAACCCGCGGCACCGACACTGGCTGCGTCAGGCCTACCGCGCTGGCTTCTGGTTTTTCATGATCAAAGGCCTCGCCTGGATGGCGGCGCCGGTCATCTTCTACTATTTCTGGTAATCACACGGGGCTCCTTTTCGGAGCCCCTTTTTTTAAACGTGTTGGTCGATCAGGATCGGATTACCATCCGGATCTTCCAACGTGATGCTCGCGGGGCCGCTACCATCCGGATCGGTTTCCTGGATAAGCTTTACGCCCGCCGCCTTCAGCTTCTTCTGAATCTCGCGCACATCATCGAAGCTATCGAGCGCGTTGGCGGACTGATCCCAGCCCGGATTAAACGTCAGAATGTTTTTCTCAAACATGCCCTGAAACAAACCGATGATGTGATCGCCATTCTTTAAAATCGCGAACCCATGTTCGGCTTCGCCGTGATAGTGATCGAAACCCAGCTGCTGATAAAACGCGATCGATTGCTCGAGATCCTTGACCGTTAGACTGATCGAAAATGCACCGAGTTGCATACTACTCTCCCCTGTTCGATACCGCGGTTGCCCAATGCTCCGCGTGCCCCCTGCCGAGACATCATAGCGCGCGTGCTTTCGGGATGCAGTTCGGCGTCGAACGTGGCTTAATGCACAGCGGTACGAATCGCCGGAGAGAGTCTGTTATGCACCGAGTGAACCATTTTCTTATTGCCAGTGGACTGGCGCTTTTCTTGGTGGGCTGCGGTGGCGACGCACCGGTAGCACTAGCGAGCCAGGTTGCGGAACCTGATGCGACGCTGGCGCCACCATCCATACCGATGCAGGATGCACCGGCGCTCGCAAAACTCGGCACCTATGCGGTGGGCACCACGACGGAAACTGTCGAGATCGACGCCAGCGTTCGGCTAACGCCGACGGCCGAGCGTTTCGTCGAGGAGACGCGCGCGCTAAGCGTACGCGTTTGGTATCCGGCGCTGCAGTCCACACTCGCACGTGGCGTCAACTACCAACGGCAGTTGCCGCTGTTCGATGGCAGCGTTGTCGACATCGCATTGCCCGGCATCGCCAACGAGAACGCGCCACCCGTCAGCGACGAACAATTCCCGTTGGTGATCGTCTCACACGGTTTTGGCGGATGGGCCACGTCTATCACCAACCTAACGGAAAACCTTGCGTCCAAGGGGTATGTTGTCGTCGCGATCGACCATGCCGACTTACCGAGCGACCCCAACGCCGGGCCGTTCGCATTCCCGAACGTCGTGATTCATCGTGCGCACGACCAGCGCGCTGTGATCCGGGCAATGACCAGCGACAAGACTGACGCCACCATCAACTTCCGAGCACTGATCGACCGCGAACACGTTGGCCTGATCGGGTACTCGATGGGCGGCTTTGGCGCGCTGGCGACGATAGGCGCCACCTATGACGAGAACGGCGAAAGCTTGCAACGACTGAACCTGCCGGCGCCTGCGCGCGATCAACTACTGGCACATGAAGATCTGGGTGTGGACGCAGCGGTGTTGCTGGCACCGTGGGGGGCGCAGCAAGGTGTGCGCGCCTGGCAGCCGGAAGCACTGGCGGCCGTCGATACACCGGTGTTGCTTATCGGCGGTGATCTCGACGATGTCTCGATGTATGAAGACGGCATACGCTGGTTGTTCGAACGACTAACCGGCAGCCCGCGCTATCTGCTGACTTATCAGATGGCGCGTCACAACGTCGCCAACAATCCACTGCACGACTATGTACCGCGCCTCTCTGAGCGGTTTCAGACGATCGAGTATTTCGGCGAACCGGTCTGGCGCACCGATCGTATCAATGCCATCAACCAGCATTTTGTCACTGCGTTTTTCGATGGTCTGCTGAAAGACGATGATTCGCACGCCGCCTTTTTGAACGTGCCAACCGAGCGGGCCGTTGACGGTGACTGGCCACTGGGATTTGGTCAGTCCGCGGGCGGTAATCTGGCCGGAGAACAACAACCGGATTACTGGCCCGGCTTTCAACGCCGTTGGGCGGTGGGGTTGAGGTTGGAGACCGCCACGGTGGAACCAAGCCCTTAACACTGGGTCTGATTCGCTATGCGGATCTTGATGATTGCAGCGCTGATTGGTTTGGCTTTGATGGCAGTGCTAACCCTGACCACACCCAACAAATCGAGCACTTCGGAGCAATCGCCCACTGATCGTGCGGTCAACATCCCGAAAGTCGATTTTGAACCAACACCGACCGCGCACACCACTGCCGAAGTCGACACTGACCCTAGAAAATTGGAAGCGCCCGACACGCCAGTCGATGACGTAGCCGACGATCATTCGGTGAGCCCTTCGCCGACTACACCAACAACGGACGATGTCGAACACTTGGCGCGAGCGCGCATGCTTGAGGCGCAAGCGCCTTATCAAGCGGCTGTTGACCGCGGGGAGTACCTTAAGCTGGGAAATGCCTGGCATAACATGGTCACCCACGAATACCCGTTAAGTGATGACGAAGCAGCGCAGGCAATCGCAGAGATAGAGTCGGCGTTGGCTCGACACGAAAACATGAAGCTCCCGAGAGACCGCTACACCATCTCCTGTGGTCAATACCAGTGTGTCGTCGATGTGAACTTACCGACAAAGGAAGCCCGACGATTCTTCGAAGCCTGGGCGGACCAGAATCGTAACGACCCATTGTGGCCGATTGCGGGCTACCGACAAGGCTTCATGCTCAGCAGGATTGCTGATGAGTACTCCCGTGCGTATTTTTTGCGACAAGAAATTCCAGACGCCGTGCAGTGTCCGGTCAATCTGTGGGCGTGTCAGCGCATGCTTCTTGATGAGATGGCGGCCGACCAGCCCAACTGACGCCATGACTGGCGTTTGGTTCGGTAGAGACCGAATGTGACAACCCGAGAAAAGAGAAATGGTGCCGATGCGCAGATTCGAACTGCGGACCTACGCATTACGAAACTGAGCAGGAGACGCTTAGCGCTTTAAAATCAGAAGGTTACACGACGTATATGCCGTCTGAAGCGGGCAAGTCAGTGCTTGCTTGGCACAAAAAGGGCCACAGCCAAGTATGTTCTTACTTAACTAACAAGCCTCTATAATCTGAGCCAGAGAATAGACTCCTTTCTTACCTGGCACACCGAATATCATGTTTTTCGACATCATTCGGTTAAGTCGATTATTCATTGTGGCTCGTTTCATAACGACGCCAGTTTCCCGGTAAAATCCGATTAAGACTTGATCCAAGGACATTATCCCGCCAGCGTGTTCGAGGATACGGACGATCGTGAACTCTTCTTCGTCGGTCTTTCCAATACTTAGTTCAGATTTAAGTTCGTCCGGCAGATCGACGATGTCGCTAGGCGAAAGCGCAAGTGAAAGCTGCTCCGGATGCGTATACTTGATTGGCACTGGAGATTCAATGAAGGTCTTGAGTTCATTGAATTTGTTTGCGGTTTCCAAGTGCTTCTCTCGGCGGAATTTATTCTTTTCAAAGTGTGACGCACGTTCGCTGTGAAATTGAATTTGTTCTTTGACAAACGCAACCATTTCCTCTAATTTTGACATCTGGCTGGCTCCAAGAGCTGGCCGCACAGATAGAGACTGGCGGCATTTTGGTCAATGTTTCACCCATTCGAGTAATTCGGAGACGGTGGGATTCGAACCCACGGGGGTAGTTAAGGTACCCCTTCGGTTTTAAAGACCGCTGCAATCAACCACTCTGCCACGTCTCCACACATACTCATGAGAGCTATAGAGGGAAAGTCGATTTCGGCTTTCCCTTTTTTGTTTTATAACCTAACAATACGCCGCTGTCCATAAAAATGATGGGATAATGATGGAAAATCGAGAAATGCTGAGAAAAAATAGGGAGATAAGAAGCG
>JBCCBP010000022.1:0-56788 GCA_039033995.1 Pseudomonadota bacterium | reverse complement strand
CTCGTCCTCGGTCGGCGGTGCTGCTCTGTCTTCGGGATGCGCGCATGGGTGGATCACGCCGTTCATGTCGACGTACAAGTAGTCGCACAAACTCGACGCATCGTCCGACTCGTGGACGGGATTGATTGTTTGGTTGTAGATTCTTGGAATAGTGCCGCTGCGGGTATGCCGAAACTTCTTAGAACTATTTGTAACAACTATAAAGATTTGCCGATTATAGTGATGCGCCGGGTTGATTCGATTCCATTCGCAATTGAGCCAGACTTAGTCAAACTTCCAAGAGATTTTGAAGAGTGCCACCTTGTTGCTCTTTCTCGCAATTGTATGCGGAATTTGGTTGCGGATTATAACTCCTCCATCTGCTTAGCTGATGATGATGTGCTGCTGGAAAAGATAAGCCGTGATCTGCAGGTCTTGAATGCACACCGAACCCCTCATAATTGCCTTACCTTACTAAGGGTAGCGGAAAAGTACTTCGACGAAAGCCCAGCGAACCGCACAAAGGTAGTGGAACTGGTACTTTTGTCGCTGTTCGACTTGAACAGCATACCGACCTATAGTGCCCGGCCCGATGTCAAAGACTGTGAGTTCGTTTTGGGGAGCATGGCGGACCGAATGATGCGTTCTGGTGAATTTGCATTCACTCGTGAGTCCTTCCTAAATGAGGTTAATAGCTTTTGCGAAGAGCGTTTGATTAGTCTAGATGTACATGTTCTTTTTGATGTGCTCTACGAAAACAACATCGTCGTTGAAGTTGATGGCGAGTTTAAGTTTCGATCAGCATATTGGATATACTATTTCGCCGCTCAGCGTATGCATGTTGACCAGAGCTTTCGAGACTACATAATTAATGAAAAGTGTCTGCCTGAAATTATTGAATTTTATACTGGTATTGATAGAAGTAGAGCCGACGTCCTTAAGGTCTTGAAAGGTAACCTCGAGAAGAGCATAGGGGAGATAGCTACCGAGATAAATATTGATGAAGAGGCTGATCTTTTTGCAGGACTCGCGTGGGACCCGACCATAGAGTCTTTGAAAGGTTTAAGCGCCGCAGTCCTCACTGGGCCCGAGACAGATGAAAAGGAAAGAGATCGAGTTGCAGATATGGGCTACAACCCCTTAGCGCCATATGATCAACGGGTCATTGTTAGAGAACTGATTGAGGGCCAAAGAATGTTGCGACTGAAAAGCGACATAATGGCGGCTTCGCGCGCATTGAGAAATAGCGACTATGTAGACCCAGATATTAAGAAAGAACTAATGTCTCAAATTGCTCGCGGTCTAAATCTCTGGGCGGTTACAATTTTCCTGATCGCGCCTAGCCTTGCAAATAAGGGATATGCGAGTTACGACGGTCAGTCATGGATTCTATCTAGCTCTTTTGATAAGACTGATGACCAGCTCCTCCTGCGAGTGTTGACCGCTATTCCATATAACGTGGTTAAGTCATTTTCCGGCGATCTTTCATCGAAGAAGATTGGGCCACTCTTGTTTCGAGCTTTGCGTAGCCAAACTAATGCGCTTAGGAGGCATTTGTTTGCTCTCATAATTTCCTCACTAAGGCCGGACAGTTGGCGGAAAGAGCTGGAAGAATACATTCATTCTCTTCCGAAGGAATCCTTCTACCTACAGGATCTACTATGGAGCTTCATGGAGTTGTATACATACAGCTCAGCAACAGAGTCGGAGTTGAAAGAACTCGCTGCTCTCATTAAACGAATCGTTTCGATACATGAGCATGGTAAAACCAGGCCGACTCTCGCTGACTTGAAAAAGGTCTCAAATCGGGTGCTTCCCGATCGGAATCAAGAAGATATGTCTTGAGATTCTCGGTGAACATAAGCCCGCCAAAAAAATGTACATGCTACGTCTTAACGTATCAAGGATCTAACTTCACGTTAATGGGGACGCATGGAGCTTTAAGAGGCAGATGCCTAAGTTATCCTTTTATCCTATTGCAATGAGTGATCTTCGATCGAGTTGATCCCCACTGATCCTCCCTTTCGAGAACGCTAATAGAGAAAAAGGAAAGCACCTTCTCAGATCAAACACTTTTGAACACCACCCGAGCCGGGTTACTGTCTTAGCTGTATGACTGTATCGCAGGCTCAAATGCGAATCCTATTTCTTCACAATGGAACGTTTCGCGCTAGTTCAGAGTTTGGAGGAATCCATGACAAAAGAAAGAGAGATTAGGACAGAGACAAACTGGCTAGGTGAAGAAAAGCAAGTCATCTACGAAGATGGCAGCAAAGTTGGCGAGATTCGATCTGAAGAGCGGGGAGGGATACTCGGTATCGGTGCTGAACGCGTCGATGTTGAGTACGACACATCTGGCAACGAGGTCAGTTATACAACCACAGAAGAGCGCGGAGGGATCGCAGGGATAGGCTCGGAAGAGGTTCAAGTTACATACGATAGTTCCGATCACAGTGAGATAGAAACATCTACGGTTGCGGAGCGAGGTGGTGTCGCAGGTATAGGTAGCTATCACACGCGTGTAAGCCGAGACGCCAGCGGAGAAGAAGTCGCTCAGACAAGCCATGAGACGAGAGGCGGAATTTTCGGTATCGGAGGACGGCGCGTAAAGGTCCGACGATCAGACAACCGCAACGACGGATCATCATCAGGTACGGACGGTGCGACACATGGGCAAAGCGGTATTTCTGGAGCAGGTCGGGCGGCCCCAGAGCAAGGTGGCCACTATACTCGGAGTGGCAAGCGCATATTGGCGTCTAGTCGGCAGGTCGACAACGGTGTGGTCACTGTGTTCAGCTCAATCGTTTCAAGCCTCGCTGTCGGGGCACTGGGGGTAACAGGATTTCTTTACGTCGGTCAATTAGTTATGTACGTAGGGCATTTACTCACTATGCCGTCACATTCGGCAGAAGGCATATTGCAGACCTTGGTTTTCATTGCCATCGGTCTCGTGGGTGCCGTGATATGGCTTTGCGGGTTTGTCTTATCGATCCCTCTATTTGGGATAGAGTATTTCACCGGATGGTGTTTAGCTGTTGCGCCAGGCGTATCCTATGATCCGGAAGTTGCCGTTCAGGCTGTATCCATGTGTCACTATGTTGACTGAGTGCAGCGTAGATTCTTGGGCGAATAGATATCATTCAAAGCGACGAGTTGAACCCTTAGCTTGAAACTTCTACGGCGCTTTTGATCCACTCTGAATATGGATTACGCCTATACGGATAAGACCAATCAATTTTGGGGAAATCCGTTATGTCCGCTCGTCTTTTTGTTGCCGCACTAGCGCTCGCCACCATCACCGTCCTGCCGACCATCTCGGTCGCCGAAAACCAGACTCATACGATCCGCGATGAGTTTGGCTTCGAGAAGCCACTCGATGCATTCACCGTAACGCTACCCAAAGACTGGGCGGTGCAGGGCGGAGTTCA
Organism: Pseudomonadota bacterium; assembly: GCA_039033995.1. Taxonomy (GTDB): domain Bacteria; phylum Pseudomonadota; class Gammaproteobacteria; order Steroidobacterales; family Woeseiaceae; genus CALBPI01. The sequence continues at coordinate 53,381 of JBCCBP010000022.1, read as the reverse complement.
GTGGTACGGCCGCCCCACCTGTTATACCGAGCCGATGAAAATGCACTTCATGGCGACAGCACCCGACGGTAAGCAGTGGGTCGAGTACATCCCGGGCGGCGTCTGGGGGTGGGGTTCGTCGCTAGATGCCATGCCGTATCGTGCCTCGGAAGGTCTCGCGGGTTGTGATGCCCGACCCATCGTCAACATCCAGTCGTTTGTTGAGCAGTATATTCCGACGATTCGGCCAAACGCGCGTATTACAACGATGCGTCCGCGTTCCGATCAGGCGCAGGAGTTATTGGCCGCAATGGGCAACATGAACCTGCAGCCGAACCAGCGGCCGCGCATGGAAGTCGTCGAGGTGCGGCTGAGTTATGAAGCGAATGGCCACACCGTCAATGAGCTGCTGCTGCCGGCTGTACTGTTTATCGATCAACCGGCGATGGATATGTACGGTGGCATGAGTGGCTACACGACGATCGCGATGGCCGTGGGGACGATAACCACTGCGACAGTGGGTGGTGAAGCGGACGAAGCATTGCTGAAGATGGTCGGTGAGGGCATGAGCCCGAACCCTCAGTACCTGCAACGCGTTGGTCAGTTGTATCAGCAGCGTAGTCGCCTGATGGCCGAGGCAGGGAAGCGTCGTCGTGCCGCACAGCAAGCCTGGTTGGCATCGCGACGCGCAGCGGCGAAGAGCCGCTCCAACTGGCAAGTCGACAAATCCGGCAGTGATATTCTGGATATCCAAATGGACACCTACAACAACACCACTGCCATGCGCGACAGTGGCCAGGCGCGCGCCGCAGATGCGATGCTCGAACAAAAGCCATGGCTAAACAGCGATGGCGAGTCCATCTACATGCCGCAGGAATATCAGCGGGTCTACCAGTTACCGAATGGTGTGTATCACGGCACCAACGATCCGTTTTTCAATTCGTTAGAAACGTATGGTGAGTTTGCAACACCGATGCCGGAGGGCGACTACTGAGCAAGACCGGCCTGAGTTATCATTTTGGTATCTCCCACAGCGCGGATAGAATTGGTGTCCAATAAAAATCTTACGAAAATGGATTTAAATGCTGTCGTAGGATTCGCAACGATCCTGACTGCAATAAATGGAATGGGTAAGATCGCGGCCAATCCCTCAGATCCTGCTCACTCCCCTCAAATCGGCTTTTTCTGCTTCTTTGTTTTGCTACGATTTAAAATGTTTATTGATGACGAGGATCATAACTTCAGAGTGGATGATCCTGTCGGGAATACATGTGCCGTGGTCTCATGGATTCTGTTTCTTTTTTCTGCCTCAACAATATCAGTCGACCTCCATGCTTCCATTTCGTGGTTCATGTGGGCGATCGCAGTATCAACGCTGTGGGTGGTAAACAGCCTTTTCAAGGCTTACATGTCAGGTAGTAATATTCGAAAGTATTTCGTGTATCTGCTGTTCAACGTTTTCTACTTGTTGTTGCTATTTTTGCTTGACCCTGAGTTCCCAAGGCTTGGATTCGATTGGGGGGAACTGTCTGGATGGGCATTCATCATTCCTTGTTTGGTTGTGTTGATGGAGTGGGTTCTAAGCAATAGACATTGAGGAGAGCTTCTTTTCGTATTGTGGCTTAGTGTGCAATCCGCGACGCGTATTCGTCACTGCGCAGTAGTTGAGATTGCGCGCTGATTTCCTCTCGCGGCCTTGTTGAGGCGTTGCCCGAGTAATTCTACTAATCGGCACCGGTGAACACTTCGGAGGGATTGGTCTCTCGATTAGTTCACCACCACCTTACTGATCGAGAAGTCGGCAAACCGAACCTCCTCTTCGTCGGGTCTGAGTTCATCGGGACGTAGGATCGAGCGATAGATGCCCCATTTCGGGCGCACGAAGTGCTCTCGTGATTCGCCGCGCCATAAATCCAAATTGGTAGCATCGATATCAAAAACGACAGCGTTATCGCTGACTCGACGCACGATCAGCCGTAGCGCGCCACCTTCAGAGAACGTTGCACGACAATAGGCTTGTAACCACTCACCGGTCACCTCCGACCAGTCGGTGCGCTGCAGCACGGTGCCGCCGCTCGACGGGCTGTGCCGCACTTCGATGCCGTCCTCGCCGGACCGCTTGGCACCGGTGATAGTGATCATCGGTTGTTTGTCATCACCGCCAACCGCTTTCAGCTGGAAAAAGTGGGTGAACCGGCGCGATATCGTCATGTTGTCGTTGATCCGAAACAACCAACGGAACACGAGCGTCTCATTCTCGAAGCCTTTGACGGCCCGCTCTGAGCTTTTGTAAGTTTTGATCTCGTTGCGTTGGCGGTCTGTGATGTTCTGCCGATCGCGGTCTCTGTCTTCGTCACGATGAACGACAAACACAAAATGATCACCCACCACATCGTCAGTGTCTTCGAAGATGTGCGGGACGCCGGGGTGATTGACCGAATACAAGTCCGGCGATTCAATGGAGCGCGACCCGCCGAATGCTCGGATTAGGTCATACGCGCTCTTGCCGGATGATACGCCGTCCGCCTTGAGCGTTCGTGTGCTCAACACGGTCAGCATTGGCGACTCCATGGTGTTTGCCGCAACTGGTATCGGCAGAGCGTCTGAATCGACTTGGTTTCCAGAGACGCCGCAGCCGGTGATCCATGCCAGTGCCAGCAGTAGTGTCAACGGTAAGCTGCCACATACCGAATTAGGGGCGGACGACCGATTTCGCCGTTGGTTACCCAATTCGCCGTCGCTAACCATCACTATATTTCGCGGGGTTGATTCGTGCACTGTTCATAGTCTAGTCCGAGCAGCCATAAGGACCAAACGATTGAATATATTGTAAATGCTCTACCCTCGCATGGTGGCATAAGCCCAACGGCAACCATGCTTGTTATTCCGGACTGCAAATGTCCCATGAGTCTGTGATCGCACCGCAACCGCATGAATACAAGCATATTTTCTGCGTGGCTGGTTCGCACTACGGCGAACATGTCGACGTTCGGTTTTCAGTTCGCTGCTTCGTCGGCTAACCTCTACACAATAGCAAGCGGTGGAGATATCGATGAATGCATCTACAATCAGGCAGACAGGCAGTGTTTTTATCGCTTGTCTCGGAGCTTCAATAGGCGCCTATCAAGTCGGCCAACTGTGGGGTCTTGTGGTTGTTGGTGTCGGGGTTCTTCTTTGGGTTGCTTTGATCCGTTTTTTTGAAGCGCGTGAGCATGCACGCCAATCGCAACTGGATCTGAGGGAAATACATCGAACTAGTTTCAAGTACGCGAGTCGATCGGAGATTCGCCAGATTGGGGAGTTGGACAAAAGCTTTTTTGATTCTAGCGATCTGCTGCCTGTTGAGACATTTGCTGCTTGGTCCGAAAAGAACATTCGCACGTTTCGGTGTCTGATGTATCGTGGCGACGTGATCGGATATTTTTCAATTCTCCCTTTGAAGCCCGATACGCTATCACGATTCATGGCGGGGGAAATCAAAGAAGACGACTACACACCAGAAGACATTCGATCCAAAAACGACGTCTCAAATCCATCAAAGTCGGTACACTTTTTCTCAATAGCACTGCTGAAAAAGCATCGAGCGTTGACGATTCTAATGCTTTACGAAATTGGGCGTGAGTTGAACGCTTATCGGCGATCAGAAGGAGTAACACGCGTTGTTGTCACAGCAGCCACGCGTCGCGGGGAGCGCCTAATTTCTGACCTGGGCTTCGCGAAAATTGCTGAGGGCGTTGATAGGGCTGACGGCAATAGCCTTTACGAGCTTGATTGCTCGAGGGTGGAGGATTTCGTCGATTACATTTGTGGTCGGCTGAGTTTAGGAAGCGCCAGCGCCAAATAGTCGTCACGCCTCAGGTCTTCTGGATGATAACTAGACCGTCAATCTCATCATCTCTGAAGGTCAGTGTCCGCCGAATCCAAGCAACGCCGAAATATATCCATTGTTGTATATTGATGACATCCCGATTCACGAATGGAGCAAACGATGCAGTGCCACCAGGTTGACTACGAAATCTTCGGCGACGATATGCAAGTGGTGGAGGTCGAGCTCGATCCGCAAGAGGTGGTGATCGCCGAGGCGGGCGCCATGAACTACATGGAAGATGGCATCACATTCGATACCAAGATGGGTGATGGCTCAACGCCATCCGGCGGCTTGATGGATTCACTGCTGAACGTCGGCAAGCGTGTGCTCACGGGCGAGTCGATCTTCATGACGCACTTCACCAACAGCGGACACGGCAAGAAACGGGTTGCCTTCGCAGCGCCGTATCCCGGCAAGATCATGGCGATTGATATGGCGCAGATGGGTGGTGAACTGATCTGTCAGAAAGACGCGTTTCTGTGCGCGGCCTATGGCACGCAGGTCGGCATTGCCTTGCAGCGTAAGTTGGGTGCCGGTTTCTTTGGCGGCGAAGGTTTTATTCTGCAGCGTTTGCAAGGCGATGGTCTGGCGTTCGTGCACATCGGCGGCACAGTCATCAAACGCGAGCTGCGCAACGAGACCCTGCGTGTGGATACTGGTTGTCTGGCAGCATTCACGCCCGGCATCGATTACGACATCGAGCGCTCGGGTTCATTGAAGTCGATGGTGTTTGGCGGTGAAGGCTTGTTCCTCGCAACGCTCAAAGGCACCGGTACGGTATACCTGCAGAGCCTGCCATTCTCACGTTTGGCGGGTCGCGTGATTCAGGCCACAGGCTTCGGAAGCAGCAGCAAGGGCGAGGGCTCGGTGCTTGGTGGTCTTGGCGATTTATTCGGAGATCGCTAGACAAAACACTGACATCCGTGATTTTTTTCGGACGGATTACGTGGCGTCGGGCTATTTGACCAAGCGCATGAGTCCGCATGAAAAGCTGAAATCTCTAAAGCCCAGTCGCGCCTCTTAAGCCATTGTTTTCCCAATAGTTCGTGACCCCTGCATATTTTGCGGATGCGCAGCGGTGTGCCAAACTGCCGCGATAACAATGTCTTGGGGAACCCGATCATGCTGCAACTCACCGGTGTCACACACGTTTATCCGAACGGCACACAGGCGCTGACCGACGTCACGCTCACGATCCCGAAGGGTATGTTCGGCTTACTCGGCCCCAACGGTGCGGGCAAATCGACGTTGATGCGCACGATCGCCACGCTGCAAACGCCAACGCAGGGTCAAATCACCTTTGGCGATATCGATGTACTGAAACAACCGGAGTTGTTACGTGAACGACTCGGCTATCTGCCGCAGGATTTCGGTGTGTACCCCCGGGTCAACGCGTACGACATGCTCGATCACATGGCGGTGCTCAAGGGCATCGCATCAAAAGCAGATCGCAAGGCGACCGTCGAAACGCTGCTCAATCAGGTCAACCTGTGGGATGTGCGCAAGAAGGCGATCGCTGGTTTCTCGGGTGGCATGCGACAGCGGTTTGGTGTCGCGCAGGCGCTAATCGGCAACCCCGAGCTGATCATCGTCGATGAGCCGACCGCAGGTCTCGACCCGGAAGAGCGAAACCGTTTCTTGAACCTATTGGCTGAGATTGGCGAGAACGTCGTGATCATCCTGTCGACGCACATTGTCGATGACGTCGCGGATCTGTGTCCGCGCATGGCGGTGTTGGCCCAAGGTCGATTGCAATTGGAGGGCGCGCCCCACGAACTGATCGATCAGACGCGTGGGCGCATATGGTCCAAGACCATTTCGCGTGAGGCGTTAGCGGATCATCGCGAGCGCTTCGATGTCATTTCGACGCGTCTGATTGCAGGCTCGACCATCATCAATGTGCTGAGCGATAACGATCCGGGTGATGGTTTTGCGGCGGCTAGCGGCGGTCTTGAAGATGTCTATTTCTCGACACTCGCCAATCTGCGTCGCGACATCGATCAAACCGCAGCCTGAGCCACCGATATGTTTGCCAGTGTTTTTGCGTTCGAGCTGCGCTATCAAGCTCGCAACCCGGTTTTTTGGGTCGTCTTCACGCTGTTTTTCCTGCTGACATTCGGTGCCGTCTCATCGCCGAACATCCAGATCGGCGATGGCGGTAACGTCAATGCGAATAGTCCGGCAGCGATTGCCGAGATGATGATCATCCTGACGATCTTTTTCATGTTTGTGACAACGGCCTTCGTCGCCAACGTCATCGTGCGCGATGACGAAAGCGGCTTCGGCCCGATGGTGCGTTCGACGCGTGTCAGCAAGTTCGACTACTTGATCGGCCGCTTCGCTGGCGCGTTCGCGATTTCCGCAGTCGCCTTCCTTGCCGTGCCGCTTGCGATCTGGATCGGCTCGCTAATGCCATGGGTCGATCCAGAAACGTTAGGGCCGAACAAACTGGTCTACTACGCGAACGCGTATTTTCTGCTCGCGTTACCCGGCATATTCCTGACTTCCTCTCTGTTCTTTGCGGTCGCGACGATCACGCGCACGATGATGGGCAGCTACATCGGCGTCGTTATCTTCCTCGTGCTGTATCTGATCTTTGGCGCGCTGACCGAATTCGATCCCAACCTGATGACGTTTAGCGCTTACGCTGAGCCGTTTGGCGGCGCCGCGTATGAGTTGCTAACGCGTTACTGGACCGCATCGGAATCCAATACACAGATGGCGCCGTTCGATGGCATTTTGCTGGTCAACCGTCTGATCTGGTTGGGTGTCTCTTTATTGGCACTCGCGTTCGCCTATTCGCGATACCAATTCGCCGAGAAAGGTCTATCAGCGCGGCAGGTGAAAAAGCAGGAGCGTGCCGCCGAGAAGCTCGCACGTCAGGTACCGTTGCTCACCGACACGCTACCGGCAGCCACACCAGACAAGGCCGCCTGGGTGCGCCTCGTCGCACGCTGCAAGTTCGAGATGACGCAGGTGTTCCGTAGTCCGGCATTTTTTATTCTGGTGTTGATCGGTCTATTCAATTCTGTCGCTGCTTTGTTCTTCGTCAGCGAGCTCTATGGCACGCCGGCGTATCCGATGACGTTCTATGTCATCAGCATCCTGCAGGGTTCCTTCACCATCTTCCCGGTCATCATCGCGATCTTCTACGGCGGTGAGCTCGTCTGGCGCGACCGTGAGCGCAAAATGCACGAGCTCATCGACTCGACCTCGATCCCGAACTGGGCGTTCATGGTACCGAAGGCGCTCGCCGTCGTCGGTGTATTGCTGGCCACGCTGTTGATTTCTGTCGTTGCCGCGATGCTGGTGCAGACGCTGCGGGGATACACGGATTTTGAGCTCGACAAGTTCCTAACGTGGTACGTGCTACCGCTGACAGTCGAGTTTGCATCGCTGGGTATCCTGTCGGTGTTTGTGCAAGCCTTGAGCCCGAATAAATATGTCGGCTGGGCGCTGATGATGCTGTACCTCGTCGCGACGATTACGTTCAGTATCATCGATTGGAATCATCCGCTGTATCTGTTCGGCCAGGGTATCAACGTACCGTTGTCGGACTTCAACGGCACCGCCGTCAGTGGCGCCGGCGCCTGGTGGGTGCGATTGTACTGGGGGATCTTCAGCATCATGTTGGCGATTGGGGCCCACTGGCTGTGGCGACGCGGTACCGGCGTCACGATTCGCTCGTCACTTGGCCTGCTACCCAGCCGGTTAAGAAGCGCGTCGGGCGGCTTGATGCTTGCGTGTCTGGCCGCCTTCGTTGCGACGGGTGTCTATATCTATCGCAACACCAACGTGCTGAATGAGTACGTCACCGGCGATAGCCGCGAGCAACAACTGGCAGACTACGAGAAGCAGTACCTGCAATACGAGAACATCAAGCAGCCGTCGATGACGGCGATCACGCTCAAACTCGATGTTTATCCTGAGCTGCGTCGCTTTGAGGCGAGTGGCGAGATCGAAATGGTTAACGACACCGGTGCGCCGGTCGAGGAATTACACGTTCGATTTGAGGATGAAGTCGTCCAGGTGAAGTCGGTTGAGCTACCGGGTGCCACGCTCGAACGCAATGACGAAGCGTTCAAATACCGGATCTATCGGTTCGAAACGCCGCTTCAACCGAACGAGCGCCGCACATTAACGTTTGAGACGGTGCGCGAGCAGGTCGGATTCCGCGCGCGCGGTAACGACACACGGCTCGTGCACAATGGCACCTTCCTGAACAACATCGAGTATGCGCCACAGTTTGGTATGAGTCGCAACGGTCTGCTGCAAGACCGCGCGACGCGTCGTAAATACGACCTGCCGGCCGAGTTGCGTATGGCGAAGCTCGAAGATGAATCAGCGCGACAGCAAAACTACGTCGGTGATGCGGACTGGGTGATGTCAGACATCACCGTCAGCACCAGCGCAGATCAAGTGCCGATCGCGCCGGGTAGCCGTGTCTCGGATGAAACGGTGGGCGACCGTCGCGTCACGCGATTCGTATCGGAGTCGCCGATTCTCGCATTCTTCTCGGTGCAGTCCGCGGACTATGCGGTAGAGGCCCGCGAGAAAGACGGTGTCGATTTCGAGGTCTACTACTACGACAAACACGACTTCAATGTGGATGTCATGCTCGATGCGGCTATCGCCTCACTCGACTACTTCAAGGCTAACTTCGGTCCGTATCAGTTCGACTACGCGCGCATTCTGGAATTTCCGGGGTATGCTCGATTCGCGCAGGCATTCGCGGGAACCGTGCCGTATTCGGAGCGACTCGGGTTCATCGCCGACCTAACGGACCCTGACGACATCGATTACGTGACTTATGTGACGGCGCACGAATTCGGCCACCAATATTGGGCGCACCAGTTGATCAGCTCCAACCAGCAGGGTGGCACGCTGCTTGTCGAGACGATGGCGCAGTATTCTGCGTTGATGGTCATGCAATCGATTTACGGCGAAGACAAGATTCGTCGATTCCTGAAGTACGAGCTGGACCGCTATCTAAATGCACGCGGCAGCGAAGCGATCGAGGAGTTGCCTCTGAACCGTGTGGAAAACCAGGGCTATATCCACTACCGCAAAGGCGCTGTAGTGATGTATCTGCTGCAGGATCGACTTGGCGAAGATCGTGTCAATGCGATGTTGGCGGAACTGCTCGATCGCTATCGATTCAAGAGCCAGCCGTATGCGTCGTCCATCGACCTGGTCGGCGGCTTCAAATCGCTGGCGCGCGATGATAGCGAGCGAGAATTGGTCACTGATCTTTTGGAGAAGATCACGGTCTACGATCTGAAGGTGACCGACGCGGCTGTGCGTAAGACCGACGATGGTCAGTGGGAAACGACGATTACGATCGCGGCGGAGAAGTTTTACGCGGACGGCGAGGGGCGTGAAACTACAGCGCCGTTGGCGGACGATATCGATATTGGCCTGTTCAGCGCGCGCCCTGGGTTGTCTCGGTTTGGTACGGACGACGTGATCGAGATGCGTCGTCGTCCGATTACTTCTGGCGAGCAGGAGATCGTCGTATTGACGGCAGAACCACCGACCTACGCCGGGATCGATCCGTACAACAAATATGTTGACCGCAACAGCGACGACAATATCAAGACGGTTGATTTCTAGGGCTGCACCTCGATCGCGAGCATCCGTGCAACGAAGTCGAAGCCGAGCGCTGTGAGGGGCTGTCCGTCGACATTCACGTTCCACGCTGAGTGACCGGCGCCTTGTAGCGTGGTCAGCTCGAAGTAGGCACCAGTCTGACTGTAGATGTCCACTAATGCCTCGGCGCGATCATATGGCACGGTGAGATCCTCGGTGCCATGGATAATGCTAATCGGCGCGTCGTCGATGGCCCAGCGAGTCACGCCGTCGACCGTTTCCAGCAAATCCACGGTTGCCGGACCGCCCCAGTGATCGACGACAGCGCCAACAATAACGTCCCGGTCGAGATTGGTGCTCGCGAGTGTTGGGTCTACGGTCGTGCTTAACTCGCCGACATAATCATCAAACGCGCTTGCGCCTAGCGCGATCGCTATGTAAGACCCGGCCGAACCGCCGACTACGCTGATCATGTCAGGATCTACGCCGTAAGCTTCGGCATTGGCGACCAGCCAGCGCAACGCGGCTTTCGCGTCGCGTGTTGCGGGATACATAGCCTTGAGCTGATCCTTGTCGGCATCGCTGAGCAATGGCAGTGCATCGATGGCGCCGACATAGGCATCAGGCAGCGTGCCGTAATCTCCGAGCAACCGATAGTTGATCGATACACTGACAAACCCGCGTTCGGCGAAGTAGCGGGCAAACGCGACCGGCGGTTCCGTCGCTTTATCGCCACCGATGAAACCACCGCCATGGATGAAAACCATGGCCGGGCGTGCTGTCTGGTTGTTCATCGGCGTGTAAACATCGAGTAACAGGTCGGTGGTGATGGGGTTCGGTGCGTTCCACCCGACATGCGATTGACCTTGGCCGTAGACTACGTCCGTTTGCACATCGATGTTGTACGTTGCGTTGCGGAAGATTTCTGATGCTTCGGTGCCGACATTGGGTCCGCTATTGCTAACTGGCGTTGTCGTATTTGAACTGTTGCCGCTGCAGCCCGCAAACAGCACGGCGGTCAGACATAACGTCTGCCGCCAATAAGCTAGGTGTTTCATGTCTCAATCTCTCTTCAGGTGCGCGAACGCACGGTATTAAGAGGTACAACGCACGGTTGACGGTTTGGTTGACAGAGATTGGGCAGATCGCTTGTTCGAGCCGAAAAAAAGACCGCACAGGTGTGAACCGGTGCGGCCTGTTTTTCCGTGGCGGGACAACTAGTGTGTTGGCGGTGCGTACTTGGTCAGGTTAATACCTTTGACCGCTGCCACGTATTCGTCGAGCTCTGGCGTTCTACCGAGAATCGTCGACAGCACAACGACCGGCGTTGACGCCAGCAGCGACTCGCCTTTCTTCTCGTCGGAGTCTTCGACAACACGACCCTGGAACAAACGCGTTGACGTCGCCATGACGGTATCGCCTTTTTCGGCTTTCTCCTGGTTGCCCATGCAGAGATTACAGCCGGGACGTTCGAGGTACATCATGTTGTCGTATTGGGTACGTGCCGTGTTTTTCGGTGCCCCGTCGTCGAACTCGAAGCCCGCGTACTTCTGCAGTACTTCCCAATCGCCTTCTTCCTTGAGCTCGTCAACGATGTTGTAGGTGGGCGGCGCGACGACCAGCGGCGCCTTGAATTCGATTTTGCCGTCCTGCGCTTCTAAGTTCTTCAGCATCTGCGAGATGATCTTCATGTCACCCTTGTGCACCATGCACGAACCGACGAAACCAAGGTCGACCTTTTTGGTGCCCTCGTAATACGAGATCGGACGAATCGTGTCATGCGTGTAGCGCTTGGATTCGTCGTCGTTGTTCACATCCGGGTCGGCGATCATCGGCTCGACGATTTGATCGAGGTCGACAACGAACTCCGCCAAATACTTGGCATCGGCATCCGGCTTCAGCGCCGGCGTTTCGCCGGAGCGAATGCCGGTGATGCGCTGCTCCGCGATGTCGATCAGGCCTTGTAGTACCTGTTTGTCGTTATCCATACCCTTGTCGATCATAATCTTGATACGGCTTTTCGCGATCTCCAGGGATTCGATCAGTGTTTCATCTTCGGAGATACAGATCGACGCCTTGGCTTTCATCTCGGCTGTCCAGTCGGTGAACGTGAACGCCTGGTCGGCGAGCAGCGTACCAATGTGTACCTCAATGATGCGGCCCTGGAAGATGTTGTCGCCGAATTCCTTCAACATTTGCGCCTGCGTCGCGTGCACCACATCGCGGAAGTCCATGTGGTCTTTCAGCGTGCCCTTGAAGGTGACCTTGACGGACTCGGGGATCGGCATCGTCGCTTCGCCGGTCGCAAGCGCCAATGCGACGGTGCCACTGTCCGCGCCAAACGCCACACCCTTCGACATACGCGTATGCGAGTCGCCACCGATGATGACCGCCCGGTCGTCGACGGTGATGTCATTCAACACCTTGTGGATGACGTCGGTCATCGGGTGATATTTGTCTTCAGGGTCGCGCGCGGTGATCAGACCGAACTTGTTCATGAAGCTCATCAACTTCGGAATGTTTTTCTGCGCTTTCAGGTCCCAGACCGATGCCGTGTGACAGCCAGACTGGTAAGCCCCGTCGACGGTCGGTGAGATCACGGTCGCCGCCATCATCTCGAGCTCCTGCGATGTCATCAGGCCGGTTGTATCCTGTGAGCCGACGATGTTGACTTTGACCCGTACGTCCGAGCCCGCGTGCAGACGCTTGCCCGGTGTCGTGCCAACCGCGTTGCGATTGAAGATCTTCTCAACTGCGGTCAGCCCCTGACCGTCATGTGAGATTTCTTTCGACGGCGCATAAACGGGCGGCACGTCGATGCCGAGCACGCCGGCGGCGAGGGTCTGCAGCTTCTTGCCAAATACCACGGCATACGAACCACCGGCCCGAATAAACTCGAGTTTTTGCGGCGTCAGCGCGGACGAAATATCGCACAGCGCGTTGCTGCCGCTGTCGTCATACAGCGTCTTGTCCTTCAGGCTGATGGTTAGCACCGTGCCGGTGTCGATCGAATAGACCTGCTCCAGGACCGGCTCGCCATCGTCGTCCAATACCGTGTCGCCATTGGCGTCAGTTCTCTTAACCCAGTTTTTCAGATCGAGGCCGATACCGCCGGTGACGCCGACAGTGGTCAGGAAGATCGGGGAAATGCCGTTAGTGCCGCCGACAATCGGTGCGATGTTGATGAACGGCACATATGGACTCGCTTGTTTGCCTGTCCAGAGCGCGACATTGTTGACGCCTGACATACGTGATGAGCCAACGCCCATCGTGCCCTTGTCCGCGACCAGCATCACTTGCTTGTCGGGGTGTTCCGCTTGTAGTGCCTGAATCTCGGCTTGTGCTGCCGGGCTGATCAGGCATTTGCCATGCAGCTCACGGTCAGAGCGCGAATGCGCCTGATTGCCAGGCGAGAGCAAATCGGTAGAGACGTCGCCAGTAGCAGCAACATAGGTGACGACCTGCACCGACTCATCTACGTCAGGCAGCTTGGTGAAAAACTCTGCCTGCGCATAGCTTTGTAGAATATCCGTGGCGATATCATTGCCCGCTTTGTGCGCAGCTTCGAGACGATCCGTATCCGCTTCGTATAAGAAGACCTGCGTTTTCAAGACGCGGGCGGCTTGCTGCACGATGCTGGTATCGTCGCCGAGCGCCAGATCCAGCAAGACTTCAACCGATGGCCCGCCTTTCATATGCGATAACAGCTCTAACGCGAAGTCGGTCGAGATTTCCTCGACGGTCGCGTTGCCCAGAATAATGTCTTTCAGAAACTTCGCTTTGACGCCGGCAGCACTCGTCGTGCCCGGCAGCGCGTTGTAAACAAAAAACTTGAGCGAGTCAGCGCGATGCGCGTGGTCCAGATCCTTGATCTGCTCGATCAGTTCGGCGACCAATGCCGCGTCTTCGATCGGCTTGGCGTGCAAGCCTTGTTCTTTGCGCTTTTCGATATCCGCAAGATAGTCCGTATATAAACTCATAATCGCCCCGACGAATTGTGGTGAGTGACAGCTTCCGCATTAAGCCATCGGCTGCCGGGCCAGCGAGAGGCCAGCCTGTCCAGAGTTCCCCATTATATCAGCGCTTGCGGGTCTGACAGTATTTCCCGTGCTTATGTCGACTATCTGCCGATACTGGTCAAAATCGGCGTGCCGGGCGACTCAATAGTAATAAAAACAAGCAGATAACCATACCCACAGCGGTCGCTAGCGGAATAGCGGTGACGCCGTAACGGCCAACGATGAGCCCGGCCAGGATCGCGGCCCAGGCGAAGCCACTGGTTTGCAGTGGTGCTGCGATCGCGCCCCAGCGGCCTGCCTTGTCCAGCGAGCCGGCCAGATCGAGCAGTATCGGGAAATTAAACTGCAGCGCGAAGACGGCCGGCACGAGACAGGTGTAAAACATGGTTGCGCTCGTGGCATGGATAGCGCCGTACCAACCGAGCGCACAGATGATAAACGCGATGGCCAATGGTCGACGCGGGCCGACGCGTGCACTGACCCAGCCACCGGCAAGACAGGCGCTAGCGGAAATGAGCAACAGGATGCCGATGCCTCGGCCGGCCTCCGCGTAATTCATGCCGAGTCCCTGCGCGACCGTGAACATGTAGGTAAATCCAAACCCGGAGCTGGTGACGAAGACCACAGCCATCGCGACGACGGCCAGCGCTTCACGCGTGATCGATAACGGATCTTGATCGCCAGCCGCGCTATCGGCGCGGCCCGTTTCCTGGAACGGTAACATCAACAACGTAAACAGCACGGCGATCGCCATCGCGACGCCGTAGCCGCCAGACAACCCGAACTGTCCGACTGCCGCGCCGACCGTCGCGATCATCGTCGACATCAGCAGCACGCCGACCATGTCGGCAGCACCGAATAAAGGCCCGGGAGTCTCGGTAGTCGCAACCAGGCGTGAGCTTGCGCCCATCAGCACGCCGACACAAACGCCGGCCAGCAGTTGCAGCCCGAGCAACAGGCCCGGTTGTGAATGCACTTCCATGCTGATCAATTCCGCGACCACCAGTGTGCCACCCAGCATCAATGCCAGTGCACGCAGCGTGAAGCGCTTGACCAACGGCGTCACAATCAAGGCCGCCGCGGCAATACCGACAAACGGCATGGCGACGGCAAGTCCCGCCAGCGCATCTGACCAACCATGCTGCTCGACGAAGCGTGTCAGCAACACGGGCTTCATCGCGCTGAATAAGGTCGACATGCTGTAGGCGGCGGCAGTCGCCAGCAGAAGCCTCGCATTGTGCAGATACGGATTGCGCGCGATGGCGCGAACATCGGCCGTCGACATCTACGCCATACCCTCGCTGGCGGTGTAAATGTGCATTTCCGGCTCTGCCGCGGCCAGTTCGCGCAGCGTTTGCACAAACTGCTGCGAACCTGGCACGGCGAAATGGGCCTGCAGCGCAGCGGCATCGGTCCAGCGCTCAAAAAAGACGATCCGGTTGGCATCTTCGCTATCGATATACGCGCCATGTTCGATGCAGCCTGGCTCCTCGCGAGACCGCGCTACGTGGGTGTGACACGCCGCCAGCAGCTGGTCACGATTGGCGCTTGTGGTGGGTACGCTACCCCAGACTATGATCATGTTTTCGCTCCGCGCTTGTATCGACGCAGTGTAGCGCAGACGCTGATCGACGGGGGCGCGTGAATCGGCAATACTTTTGCTATGAGCGATAACAAACAGATCGGGCCTTTGGCATCGGAGGCGGATCCAGCGAGTCTGAGTGTGCTCGCTGATGGCACGCAGCCGGTGCCACCGCATCTCAAGAAGCTCGCCGTATTTCTTGATGCCTCTATTCGTTTGCCGGGCGGTTATCGTATCGGTTGGGATGCGATTCTGGGGCTGGTGCCTGGCCTCGGCGATGCGGCCGGGTTGATGCTATCGCTCTACATCGTTCTGGCGGGTGCACGACTGGGCGTTGGTGGTTTCACACTATTGCGGATGTGTGCAAACGTCGCGATTGAGGCAGCCATTGGCACGATACCGTTGGTCGGCGATGTCTTCGATATGGGTTACAAGGCCAATCTGCGCAACCTCAAGCTGATCGAACAATGGTGCCAGCGTCCGCGTTCTGCGCGACGACAAAGCGTTGTCGTCATGATCATCAGCGCGGCGCTGATCGCTGCCCTGATGGCCTTTGTAATCTGGGCAATGGTGTTCATTGCGATGGCGGTGTTTTCTCTGATGACGAGCTGAGCAGCGGCATGACGCAACAGGCCTCTGTTTTGCTCGCTCGAAACCACTCGCTCTCAAAACAATCCCTGTTGCCGATCACGTCGGCGCGAACCTGCCCGAGACGGGGAGTTGTTTTTCGAACGAGTCTTTTCGAGTGAGAAAAATAATTCGCCGGCCCATGGCCCGCACCCTCGCACACTTCAGGAAGGTCAGGGAGCTACTTTATGAGCGAGTCTCTCCGAGCGAAGAAAGTAGATCGCTGGCCAACCAAGGTGAGCTGAGCAGTCGAGTCATCAAACCTAAGCGGTCAACGCAACGCCAGATTTACCGTGCGTGATCTCGCATCGCACGACGTCCACCGCGGCAGCATCTGCCTGATCGGCATCGCCCACGCCACGTGCGCGTGTCGTCCAGCGTTCGTGATTGATGTCATGCAGCAGGTAGCCACGGTTGTGCGGGTCGTAAAACTGCACCTGCGGATTAGCTGCGAGATTCTCCGTCACGATATCGGCGAGCGGCGGCGGCCAATTCGCGCTGATGCCCGATGTGACCAATTCGACGAGCGGAAAATGCTCATCGCTCATCGGTGTCTTCGCACCGTCGACCGCCCAGAACGAGTGGACATCGCCGCTCAGCACCAGTGGATGGCCGACTTCGGCCGACAGCATTGCCGCAACGAGCCGCTCACGATTCTTCGGGTAGGCATCCCACGCGCCGATATAGCGCCGATCTTCACCATTTGCTCGGTAAGAAAAAGGCAGCAACGGGCCAGGCGAGGCCAGCACATTCCAGTGTGCCGGATTGCGACGTACCTGCGTCTCTGCCCAGCGTTCCTGTTCTTGACCGAGCATACTGCGCGTCTCAGCAAAAACGGCATCACATCGGGTGCGGTAGTTTCCGAAGCCGTAACCTGCGTCGAACGGTGTATCGCAGGGCGTGCGTTCATCACGGAACTGGCGGCTATCGAGCAGTGTGATCTGCGCGAGGTCACCGATTGCAATCGTGCGTTTGAGGTCAAACACGTTCGGGCGGGCCATCGAAAAGCCGCGCACCGGCATGTGTTCATACCACGCCTGGTAGGCCGCCGCGCGTTGTGTGGCCAGCGCTGGATCGTTGAATTCGATGGCGTCGTGATTGTCGATCATGCAGTAGAACGGCAGAGCCGCATGTGCACGCTGCAGCGATGCATCGGTTTTGTAATGCGCGTGTCGGCGCCGATAGGCTTCAAGCGTTTTCGGTTGCTCATCGGTTTCGTGACGACGAAACGTTGCGCCGTAGGCGACGTCATAAATGTAGTCGCCGAGATGGACCACGAAATCAGGCGCGTCGGCCACGATCGAATCATAGGCAACGAACAGCCCGTGCGTGAAATTCTGGCAGGACGCGGTGACGAATCGGGCTTGATCTCTTGCGCCCTCGGGCAAGGTTCGCGTGCGCCCGTGCGTGGAGCCGAAACCGGCCGCTTCAAATCGATACCAATACGACTGATCCGGCTCGAGACCTTCCAGTTCCACATGCACCGAATGGGCCAGTGCCGGCTGCGCGATGGCGACACCATAGCGCGCAACGTCTTGAAACTCAGAGTCTCTGGCGAGCGTCCAGCGGACCGGTATCGCCTGCGCCGGCATACCACCGTCCGCGCGTTCTGGTCGAGGCGCGAGGCGGGTCCACAAGACTGCCGATGTCGCTGTGACGTCGCCTGACGCAACGCCGAGCGCAAACGGCGTGCTAGGGAGCTTCAGTTTCGCATTCAGTCGGGCCGTCAGCGGCAAGCTGCCGAGAGCGGCCAGTGAGCCAGCCAAAAAGTGTCTTCGTTGCATGTGGGGAGCGTACCGCCATTGCCATGACAGCGACAAGCAACGCGTTTGCATCCAAATAAGCGCGACCGGCATCAATGAACCAACCGGCACGGAGCAGACCTTATGGCTCAACGCATTCGAAAGGGCTTGATGCTCTTGATCCTTTTTGCGCTCGCGGCACTGCTGATCGCGTTATTCAAACCCATCACGCCGACGATCGCGCCGATTCAGCCGCGCGCGTCGACCCAGTATTGGGAAATGGCGGGTGGTTACCGAATCGCGTACACCGTGATCGAGAGTAATCAACCCGAAGCGAGTCCCGTGATTTATCTGCATGGTGGCCCGGGTGGTTATATCCACTCCAGCATCATCGAGACATTGCGTGGTCTCGCCGATGACGGTTTCGATGTCTATCTCTATGACCAAAGCGGTACCGGCCTATCGGACAGACGTTCACCGCCCAAGGTCACGTCGTTCGCGGCGCATGTGGCCGATTTGAAAGAAATCGTGGCTGAGCAGATCGGTGCGAAGCAGGTGCATGTGATCGGGCATTCGGCCGGCGGTTTGATCGCTGTGCACTTTGCATCCGCCAATCCTGATCGGGTCGCGCGTTTGGTGCTTAGCGCCCCGGCGATCATCGAGCCTATGCAATTCACCGACGATGGGCGCTGGTTGAACGAGCAACGCTTCGCCACGCCGGCCGCATTGAATTTCATCGATGTGGCCGATGGCTATGCTGAGGCGACCGGTATTGGCCAACTGCCGCTACGGGCGATCGCGTCGATCGCGATAGCGCAGTTATTCAACGTGCGTTTTGCGCCGGACATCGAAGTGGATGCGGCGCTGAATACCATGGCGAGCGGTTTCACACGCTACATGGTGTGTGATCCCGACAATGTGCAGCCTGAGGAGGGCGGCGGTGGCGCATACAGCCGCACCGGCGCCAACTTTTTCCCCGATGACTTCGACGACCATCGGGACAAGATGCGTGTCGCGCCGATGCCGGTGTTGGTGTTGCACGGTCAGTGCGACTTCCTGCCTTATGCCGGCATGGCCGAATACGTCGATCTGTTTCCGAACGCGCGCTACCAGTTCATACCAGCAGCAGGGCACGTGCTGTGGTGGGACCAGCCAGCGGCGTATTTGCGCGCGATTCGGACGTTCCTGGTCGCTGATCGCGAACAAAACCGATAGTGATTTGCGTTATGCTCGTCGCACGGGGCATGGAGATTGCGACGATGAGATACGGTATTTTAGTCGGTGTACTAACGTTGATGACAGCGACCGTCTCGGCGCAGCAGCGACCCGAACCGCCGACAGCGGAAACGGTCAAACTTCTGTATGACACGCACGGCCTGCCATTTACCGACGATGCTGCCGGGCGACCGGCACTATTGGTGTTGTCTGCCGGCTGCGGTCACTGCGTCACGCTAGCCGCACAACATAAGCAAGATTTGCTCAATCTCATGACGTCTTCTGAGCTCAATGCGCGTTTCATTGAGATGACGCGGGCGGTGACTTTGGAGCCGAAGTCATTGTACAAGTCGGCGCAGCAAGCGGCGCATCTCGCATCGTTGACGATGGAGTGTGCGAATGTCGAGACAGGCGCGGATGCGGTGTCATTGATCGCTGATTTTGGCTATGCAGCACGCCATCTTGCTGGGCCCAACGTCGACACCAAGCGTCCACTCACCACAAACTGGAAGGACTGGGTGCACCTCGCAGACGTTAACGCAGAGGGTCTCTACACATCGACGGCGGTTGAGACAGTTCGGTTCGTCGTCAATGCACGAGCGATCGATGTGGCGGGCTGTGATCAAACAGCGAGTAACCAACGCATTAGGCAACGGTTCGAAGCACTAAAGACCGCGCGGGTCTTCGAAGTGCCGACACTGTTACTGCTTCCCGATGACACGCATCCAGAAATGGAGATATGGAAGTATCAGGCGCTGAAGGATCGACTAATGCAACTCGAAACACAACATCACGCCGAGGCTAGCGATTAAGTCGTCTCGCGGCCGCGTTTTTGTAGTTCATCGATCAGCGCGCGACGCTGTAACTCATTCGAGTCGCCACCGCCAAACACCATCGCACCGGAGGAATACGTCGTGCCAAAGGTATCGGCGACATTCAGCGTTTGACCAATGCCCGACAGCAGCTCCTCGTCACTGAGTGTCGCGAGTGGGTGGATGAAGGTGCTCCACAGCATGTCATTCGCGATCGCGTAGCGTGCGTCCAGCGCCGAGTCGAAGTTAGCTTGTAATAGACGATAGAGCTCCTCTGGATCGAGGGCGTCGGCGGTATTGACTGGCGTCATCACCCGCATGCGGTCGGCGCCAGGGTCGGCAATGATCAAGACATCACGGTCGGCGAAATTGAACGCAATGCTGTTTTCATTACGCTGATAGTTGTCATCCAGACGGGCCACGATCGACTCGATTCGGTCAACGGTCATGGAGATTTCGGCTGACTCGGTCAGTGAGTCGTCGGCCTCTGTTTGTGCATTGCCCGGGCAGGCGGTCAACAACAGACAAGCGCCGAGTGCGAGTGCGGCGGTGAGTCCGGGGAGACGGTAGGCAGTGGTCATCGTGGCGCTCCGAATGTGACGGTTGTCCAACAGTAGAACCGTGCGGTGCGAGTAATGTTACAACGATGGTGTCCGAAACGGGCCACATCATGAAACTATGCTACGGTTACACCATGGACGTTTGGGTACCGACACTGCTGTCTATTGGTTGCGTCAACCTGCTTGCGGTCGTACGGGTGTCCAGGTCATTCCCGCATCGTCCAATGTTGCGTGTCGCGTTGTATGTGCTGATCTGGTCGGTGCCGCTCGTGGGCGCTGTGCTTGCCCGTTTTGCGGTGAACGAGTCGCGGCCAATGAGCAATCAACGCAATCTCGACTTGTTCGCTGTGAAGGCTATTGCAGAGGCGGCTAAACCCACTGAGCGCTAAGCGTCATAACACCATCGTTTGATCTCGCAACGAAAAAGGGCCCCGCAGGGCCCTTTCTCATTCTGGCTTCGGCGCTTTCTAGGAGCCGATGATGCCGCGATCCTTGCGGCGCACGACGATCGTGCAGTCGCGCGGAATGGTCACGCCATCAAACGGTGCCGGGAAGTTGGTGCTTTCCGGGTTGCCATTGCCGGGGTGCTGCGTATTGGTAAACAGCGTCTGATAATCCGGCGTCGTTGTCGCACCGGTGATCTCGTCCGAGTTCACGCCCATCAACAGGCGTTTGTATTCGCCGGTTTGGGTATCGATAACGACCATCTGATCCTGCAGACCATCCGGTTGACCGCCGTCCGTACCGATAAACAAGCGTCCAAAGGGGTCTGCCCATGCGGCATCCGGATCGGTGAACGTATTGGCGCCGCCGTCGGCCGGCGCTGCGTACGCGGCGTAGCCGACATCGTTCGAATCGTCGCCGGGGTTTTCGCCCCGTGTGTTCCGTGAGATCAAGAACATGTTCCATTCGAACTCGGTCGAGCAGGTATCCGTTGTGCTGATGATATAGCCATCACTATTTTCGAAGATCGGATTGACCTCGCTCACCATACCTTCGCCATTGTCCTTGGCCGTGTTGTTCGTCAGCGTCCAGTACACCTCACCGTCGGTGCCGATCGTGGTCCATTCCGGGCGATCCATCGGCGTTGCGCCGACAGCATCGGCGGCCAGTCTTGCGTAGGTCAACACTTTGTCCTGCGTATCAAGGCCGGCTGCAGCGATCAATGGCTCGCGGCAGGTCAATTCGATCCATTCACCGGTACCCTTGCCATCGCTGGCGGCGTCACCTTCATCGAAGCGTGCGACATACAGCTTGCCGTCATCCAGCGGGCTGATGCCGGCGGCGATGCAGGCGCGCCATGGCTCATTGGATTCATACTTGTAGCAGTAGTCGCCGCGCTGGTCATCGCCCATGTAAGCTGCAATGCGGCCGTCCGGCAATTCCTTAAACGCCACCGCTTCGTGCTTGAAGCGTCCCATGGCGGTGCGCTTAACGGGTTTTCTGTTCGGGCGGAAAGGATCGATTTCAACACACCAGCCGAAGCGATTGCGTTCATTCTCGTAGTGCGGGTTTGAGATATCGAAGCGCTCATCGAACAGATGCCAGCCGTAACCAAAACCATTTTCGCTGAAGCCGTAGCGGGCGAGTGCCTGATCGGCCAGCGAATCGGTGCCGCCGAATTCGGGCGTCGTCGAGCCGAAGTATCCGTTGAAGTTTTCTTCGCAGGTAATGTAGGTGCCCCACGGCGTCGCACCCGAACCACAGTTGTTGACGGTGCCGAGTGGCGAGTTGTTGGCCGCATTGCTCAGCAGCGGGCTGTGCGCCACCGGGCCTGAGAATTTCATCGGCGTATTGACCGTGATACGACGGTTCTTCCGTGATGGTGCGATATCCCACTTGCCATTACGGCGACCGCCTTTGCGGCGTACCAGCACAACCGAGACACCGTGGGCCGCTTGCGAGAGCCGAACGTCTTCCAGCGTTTCCGGGAAGTCTTTGCCCAGCACATGGCTGTTGCGACCAAACTCGTGATTCACGCACAGGAAGCCGGCACGACTGTTCAGCAGGTTGCTGCGACGTAGTGGGTCGAGTTCACCGCCTAGATACATTTCGTAGCGCAACACGCGGCGCAGATTGCGTGGGAAGAACCACATGCCGTCGTGGCCGATTCCGATCATCTGTTCCTGTTCTTCGGCGGTTGGGCGCGTATTGGGATCGCCCTCATACGGTGCAATGTGACAGGTGGGGTCGATCGGCGTGCCCCAGGGAATCAGTACGTCGTATTCATAGTCCGGCGAAATCGTGACCATGCGACCTTCGCCAGCGACCGCCGCTTCTGTCGTCAACGGCTCAAAGCCACACAATGATCCGCTGCTACCGCGGCCACTATCGTACCCGCCCGCGTGGGCCGCTTGCGGCGCTAGAAAACCGGTTGCGGCAGCCGCCAGTGAGCCCTGCACAATCGTGCGTCGGGACAGTCTTGCGGCTGCGATGTCAGCGAATTGCCGAGACTCGGTCGGGTTGGTTGCGATGTCTTCGGAAGACTCGTCGAGATCGACGCGTACGTCTCCGGTGTCCACACTACGTACGTTCACATCATCCATAGGAAGTTCCCCTGTCGTGGTTACGTTGGTTATTTACGATGAGACGCTGTCAGGCCAGGCGGGGACGCGGTTGCGTCGCTCTTTCGCATGCGTTAGTCCCCCAAGGCGTTGGCAGCGATGACGGAGGCTAGAGCGCTTTTGTGAACAACGGGTGACGTTGAAATGACTGGCGAGTTACCGGATTATGACAAGCGACAAAAGACAGTCACTTGCGCCGTATATCTCGAGGACGCAGTCGTTGGGGTGCCGTGCTTCCGAGCCGACACGCGACCAGAGTGGTTGGATTATGCGCTCAGTACGATGGCGGCGAACGCCGCGCCATTGAACAGCATATGCGTCAGGATAGCGGGCAGCAGGCTGCCGGAGCGGCGTGTCAGCCAACCGGCGATCAGCCCAAACGCAACGTACCACGGTACCAGCAGCAGGCTGTCATGCATCGCGGCAAACAACAGCGACTGCAACAGGTTGGCCCATGCAAAGGAGATTTGTCCGCCGATGCTCGTCAGCATCACGCCGCGAAACAGGACTTCTTCAACGACTGGCACGACGAACGCGACGAGTAACAATATTGGCCAAAACCCATAGCTGCGATAAGCGGCAGCGATCGCCTCGGAGGTCGTGCCAATCTGCGCGCTGGCAAAAGCATCAGGAAAAAAGATGACTGGCAGTCCAAACAACACACGCAATCCGAACGCCGTCAGTAAGGCTAGCCCGAACCAGCGAAGATATCGGAACCCCGGGCTGAACAGCATGCGTCGAGCGTGACGACTCACCAGCAGCGGTAGGGTCAGGAAGGCCTCCAACCAGATCTGTACCACGAGAATCTGGCTCATACCGAGACTCGGTGTAATCAGGTTGGTGTCGACGGTTTCGAACAGATACTCGTAGCCCGCGATGTATAACGCGCTGACCGCCGCGATCGCGAGGACCGACAGCGCGTAGATCAGATGGCCGAGTCGCCACGGCGGCGCGGGCCAGCCTGGTGCTTTGCCTTGCAAGCGCCGCACGAGCCCACGATAGTGCACGACGCCAGTTGTCGCCATCGCGAAGATCAGGATAATCAGCAGCACACCGCCAATGACCAGCAGGCCCAAAATGTCTCGCCATTGCCAGGGTAGCGTCCAGTCGTGCAGCGCGAGCTCGGCGCGAATTCTCAAGACGGGGTCTGTTGACAGGCCGTTGTCTCTGAGCTGTTCGTAAATCGTCAAGGCGTCTCCGTAGTCGCCAGCGTTTACTGCCATCCGATAGCGAGCGCCGAGCACCGACCCATCATCCCAGTAGTCATCGGGTACATCTGCTAGCGCTTGTCTGGCATCTTCGACGAGGCCCGCCTCTTGCAGGCTAGGTGCGAGCCTGACCAGCACATACGGCTCCAGGGGTTCACCACGGATCGCCTCCCAGAGACTGGCCGCGAGGTCATATTCGCCCATCTCAGTCAGTGCAATAATTCGCTCGCTACTGGCGTGAAAAGACGGGTCTTCCGCAAGCGGTGACACCAACGCGCTGACGGCTTGATCGATCTCACCGCGCCCGCGGTAATAAGCGGATGCGGCCAAGCGGCACGGGGTTGCCTCATCTAGCTCGAGGGCGCGCGCGCAATGAAAGTTGTACAGCTGCTCGTTCTCGTAGCGATGGAGATCGGCCAGGATGACGTGCAGGCGCGCATGTTGTGCCGAATTCCAGCCGCGCAGATTGTCGTGCAAATCTTTGGCGTAGGCCATGCGATTCCCGACGCGATAAGCGTCCAGCAGAGCCAGATGCAACTCCGGGTGGCCCGCGAACTGGGCCTCAAGCGCCTCAAAACATGCCTCCGCAGCCGCTTCGATTTTCGCCATGTAGGTTTCATCGACGTAGCTGAACCGTTGCGCGATTTTGCAGCGTTGCAGGTGCAACAAGATGTCACCCGGTTGCTCCGCAATTGCACTATCCAGCTCGGCGACGCTTTGCTCGTAGATCGCCTGGACCACGGTTTCGTCAATGAGGTCAGCCTCACGCTCATAAAGGGCCGGGTCAGCGGCCAGTGCGGCGCTCGACAGCAACCAGAGTAATGCTATTCGAACCATGCTTCACCGGCCTCGTAACCCTCGAGACGCGTCTTCGCGTCAGGTAGGGCGGGGTCATCGGGATCGAGCAGCTCAATGGCACGACGTTGGGTCGTTACCGCAGCATCAAACTCGCCGACGGCAGCATACGCTGCGGCTAGCGTGTCGACGACATAACCCTGGTCCTGTATTTCATCGCGGAGCGGTGTCAACAGTGCGAGCGCGCGCTGACCATCGCGCAGCGCGGGGTCTTTGCAGGCCGATAGCATCCAGGCGTAGCTGTTGACCATCTCAACATTTTGCGGATTCACGTAAGCCTCAAGTATCTCTAGCGTTAAGTCCGGCTGCATCAGAAAAGGCGCGTCGAAACACCGCTGCGCCACCACCGAAACGACGATAGTGGCGCGGTCCTCATCGTCGACAACAGCAACAAGTCGCTCGAAATCGGCACGCGCTGAACGTTGAGGTGCTTCGAACAATCGCTCGAGCGCATAGAACCCGAATGCGTAGTTGCGTGCGCCTCGCTCCAGCGAAGCCAGCAGCCGTTCGCCCTGACGTTGTTCGGTCACATTGTCAGACTGCTGAAGAAGTCTCGCGAGCTGAATCTTCGCGATGGCGTTTCCGAGTTGTGCCGAACGTCGCAACAGTGTTGTTGCACGTCCTACGTCGGCAGGTAAGTGATCGCCGTAGAGCAGTTCGGTGGCATATCGCCTGAGTACAAAACTATTTTCCTGGGCGGCACCAAGTTCCAGCAATGATACCGCGCGCTGTTTGTCCTCCGGTAAGTGCAACCCTCTCAGATGCAGGAATGCGAGATCGTAGGCAGCGAACGCGCTACCGCTACCTAGAGCCAATTGAATATCTTCAATGCCGCGATTGATGTCGGCGTCGGTCTTGCCGTAAGCGACGAGTTCTCTACCGCTTTCGAGCCGATTCAGTGATACGAGATAGGGTGGTGGCGCAATATCTGCTCTGGCGGCCATCAAGCAGCCCAACATCAGGCTTGCCATGCTGATCCAGCGCAGTGCTTTGGTAAATGGATGCCGCAATGTGCGACGATGATTCCGTTCCTGTTCCACGTTCTTAGGTTAGCCGATAACGTGTTACGGCGCTGGCTTGTATGCCGTGCCTACGCACTGTCGAAGCGACACAGGTCACAGAATTGATAGCCGCGAGCGTTATACTGATCCCGACAGGCCATTCACCGCTTGGGTGTAGCTATGAAGACGATACGACAATCCCTCATTCTGACAGCGACGGCGATCCTGTGCGTGGCCTGCGGCCAGCAGGCGCCTGAAGCGCCGGCAGCAGATCAGATCGCAGCAAAGCCTGAGCCCGACATGCTGGAGTCACTGAAAGCGGGCTGCTATGGCGACAATGCTTGCGTGACACTGGTCGAGGCGAGCTTCGCGTCCTGCGAGAAATCCGTGGCGGCAAGCGATGATGCTGATGCAGAATTCGCGGTGCGTGCCAATGCAATGGCCAAATGTATTGCGGCGAAGCGCGAGACACTCTGAACGATTAGCTGCTAGCCTGCGCTTCTGTCACCCGATAGGAGCCCACTTGTGTCAGATGCGATTTCTCGACGTACGTTGATCGCCGCCGGCGCCAGCGCAGCCGTTGCGCCATCGGCGCTGGCCAATTTAAAAAAACCCGCATCACCACCGCTGACGTTTCTTTTGGTGCATGGTACCTGGCACGGAGGATGGGTCTGGCGCGACGTGGCTGCGCGGTTACGTGCAGCCGGGCATCGCGTCGCAACGCCGACGCTGACCGGTTGTGGGGAGCGCGAACATTTGTCACGCCCTGACGTGGGTCTCGACACCCACATCATGGATCTTGTCAATGTGGTCCGCTTCCAGGAGCTCACCGACATTATCGTTGTCGGTCACTCGTTTACCGGCGTCGCGATGACCGGCTTGATCGATCGGATGCCTGCCAATATTCGCCACGCGGTGTATTTCGATGCCATTGTGCCGAGCGAAACTCGTCGTGCCGGTGTGCCACGCGATGCCGACGGCCGGCTACCGGATTGGTTCGTTGAACGCAGCCAGCATTTTGAAGACGGGTACAAAATGGATCTTTGGCGCGACTATCCGATCGACATGTTGTTGCCTCCGGAACATCCGCAAGCAGAACGCGTACGTCGGTTGATTACCACGCATCCGGCGAAGACCTGGACCGACGAGCTGACACTGAAAAATGGCGGTTGGCGAAACGTAGCGCGCACCTTTATCCATTGCGTCGGCCAGACTTATCGTATGAGCTCCGAAAAGATGGTTGGCCCGGCGCGCGGCCCGGGTTGGGAGTTCATAGAGCTCGATGTGCCGAGAGACGGCATGATCACGCACCCCGCGCTTGTCGCCGACACATTGCTCAAGATCGGTTCGCAGCGCGGCTGATTGCCTTCTTTTCACTCCACGCATGCGTCTTTCGTAGCGGATGGTATGGTAGAGACAGGCATACTGAAGAAGGATGAAGAGAGATGCATCGAACGTTCACGTGCGCCTGCCGCGTCACGGTCATCGGTCTGACCTCAATTTTAGTGGCAGCCTGTCAGCAAACGTCGATCGACGAATCGTCGGCAGCGAATCTTCCGGTGCTGGTGCAGCCGGATGGCTCCTATCCAGTCAAGCCGCTCGAAAAAGACGTGATCGTGGTCAAGGTGCTGCAGACCACCGTGGATTCGCTCAGTCAGTTCGACACGGTCGAAGCCGGCCTGCAGCACAACCTGGAGCATATGCGAGCGATGGCGGAGACAGCTTGCTCGACCGGCAAGAAACCGGATTTCTTGCTCTATCATGAGTTTCCTCTGACCGGCTACTCTGGCGGTAGTCGTACCGAAAAACTGAAATACACCGTCAAAATCCCTGGGCCCGAAACGGAATATCTCGGCCAGATTGCGCGTGAGTGCGACACCTATATCGTGTTTGGTACCTATGCAACAGATGACGACTGGCCAGGCCATATTTTGTCGATCAATGCTGTAATCAATCGTCAGGGCGAAGTTGCCAAAGCGTTCTGGAAGTCGCGAAACATCAAGCGCATCTATCCGGACCGTGAGATTACAACCACGACGATTGAGGCCGTTCGGGATCGTTACCGCGCGATGTATGGCGCAGAAGAGGAATTTCCTGTCCTGCAAACCGAGTTTGGCAACATCGCGGTATCTACCGTGCAATTCGATCCGTTTGTTTTCGCGGCGTTCGCCGTTCGCGGTACAGAGATCATGATTCGCACGGCAACGCTGTTCGAAGCATTTGATGTCCAGGCGACCGCCGCGATCAATAACTTCTATTCGACCATGACCAACATCGCGTTTAAGCACGATCGCTACAAGGCGGGCGAGAGCATCATCGTCGACCCGAAAGGCAAGCTATTGGCCAAGTCACCGTCGCTCGACAGTGACGACATCATCGAGGCGGAGATTCCGATCGCTGAATTCCGCGCTGGCCGCCGCATTCCAAACTACGCCTACGAGATGACCCAACCGGTACTCGACCAGTATGTTCAGGAGTTTCCACTAAATCACCTCGACGTGCCGCGAGACCAGTTGCCGGAGACGGGTCAGGCGATGAAAGCACTGATGGAAAGCGTCAGCCGCTTCAACGAGCAGTCTGGCGAATAGACATACGTTCGACGCAACTCAGATAGATCGCTCAAATTTGAAACCCGTCCGTGTTGCTCGCACACTATATGGGGGGAGGATTCCAGGGGGCTCTGATGGAGAAGAGATACGCTGTTAGCGTCATACACGGTGGCTGCACTCACATCGTTCGGGTTGTGATAGCAGTCCTGCTTGGTTTTTGTGCGAATGTTGCCAGTGCGCAGTCCGCACCACCACCGGTCGAGGCGTACGCATCGATGCCGCGATTCACCGATTTCGAAGTCGCGCCCGGCGGCCGCTATGTTGCCGTACGGATGACAATCGACAATCAATATCGGTTAGTCGTGTTCGATATTGCCGGTGACAACTTCGATGTTGTCTATGCGTTGACCGAAGACGAAACCTACGGCGCCCGATGGTTCCACTGGGCCAATGAGGAGCGCTTGATTGTCAGTATCGGGTTTGCGGGCGAGCGCGGACTCGGCGGTAGGGTAGACACACAGGAGCGACGACTATTCTCGATACTGATGGGTGAGAACAAATTGGTGCCGCTGTACCGCGTGCGGCGTGACGAAGCGCCGCTGCAGATTCAGGATCGAATTGTGTCGTTCCTGCCGGATGATCCCGATCACATCCTCGTGCAGTACAACAAGACCGACCCGACACAGCCTCAGGTTTACCAGGTCAACGTCAACAAGACCACGCGTCACAAGCGGGTCTCACCCGGTAAGCGCAACGTGCGCTACTGGGATACCGACAGTGATGGCAACGTGCGCATCGGCACGGGTCTGACGACAGATGGTGAGCGTACGTTGTTTTTCCGGCTGGCGGGTGACAAGAAATGGCAGAACTTTTCGCATCGGGTAGAAAACGCGGGTAGCGTTTTTCGGCCGCTTGGGTTCTCTGCCGAGGCTAACGTGGCCTACGTCATCTCAAATCACGAAGTCGATCCCGCCGGGCTGTACACGTTCAATATCGAAACCGATACCTTCGGTGAGCTTGTGTTCTCGCACCCAACGGTCGACATATCGAGCGTTCGCATCGATCCGGAGAGTGGTGAAGTCGCCAGTATCAACTTCGTCGATGACGATGTGGAAACGGTCTGGTATTCACGACGTCCGATTAACGAGGCAATCAGCAAGCTGACAAAAAGATTCCCCGACAAGTCACTCACGACCTACGCCGTGTCGCAAGACGCCAATCACGCTGTCGTCAGGATGAGCGGTGTGCGCGATGCCGGGCAGTATTTTGTCTACAACAATGTCGAAAAACGCATCAAACTGATGCCGCCGCAGTACCCTGACTTGCCAGAGGACGTGCTGGCAGAAACGATCACGACGGAATACAGCGCGCGCGACGGTCTTGCCATTCCAGCCTACGTCACGTTGCCGCCCGGCATTAACTCGTTGGAAGAGGCTCGCGGTTTGCCGTTTGTGATTCATCCTCACGGTGGGCCAACAGCGCGCGATTTCTTGCGCTTCAGTTTCGATGTGCAATTCCTGGCCTCCAGAGGCTATGGCGTCTTGCAGATGAATTTCCGTGGTTCGAGCGGTTATGGCACCGAGTTCCGCGATGCCGGTAACAAGGAGTGGGGCCAGGCGATGCAGGACGACATCACGGACGGGGCGCAGTGGTTGGTTGACTCCGGCTATGCCGACCCGAAACGCCTCGCGATCCTGGGCGGATCCTACGGTGGATACGCGGCGCTGATGGGCGTCGTCAAGACACCTGATCTGTACCAATGTGCCGTCAGTTTTGCCGGTGTTTCCGATCTACCGGATTTGATTCGCACCGCGCGGCGCTATATCGATGGACGTTTTTCGACACGATTTATCGGCGACCTGTGGCGGGATCGAAAAATGCTGGCCGAGAACTCGCCGGCCCGCCGCGCGGATGATGTCAAGGTGCCGGTACTGCTGATGCACGGGGACAAGGATTTGGTGGTCGATGTCTCGCAGTCCCGACTAATGGCGAAACGCTTGCGACGTGCCGACAAGCAGGTCGAGTTCATCGAGTTTGAAGATGGTACTCACTATCTCAGCCTGTATCGCAATCGTCTTCGGTATCTGCAGGAGACCGATCGCTTTCTCAACCGCTGTATCGGTGACGCCGCAGTGGTCGCAAGTCGCTAGCGCCTAACCTATTGATTCGCGCTATCATGTCAGCATCAGGGGCGTGAGTGTGGCAGATGAGCGAAAAGGTGAAATCAGCGGCGAGAGATAAAGAGAAACGCGGCGAGATGCTCGGTCTGGCCTTTCGTATGACGCTTTACTATGCCGTGCTCGCACTGCTCATCGTCATACTGCTACGTGCGTTTCCTGTACTCGCCGATGTCATACCAGTCGGCGGCATCGATGATGTTGCGGCGTCCGATCCGGCGTTGCAGGAGATCAATGCAAAACTGCTACGTGGCGAAGCCGTTACGGCGGCGGATCTGCAATCCCCTGAGACCACTCCCGTCGGTCAGTTTGATGAGGCGCTTCGCCTGTTGCTGGCAATGACCGGCACGATCCTGCTCATGTTGCCGGTTGCCTGGTTGTTCCAGTGTATCCATGGCACCGGCGAACAAGATCACAGCCTGGACGAAACCGCTTTGATCCTGCCGACAGTGGTCGCGGGTATCGTGACCATCGTGCAGCACAGTCTGGCACTGGCTTTTAGTCTGGCTGGCATCGTTGCGGGCGTCAGGTTTCGACGCACGCTGAGCGATACTTTTGATACCTTGTTCATTTTCGTCGCGATCGGTGTCGGTATCGCTGCTGGTGTTGGTGCGATCGAGATTGCCGTCGTCATGACGGTGTTTTTCAACTACGCAACGCTTGGCGTCTGTTTGTTTGGTGACGGCCTTGAGACGCAACACGTTGCGGAACGTCGCAAGCGTCGTCGCAAACGCAAAGAAGAGCGCAAGGCGCAAATCGAGTGATACTCATGCGCGCGGTTTTGCTCGTTCTGCTGGCATTGATGGTGGCGCCGTCGATTGCCGGGGAACGCGATGGCGTCGCGCGCGTTGTCGTCGTCGGCGACGTCCATGGCGACTACGAGCAGTTCGTCCGTGTACTGCGCGATGCTGGTGTCATCGACAAACGTACGCGGTGGCGCGGCGGTAAGACACATCTCGTGCAAATTGGTGACTTACCGGATCGTGGCCCGGATACCGATCGTGTCATCCGAATGCTGAAGCGCCTTGAAAAACAGGCGGAAAAGGCGGGTGGGGAAGTACATGCCCTCATCGGTAATCACGAAACGATGGTGATGCGCGGTGATTTACGCTACGTGCATCCGAATGAGTACGCAGCTTTGACCGATGGTCTGTCTCGCGAGCGTCAGCAGCGCTATTACGAGAAGTACGTAGACTGGGTCAAACGAAACACCGCGGAGGAAGACTGGCCTGAGTTTAATCGTGAATATTTCAAGACCTGGGCTAAGGAATACCCGCTCGGTTATACGGAGCACCGGCAAGCCTGGGCACCGGATGGCGATTTCGGAGCCTGGGTGCGAGAGCATGATGCGGTTCTGCGCATCGACGACACA
Organism: Pseudomonadota bacterium; assembly: GCA_039033995.1. Taxonomy (GTDB): domain Bacteria; phylum Pseudomonadota; class Gammaproteobacteria; order Steroidobacterales; family Woeseiaceae; genus CALBPI01. The sequence continues at coordinate 21,662 of JBCCBP010000022.1, read as the reverse complement.
CTGTTTGTTCATGGTGGGCTCGACCCCAGTGCTGAGCGGGAGTCGATAGCGGCGATCAATGCGGCTGTGCGTGCCGAGCTGGTGGATGCCCGGGTCTCTGACGATGAGTCAATTATCAATGCGGCAGACAGTCCGCTGTGGTATCGCGGCCTGGCCGTAATGTCAGAGACGGACGCCAATACGGCGCTGATCGAGGCGATGCTTGAGTTTTATGGCGTCAAGCGGATTGTGATCGCTCACACACCGCTAATGGGCACGATACTCCCACGTTTCGGTGGGCGGGTGTTGCTGGCTGATGTCGGGCTGGCCGAGCACTATGGACGCGGTAGGGCGGCATTGGTGATAGAAGATCAGCAGCCTTCGGTGATTCTCAGCGGTGAGAAACTATCGCTGCCAGCCTATGGCAGTGGCCGAGAAACGCTGGAGGAATATCTGGCAGCAGCGAAGCCGCTAGTGAGTCGACCAGAGAAGATTGATCGCTACCTTGAGAAGACGCGTCCGAAAGTGATCAAGACTTCCCCCGACAACGGCGCACAATAAAACGTTCGACTTTTTTCGGGTCGTCGACAATTTCGAAAAAGGCATCCACATATTTTAGGGCGTCGCGCCGATTCTTGTTGCTCAGCAGCGGGTTATCGAACAATTCGCGCAGCGTCGTCCTTTGCGCCTGAAAACGCGTGATAGCGTCTTGCCAGAGTTCCGGCGAGGACTTACAAACGCCAATAAAATAGCGCTGACGGACGCTTGTTATGCGATTGCTCAGCCAGTCCGGTGGGCGTGCGTAGTTCGTGCTGACGATGCCAGCGTGATCGAAATCATAGGGAATCAGCTTGAGGTTCTCGGCGCTCTCACCGTGATCGATCAGTCGCGAATTGTGGCAACAGGTGCGACCCTCGGCCACGCGGGTGGTTGAGTAATCGCTGTTGCCGATGAAGAATTGGAACAGCTCAAACAAGGCCGTGTGAGGTTCATCCAGCTGGCGACGTTTGATCGTGGTTGGCACCAGCGATCCATTCAGGCGCGCGGCTGTATCGTTGTCGCTCTCCACGATGAACGCCAGCGCTTCACGCACTTCATTGTCATTGTCCGAGTCGACAAAGCGCACGTTGAGTAAGCGTGTCCGAAAGTGGTGGTCGCTGACCAATGCCCAGGCGCGATAGCTGAGATATTCGAGCATTAGCCAATCGCTGGCGCGTTGGCCAGGACGGCAGGCTCGTACGAGTTTCAGTTTGTTCTGATCGCGAAAGTAGGTGGTTGGGACTTCCGACTTCTTGAAATTCAGCTGCAATGGAATAAAGCGGCAGTTCTCACGCCGGAAATTACCCCGTGCTCGTAAGCCCAGATTCAGAATGACATTGCCGTTGACCGGGTCCTCAAAGGCCAGCGTGCCATCAAAATAAGGTCGTTCTTCATCGTTCTTGGCACGCGTGACGCTCTCAAATGGTGCCGTCAAGGTGACCACTAGCGGTGGGGCGTCGTCATACAATGCATCGGTGCCGTACGCGCTATGACATGCCACACAGAGTGTTGCGGTTGCCATCCACCGCTTGATCGATTCGAAACGCATGCCCGCCAGCCCCAAGTGTTTGATCCTCGGAAACTCTAGCGCGTCGTCCAGCTGACGTCCATTGGCGATTGCCATTCGCCAATGCCGTTGCCGACCGCGTGAGGGTCGTGACGGTAATAACAGTATTTCGTGATAAGTCCGTGACAACTGCTACCTAGCATGCATCTGCGGTTAACGCACAGACGCCGGTTACCGACCGGCCAAATCACAAACTGTTTTTTTGGGAGCGATCCATGCAAATACGAAGCATTTTTTCCAAGGCGCTGATGGTGGCCGGTCTTGCAATGGTGGCGAGCACCGCTGCGAAAGCGTCCGATCGTCACGGCATTACTTATCGAGTCACTGTGACCAATCTGACGGCAGGTCAGCCGTTCACACCACCTGTTGTCGCTGTGCACAATCGTCGCGCTGATGTCTACTCGCTGGGTGAGCCGGTGACCGAAGGCGTGCGCCAGATTGCCGAAAACGGCAACCTCGAACCGCTGATCACGGCGCTATCATCCGATCCTAATGTGTCTCAGGTCATTACCGGTTCTGCGCCGATTGTGCCGTCCGGTAATCCCGCTGGTACCGCTTTCGATAGCGAATACACCGTCGAGTTCACGACATCGGGTCGCGCGCGTCGCTTGTCGATTGTCAGCATGCTGATCTGCACGAATGACGGCTTCACCGGTATCGATTCGGTGCGTTTGCCTGTGCGTGGCAAGACGACGATCCTGGCTCGTGGCTACGACACGCGCACCGAGAAAAACACCGAGGATTTCGCCGATATCGTTCCGCCATGCCAGGGACTGATCGGCGTATCGTCAGATGACAGCGGCACCGGTGCGAGCAATCCGGAGTTGGCCGAAAACGGCGTGATCATTCCGCATCCCGGCGTGGTCGGCGATAACGATCTAGATCCACGCGTTCATGACTGGGCAGACCCGGTTGCACGAATTGTGATCGAGCGCGTTAGCCCGCGTCGCTACTACTAATCGTCTGGTCCAACACCGCAGCCAATCGGACGGGATACAGCGATGCTGTGTCCCGTCTTTTGCGATTGGACAACAGCGATCGATTCGCGCGATGATCTCGCTATCGTTGAAGGGAGGAGATCGTTATGCGGTGCTGTCTGGCAGTCTTGTTACTCATCGTCGCTGTCGGGGCCACGGCAGAGCCGATCGATATTGACGAATGGGTCGTACCCTTCGAAAAATCGAGACCTCGTGACCCGTATGCAACCGGCGCTGACAGTGTTTGGTTCGTTGGTCAGCGTGCAGGCTATCTGGCTCGGCTGGATGTCACTGATGGCAGTTTCGAGAAAATTGATCTGAAGCCTGGCTCGGGCCCCCACAATCTGATCGTCGCGGATAATGGTGATGTCTGGTATGCGGGCAATCGCACCGGCCTGATCGGTCGCTACGACCCGACCACGGGCGAGATTGAAGAAATACCGATGCCGGACGCATCGGCACGCGACCCGCACACACTCATTTTCGATGCCGACCAATCCCATATTTGGTTTACCGTCCAGGGCGGTAACCAGATGGGCCGGCTCCGCTTGTCGGATCGCAAAGTGGACTTGATTGCCTCCAAAACCGAGCGCTCGCGACCCTATGGTATCAAGTTGGCGCCGGACGGTGATGTCTGGGTGGTTCTGTTTGGTAGTCATAAGCTCGTTCGAATCGATGCAGACACGCTCGAAACCGAGGAGATTCCGTTACCCGACGAGAGCGCTCGTCCGCGTCGGATAGAAGTGCTGGACGACGGCAGCGTTTGGTGGGGCGATTATGCGAACGGGCGTTTGGGTCGCTATCAGCCGGAGTCCGGTACGTTTGATGAGTGGGACATGCCGATGGGCGATCAGGCGCGCCCTTACGGGATGGCCTCAGATTCAAGCGGACGTGTGTGGGTTGTTGCGACCGGTGTACAACCGAATGTCTTTCTCGGCTTCGATATCGCGGAGGAGGCATTCGTTTCGGCGACAGAGGTCGCCTCGGGTGGCGGCACCATTCGTCACATGCATTATCACGAGCCGACGGGCACCGTTTGGTTCGGCGCAGACGCCAACACCGTGGGTCGCGCACGGGTTGAGCCAGACAAAACCGCGCCATGAAGCGATGCGCGCTGTTGGCCAGCGTCATGCTTGCAACGATCGTCGTCTCGGCGTCGGGTATCGCGTTTCCGGATGGCGCCCCCTGGGGCGCTGCGAATCCTGCTAATCCGGATCACTGTGCAAGCTGTCATTGGGAACGTCCTGCGCGGGCAAACTCTCAACAATTGGAGCTGGATGGCTTGCCCGAGCGAGTGCGCAGCGGTGGCGTGTACGCGCTGACCGTGACACTGAGCGACCCAACAATGCAGATCAGCGGCTTTCAAATTGTTGCGGAGGCCGACGGGCAGCCGGCCGGAGAATTTTCGGCACGCGATGAGCGGCTGGAGTCGGCACTGATCGGCACGATGCTACGCACGATGACACCCGCCGACGCGCTAGCGGGCCGCGTGCGTTGGCAGTTCGAGTGGCAGGCGCCAGCCACGATAGGCTCACCGGTCATTGTCTATCTCGCCGCGTCTGCGGCCAACAATGATGGTTCGCCATTTGGCGATGTGATTCACTACCAGCAATACATGATCACGCCGTGAATTCAAAAGCGCCGACCATGCTCCGAATAACGATTCTACGGTTGATACCCAACGTCCGTTTTGGTCGTTGGCTTACGGCGCTGATCATTGCCGTGATCGGTCTCGCCATATTCGGTCTTGCGGGTTTTCTCGTGGACTATGACGCCGAGCGATTTGGCTACTATTTCGAGTGGCCGCCAGCGTTGTTCTTTATATCGGCTGTTGCGTACATCGTGCCGGTGTTTCATTTTATCACTGAGCGTTCGTTCGCCGCGCTTGATGATCTCGCGCCGCACCTCGATGACAGTGTCTCGATTCTCCAACTCAGGACTAGTATCGAGCAACGGACACGGGCATGGCATCTTCGCTGCGCATTGTTCGCTGTGCTGCTCTGGTTGGTACAGAGCTATATGCTGGCCGGCTCATTCCGTTTGATGTGGTTCTATCTGACGGATGGCTATGTGTCGTTCGTCATGTCGGTGGGCTCGTTGTTTGTCTGGCTCGCAATGGTGATCGCGATGCGCGCGCTAGCTGATAATGCGCGTTTGTTTGGGCGACTGTCCGCAGACCTCCGTGTCGATGTGTTGAACCCGGCCTCCTACCGACCCATCGGACAAATGGCGATCAGTTCAACACTGGTTGTTCTCGGCGCGCAGGCGCTGTTGCCGATCATGTGGATGGACGGCACCGTAAGTATCTGGACGACGCTGCCGGCCGTGATCCTGTTCCTGCCTCTGTTGCTGTACTTGACATTGGTGCCGACGCTGCCGCTGCGCCGTGAGCTGCGCACGCAAAAGGGTGCTGCCATCGCTGCTGTACAACAGGCGATCAACGCCTTGCCCCGCCCACAGGAAGGCCTGAACCCCAGCGACGTACAGCAGGCAACGGTGTTGATGGATTACCGACAACACCTCAATGCGTTGCCGGAGGGTCCGTTCGACTTTCCGGCGATCGTCCGTTTTTCTCTGTACGCGATTGTGGTGCCCCTGACCTGGGCGGGTGCGGCCATTATTGAGATTTTTGTGAACATGATCCTAGGCACCTAATCACGCTTGGTTTGGGAGTGACAAGCTTTGCCGCGACTGCCAAACTGACTTAATGCCAACGACGAGGTTTCCGCGATGCGATTGCTCACGCTTTGTATTTTTTCTCTATTGACTATCGGCTGTGGTAGCAAGGATGTTTCCGAGCGTCAGCCACAACGCATTGCGCAAGCTGAGACGCCACTGCTGCAGCCCGCCTGGTTGGCGGATCGCGTCAGCGACGAAGCGCTCGCTTATTTTCGTTTGCCGTCACCGTTTGGTCTGACCAGCGCACCAAAAGATAATCGTCTCGGGCAGGCGCTGGGCAGTGAAGCGCATGTCACGTTACTCAACGATATCCTGAGTGGGCTCGATGCACAGATCACTGCGATTCTCGACGGTGAGCAAGGCGCGCTCGCCTCGTGGTTTATGACGTATCCGGTATCGCCGATTGAGGTCATGTTTGCACCGATGCCGGGCGTCAAGATCAAGGCGCCGGTGACGATTGCCAGTGTACAAACGCGCCTGCGAACCGCACCCGCTGCGGCCGCGGCCGCGCAGGCGCTGATTAACGCGACGCCGATCGCGGCTGAGGTCAGCTTCGACGACGACGGCATCGCATCTGTCGACGGTGCGCCCGTGCCGATTGCGATGAGTTTTGATGAGACGACCGGACGTCTGCTGCTGATGGTCGGCAACGGTGTATCGGCTGAGCGCATGTTGCGTGTTCGAGATGCGCTGACCAAGCCGCTCGCCGAGAACCCGATGACGTTATTGCACGACCGCATCGACAGTTCGGGTCAGGGACTGATCTCCTGGATCAACGTGGAGCAGGCGCTGACCTTCGGGCAGATGCTGATTCCGGCAGAGGTCTTTTCGGCGATTCGCGAGGCGGGTCTGGAAGACGCGCGTGCGATCGCGATGGGTTATGGCGTCAGTCGCGGCAAGGCACGTCTCGCGTTACTCGCAGATGTGCCGAGTGGGGTCGGCTTTCGCGATTTGTTGCCAAAGGTCGACAACACACTCACGATTCCTGTCACGGATGCGCCGCGCTACGTCGTCACGCTGGCGCTCCCGAGTAGCGAAGATATTCGCCGGATTGCGTTGGCGACAGGGCAGGTGAGTGACGACGATTACACAACAATCATGCGTGAACTTCAGGAGGAAGCGGGCTTCGACCTTGAAGCACTGGTCGACCTGCTCGACGGCGAGTTGGTGTATGTCTCGGAATCTGTCGGCGGCTACTGGGCCTTACGTATCAGCGATCGCGATGCGTTTCTGGCGGCGATTGACCGTTTTGGCGAGGAAACGTCTCTGTTCGTTGAGTCGCGTGATATCGATGGTATGACCGTCCACCACTTGCGCCTGTCGGCCGGTGTTGGTGAAGACGACGACACGGGGCTCGATGATCCGGCCGTTAGAGAGCTGGTCGGCCGTATTGGCTATCACTATTTCTGGGCGTTCGACGGCGACTACGCGATCTTTGCCGACACGCCGCAGACGTTACTCGACCGCAAACGTCGTGGTGCGTCAACTACCGTCGCGGATTGGCTTGAGACGACGCAACAACATTCGCTCGACAACGCATTGTTCGGCATTACTGGCGGTCTGCAAGGTGTGCCGCGAAACGCGTACAACAACTACTTGTCGATGTTGCTGTTGATGACGGATATCGCAGATATCGACGTCGGTGTGTGGTCTCTACCTAGCGCTGATCAGCTGGCTTTACCGGATCGTGGCACACTTGGCATATCAGTGATCGCCGACGAGCAATTGCTCGGCGTAGAAATGGTCTCCGAACACAGCCTCTTCGATGTGGTGGGTGGCAACGCTTATGGCGGCGTCGCCATATTCGGCGTCCTGGCCGCGATCGCGATACCGGCTTATCAGGACTACACCATTCGGTCTCAAGTATCGGAGGGCTTGTCGCTGTCGTCGTTTCAAAAGGTCGCGGTCGCCGAGAGCTACCTAGCGAGCGGGCGCTGGCCAAACGCCACCGAAGCGGGTGAGATGGCTGCCTTCGATCTTGGTGAGTTTGTGTCTCAGATAACCGTCGAACCGGGTAGTGGTGCCATAGAGATTACTTATGGCCTCGGCGCGAATATCGGTATTGTTGGCCAAACGCTGACAATGACTCCGCTTGTCATTGAAGGTGACAATATCGTTTGGCGTTGTGCCAGTACCATCGATGAAAAGTGGTTGCCCGCGGTATGTCGGGATTCGTCTAGCCTGGATGAACCTGTGCTGGCACTGCCAGAAACCTGATGAATGTCGACGGTGGCATCGAGCGCGCAAACAGCCAGCCCTGAATCTGCTCGCAGCCAAGTTCGCGCATCAACTGGAGTTGCGCCGGCGTTTCGACGCCTTCGGCGACACACTGCACGCCGAGACTCTTGGCCAGTCCAGTGATGCCACCATAGAGTGCCGCGGCTTTGCTCGACTTGGTGACATCGCGAATAAAGGACTTGTCGATCTTCAGGTACTGGATCGGCAGTTCACGCACGTAGGCCAGGGACGAGTGGCCGGTGCCAAAATCATCGATCGAGAACGAAACGCCGAGTTCGCTAATCTCGCGCATGATGCCAATCGTCTGCTCAAAGTCGTCGATCACCGCGCTCTCGACAATCTCAAGGTCCAGCAATTCGCCGGCTACTTGGTAGTCGTGCAGTTGCAGTTTGAGCCATTTAGCGAAGTTCGCGCTGGCGAGCGTAAAGCCGCTGATATTGACCGAGAGTCGACCAAATTCATGACCTGCGCGTGTTGCGCTCGACAAGAATGCGAGGGCGTTGCGTATCACCCAGCCGTCCAGTTCCAGCAGGCGCTGCGAGTCTTCAGCAGCGGCGACAATATGGGTTGGCGGCACATTGCCAAGTTGCGGATGCTTCCATCGCAAGAGGCATTCGGCGCCCACAACGTGGCCGTTCGTCGTATCGACCTTTGGCTGCAGCTCGAGGCGGAGCGCATCAGACTTGATCGCGTGCGCGAGATCGGCAGCAACCTGAAAACGGGAAGACACTTCGAAGCGATCGGCGGCACCGACGATGACCGAGCGCACCGATGCATCTTTCGAAATTTTTTCGCAGGCAGCGCGGCAAAGTTTGACGATCTCGCGCGGTGTTTCATTGTTGGCGTCGAACAAGGCCACAGCGACCGAACAACGCGGGGTCAGTAATCCGGCGGACGTGGCTACCCCACCGGCCAGAATGGCATCGAGGTCACTGCGCAGTGTTTCGGCAATACTGTCGAGATCGCGACGTTTGTTGACCGATATGTTGATGGCAAGCCGTTTTTCATCGAGTCGGCCAGGGATGAAGTCCCCGTATGTCTGACAGGTGTCATACAGCCGATTGGCGATTTGAACGAGGATCTCGTCGGCCGTCAGTCGACTGTGCGCATTGGCCAGAAAATCGAGGTTATCGAGTGCCACAGTTACCGCGACACGGGCATCAACGGCTTCGTCGTCGGCAGTTTCCTCACACTGCGTGAAGAAGGCATCGTTCCAATAGGCGCGCGTGATGGGATCTTTGCGTGCAGCCATTTGCGCGCCGATACGCTCTTTGTGGGACTCGGATGACAGGACCATCTCTTCGCGGGCGAGTTTCATGAATTGCACTAGCCGCCGCCGTTCGCGGGCGCAGAATTGACGCGGCCGGTGATCTATAAGGCACAATGTGCCCAGCGGCAGACCATTGGTGTCGCGAATCACCGCGCCCGCATAGAAACGAATGTGCGGCTCACCGGTGACCATTGGATTGTCGGCAAAGCGGTTGTCCATCGGCGCGTTTTCCACCACGAGGATGTCAGGCTCGTGGATGGCATAGGCACAAAACGCGACATCGCGAGGCGTCTCGGTCATGCTCAACCCGCAGCGTGAGAGAAACCACTGGCGATTCATGTCGACGAGTGAGATCAACGCAATCGGTGCGTCGAACACATCCGCAACGAGCGTAGTCAGATCGTCGAATCGAGCACTCGGTTCGCTATCCAGCAGGTTGAGCTTACGCAGCGAACGAACGCGCTCTTGCTCTTCCGGGTGCAGCGGGGCGCCTGGCAAGTAGCCGGACAGTGTGCGTTCGAGGGTCTCCGCCGCTCCCATTACGTTCTTCCTTAAACGGTGCTGGAAGAGGGTTAGCGGCCGATCTTGGTGGAGCTTTAGCGCTAGTGAGGCTTTTCTTGAGCGAAGCAATAACGACGGCCAGTCATTCCGGAACTACTTCCGGGTTGAGCATTATGTAAAAAATCAGGAAACGAGACTGAACACTAGACTGAACTGTATGAATCGAAAGGCGGTATGGGCCAAATACAGCGCCGGAATAAGACAGACTGAAACGGCAATCACCCGGTACCAGCGAAATCGGAATGCCACGTAGACCATGATGGGGATGTAAATCAGACGCAGCAGACCGATGACTCGCCAGCCGACCGGGCGCCAGTCAGGTGGTAAGAGCAACGAGACGAGGTCGCCGAGAAATGGCAGCGCCAGATGATAGAGCATCTGAAACGACATCAAATGCAGCATGGCGACGACATGGTCTGCGAACAGATAGCGGCGATCGTAGCCTGCCAGAAAGGACACGACCGCCAGAAACGGGACATGCACGATAACCATGATCTTGGCGATGTCGCGCACACGCTCGTTATAGGCCGCCGCGACTTCGCCGAACGATTGACCACTGGCGCTGATCGCTGCATCAATCCAGCCACTGATCCACTCGCTGTAGGGCTGCAGTGTGTATTGATCGTAAAGCGTGATATTGAAATCGCTTAATGTCGGTGCGAGAAAGAACAACAGGTTGGCCATCAGAAATACGCTGATGGGCTTTAGAAACCGGTTGCGCTTGCCGCTGATGTAAGCCAGCGTCAGGGCGCCGGGCTTGGCAATCAAATACCAGAAGCTTGGCAGTACGCGACCGTCGAGCGACGTGACCTCTTTCAGGCTGCTTTTCGCCAGCGTTTTGAAATGTCGTGCATCCGCCCCAAGCACCTGTTGACCGCACGCGGGGCAGTATCGGTCGGTGGGTGCCAGTGCAGTGCCGCAGTTCAAACAGGCTGCGTTGACGTCGATTGCTGTGGTCATACGATCACGTCAACTCAAACAACAAGGCCCACAACATGAAGCACAATGCACACACGTAGAATATGAAAAAGCCCCAGAAAGACCCGGGCTCGCTCTCGCGTTCCCGCTTGTGTGCCCAGGTTGAGAACGAGATCCAGCCATGGCGCGCGCCGCGAACCCAGATTGAGCCGGTTCGGATGGCGTCCGCAATAAGCCAGACCAGCACAAGCGCGGTCGCTGAGAAGAAGATAACGGCAATGCCCTGCATGGCCTAAGGTTAGTCTGAATCTCCGGTGTTGCCTAGACGTGTGATCGAATCCCGCGGCGAGTGAGACGACAACTTACCGATCGGTGCTGGTGATAGCCCGCGACTTGATTAACAATAGAGGCTGGTGTGCGAGTAAGAGAGTGTGATCTATGACAACCAGCCTCTATGAACTATCGGTAGGTGCTTACCTGCAATCGCTGGTAGGCGTCTCTCAGGTGCTCGCAGCAGGTCGCGAGTATGCCGAACACGGCGACCTCTCCCTGGAGGACATCATGCACGTGCGCTTGAGCGACGACATGCTGCCGTTCTGGTTTCAAGTGCTGGCTGTCGAGCATCAGAGTCTCGATGCGATTGATGGCATTAAGACCGCGAGCTTTGGTCCACCCGCCAACGCAAAACCGATGACCTACGACGCGGCGGAGACGTTGATCGCTGACACCATCAAGCGCCTTGAGGCTGTGGACGCCGACGAGCTCAACAGCTACGCGGGTAAACCGGTCGTGTTTCGAATGGGTGAGATGGAGATTCCATTCACCAGCGAGAACTTTGTGATGTCATTTTCGCTGCCGAATTTGTATTTCCACGCGACCACGTTGTACGACATTCTACGCATGCAGGGCGTGCCGCTGTCGAAGCGCCACTTCCTTGGACCGCTGCGAATGGGCGCATAGCTGACGCCGCAGGACGACACAGGATTGCGAGTTATGAAACCAGGATCCCTCTCCCAATCGATGCGCGCACTGCTAGCGACATTGGCTTTGCTAGTGACCGCGGCCACCGTCGCACAAGAACCGACCTTTGCGCGTATCGCCGAAGACAGTTCAGGCGACCCGCTCACACTCCAGGTTGCTATCGCCAGCTATCGGATCGAATGGAACGGTGTGCCGCGACAGGTTGACCTGATCGGCGCAGTCCACATCGGCGAGCCCGGCTACTATGCTTCGCTCAACGAGATCTTTAGCGACTATGATGCTGTGCTGTACGAACTGGTCGCGCCCGCCGGCACACGAGTGCAGCCGGGCCAGCGCCCGGATAGCTGGCTGTCGAAAACCCAGTTCGCGATGACGCAGGGGCTCGATCTGTCGTTTCAGCTGGAAGAAATTGACTATCAGGCCGAAAACCTGGTGCACGCGGACCTGTCGCCGAAAGAGTTCGCCGCAGCGATGAAAGCGCGCGGTGAGTCACCGTTCGTCATGTTCTGGAGAGGTTTTTCCTACAGCATCCGTCAGGGCGCGATTAATCAAATGCCGCAAAATCAGGCTCAGATGTTCAAGGACTTGTTCGGCTCGAAAGGCGATCAGGGCATCAAGGTGTTTCTGGCGCGTGAGCTCACACGACTCGACACACTAAGTCAGATGCTTGGCAGCGATGCGGACAATACGATTATCGGTGCGCGTAACGAGCGCGCTATCGATGTGTTGACGGCGACTTTGGATAAGACGGACCACGAGCGCATCGGAATTTTCTATGGCGTCGCGCACCTGCCGGATTTTGATCGTCGGCTGACCGAGGACCTCGAGTTTGAACGCAACGGGGAGCGGTGGCTGGACGCGTGGTTCTTGCAGTAGCGCGCTAAATGGTCGCCAGCGCGAATGCGCGGCTCACTGCGTGCGGACTAGTCGGCGCCTTCGTCTTCGTCAGGTGCCGGATAGTCCTGATACACGCTGTAACCGGCGTCATTGAACAACAGCACTTTGTAGTCATCGACGCGGCCCGGTACTTCCATGCCCGGTGAGCCTAGTGGCATACCAGGCACTGCAAGACCTGTGGCATCCGGCTTTTCAGCGAGCAACCGTTTGATGTCATCGGCTGGTACGTGGCCTTCGATAACGTAACCATCGATCACCGCGGTGTGACAGCTGCGCACATTCTCCGGCACGCCATAGCGTTGCTTGATCGCTGTCATGTCATCCGAATCGAGAGGGTTGACCACGAATCCCGCCTCTTCCAAATGCGCGATCCATAGTTTGCAGCAACCGCAGGTTGGCGATTTATTGACGGTTATTTCCAGTGGCTTCTCAACTGCGATAGTGGGTGACTCGGCGAAACCCAGCGCAGGTAGTAAACACAAAATTGCCGTAGCGAGATATCTCATAGCGGTGTCCCAAAGAGCGAGCTGTACGCAGTGTGCGCTTATGCTACCGCACTGTCACGTGCAATTCGACGGGATGAGTCGGCGACCCACTCGCTGTAACTACCGGCGTAGAGTTGACCCAGTGGACGACCAGCGATGGCCATCGAGAGCAGATTGACGCTCGCGGTGACACCCGATCCACAGTACATGATCGGCGTCACAGTGGATGGGATATGTCGCCAGCGACGGCGTTGAGCGGTTGCCGAGCGCATTCGACCGTGAAGTAGCGCTGTTGTCCACGGTAGATTGATGGCGCCGGGAATGCGACCGGGCACAGGATCGATCGGTTCTTGTTCGCCTCGGTATCGAACCGCTTCGCGAGCGTCGACCAAACAGACATCACCGCGCCGCACGTGTCGCGCCAGTGCGTCGACCGTGACGATTAGATCCGAGTCGCCATTGGTCAGCGAAATATCGCCCTCAGAGACCGCCTGCGATGGTCGTGTATCAATGGGGAATCCGGCGGATCGCCACGCGGCTAGTCCGCCGTCGAGCACGCGGACGTCGGTGAGGCCAAAAAACACGCTAAGCCACCAGGCGCGCGCGGCGCCGGCCATATTGTCGTCATACAACACCAGCGTGTCCGATGCGTTGACGCCGGCACGTCGCAGGCTGCGGGTCATAGCAGCGACGCTGGGTAAGGGATGCCGACCATTGCTGCCTGTCTTTCTGCCGGAGAGGTCTATTTCCATATCGAGATGTTGCGCACCGGGTATGCGAGCACGCCGCCACGCACGCCTGCCTGCAGAATAGTCCGCCAGCGAAAAGCGACAGTCCAGCCAGACGACGCGTCGCTGCGTCGCGAGTCTGGCCGCTGCTCGGGCGTCGATCATCGGATTGGGATACGTCATCGGCGGGAGCCTACAACCAACCAAGGTCACGCGCCATACGAAATGCTTCGATACGATTGCCCGCGTGCAGCTTGTTCATCGCTTCGGTGATGTAGTTGCGGATGGTACCGGGCGACAACGACAATGCTTCAGCGATTTGTTTATTGGTCATGCCGGATTCTGCCAGTCTCAACACGTCGCGTTCGCGATCGGTTAGTGGATCGGGTGCCGCCCACGCAAGTTCTGCAAGCTCCGGTGGCACGTGACGCTTGCCAGCGGCGACTTTGCGAACGGCGCTGGCCAGTACATCGCTGCTCGCATCTTTCAGGAGATAGCCGACCACACCGGCATTCATCGCACGTTGTAGATAGCCGGGTCGTGCAAAGGTCGTGACGATCAATACGCGCGTCCTTGCGCGCTCGCGTCGCAACGCCTCAGCGACATCAATGCCGGAGAGACCGGGCATTTCAATGTCGGTGACCAATACATCGGGCTTCGATTCGCGTGTCAGTCGCAATGCTTCATTGCCGTCATGGGCCTCACCGATGACTTCAATATCGTCTTCGAGGGCAAGCAGTGTCGCGAGCGCACCACGCAACATCGATTGGTCTTCTGCGATCAGTATGCGAATCATGTGGCGCCCAGCGGTGCTTCGTTCACTGGCAAGCGAATACTAATGCAAAGCCCATTATCGACACGCACCGATGCTTCACCGCCGACTTCGCGAACGCGTCGCCGCAAACCGCTGAGCCCGGAGCCTTCCTCAATTGTGTCGGTTTGCGCCTGTCCATCGTCGCTGATGCTGACCTCGAGTGCATCGCCGGCCCGATTGATGGTGACGCTGGCGTGCGTTGCGCGGGCGTGGCGAACGATGTTGGTCGTCGCTTCCCGTACGCTAAGTCCGAGTGCTTTGCTTTGGCGTGCATCGAGTTCCGGCAGCTCACCGGTGACTGTCAGCGTGATGCCGGCATCCGCCAGTGCGTGTTTCGCCAGTGCGAGTTCGGTATCGAGTGTTGTCACCGACATGTCATAGACCGTCTCGCGGATGTCAGCCAGCGCGGCGCGGGCTGCCTCGGCAACCGCTTGAATTTCCTCTCGCGCGCGTTGTGGGTCGCGTTCGACAAGCTTGCTGGCGACTTCGGACTTGAGCGCTACCATCGTCAGCGTATGCCCCAGCACGTCGTGCAGATCATGTGCGATCCGCTCTCGTTCCGCCAGCCGCGCATGCTGTCGTTCGACATGCTGGCTACGCTTCAAGATACGCATGCGCTCATAGCCCTCGGCCGCGGAAATACAGCTGATGCCCGTCACGACGCCGAACACGAGCGCGAAGGCAGAGTTGAACCATTGCCAGCCGTCATTTGTGCTCAAAAAAGTGAACGCCGCGTAAAAGATTGTCAGGCCGATGATCCAGCGCACAGCCAGCTTGCCAGGGCGCATGAAGCCCGCCTGCACGCACGCATAAATGTGGAATACGCCGTGATAGCCAGAGAACGGTGACAAGGCGAGCGCGATACCCTCCATGGCAAACATTGGCGCCATGACCTCTCGGCCTGAGCGCTCGAATGCCCAGAAGTGCAGTGGCACGAAAACACACAGGGCGATGACCAACGCGCCGATGTCGATTGCCGTTGGCGTCCGCCAGAACCACTCCGGGAAGTAAAAGAACACGTAGATCAGGTTGAACAGCTTCCAGCGAAGCGGCTTCGGATTGGTCTCAACGCTTTGATCCATTGTGTTCACCTTAATCGCGCGCGATCAGTCTCACATTGTCCAGTTCGAAGCGGTAGCTCCCGCCGCTCATGGGGGTCGCGAACGCCATACCGGAGAAGTTGCCGGCGTCAAACTCCGTGAGTGCGTCAAATGACAGCTCGATGACTTGCCAATCAGCCGAAACCTCAAAATTCAGCGTCGGCGGCGCGCCCATCGCGCCTTTGCTGAAGAGCATCAACCGATAGGTTTCGGCGGTGCCTCGCACATCGAAGCGAATCCCTTGATAGTCCTCAAGATTAACGGACGAATCGTTGTCCGTCACGCCGAGATAGGCGCCGGCCCAGGGGAACGCAAAGGCGCGGCTGACCTCAGTGACGACTTGCAAGGCGCCACCCGAGTCTGCCGCACCTGGAGCAATCAGGCTGATTTCGGCACTGGATTTGCCACCCATCATCGCGTCGCTGGTTTGTGTCCAAGTGAGTCCGCCGGGTGCCGCGATGGCATCTTCGAAGTCGCCGAGATCCGGTTCGATCGTCGCGCTGGCGGCTGTCAGGGTCGGCAGGCTGCGGTCGCTGATAAACCCATTGCGAAGCAATGTCGCAATACGGCGTGTGGCTTTGATGTCGTCGCGTGGATCGCCGTCGACGATCAACAGATCTGCGCGTGCGCCGTCGCGAAGATGTCCGCGATCATCGAGACCGAACAGTCTCGCCGGGAGTTCACTCGCCGCGCGCAGCGCAGCCGCGGGTGACATACCGGCTTCCTCCAGTAACAGGATTTCATGATGCAACGTGACACCGTGGGCCGTACCGGGGTTGGGCGCATCGGATCCGGCCAGCACCGGCACGCCCGCTTCGTGCAGCAGACGGGTGTTTTGCAGAGCGATATCGAGGCTGAACCCTGGGATACGCCCGCCAAACGAATTGTTTAGATTGTTACGGTTTGCCGCATCAATAAAAGGCGCAAGATCAGGATCGTCATTCAGCGCTTTGCCAGGGGCACGGCCATCGACCATCGCGATAACGCTCAGCGTCGGGATTACAAAAATGCCGCGTGCTTTGGCATCGGCGATGAAGGCGGCATCGGCCACTTCGTCGGCGAAGATGTGGACAAAGCCATCGATACCCGCGTCCAGCAAGTCACGTGCGGCGGCGAGACTGTCGATGTGCGCCACGACCATCATGTCAGCGGCCTTGGCCGCGCTGATCACCGCGGTGGCTGTTTCGAGATCCAAGCTCGGTATGCGCTGACTGTCAGGTATGTAAACCAGCTTGATGTAGTCGGAGCCTTCGCGTTGGCGCGCGGCCACCCAGGCATTTGCTTGCGCAGGTGATTCGAGGACGTCGATCGGAATGCCGTACTGCGTACCATGCCCACCTGCGACGGTCGCCAGCATACCGGCACTGAAGAGTGAGGCCTGATCGGTGTTGTCGAGTGCGTCGCGTTTGGCACGCGTTTCCGACAGCAGCGCGGGTGCCGTGAACATGTCGAGCATCGTCGTCACGCCGAAGCGCTGGGCGTCGCGTTGCGCGTTGCCGTACGTGTGCGTATGCGCATCGACCAAGCCGGGTAAAACCGTGCGCCCGGATGCGTCAATTTCTGCGAAACCCTCCGTGTTGCGAAGGTCAGCGCCCATCCCTGTGATACGTCCCTGATCGACAATCAGCACGACATCGCTATGCCATTCACGGCCATCGAATACCGTGGCGCTATGAACAAACCAACTATTTCCACTGGCATTGCTTGCGACAGGCTCGGCCGTGCCAGCCGATGTGGCGGTGGGCGTGGGCAGGACTAGCAAGATACCAACAAACAGTGAGACAACGATCGCTGCGACGAAGACGGCAAATTTCTGATGCATGTCATGAACTCCTGTTGATGGCTTAGCGTTGTATCGACCAGCGCCATAAAGCCAGTGCGCCAAGTACCAGCGTGCTGATGGCGATCACCGTTAGATGCATACCGACGGGGCGATCACCCCCGGCAACGATGCTGAGCCCGATCTCGGCGAGATGGAAAGACGGTAGCCAGGCGGCCAGCTGTTGCATGAATGACGGGAACAGCATGATCGGAAACCAGAGTCCACCGAGCACTGCGAGTCCGAGAAACGCGATGTTGGCAAACGCAATAGCGGCGCCGGATCCAAAACTGAAGCCGATCGCCAGGCCGAGCAGTGAAAATGGCAAGACCGAGAGCAGGTGGGTGCCGAGCAACAACAACCAGTCGATGCGCGGCAAGGCAACACCACCGAGGAAGCCGGCGGCCAGATAGATCGGCGCCAGCGCCATCGCGCCGAACACGAGGGTGGTCATCAGTTTTGCCAGTACATAGCTCGCGCCCGGCGCCGGGCTGACGCGTTTGATTCGTAGCCAGCCCTTTTCCCGCTCGGCGGCAACACCGGCACCAAAACCAAACAACGCTGGGCCCATGACGGCGAACACCCCATAGGTCGCGAGCAAGTACGTGGCCGTTTCGCTACCGCCGCGCGACAGCGTAATGCCGAACAGCAGATAAAAGATCACGGGCAGCGCCAATGTAGGAATCAGAAATTCCGGTGCCCGGAAATTCTGGCGCATCTCGGCGCCGGTCTCCGCCGCCAGCATCGTGACAAAAGCGCCATTCATGATGGATTCTCCTCGGGGTTGATCGTCAGCGCGCTAAACGCCTCTTCAAGGCTCGGTTTGGTCACCGTGAGATCGCGCAGCCCTGGATCCCGCGCCAGTAGTGCGCTGAGTGTGACGGCCGCATCGTCGCTCAAGAGTTCGAGTTGGCGGCCGTGGTTGCCAGCTTCACGTACGCTAGGCAGTGCTGAGGCTTCGCTCGTTGACACGTGTGTCTCGCAGCGGATCATCGAGCCACCGACGCGTGTGCGGATAGCGGCGGCATCGTCATCCGCAATCACTCTGCCGCTATGTAATATGCAGATGCGATCGGCCAGTACATCGGCTTCTTCCAGATAGTGCGTTGTTAGTACGATGGTCTTGCCATCGGTCGCCAGCGTTCTGATGTTGCGCCATACGGCTTCGCGCGCCTGCGCGTCGAGGCCGGTAGTTGGTTCGTCCAGAAACAGGATGTCCGGTCGACCGACCAGTGCGACGGCGAATTGCACGCGGCGTTTCTGGCCGCCCGACAGTTTCTTATAGCGTTGGTCACAAAATTCGCCAATGTCAGTTTCAGTGATCAGCGCATCAATATCGGCGGGCGCGTTGAAGTAGCTCGCGAACAACGCGAGGTGCTCGCGTCCGGTCAGGTTGTCTGGCAGATCGGCGTCTTGCAGCATGACACCGAGTCGTTGTCGAGCTGCCAGGCTGCCGGCGACCTCTCCAAAGACGCGTGCGCTGCCCTCGGTCGGTTGGGCTAATCCGAGTGCACAGTGAATTGCCGTCGATTTGCCAGCGCCGTTCTTGCCGAGTAAGGCACAGATCTGACCTTGTGGAATGATGACGTCGATGCCTTTCAGCGCTTCGGTGTCACCATAGTGTTTAACGAGCTGTTCGAGTCGTAATGCCTCGCTGGTCACGCGATGTCTCCTGCCTGATACTTGATTGCATTATTCCGAGCGCAAGGCAGGCGCGCTATTGTCAATCCGCAGCTTTGTTATGTGACAGATGTCATGTGGTCGCTGGTGGCTCCATTTCGCTGGCCGACGAGATCACGCGTTCCGACAGATAGTCCCAAACCGTGCGAATGCGCGCGCTATGCCGGAGTTCCTCGTGCGTAACGATCCACAGGTCTGTGGACCCGATCACCTCGTTGGGGATGACCGGCACCAGGTCGTCATACATGCGCGCCCAACGATAGGACAGCACGCCTATGCCATAGCCAGCGCGCACAGCGGCGACCTGCGCCGACGGGCTATTGGTCGTGATGACAAATCGCAGCGTTGCGTCCAGTGGATGCGAGCGAAACGGGACCAGCTTGCTGTCATGCAGCTCGGTGCTGAGCGCAACGGCCGCATGGCCAGCGAGATCCGCCTCGTGCTCTATCGGTCCATGCCGCTCGAGGTAGCGGCGGCTGGCAAACAGTCCGAACGCCATTTGTGTCAAACGCTTGGCAATCAGATCCGGGTGGCTTGGATCGTTCAACCGCAGTGCGATATCCGCTTCGCGCTGAGCGATATCGACCGCGCGACTCTCGATCAGGAACTTCAGGTGAATGTCGGGATAGTCGTGATGGAAGTTGCGCATCGCCATCGGCAGCCATTCGGTGCCTGTGCCTTCGGTGGCCGAGATTGTCACGCTGCCTGCGAGTCCTGTTGCGCTGGCATCGACCGCGCGCTGAATCGCCATCATCTCGGTTTGCATGCGACGTGCGCTATCGAGGATCGCATGTCCAGAATCGGTGAGCGCCATGCGGCGTCCGTCGCGCATGAACAGTTTTACGCCGAGTCGTTTCTGTAACGCAGTCAGCCGACGGCCCAGCGTCGGTTGTGTGACATCCAGGTGCTCGGCCGCTGCTACCAAGCTGCCGTGATCGACGATCGCGAGAAATACCCGCATATCTGCCCAATCGCGCATCTCATCTTTATTATGCATTTTCGTATATTAAATATTAAAAATAGTAATTGTTATGCATATTTTACAGGCATAAAGTGATTCCCGAAACCCCCCTTGTACAACGATCCTGGAGATCACTGTCATGCAAACCCCCAAAATCCTGTCATTCCTTACCTTGACCGCGCTGGCGGTCCTATTGGTCCCGAATCACTCCGAGGCCGCGTCTTCTATCGCCTCTCCGGCGCAGACGCGTGCGGTACTCGCCAATGCGGACCGTGCCGTATCACGCGGCGATGCCGATCATGCGCTGACGATACTGTCGCGTCACCAAGGGCTGTTGGCCCGGTCTGGCGCTGATGCCGAGCGCGCGTCAATCGCCTGCCAGGCCCACTTCCTGAAAGCGGATTTCGCTGAGGCGGTTGAGCAATGCTCGATTGCGATCGACTCGCGCAGTGCGCACTGGAGCGATTTCAACAATCGTGGCGCGGCGCGCATGCGCAGTGGCGATTGGTCCGGTGCGATCGCAGATTTCACCACGGCCCGGGAGATGAACCCGGCGAGTGTTGAAGTACGCAAGAACCTGAGCCACACGCGCGCTGCGCTCAAAGCGTCCAACTAGTCGCGGCTCGCTGGTCTCGACGGCGGGCTCGGTCACCCCAATCTCTCCCAGACCGGGTCCGTCGTCCCCTTGCTTGTCAGCTAATCTCAGGCAGGAAAATTGAATCGCTCACGCAGGAAGCGTGCGATACCGTCCTCGTCATGGTGACCAATCACGGCGCTGGCCAGCTCTTTGATGTGTTGCTTGGCGTTCTCTGGCGCATAGCTTTCATCCGCCGTTGCAAACATGCTGGCGTCATTGTCGCTATCACCAAAACACACGACCCGTTTTGCACCCGTGAGTTCGCGCAGCGTCGCAATCGCGCCGCCTTTGCTCGCATCGCTGTGATGAATGTCGAGCCAGTGCAGGTTCTGATCTTCCATCGCCACACCTGAATAAGCCACCAGGTGCGGTTCATTGTCGACAAAGCGGATCACCGCCTTGATCAGGTCACCTTCGCCGATCGCGCTGATATTGCTGATCTGTGCGTTGTCCGGAATATCGCCAAGCGGGTAAGCGCTGAGGCCACGGCGCACACTATATTCGGTCACAACGTACTTTTCGGCGCGCGTGCGCAGCGGTGGGTGATAGACCGAGTGTTCACGATCACCGTCAATCGTAAAAACGAGTGGTGCCAAGCCCTGCGTCATGCAGGCCGACACAACGGCGCCCAACTCATGCGTGGTCAAAATGTTTCGGTGGCTGAATCGTTCATGCTCAGGGTGCCAGATCACGACACCATTCTTGAATGCTTGCGGTAGCGCGAAGCCGTGGCCGGTCAGAATGTCGCGGGAAGCGTGCAGCGTACGTCCGGTCGCGACCGTGTAGGCAATGCCGTTGTCAGTCAGCAGCTGCAGCGTGTCGCGCGTATAGTCGGAGATGACGGATTGGCTGTTAAGCAGCGTACCATCGAGGTCAAATACAACGAGTTCCATCCACCAATGGTACGCGAGATGCCGATCGATTTGCCGTCGATTTAGCGCTGTTTGTACTGCGTTGGACAGTAGGCGCGCTTGACCGCTTTTGATCTGAGCGCTCGGTGTTTGGTCTTGCGACTGGTTACCCTGGCGCGCCACAGTCTAAAACTGCCTGGCTTCAGTTCGCGACGCATGAGCCTGATGACATCCGCCTCGGACAGGCCGAAATTTTCTGCGATTGCCTCGAACGGCGTGCGGTCTTCCCACGCCATCTCAATAACACGGGAACAATCGGCCGCAGAGAGTCGACGCAATACGCCCATCAAACGATGCGCTCGTTCCATGCGAAAATCGCGGTGGGCATCATCATGCAACCAAAAAACACAGGAAACGCGAGGTCGTGTAACTGGTCGGCCGTCATTGGTAGAACCAGGCCGCTCTTTGCCAGCAGTTGATT
>JBCCBP010000021.1:0-57287 GCA_039033995.1 Pseudomonadota bacterium | reverse complement strand
CGCGAGGCCTAATTTAGCGACGGTCTTACAGACCTCTTCTGATTGATCAACACATATCAGTGTCTCACATAATTTCTTTTCTAATACGCCGCGGGCGATAGACGATCCGATAAGCCCGGAGCAAGACCAAATAGGGGAGCGGTGACCGCGAGGTCACGACGCCGGTTCCGAGCGTGTTCCCGGGTAGGTCGCTACAGCCGTTTGGTGACAGGCGGCGCAGATGAATGATTGTCCTCGACAGAACCCGGCTTATCGGCCGACTCCAATTTCTTACACGTTTACGTAATTTGGCGCTTTTTCGGCCATATTTCCGCCACATTTGCGTGAAAACATGCATCAATGGAATTGCTGCATAAAGACGTTTGCGCATTTTTCCCGCAAAGACCGCGCACGCGGACGCTGTCGCCAAAACACGACCTGGTTCTGAACTCGGATTTAGGAAGTCGGTGTAACACGCTGAATTTCCGATCTAATTCACAATCGAAAAAGCGGGTTTTTTTAGTATTTTCGGCGCTAAGTCACTGTCTCATAAACAATAATTACCGCGCACGGTTGACGATAAATTCCGCCCTACTTATAGTGCAATTAAGTGGGCAGATGTGGGAATTGTTGGTAATTCCGATCTAATTTTCGTCATGTTTCGTGGTGCAAACAAAATAACGCTCGATGCCAAAGGCCGTATGGCGATGCCGACCAAGTATCGCGAGCGCATCGCTGCGCGTTGCGGCAACCAATTGGTGACGACCGTCGATCGGGATCATTGCCTCCTTATATACCCACTGCCTGACTGGGAGGATATCGAAAGAAAGCTCGAGCGTCTGCCCAGTCTGCAGAAGTCTGCCCGTCGCCTGCAGCGACTGATGATCGGTTATGCCACCGAGATGGAGTTGGATGGCCACGGTCGCGTGCTGATGCCGAAAGAGCTGCGAGAGTTCGCGGGTATCGACCGTCGCGCGATGCTGGTGGGCCAGGGGCGCAAATTCGAATTGTGGGACGAGCAGCGCTGGCACGAGCGGTGCGAAGAGTGGTTGGTGGACGATGACGAGGCACTGTCCGCTGATCTCGAATCGTTGTCGCTGTAAATGCACGCGCATGTTCCGGTAATGCTGGCGCAGGTCCTCGATGGGCTCGCGCTAACAGAGAGTGGGTATTACGTGGATGCCACGTTTGGCCGAGGTGGTCATTCAGCGGAGATCCTCAATCGGTTGGGGCCAGAGGGGCGTTTGTTGGCAATTGACCGTGACAACACAGCCGTTGCCGAGGCGCAGCGACGCTTCGCGGACGACCCGCGTTTCCAAATCGCGCAGGTGCCGTTTGCGGAACTCGCGACAGCGATGAATGGTGCCTGGGGTGATCAGCGCGCCAGCGGGGTGTTGTTCGATTTCGGGGTGTCGTCTCCGCAGCTTGACGACGCCGAGCGGGGTTTCAGTTTCTTGAGAGAAGGACCTTTGGATATGCGTATGGACACGCAACAGAACGTTACGGCCGCGTCTTACCTGGCGGACGTCGATGAGGCGACATTGAGGCGCGATTTGCGCGAACTCGGCGAGGAGCGTCTAGCGGGCCGTATCGCGACTGCCATTATCGTGGCTCGTGATCGCGGCGCAATTCGCACGACGCTCGATCTCGCGAATGTCGTTGAGGCGGCGACGCCGGCGCGTGTCAAAGCGCGCTCGCAACGCCACCCCGCAACACAGACCTTTCAGGCCATTCGTATGCGCATCAATGACGAGCTTGGTCAGATCAAGCGCGCGCTGAGCGCGGTCGTGGATTGCCTTCGCATCGGTGGTCGGGTGTGCTTCATTACCTTTCATTCGCTTGAAGATCGCCCGGTGAAGCGCTTCCTGCGTGATGCCTGCGCAGAAGATCCGGTTTATCGCGGACTACCTGACGTGCCTGAGCATGCACGGCCAACCATGCGCCTGATCGGTAAGGCGCAGACGGCCGGTAAAGAAGAGCTGACGCGTAACCCGCGCGCCAGAAGTGCCCGCCTGCGCATCGCGGAGCGTCTGCGATGAGTGCCCAGATCGTGCTCTCACGCGGTACCGGGTCGTGGCTTGCCGTGACGGTGTTGCTCGCTTTCTGTGCGGTGGGTATCGCACTGGTCTACACGCGGCATGAATCGCGTCAGTTATTCGTCGAGCTTCAAAAGTTGTCCAAGGAGCGGGATGCCTTGCAGATCGAATGGCGGCAGCTGCAGTTAGAGCAGCACGCCTACGCAGCACACGGACGAATCGAGGAGAAAGCGATCGGTCCACTATCGCTCGTTCGTCCGCAAACCGGTGACATTTTCCTGATCACCGATCAGGGCGATTACCGCTTTGTCGGTCTCGAGCCGGTCAATGATGAGTTGCAGCGCATTGCCGATGCGGCCGCCGCAGCCTTGAGCGAGAGTGGGCTCTGATGCGGCGTGCAGCGCACAAGAAGCAGGATCTCGTTTTGCGTTTTCGCCAGCGCAGTATTGTGCTGGCCGCTGGGTTTGCATTGCTTGCGATGCTGTTGGCCGGGCGTGCGGCGCAACTGCAAGTTGTGAACCGTGAGATGCTCAACAAGTATGCAGACGCATTGCACTTGCGTCGCATGGAGGTGTTTGCTCATCGGGGCAATATTCTCGACCGCCACGGACAACCGCTGGCGATTTCCACGCCGGTCGACAGTATCTGGGCAAACCCGGTGAAGCTCGCACCGGCGATTGACCGTTTCGGTGAGCTGGCGACGGCGCTCGATACCAGTGCGGAAAACTTGATGCGGTTGATCAATCGCAACATGGACAAAGAGTTCGTTTACCTGCGGCGCCAGCTGCGTCCGGATCAGGTTGTCGCGGTCGACCAGCTCGAGATGCCGGGCATCGACGTCTTGCGTGAATACCGCCGCTACTATCCGGCCGGTGAGGTTGCCGGACATTTGGTTGGCTTCAACGATATCGACGATAAAGGGCAATACGGTCTCGAACATGCATTCGATGCGGCATTGACTGGAAAACCTGGCGCCAAGCGTGTCCTGCGCGATCGTTACGGGCGTATTGTCGAAGACGTAGAGAGTATCCGTCCGCCGCGTCCCGGCGAGGACCTCGTGACCAGTATCGATCTACGCATTCAGTACTTTGCTTACCGCGAGCTCAAGCGCGCAGTACAAAGACATGCCGCTGAGACCGGCTCGATGGTGATCATCGATATCCAAACCGGGGAAGTGCTGGCGATGGTGAATCAGCCAGCCTATAACCCGAATGATCGTTCGCAACGTACACTGAAGCGTTATACCAATCGTGCCATGACGCGGATCCTTGAACCAGGTTCCAGTATCAAGCCGCTCATCGCAGCGATTGCACTCGCCGAAGGCGCTGTATCGGTCGATGAAATGGTCAATACATCGCCGGGGCGTATTCAGGTCGGTGCCAAAGAGATCGAAGATCATCATGATCTCGGAGCGATCAACCTGCAGACGATTCTGTCGCGCTCCAGTAATGTCGGTATGACGATGATCGCACAACGTCTGGACGCCGAGCAGCTCTGGCGTGGACTGTCGCGCTTTGGCTTTGGTACGGTCAGTTATGGCGGGTTTCCATCCGAGTCGGCCGGCACCCTGAGCCACTATGCCGATTGGCGTGAAATTACTCAGGCGACCGTGTCGTACGGCTACGGACTTTCAGTGACGCCGCTGCAGCTCGCACATGCTTATGCGATCCTGGGTAACCGCGGCGCCAGCATTCCCGTGACGCTAACGCGTGTTGATGAACCACCGCGCGCAGAGCAAGTGTTGCCGGCCGATATCGCGGCCACCGTACTTGAGTTAATGGAGCATGTTGTGCTGCCGGGTGGTACGGGCACCAAGGCGGCAATCCCGGGTTACCGCGTTGCTGGAAAAACCGGCACTTCGTGGAAATCTGCGAGGGGCGGTTACTCCGAGCAGAAGTATTTTTCTGTGTTTGCCGGTGTGGTGCCGGTCGAGAACCCGAGGCTGGCCGCCGTAGTCGTGATCGATGAGCCGACCGGTGGCGACTACTACGGTGGTGACGTGGCCGCACCTGTCTTCTCCGAGGTGATGCGCGAGGCCCTGCGTCTGATGGCTTTGCCCCCAGATGATGTGCCGGGGCTCGCAACACAGCAACTGCAGGCGGCCAATCCATGATGGCTGCACGAACGGACAGCAGCATGACGCTGGCGCATTTGTTGGACGGCCTGGCGCCGGCGCCGGCTATCGAAATCGACAACCTTGCACTCGACAGCCGCGATGTGCGTGGACGTTGTTTGTTTATTGCCGTGTCGGGGTCGACGACGCATGGGATTCAGCACGTTGCTGACGCATTGGCCCGCGGCGCCGTGGCCGTGGCGACAGACTTGCCGGCGACGGATCCGCGCGTCCAGGCGCTGCAAGGTCGCGTGCCTTTCGTCTGCCTCGGTAATGATCGCCATATTCCAGCATTACTGGCATCGCGTCTATTCGCAGCACCGAGCGAGTCGTTGTCGTTGGTTGCGATCACCGGGACGAACGGCAAATCCAGTATTGCCTGGCTTGTTGCGTCTGCGCTGCAGCGGCTGGCGCGCGATAGTGCTGTGGTTGGCACGCTGGGTAGTGGTCGAATCGATGCGCTAGCTCATCAGGCGCTGACGACGCCCGATGCCGTGAGTTTGCAGCGGCGGCTTCGGGAGCTCGCAGACGCAGGCGTTAGCGACGTGGCGTTGGAGGCTTCATCGCACGCTCTCAGCCAGTCGCGACTGGCGCATATCGATATCGATATCGCCGTGTTCAGCAATCTGACTCGCGATCACCTCGACTACCACGGCACGATGGAGGCTTACTTCGAAGCCAAGGCGGCATTGTTCACGTTGCCCAGTCTGCGGGCGCGCGTTATTGCGACCGATGATGCGTATGGCATGACGCTGTGGCAGCGTTATCCATCGGAATCTATTCGCGTGAGCAGCGCACCGCTGGATAGTTTGCCGGCGCAGTACGTATACGTCAGTACGGAGTCGGTGACGCTCGACGGTATCCGTCTGGTGCTCGAGTCTCATGTCGGTTCTGCAACGATCGAAGCGCCGCTGATCGGGCATTTTAATGTTCAAAACCTCGCGTTGGCTTTTGCGGTGTTGCTGGCGCGCGGTGTGTCGCCGATGGAAGCGGCCGGCGCGTTGTCCGCCGTCAATGCGCCACCGGGCCGGATGCAGCGCATTGCCGACAGTCAGCTTGCGGTATTCGTCGACTACTCACATACGCCGGATGCACTTGAGCAGGCGCTACTGGCGTTGCGACCGCATACGTCCGGCCGGCTGTTTTGCGTATTCGGTTGCGGTGGCGAGCGTGACCGCGGCAAACGCGCAATGATGGCTGCCGTCGCCGAGCGCATTGCGGATGTGCCGGTACTGACGAGCGATAACCCACGAAGTGAGTCTGTCGAACAGATCCTCGAGGATATGCGGGCTGGGCTGCAAGGCGCGTCGGCGATTATCGAGCCGGATCGTCGCGCTGCCATCCGGCGCGCTATCGGTGACGCTCGCAACGACGATGTGGTGTTGATTGCCGGCAAGGGGCACGAGGCGTTTCAAACGATCGCTGGGCAGACTCTGCCATTTGACGATGCCATCGAGGCGCGTCTCGCCTTGCGTGCGCGCGCGGTGGAGGATGCGTGATGCAGATGCCACTGTCTGATATCGCAACCCTGCTGAATGTCCCCGTTTCTGAACAGGATCCGGTGATCCTCGCTGCTAGCATCGACAGTCGGCGCGTGGTGCCACACGATTTATTCGTCGCGCTGGATGGTGCGAATACGCGGGGCGTGGAATATATCGCCGATGCCGCGCGCAATGGCGCCGTCGCCGCGCTCGCACCAGAACCTGTGACCGCAGACGTGCCTGTGTTGTGCGTGAAAGACCCTTTGCAGGCATTGCAGACAGTAGCAAATCACTGGCGTCAGCAGGTCGATGCCACTGTTATCGCGATTACTGGCAGCAACGGAAAAACTACCATGCGGTCACTGGTGCACGCCTGTATCGGTAGTAGAGCGCTGGCGACGGAAGGCAACTACAACAACCACATCGGTGTGCCGATGATGCTGACACGGTTGATGCCGGATCACGCGCGCGCCGTGTTCGAGCTGGGGGCTAATCACGCAGGCGAAATCGCTCAGATGGCGGGGTGGGTGCGCCCGGATATCGGCATCGTTACCAATGCCGGACCAGCCCATCTTGAAGGCTTTGGTTCTGTCGAGGGCGTCGCACATGCGAAGGGCGAGTTGTTCGCCGCATTGGATGCCAAGGGTATTGCCATCATAAACGCCGATGACGACTACGCGCCGCTTTGGCATGAGCTGGCCGCGCCCGCATCGATTCTCTCGTTCGGTAGTGGCCCACATGCTGACTTCTGGTTCGAAGACTGCCGTGGCGACAATGCCGGCCAGCAGTTTTTGCTGCACACACCGGATGGCTCGGTCTCGGTCACGCTGGCGCTCAGCGGTCGCCACAACGCGATGAACGCCGCGGGCGCAGTCGCGGTAGCAGTGGCGGCGGGAATAGCGGTGGACGATGCGGTGGCTCGATTGGCGACTGTTCAAGCGGAGCCCGGGCGTCAGCGCGTCTTGTCGGCACGCAACGGCTGGCGTGTGATCGATGACAGTTATAACGCCAATCCAGGTTCGATGCGTGCCGCGGCCGAATCGCTCGGCACGACGAAGGCGCCACGCTGGATGGTGATCGGTGACATGGGCGAACTGGGCGCAAACTCAGATCAAATGCATTTTGATACCGGTGTCGCGATCCGCGCAGCCGGCATTGATCGCTTGTTCACGCTTGGCGAACACGCCGCCCATGCGGCATGCGGTTTTGGCGAAGACGCTGAGCGCTTTGTTGAGCTGGACGCTTTGCTGACCGCATTACGCACCAGCTCCGCGCAAGACGTAACAGTGCTGGTCAAAGGGTCGCGCAGTGCTCGTATGGAGCGTGTGGTGGCCGCGCTGTGTGACG
Source organism: Pseudomonadota bacterium (assembly GCA_039033995.1). Classification (GTDB taxonomy): domain Bacteria; phylum Pseudomonadota; class Gammaproteobacteria; order Steroidobacterales; family Woeseiaceae; genus CALBPI01. The sequence goes on along the minus strand of JBCCBP010000021.1, from coordinate 50,331 downwards.
GTGAGGGTGTCTGATCATGTTGTTGTGGCTGACCGAATACCTCACTCAATACGCTTCTGGATTCAACGTATTCAGCTATCTGACGATGCGCGCGATTCTTGGTGCCTTGACGGCGCTGGTGTTGAGTTTTGTCATCGGTCCTTCAATGATCGACCGTCTCGCCACGCGGCAAATCGGTCAAACAGTGCGCGATGACGGCCCGCAGTCACATTTGACCAAGGCGGGAACACCGACGATGGGTGGCGCCTTGATACTGACGGTCATCGCTATCAGTACGCTTTTGTGGGCCGATCTCGGTAATCGTTTTGTCTGGGTCGTCGTGCTCGTCACACTGAGCTTCGGTGCCATTGGTTTCTACGACGATTGGAAGAAACTCGTACTGAAAGACAGCGCGGGATTATCCGGACGTTACAAACTGCTATGGCAGACGATGCTCGGTCTGCTTGCCGCCATCGTGTTGTATCGCACCGCTGAAAGTCCGGTCGAGTCGGCGCTGTTGATTCCGTTCCTAAAGGATGTGGTCATACCGCTTGGGATCGGACAGATCGCCTTTGCGACGTTCATCATTGTTGGCTTCAGTAACGCGGTCAATCTGACGGATGGCCTGGATGGTCTCGCCATCATGCCGACCGTTCTGGTCGGTGGCGCGTTAGGAATCTTCGCTTACGTGGCCGGCAACGTAGTTTTCTCAGGCTATCTCGGTTTGCCATACATCGCGGGGGCCGGCGAAATTCTCGTGTTCTGTGCCGCACTTGGCGGCGCCGGACTCGGTTTTCTTTGGTTCAATACCTATCCGGCGCAGGTGTTCATGGGTGATGTCGGTGCGCTAGCGCTAGGTGCTTCGCTGGGCGTCGTCGCGGTCATCGTGCGCCAGGAGTTGATCCTGGTCGTGATGGGCGGTGTATTCGTCATGGAAACGCTGTCCGTCATCATTCAGGTTGCTAGTTTCAAGTTGACCGGCAAGCGCGTCTTTCGCATGGCGCCGCTGCATCACCACTACGAGCTCAAAGGCTGGGCTGAGCCGAAAGTGATCGTGCGCTTCTGGATCATTACGGTGATTTTGGTGCTGGTGGGTCTCGCCAGTCTCAAGGTGCGTTGATGGCTGAGCGTCGACTACATCGCTGGATGGTCTTGGGTCTTGGCCGCACCGGGCAGTCGGTGGTGCGATGGTTGGCCGCGCGCGGCGAAAGCGCCGTTTTGGTTGATGAGCGTACGTCACTCGATACAGCAGCGCTCGAACACATGATGCCAGCCGCAGACATTGTGCTTGGTTCGACCGATGCGGTGTCGCTGGAAGGTGTGCAAACGATCGTCACGTCACCGGGTTTTGCCCCCAGCCATGACTTGCTGCAACGCGCCGCAAGCGTTGCTATTCCGATCATTAGCGATATCGAATTGTTTTGTCAGTCGGTCACCGACCCGATTGTCGCGGTCACCGGGTCCGACGGCAAGAGCACCGTCGTGTCGCTATTGAAGCAGATGTGTGACGACGCGGGTATTGCGAGTCGTGCCGGAGCCAACCTTGGCGAGCCTGCGCTGGACCTGATCAGCGATGATATTGCCGTGACGTACCTGCTGGAGTTGTCGAGTTTTCAGCTCGATCGTACCGGTAGCCTGACCTCGCTGGCCGCGTGCGTGCTGAACCTCAGTGAAGATCATCTCGATTGGCACGGCACACTGGACGATTATCGCGCGGCAAAGATGCGTATTTACGAGGACTGCGAATTTGCCATCATCAATGGCAATGCGCCGGAGTTATCGCCCGCTGACGACAACCGTGCGATCCGCATTGAATTCGTGAACGATATGCCAGGTCAACGTCAGTTTGGTGTTGGCACGATTGACGGTGAGCGCTGCCTGATGTTTGGCGACAAAGCGCTGATCGCCGTGAACGAGTGCGCACTCACCGGCGAGCACAACATCGCCAATATGCTGGCTGCGCTCGCGATCGGCAGCGCCATCGATCTGCCGCTGTCGGCGATGCGCCGCGCGTTGCAACGCTTCCGCGGTCTCGAGCATCGTCATCAAGCGGTTGGTGAGTATTCGGGAGTTCGCTGGATCAATGATTCCAAGGCGACCAACATCGGTGCGTCTCTGGCATCGGTTGCTGCGGTGAGTGGGCCGGTCGTTCTGTTGCTGGGCGGGCGCGCCAAGGGTGAAACCTTCGAAACACTGGCCCAGCAACTGCCGCCGCATGTACGTGTCTGTGTGGTGTACGGTGAGAATCGCCAACAACTCGCAAACGTACTGACGGCTGCGGACAGGCCCTTTCAGATCGTGCCGACGCTCGACGATGCCGTCGAGGCGGCGGCATCCATTGCGCAAACGGGCGATACCGTCTTACTGGCGCCGGCTGCCGCTAGCCAGGATGCGTTTCGTGACTACCGCGCGCGCGGCGAGCACTTCGTGGACCTGGTCAGGGAGCGTTGCGCATGAGTGCCGTAGAACGCCCGATGATGAACATTCGCCTGCCGTTTCGCAGACTGCCGAAACTGCATCTCGACGTGCCGCTGATTCTGATGGTTGCATTGCTGCTGGGTCTCGGTCTCGTGATGTTGACATCGGCGTCAGTCAGCCTCGGCGAGGCCCGATTCGACAACCCGTTTTTTCATTTGCGTCGCCAACTACAAGCACTGTGTGTCGGCCTGCTGGCCGGGGCTGCGCTGCTCGCAATACCGACCAGTGCGTGGCAGCGCACAAGTTACTTATTGCTGCTGTTCGCGCTCGCCTTACTCGTACTCGTAGTGATACCTGGAGTAGGCCATACGGTGAACGGCGCGACGCGCTGGATTTCGCTGGCTGGTATCAACTTTCAGGTGTCAGAGCCGGCACGGGTTGCACTGATCCTCTATGTGGCGGGTTACGCCGTGCGTCAGGAGCAGTCATTGCGCAATGAATTCGTGGGATTGCTAAGACCGATGGTGGTGCTGTCCATCGCTGCTGCGTTGTTATTGCTCGAACCGGATTTTGGGGCCGCCACCGTCTTGCTCGCCACAAATCTTGCGCTGCTATTCATCGCGGGTGCGCGCTTGCGTGATTTCCTGGTGTTCGGCGCGGTTGGCATCGTCGCTTTCGGAGTATTGGCGATCACGAGCGAATACCGGCTCAAGCGCCTGCTGGCATTTATGAACCCCTGGCAGGACCCGTACGACAGCGGTTTTCAGCTCACTCAATCGTTGATTGCCATCGGCCGCGGCGAATGGTTTGGCGTCGGTCTTGGCGGTAGCGTACAGAAGCTGTTCTATCTGCCCGAGGCGCACACAGACTTTGTCTTCGCAGTATTTGCAGAAGAGTTTGGTCTGCTCGGGTCCGTCCTGTTCATCGGTTTGGTGCTGATGCTCGTGCTGCGCATCCTGCGAATCGCACGCGAGGCTGCGGCGTTGTCGTTGTGGTTCCAGTCCTATGTCGCAACGGGAATCGGCATCTGGCTCGGCCTGCAGAGCTTTATCAATATCGGCGTCAACACTGGCATGTTGCCCACCAAGGGGCTCACGTTGCCGCTGGTGAGTTATGGCCGTTCCAGCATTATCGTTGTGATCGCATCGTTATGCCTGGTTTTGCGGATTCATCATGAAATCGTGGTGGCACAACAGAAAGTGACTGCCCGCGGCCGGGGGCGAAGCTGATGCGCGCGCCTATCATGATCATGGCAGGTGGTACCGGCGGGCATATTTATCCGGCACTGGCGATTGCCCGTGTGCTGGCTGACCGCGCTCAGCCCGTCATCTGGCTGGGTACCCCGACCGGGATGGAATCGCGTGTTGTGCCACCGGCGGGATTCGACATGGCATGGGTCAATATCGCAGGCCTGCGCGGGCGTGGCGTACTCGGTTGGTTACTCGCGCCGTTCCGTTTAACGCGCGCAGTCTGGCAGGCATTGCGGGCGATCCGCGAGCACGCCCCGCGATTGGTGATCGGTATGGGTGGTTTTGTCAGCGGCCCCGGAGGGCTCGCGGCACGCATCGCCGGCGTTCCGTTGGTTGTTCATGAGCAGAATGCGGTTGCCGGTATGACCAATCGCTGGTTGGCGCGTTTCGCCGACAAAGTATTGCAAGCGTTTGATGACGCATTTCCTGCCAATGTTGCAGCAGAGACGATCGGCAATCCTGTGCGCAGCGATATTCGCGGCTTGGCAGAGCCGGCTGTTCGCTGGCAGGACCGCAGCGGCCCGCTGCGTTTGCTGGTGGTCGGCGGCAGTCAGGGTGCATTGGTGTTGAACCAGCAGCTGCCCGCGGCGCTAGCGCAGATGCCGGAGTCCGATCGTCCCATCGTCCGGCATCAAGCAGGCAGCAATACACTGGAAGTCGCCCAGGATGGCTACGCGCAGGCGGGCGTACGCGCAGAAGTGACGGCGTTTATCGATGACATGTCCGAGGCGCTGGGCTGGGCGGATCTCGTTATTTCCCGGGCCGGTGCGTTGACGATTTCCGAGCTTTGCAATGTCGGTCTGCCGGCTGTACTGGTTCCGTTCCCGTTGGCGGTTGATGACCACCAGACCGCGAATGCGCAAGCGATGGTCAATGCCGGTGCTGCACTGATTGTGCAACAGTCTGTATTGACGCCAGAGTCTTTGCTAGAGGCACTAGCGACGCTCGGTCGCGCCCGTGACAGTTTACTGGTCCGTGCCGAAAAAGCCCGCGCGCTGCGTAGTCATGATGCGGTCGCTGCCGTCTTGACGCACTGCGCTGAGCTTCTCGACGATACGTCGTTGCTGGGGGCCACGTCATGAACCAGCGCATGCGAAAAGTACATCGGATTCATTTCGTTGGCATCGGCGGCGCGGGTATGTGCGGTATTGCTGAGGTGTTGCTGAACCAGGGCTATGACGTTCAGGGTTCCGACATGCGCCGTTCGGTCGTGACTGAACGGCTTGCCGGGCTGGGCGCAGCGATTCACTACGGACACGACGCGAAGCATCTGGGCGAAGCCGATGTTGTGGTTGTGTCGAGCGCGATTCAGCCTGATAACGTCGAACTGCGACAGGCGCAGGCACAGCGCTTACCGATTGTGGCGCGTGCGGAGATGCTCGGGGAACTGATGCGATTCTCACGTAAGTCGGTTGCGGTCGCCGGTACGCACGGCAAGACAACAACGACCAGCTTGACCGCGAGCATACTGGCTGAAGCCAAGCTCGACCCGACATTTATCATCGGTGGTCGCCTGAAAGGCGCCGATACCAATGCGCGCCTGGGTACGGGTACCTATCTCGTCGCCGAGGCCGATGAAAGCGACGCATCGTTTCACCATCTACAGCCGCTGATCGCGATCGTGACGAACATCGATGCCGATCACCTCGGTACTTACGAAAACGATATCCAGCGCCTGCACCAGTCCTTTATCGAGTTCCTCCATAACCTGCCGTTCTATGGTGTTGCGGTGGTCTGCGTCGATGATCCGGGCGTGCAACAGATTCTGCCATCGGTCGCGCGACCGCTGGTGACCTACGGCACCGACGAGGCGGCCGACGTGCGGGCTGTCGATGTGACCTTTGACGATCATCGCAGCTATTTCACGGTGGAGCGCGCCAACCGCGAGCCGCTGGCGATCACTTTGAATCTGCCGGGGCTGCACAACGTACGCAATGCGCTGGCGGCGCTCGCAGTAGCAACCGATTTCGATGTGCCTGACGATGCGTTGCAGCGTGCGTTGCAGCAATTCTCAGGCATTGATCGTCGCTTCCAGCATTTGGGGGATATCCCGATTGGCGATGGCAGCGTATCGGTAATCGATGACTATGGTCATCACCCGACAGAACTCGCGGCCACTTTGGAAGCAGCACGGAATGGCTGGCCGGGTCGCCGCATCGTGCTGGCTTTTCAGCCGCATCGCTACACGCGTACCCATGATCTGATGGATGACTTCGCGGAGGTGCTGTCGCGACCTGACGCGCTGGTGTTGTTGGAAGTTTACGCAGCCGGTGAGCCGGCGCAAAGCAATGCGGACGGACGTGCTCTGGCGCGTGCTATTCGCAGTCGTGGTGCGATTGAGCCGGTCTTTGTTGAGCAGCTCAGCGCACTGTCTGCGACGCTACAAAACATTCTGCAGCCTGGGGATTTGCTGCTGACCATGGGCGCGGGCGATATCGGTAGCGTGGCGCAGACATTGGTTCCGGCACTGACCGAGGCTTTTGCGCTGCAGCGAGGTGTCAATGCATGACTAGCAGGACATCAACACTGCACAGCGCCCTGCGCGACGCATTGGGCGACGATGTGAAATTCGACGAACCGATGGCGCGGCACACATCATGGCGCGTCGGCGGCCCGGCGGACGTCTTCGTACAACCGACGAGCGAAGCGACGCTCGCTGCGTTTCTCGAAATTTGGCCCGATGACGCGCCGCTGCATTGGGTCGGTCTTGGTAGCAATCTCCTCGTGCGTGACGCGGGTGTTCGTGGTGCAGTGATCAGTAGTAAGCGGCTACCGCATGCGCTTCGGCAGATCGACGACTACCGTGTGCACGCCAGTGTCGGTATTCCGTGTACGAGCCTGGCACGCCAGTTGTTGCGCTGGTCGCTCGGTCCGAGTGAGTTCTTCGCCGGTATTCCAGGCTCTCTCGGTGGTGCGCTGACCATGAACGCGGGTGCGCACGGCCATGAGACCTGGGAAGTCGTTGAATCGGTAAGGCTCGTCGATCGTCATGGGATAATCACCGAGCGTGCTGCCGATCATTTCGACGTTAGCTATCGTTCCGTCAGTGGTCAGGCTGCTGCGTGGTTCGTCTCTGCGACGCTGCGTTTCGATCCCGACTACCGCCCAAGTCGCGAACGCATGCAGCAACTGCAGGATAAACGTCGTGATACGCAACCGCTGGGTTTGCCCAGTTGCGGTTCGGTGTTTCGAAATCCGCCGGGCGATCATGCAGCACGTTTGATCGAGGCAGCAGGGCTCAAAGGTCTTCGAATTGGCGGTGCGGAAGTTTCTCCGAAACACGCCAACTTCATTATCAACGCTGACGATGCGCGAGCGGCCGATATCGAAACCCTGATCGAAACGGTCGCTGAACGTGTGCAGCAGAGGCACGGCATTGCGCTGCGCCATGAAGTGCGCTTCATGGGGGATACCGCATGACACGCGTCACTGATGTTCAACGTTTTGGCAAGGTTGCTGTGCTGTTCGGCGGCGACTCAGCGGAACGCGAAGTCAGTTTGCAGAGTGGTCGTGCTGTGCATACGGCGTTGCGCGCGCGGGGTGTGGATGCCCACTTGGTGGACACCCAAACGGTGCGACTGCCCGACTTGCCAGCGCACCACTATGATCGCTGTTGGAATGCCCTGCACGGTGGTGCGGGAGAAGATGGGACGGTCGCAGCAGTGCTGAGCGTGCTCGGGTTGCCGGTCACCGGCAGTGGCATGCTCGCCAGTGCCCTCGCGATGGATAAGGAACGCAGCAAAAAGGTGCTTGCTCAAAGCGGTGTGCCTGTCCCGCAGACGATTGCACTGAATTCGGCGGTGCCGCCCGCCGAGAGCGTTTATCCGTTGTTCGTCAAACCCGTCGACGGTGGCTCGAGTATTGCGGCCCGCCCGGTGCAAAGTGTCTCCGACTGGGCCGATGCGTACGCGTCGGCGGCAGCAGCAGGCAATGGCGTATTGGTTGAGCCATTGCTGAGTGGTCCTGAGTACACCGTTGGGGTTCTGCAAGGTCAGGTGTTGCCGGCGATTCGTATCGAAGTGGCCAGTGAGTTTTACGACTTCGACGCCAAGTATGTTTCCGACACTACGAGATTTATCTGCCCCGGTGTCGAGGATGAAGCACTGGCCGCGCGCATCGCTGACATTGCGTTGCGAAGCTTCGATGCCTTGGGTTGCTCCGGTTGGGGCCGTGTAGATCTGATGATGACTGCGGGCGGCGAGCCGCTGGTCTTGGAAGTCAATACGGTACCGGGTATGACGAGCCATAGTCTGGTGCCGTGCGCTGCCAAGGTGGCGGGCATTGATTTCGAAACGTTGTGCTGGCGGATTCTGGAAACCAGTTTTTTGTCCGGGGAGGCCAATGATGAGTAGTCGTCAGGCGCGCCGCCGCAAGGCGCCTATTGCGCCCCCGCAGGTCGTTCTTCGGTTGCCTCGCGCATTTGTCAGGGCCGCGACAGTGCTTGGCGTCACAGCCGTGCTTGCTGGCGGTGCACTACTGGGTGCAAGGGCGGTATTCAACGTGCCTATCGAGAAAATGACGATCGATGCGCCATTTCAGCGTGTCAGTGCGTTGCAAATCACCGAGGCGATTGCGGATGACGTGGAACGTGGGTTCATTGGATTCGATCTCAGTCGTGCACGCGAGCGTATCGAGGCGCTCGATTGGGTAGACCGTGCCAGTGTCCGCCGCGTCTGGCCAGATGCACTGGAAGTCGTGGTCACCGAACAGTTGCCTGCCGCCAAATGGGGTGACTCGGGCTTGTTGAACACTCGTGGCGAATTGTTTTCGGAAGCCAGTCAACTGGATTTGCCGGAGCTGCCACGTTTATCGGGGCCGCCTCGTCGACTGCATGACGTGGCATCGCAATATCTGGGGCTGCGTGGTCCTCTCATTGAGGCAGGACTTGGCTTGCGCGCGGTCACGATGAACAACCGCGGTGCCTGGCAGTTTGTGCTCGGCAATGGCATCGAGATACGCCTCGGCCGCGAGCAGGTGGAAGCGCGCGCGCAACGGTTTATTCAGGTGGCGGCCCCGGTCGTCGCCCGCCACGCAGAGAAAATCCGGCATGTCGATATGCGTTACAGCAACGGCTTTGCGATCGGTTGGAAGCGTGAGGAATTTCGAAATCAGGTGCGTTTGGAAGCGGCACAAGCGACGGCTGCGCAATCAACAGGGGTAGACGAATGAGGGCGAAGTCTGACCAGAATTTGATCGTCGGACTAGACATCGGCACATCCAAGGTCGTGGCGATCGTGGGAGAGGTTGGCGCGGACGATACGATCGAGGTGATCGGTATTGGCAGTCATCCATCACGCGGCTTGAAGAAGGGTGTGGTTGTCAACATCGAGTCGACCGTACATTCGATTCAACGCGCCGTTGAAGAGGCGGAGTTGATGGCCGGTTGCGATATTCACGGCGTGTACACCGGTATAGCCGGCAGTCATATCCGTAGCCTGAATTCACACGGCATCGTTGCCATTCGCGACAAGGAAGTGAGTCAGTCTGATATCGATCGAGTCATCGATGCGGCGAAAGCCGTTGCGATACCTGCCGATCAAAAAATTCTGCACATCCTGCCGCAGGAATTCGTCATCGACAATCAGGAAGGTATTCGAGAGCCAGTCGGCATGTCTGGTGTGCGATTGGAAGCGAAGGTGCACATGGTCACCGGCGCAGAGAGCGCTGCGCAGAACATTGTCAAGTGCGTGCAGCGTTGCGGCCTCGACGTGGATGCGATCGTCCTGGAGCAACTCGCGTCGAGCTACTCCGTATTGACGGAAGACGAGAAAGAGCTCGGTTCGTGCATCGTCGATATCGGCGGTGGCACCACCGATATCTCGGTGTTCCTCGGAGGCGCCATACAACATACGGCCGTCATTCCGATCGCCGGTGATCAGGTCACGAATGATATCGCCGTATCGATGCGCACGCCGACTCAATACGCCGAAGAGATCAAGATCAAATATGCCTGCGCGTTGTCGCAGCTTGCGAATCCGGACGAGACGATCGAAGTGCCGAGTGTCGGTGATCGTCCGCCGCGACGGCTCGCACGACAGACGTTGGCGGAGATCGTCGAACCCCGCTACGAAGAATTGTTCACGCTGATCCGCGATGAGTTACGACGCAGTGGGTTTGAGGAATTGATCGCGGCCGGTCTGGTGATCACAGGCGGCAGCGCGAAGATGGAAGGCGCGGTGGAACTGGCCGAGGAGGTGTTCCACATGCCAGTGCGGCTCGGTGTTCCGCAACACGTGACCGGACTGTCCGATGTGGTGCGCAACCCCATTCATGCGACCGGTGTTGGTCTGCTGTTGTACGGACTCGAGAACATGACCTCGGGTGAGGCGGTGTCTGCCGGCGGTGGCAAGGCGGGGGAGCTTTGGTCGCGCATGCGCGCTTGGTTTAACGGACGCTATTAACGCGTTCCCGAATGGTTTGGGCAACGGCGCGAGCGGCGTTGCCTTGGTTGGAAAATTGAAAAGTGTCAAACGACAAAGGTGAGCGATATGTTTGAATTGATGGATGCACACAGCCAGACGGCTGTTATCAAAGTGATCGGCGTCGGCGGCGGCGGCGGCAATGCCGTCTCGTACATGACGGAGTCCGGTATCGACGGCGTCGATTTTATTTGCGCCAATACCGATGCACAGGCGTTGAAGAACGTCAATGTTGGTGTCAGCCTGCAAATCGGTTGCAACATCACCAAAGGGTTGGGCGCGGGTGCGAATCCCGATGTCGGTCGCCAAGCGGCGATGGAGGATCGCGATCGTATCCAGGAAGTCATTGAAGGTGCCGATATGCTGTTCATCACCGCCGGTATGGGTGGCGGTACGGGCACGGGCGCGGCACCGATTGTGGCTCAGGTGGCCAAAGAGATGGGCATTCTGACTGTCGCGGTCGTGACACGACCGTTTTCGATGGAAGGTGCCAAGCGGTCTGCGATCGCGGATGCGGGTATTGCCGAACTGGGCAAGTACGTGGATTCGTTGATCACCATTCCGAACGAAAAATTGCTGAGTGTGTTGGGTGCAGAAACTACTTTGCTCGACGCTTTCGGTTCCGCAAATGGTGTCCTGCAAGGCGCGGTACAAGGCATCGCAGAGCTGATCACACGTCCGGGCCTGATCAACGTCGACTTTGCCGACGTGCGTACGGTCATGGCGGAGATGGGCATGGCGATGATGGGCTCCGGTCACGCGAGCGGCGAAGACCGCGCGCGCGAGGCGGCTGAAGCGGCGGCGTCCAGCCCGCTATTGGAAGACATCAACCTCGCCGGAGCGAACGGCATTCTTGTCAACGTTACCGCCGGGATGGATTTGTCGATTGGCGAATTCCAGGAGGTCGGCGAGACCATTCGTGCCTTTGCATCAGATGATGCGACAGTGGTCGTTGGTACCGTCATTGATCCGGACATGAGCAACAGCATCAGAGTGACTGTGGTGGCGACGGGTCTCGGTCAAGGCAACGCTGGCATGGAGCAGCCGCCGATGCGTGTTGTCCGTCAAAAAGCCGTCGCAGCGTCAGCGACCGAAACGGCTACACCGACAGCGGCCAATACGAGCGAGCCGAACTACAACCACCTCGAGAAGCCGACGATTCAGCGTAAACGCGCCGTCGGTGATGGGTTGGGCGACGGCATGTTGCAGGAAGAGTTGCTGGATATTCCCGCGTTCTTGCGACGCCAGGCTGACTGATCGGCTACATGGTGGCACACACTTACACGCTCACCGAGTGTGTGCCGCCACGTCCGTTTGACAATAATTACGGTGGGCAACGATATGGCGCACTGCACAAAGTGTTGGTGTTTTGACAAGTTTCGGTTACCATTCTGTGACAACTTATTGATTTCGCTCGATGTCTCGGTAGGGAACCCGATCCCCTAAGTGATGTCTATATACAACAGCTTGGGCAAAAGTCGTTGTTGAGAGCCGACAGAGTTGTGAAGGGGAAACCGGGCCCTCGGGCCGGGTTTTTATGTGCTGACAGTCACTTAGGGCCATTCTCCATACGTAGAACGGCTCACAGATAAGTGCGAACGCGTTTCAGGTTAGCTGTTGTAATGTTGAAACAACGTACACTTAAAACCACGATCCGCGCCACCGGCGTAGGGTTGCATACCGGCGAGAAGGTCTATCTGACGCTGCGGCCAGCAGCGGTCAACACCGGCGTTGTGTTTCGCAGGGTAGACTTGGCGGAGCCCGTCGATATCCCAGCAGACGGACGGCGGGTCAAAGAAACCATGCTCGGCACCAACTTATTTAATGGCGAGCACAAAGTGGCTACGGTGGAACATCTGCTGTCTGCCGTATCAGCGCTCGGCATCGACAATCTTTACGTTGACATCAGTGCACCGGAAGTCCCGATCATGGACGGCAGTGCGGCACCCTTCGTGTTCCTCATTCAATCCGCTGGCATCGAGGAACAAGAGGCACCGAAACAGATGTTGCGTATGCGCCGCACGGTGCGCGTCGAAGACGGCGACAAGTGGGCGGAGCTCAAACCCTATAACGGCTTCCGAATCAACTTCGGCATCTCATTCAACCATCCGGTCTTTAATCAGCAGCGCCAGCACATCAGCCTGGACTTATCGTCCAGTGCGTTCCTGCGCGATGTCAGTCGGGCACGGACTTTCGGATTCATGCGCGATATCGAGGCGCTTCGAGAGCGTGGCTTGACACTGGGCGGCAGCATGGACAACGCGATCGTTCTGGACGACTACCGCATCCTCAACGAGGATGGTCTTCGCTACGAAGACGAATTCGTCAAGCACAAGGTGCTCGACGCGGTCGGTGATCTGTTCTTGCTAGGACACAATTTGATCGGTGAGTACACCGCCTATAAATCCGGTCATGATCTGAATAACAAATTAGTGCGTGCTGTGCTGGAAGATGCCAGCAGCTACGAGATCAAGACGTTTGGCGAGGCTGAGGCGGCGCCGGTGTCCTATCCGTCTCCTGCGTTTGCGTAGCGGGACGAACCTTGATTTGACAGTGTGTGGCTGGAACGCCTGAGCGGCGCGCTAGCGACAACATGTCAGCGGAATGAAAGCGAAGACGCGCGGCCCAGGCGGGTTCGTGTGTCACTACAATGAGCGCTTGTCTGTCGTTAACGGAGACGTCGACAATGTGCTCGGCGAGCTCTTGCGACAGGCCGTCGGCGATCGTTGCGCGTAGCGACTGCATTGCAGCCGCGCGTTGCGCAAGGCCGGCCAGGCTTAGGTTGCTGGCGAGCAAGCTTTTAAGATCTTTCGCTGACATCAGAGTGAAGTGTGACCCAGTTCGCAGACTCTGCGGAGGATGCTAACACTTTGAGACGTAGTTAATGGTTTTTTCGGCGTAAATGCATGATATTTAAGCCGTCATCAGGGCAAACCGGGCGAAAGCCCGAGACGCAAAGCTACCGATCTAAGGTTGGTTTGTTCACGCAGAGAACGAACGACAATGACAGCGGGGCTGCTGACGTTCCTTTCTAATGCACTATCTGGTGTATTGATTAGGGGCTACTGCAGCCAAACCATCAAAAATTTGGTAAAACAGCGGACTTCGTTCGCGACCAGTCACGGCAGTAGTCAACAATCTAATATGAACGTAGTTATCTTTCGCAACGCCAGCAGCGGTCCCCGCCAGTTTCGGCTCTCCTCACCGGGTTTCATCGCGGCTACGCTTTGTGCGATCGGTTTATTTACTGCGTTGGTTGCCGGTACCGGTTACACGTTGGGCATGCAGACGACAGGTGTCTCTGATAATGCTGAGATCGACGCATTGCGTGCGGATATGAACGCACAACAAGCGGCTTTGGACGCTGCGCGCCGTGACGCGCAGGACACGCTGGATGCCCTGGCCATCCGAATCGGTAAAATGAACGCGCACGTCGTACGACTGGACGCGCTCGGACAGCGCCTGACTCAAATGGCCGATCTCGAGGATGGCGAGTTTGATTTCGAAACATCACCACCAATCGGTGGTCCTGAAGAAACGATTTACTACACCGACATGGACGAGGATTCACTGGTTGCGCAGTTGGATGGTCTGGGCGTCCAGATCGAAGACCGTGCGCGCCAGCTTGGTGTGCTCGAGTCGATGTTGTTGAACCGCAACGTTGGCGAGCGTGTATTGCCGCAGGGCCGCCCCGTCGAAGGTGGCTGGATTTCGTCGCATTTCGGCACGAGAACGGATCCGTTCACTGGCAAGAAGGCGCGCCACAAAGGCGTGGACTTCGCGGGTAAAGCGGGCGCTGAAATCATCGCTGTCGCGTCAGGCGTCGTGACCTATTCAGGCAACCGGTATGGCTATGGCATGATGGTTGAGATCGACCATGGCAATGGCTATGTCACGCGCTACGCGCACAACGCCGAGAACACGGTTGCGGTCGGTGAAGAGGTCAGCAAAGGTCAGCTCATCGGATATATGGGGTCGACGGGTCGCGCAACGGGGCCCAACCTGCATTTTGAGGTCGTCAAAGACGGTCAGGTTCAGGATCCCATCAAGTTTATCCGCGCCAAGCGCAACTGATAGCGCGGGAAAATTTTATTTCGCGTACCGGTCGCTTATTGAATCATCGCGTCCCGACCACATAGTTGGTATCTAAGCGACGCCAAAAACCTTAAACTAAGGGGCTGTGGGCGACCCGCAGGGGGCGACGCGGCACAGCAGCGCCGCGTATTTCTAAATTCATGCAAATGGGGGCCGGTTTTGGCTTTGTTTTCGCGTATCTTCGGTAGCCGCAATCAGCGCCGGATCAAGAAATACCAAAAGGTTGTTAACCAGATCAACGCACTTGGGGACGATCTCAAGAATTGGCGCGACGATCAGCTCCGTGAAAAAACGGCAGAGTTTCGGCAGAAGATCGCGGATGGTGCGAATCCCGACGACGTCATGGTTGAGGCGTTTGCGATGGTGCGTGAGACGGCCGATCGCACGCTCGGTATGCGTCACTATGACGTGCAGATGATCGGTGCCATGGTCTTGCACGATGGCGATATCAGTGAGATGCGTACCGGCGAGGGTAAGACTCTAATGGCGACGCTTGTCGCTTACCTCAATGCGCTCGATGGCCGCGGTGTACACATCGTCACCGTCAACGAATACCTGGCGGCGCGCGATGCAGAGTGGATGCGCCCGGTCTACGAGATGCTCGGATTGACTGTCGGCGTGGTCCGCAGTGGTATGTCTACAGAAGATAAACGTGCCGCCTATGCGGCGGATGTCACCTATGCGACGAACAATGAGCTTGGCTTCGATTACCTGCGTGACAACCTCGCGTTCTCGCTGCAGGATCGTGTGCAAAGAGACTTGAGCTTTGCCATCGTCGATGAAGTGGACTCCATTTTGATTGACGAGGCGCGAACACCGTTGATCATCTCCGGACCTTCCGAGCAACGCTCCGACCTGTACGAGCGGATCAACAAACTGGTTCCCGCGTTGAAAGTGCAGGTGGTTGAAGAGGCCGCGCCAGATCCGATGAATTTGCGTGGTGGCGATCCAGAAATTGCAGCGGAGGATCGGGGCGATTTCACCGTCGATGAGAAATCCAAGCAAGTCCATTTGACAGAGCAGGGTCATGAGAAAGCGGAAGCGCTGATGGCGAAAGCCGGTCTGATCGAAGTCGGTGATAGCCTGTACGACGCCGCCAACATTCGTCTGATGCACCACTTGACCGCCGCGTTGCGCGCGCATCATCTCTACACCAAAGATGTCGAGTACATTGTGCAAAATGGTGAGATTGTCATCGTTGACGAATTCACCGGTCGCACAATGCCGGGTCGTCGGTGGTCGGACGGCCTACACCAGGCGGTCGAGGCCAAAGAACAGGTACTCGTCAAGGAAGAAAACCAGACCGTCGCGTCCATTACGTTTCAGAATTATTTTCGGCTGTACGACAAGTTGTCCGGTATGACGGGGACGGCCGATACCGAGGCCTTCGAATTCCAGCAGATCTACGGGCTCGAGGTCGCTGTCATTCCGACACACCGACCCATGGTTCGCGACGACCGTCCCGATCTCGTTTTCCTGACGCAGCAAGACAAGTTTGATGCCATCGTCGAAGACATTGTTGACTGCCGCGAGAAAGGTCAGCCGGTGCTGGTGGGTACGACCACTATCGAGATGTCTGAGCTGCTGGCCGCTCAGCTGCGCAAGCGCAAGATATCGCACGAGGTGTTGAACGCGAAACAACACGAGCGTGAGGCGAAGATCGTTGAGCAGGCCGGTCGACCGGGTGCGATAACCATCGCGACCAACATGGCGGGTCGTGGCACCGATATCGTGCTCGGCGGCAGCCTCGATTCGGAGTTGCTCGCGTTGGGCGACGATGCGCCCGAGTCGGAGCGCGAAGCATTGAAGGCCGACTGGCAGAAGCGTCACGATGCGGTACTTGAAGCCGGCGGTTTGCATATCGTCGGCACTGAGCGGCATGAGTCACGACGCATCGATAACCAGCTGCGCGGTCGCTCGGGTCGACAGGGTGACCCGGGGTCCAGTCGCTTTTACTTGTCGATGGAAGACAACCTGATGCGTATCTTTGGTGATCCCGATCGCACCAAAGCGTTGTTGACACGTGTTGGTATGAAACCGGGCGAAGCGATCGAGAGCGGGTTGTTGACCCGACAGATCGAAAAAGCCCAGCGCAAAGTCGAGGCGCATAACTTCGATATGCGCAAGCAGTTGCTCGAATATGATGATGTTGCCAATGAGCAGCGAAAGGTGGTTTACCACCAGCGTACCGAGTTAATGAGCGCTGACGACGTCAGCGATTCCATCACAGCGATTCGTGAAGAAGTGGTGGAAGGCCTGGTCGCCGACTACTTCCCACCGAACAGCATCGAAGAGCAATGGGATGCGCAAGGCTTAACCCAGGCGTTGGAAACCGACTTCGGTATCAGTATTGATATCGGTCGCATGCTGGCTGCCGACAGTAAGTTGTCGGCGGAAGGTGTCCTGACGGAAGTCTCAGGCGTGATCGAAAAACACTACGCCGAAAAACGTGCCACGATCGGCGACGAGATTATGCGCCAGCTAGAGAAGACCGTCATGCTGCAACAGCTGGACCTCGACTGGAAAGAGCATCTGGCAGCGCTCGACTATCTACGGCAGGGCATTCATCTCCGCGGGTATGCACAGAAAAACCCCAAGCAAGAATACAAGCGCGAGGCGTTCGAGATGTTTGGGGCAATGCTCGAATCAGTAAAACGAGAGACCATCACAAAACTGGCGCGTATACGCATTCGCAGCGAGGAGGAAATCGCTGAGATGGAAGCCCAGCGCAGGGCAGCTGAGGCGCTCAAATTCCGTCATGCAGAAGCGCCAACGCTGGGCAGCAACGCGCCGGCAGGAGATGCACCACTTCCGTCATCAGCGACGCCGACGGCAGAGACGTTCAAACGCGGCCAACCCAAAGTGGGTCGCAATCAGCCGTGTCCGTGCGGCTCGGGCAAAAAATACAAGCATTGCCACGGCGCACTGAGTTAGCCGTCTCATCGACATGACGGGCAAGCCGACCATTCGCGTGGCAGCGGGTATTCTCGTCGATGCGCAACGCATCTTTATTGCGCAGCGGGTCGATGGCCGCCACGGTGACGGCTTATGGGAGTTTCCCGGTGGCAAGATCGAGCCCGGTGAATCGGCCGAGCAGGCATTGCAACGCGAGCTTGCCGAAGAGCTCGGTATTATCGTCACCGCCGTACAACCCGCGTTGAAGCACCAGCATGAGTACCCGGAACGGTCGGTCAGCCTAGAATTTTTTATAGTGACGAAATGGACAGGGCAACCCATCGGTCGTGAAGGGCAGCCTGTCTTGTGGTGTCCTTTCGAAGAACTCTCGGCGCGACCGTGGATGCCGGCCAATCAGTGCGTACTCGACTGGTTGCGCGATAACGTATCAGCAGATATTTAATATGAACGGGATATCTTCGCTGCTTTGAGAGGGGCGACTGTCGACGTCTTGCCAGCTCAGGAATCGAATCGTGAATCGTTGTGGGCTGCCACTGATTTCAGGAAACAACACCGCACGATCATTGAGCGTGACTCGAAGCATGCGACAGTTGGTTTCCTTATCCAGCGAATGTGAAAACAAACCGCTATTGGCGACGCACTCGCGCGATGTACCACTCTGGCGAATTAACCAAAGTAGCTCTGTCACCGCGACGCAAAGCGGACGCAGGTCCTTGAGCCAGTCGGACATATCCAGCTGCCGGTGCTCGTAGGGCTTGCGCAACCAATGACTGAACAGTGGTAGGTCGAATTCGCAGGTACCGCCGGGAATAGCGCTGCGATGTTTGATGGCACTGAGAAACTCGCTGTCTTTTAGGCTTTGTAAATAGTGTGGTCCGAGCGCATTGACGGCCTCGCGCTGTTGCGACAATTGTTCGATGATCGTCATGAGTCGCGATGTGTCGACGCCAGGGCTGTTGATGAAGGACTGTAACAGGTCGGACTGCCGCTCGATTTCTTTCAAAACCTCGCTGCGCACATCGCCGCGCGCCAGGATAGCGCTAATCTCAAGAATACTGTCGATCGTCTGGCGCGTCGCCAGTTCACTCTCGCGTTGGAAATGGTGTTCGGTTTTCTTGTAAAGAAACTCGAGTCGAAGAAACGTACGCATGCGCTCGTTGAGCGGTTGCTCGTAGGTATTACTTTCCGCGCCCGGTTCCGGCGCCAGAGCGTTTTCAACCACGTAGGCCATGCGTTACCGCGACTCGTCGACTATCGCTCTATTCTGCGCCTTGAAACACATAGGCGCAAATACAGGGTTCACGTTGCGCCTGTATCAATTCTGCGACAGGTCGTAGTAGAAATGATGCATGCGCGTGGCGGCGGCGCGCAATTCCGTCAAACCGGCGTGGTTACCAATCACGTCGTCTGCGATCGCCAGGCGTTGCTCGCGGGTCGATTGTGCCGCGAGAATTCTCTGAGCAGCGAGTGGATCGTCCCCGTCGCGGGCTTGCAAGCGCAATAATTGGCGCGCTTCCGTGGTGTCGACAACGAGGATCCGCTGCATGCGGTCCCGTAAGCCGGAGCCGACCAAAAGCGGTACGACGAACACCGCGTACGGCCCTGATGCGGCACGGTATTGGTCCCAGCAGGCCGCCTGGATCAGCGGGTGCGTAATCGACTCAAGCGTAGCGCGGGCAGTGGCATCGGCAAACACGATGCGCCGCAGCACGGCCCGGTTTAGCTCACCATCGTCGGTCATGATCTGGTTGCCAAATTGTTGATGAACCGCTGCCAAACCGTCACTGCCCGGGGCAACGACATCGCGTGCGATGATGTCGGTGTCGATGATGGTTGCGCCGCACGTAGCCAGTGTATCGGAGACCACTGTCTTACCACTGGCGATGCCGCCGGTTAAGCCAATGCGTAGCTTCTCGGCTGCGTGCGTCATGGTTGTATCAGGCCAGTCCGCTCAGTGACAAATACCAATGAATCAGTTCGTCGCCATGTAGCATCGCCACAAATCCGGCTGCTGCGATCCATGGACCAAACGGCATGGGTTGTCCCTGTTGTTGTCGGCGCAGCAACATCATGGCAATGCCAAACAGTGCGCCGACGGCCGCAGACAACAGGATGATTACAGGGAGCATCTGCCATCCGAGCCAAGCCCCCAGTGCCGCGAGCAGTTTGAAGTCACCATACCCCATACCTTCTTTGCCCGTCGTTAGCTTGAATAGCTGATACACGGACCAGAAAGCGAGATAACCGAGTATAGCGCCAAGAATGGCATCAGCCGGTGCGATGAACAAGACGCTGGATTCTACCTGTCCATGCAACAACGATAGTGCCAAACCCACCCATAGCAACGGAATCGTTATGCTGTCGGGTAACAGCTGCTTATCGATATCGATACCAGACAGCGCGACGAGCGTCCATGTCAGTCCAACCCCTGCGACGGTTTCCCAACCGATTCCAAAGCGTAACGCCACGCAGAGTGATAGCAGCGCTGTGAATAATTCAACCGCGGGGTAGCGAATACTGATTGGGGTCTTGCAGCCCGCGCACTTTCCGCCGAGTGCTACGTAAGAGACTATGGGAATGTTTTCGATAGCACGTATTGGCCGCTCGCAGACCGGGCAGGCAGATCGCGGTGTTGCCAGGTTAAACACCGGCAATGCTAATGGCGCGTCTGCCGTGTTGACGTCGCGGGTGGCTGTGTCGCCGGGTGCATCTTCCAGGCAAGCGGTGCGCTCGGCTTGCCACGAGAGATTCGCAGCGTCCCACTCGCGCTCCATCATAATCGGCAGTCGGTAGATGACGACGTTGAGAAAGCTGCCCACGAGCAAGCTCACCGTCGTCACTGCTACGAAGAACAGCCACGGCACGAGTTGGAACAATTCAGCCACGGTATCGGTTTATTCAGGTCGCACTGGCCAGCGCCGACGTTCGGCGCGAGTTAATCAGACGACAGAACCCATCTTGAAGATCGGCAAGTACATCGCGATCACCAGACCGCCGACGAGCACACCGAGAATCGCCATGATCAAAGGCTCGATCAAGCTCGACATGTTGTCCACGGCATTATCGACGTCTTCTTCAAAGAAGTCGGCCACCTTTCCAGACATTTCATCGAGCTGACCGGACTCTTCGCCAACAGCGATCATCTGGATAACCATGTTCGGGAACAGATCGGTATTTTCCATGGCTTGTTGCAAACGCTGGCCGGTGGATACTTCGTCGCGCATTTCCCGTACGGCGTTCTCGTAGACAATGTTGCCGGTGGCGCCCGCAACGGATTCTAATGCTTCGACCAACGGAACACCGGCAGCGAACATCGTCGACAGGGTCCGTGCGTAGCGTGCGATCGCAGATTTTTCGAGGATGCCGCCGATGATCGGCAGCTTCAGCGAAATCCGGTCCAGCGTTTCGCGCATCTTTTTCGAACGCTTCTTGAAGTAGAAGAACGTGAAGCCGCCGCCAATGGCAGCGATGGCAATCAGGTAGCCTTTGGTCCTGACAAATTGCGACAAGTCGACCACCATGCGCGTAAACGCGGGCAAGTCAGCGCCGAAGCCTGTGAACAGATCTTCAAACGCGGGAATCACAAAAATCAGCAATACGATGGTGACGACGATCGCCACAACCAGCACGGCGATCGGGTAAGTCAGTGCTTTCTTGATTTTTTTCTTGATCGCTTCCGTCTTTTCTTTATAGGTCGCGATCTTATCGAGTAGCGTTTCCAACGCACCCGCCTGCTCGCCGGCTTCTACTAGGTTGACGAACAAATCATCGAAATGCAGCGGGTGCTTCGCGAGTGCTTCATGCAGTGAGCTACCACCCTCAACATCACCCTTGATGTCCATAATGAGTTTTTGCATCGCTTGGTTTTCATGCCCGGTGCCAACGATCTCGAAGGCCTGCACAAGCGGGATACCAGCCGCCATCATTGTCGCGAGCTGACGCGAGAAAATAGCGATATCGGCAGCTGTGACCTTAGCGGTGCTTTGGAACAACGTGCTCTGTTTGCGGATGCGGTTGGGAACCACGCCCTTACGACGCAAGTCGGCGCGGACCTCAGCCTCGCTGCCGGCCATCGACTTGCCTTTGACTTTTTGTCCCTTGCGGTCGACGCCTTCCCAATTAAATGGGATTTCTTTCGCTGCTGTTGCCATGTCTAATGATCCTCGCGAAATGTGAATACTGCATTCGCGCTAAAATGTCGTGGGCGCGTCCTAGTCGACGGTAACCCGGTTAATCTCTTCAAGGCTCGTTTTGCCATCAATCACTTTCTGTAAAGCAGCGCGTCGTAAATCCCACACGCCCTCAGCCTGGGCGCGTTCAGCAATTTGCATCGCGTTTCCGCCTTCCATGATGATTCTGCCCATTTCTTCGCTGACTTCCATGACCTGGAACACACCCAGACGACCTTTATATCCTTCGTTGCAGCTACTGCAGCCGACCGGGCCGTAAATAGTTAAGTTATCGTCGATTTGTGCTTCGCTGAAGCCTTCCTTAAGGAGTGCTTCGCGAGGAACTTCTTTTTGTTCCTTGCACTTTTCGCACAGCTTACGTGCCAGGCGTTGCGCGATGATCAAGCTGACCGAGGTCGCGATGGCGTATGGCTTGACGCCCATATCGACAAGACGCGTCAGTGTCTTGGGGGCATCATTAGTATGCAGCGTCGATAACACCAGGTGACCGGTCTGCGCTGCCTTGATCGCGATTTCGGCGGTTTCGAGGTCACGAATCTCACCGACCATGATGATGTCCGGATCCTGCCGCAGAAAAGCCTTCAGCGCCGATGCAAAGGTCAGGCCCACCTTGGGATTGACATTGACCTGGTTGATCCCCGGGAGGTTAATTTCCGAGGGGTCTTCTGCTGTCGAGATATTGCGGTCTGCGGTATTCAGAATATTCAAACCGGTGTACAACGAAACGGTCTTACCGCTACCGGTTGGGCCGGTCACGAGAATCATGCCGTATGGTTTGTTCAGGTGCTTCAGGTACAGCGCTTTTTGCTGTTCTTCGTAGCCGAGCGCGTCGATACCGAGTTTCGCGCTGCTTGGGTCAAGGATACGCAGTACAATTTTTTCGCCGAATAGCGTTGGGCATGTGTTGACGCGGAAATCGATCGCGCGATTCTTGGACAAGCGCATCTTGATCCGGCCGTCCTGCGGCACCCGTCGCTCGGCAATGTCCAACCGCGACATGACCTTCAGGCGGGCGGACACCTTGCCGGCCAGCGCTGCCGGTGGTTGTGCAATCTCCTGCAACACGCCATCGAGTCGAGTGCGCACTCGGAAGTGTTTTTCGTAGGGTTCGAAGTGGATATCCGATGCGCCGCGTTTGATGGCGTCGAGGAGCACCTTGTTGACGAAGCGCACAACTGGCGCATCATCGACATCGTCTTTGGTGACATCATCGGTTTCGGTTTCGCCGCCACTGACGTCGAGGTTTTCAAGATCGAAGTCGTCATCGTCAAACGAGGACATCGTGGTATCGATGGCCTCGAGTGTCTTGCTGACGCGTTCAGCTAATTTGTCCTGCTCAACGACGACCGTATCGACGCGCAGTCTTGACTGAAATTGAATCTCATCAATCGCGGCCAGATTGGTCGGATCCGCGATCGCCAGAAACAGACGCTTGCCGCGCAATGACAGCGGTAGGACGCCGTGTTTATTCAGCAGCGCCTGGTCGACAGTGCGAATGACGTCGAGGTCGATTTCGATGGCGTCGAGATCGAGCAGCGGTACGCCGAACTCATGGGCTGCTGCGACGGCAATCGCGCGGGGCTCAGCCAGCGAATTTTCGACGACGTAGGTAACGAGTGGTTGTTTTTTCTTGCGCGCTGCCTCGATGGCTTCCTGCACAGCAGCTTCGGCAATAATGCCGTCCTGCACCAGACGTCTAGGTAGTCCAGAGAGTGAATTTTGCGTTGCGGGTGCGGCCATGAGCGCTGCGCTTCCTAATCACGGAATATGTCCAACGCTAAGTCTCTCTGATCGGTCTCTACGGATCAACCAGAGAGTGTGTACCCCGTCACAAAACGCCGGTTTATCACGCGAAATTGAGGCCTGTGTCGGTTTTCGCCGGGGCCTTCCTAGGGTTGCCGCAGACGCTTAGCGGCAAGCAGCGGGCAGGAACTGGTTTTCGATGGCTGTGGCGGTGTAGGCGGCTGCCGTGGCTGTGCCGGTGCCTAACAGGGTCAACGCGCCATCCACAGCGGCGTTGCCACAGCGCCATACGACGCCGTTATCCGCGCTGGCATACGGTGTCATGTACAACGTTTGCCCAGAGATCAAGGCATGCGAGTCGTTGCCGTACAACACCGCGATGGTGCCGTTGGTGATCTCGACAGAGACGACGTAATTGCCGTTCGTGTCCGTCGCGTTCGCGCTCAGGCCAGCGGCCGCGCGATTCGCAGGCGGTGCGCCGGTTTCGGTGAAGGTGGATACGATCCCAGATTTCGCGGAGGTCAGCAGGCTCATGCCGGCGGCCACTTGCGAGCGGATCGTATAAGTCTGGTAAGCACTCATGCCAAGCGCTGCCAATATTCCGATGATCGCAACGACGATCATCAATTCGATCAGGGTAAAACCTGACTGGCGTCGGTATGCCGGCGTATTCATTTTATTATTCGCGACAGTGTTTCTCATTTCTCTAAGCATCATAGCAGCACGCCTGACGGATTTATATTTATGTTGACTCGCCCCAGAAACAAGAAGAGCCCCGCTTGGGGGCTCTTCTTACGCTAACTGATATTAACAGTCAGACATTCGGACTAGTCCGAGTCAGGCCGCTATTAAGGACGGCAAGCTGACGGCAGGTACTTGTTCTCTACTGAGGTTGTACCAGCAGCTGAACCGGTCATCGCGGTCAGGCCAGCAGCAGCACCAGAACCTGCACAAACCCATGTGATTGAATCATCGACTGAGGTGAATGGTTGCAGTGCCAGCGTGTTACCGGTGACCTGAGCGTTAACATCGTTACCGTAGGTGACGGTGATCGTACCGTTGACGATACCCAGAGAAGACACATACTTGCCTTGCGTATCGGTGTCAGCAGCAGACATACCAGCAACGACGCGGTTAGCCGGAGCCGTACCGGTGTTCAGGTAGGTTTCTGATACTGCAGTCTTGGCAGCAGCTGCCAGGCTCAAGCCTTCAGATACTTGTGAACGGATCGTGTAATCCTGATATGCCGGAATCGCGATAGCCGCGAGAATGCCGATAATGGCAACGACGATCATCAGTTCGATAAGGGTGAAACCCTGTTGGACTTTTTTCATTACTGTCTCTCCTGGACGTGTATTTCAAATAAGTTTGAAGTTGTTTCCGCCGGCGTTTCCGCCTGTCATCCCCTAGGTAGCAAGTGCTGTGCCAGCTTTGGTAAAACGATTCTAAGTATTTGAAAAAAAATAAGAAAAAAAGAGCAATGTGACCCGCTTCACAAGCTTGTCGGGCCTACCCGGCCACGCTATTCCACGGCGGATGTCAGAAACTGACAAAATTTGTCAGAAGGTGCCGAAGTTTGCCGGTTTCGCAGCAGACTGTCGCCACGGAACTACTCGATGCCGAGTTTCTTGATCCGATATCTGAGTTGACGAAACGTGAGTCCAAGCAATTTGGCCGCAGCCGTTTTGTTGTAGCGCGTTTGTTCCAGAGCCTCACGGATTGCCTGTCTTTCAACGTCTTCCAGCTGCGGCGTCAGTAGCCCGCTAACACCAGCTTGCGGGGCCATGCCAGCCGAATTCATCGGCGCCTGCGCCGCGCCGGCCGGTGCCGTTGGTTCTAGTCGCAAATCGTCGACATCCAGTAGGTCGCCGGGCGACAACGTGACCGCTCGCTCGATGATGTTCTCCAGTTCGCGCACGTTGCCGGGAAATGGATAACGCCGCAGGGCAGCGCGAGCGGCGTCGGTCAGAGACTTCTCGCCAACCTGATGTTGCGCCGCAAACGACTCCAGAAAACGATTGCTGAGCAGTTCGATGTCATCCCCGCGGTCGCGTAGCGGTGGGACGGGTAGCTCGATGACATTGACGCGATAAAATAAGTCCTCGCGAAAAGCGTGGTCTTTGGATAGCGCGGCGAGGTCCTGATGTGTGGCACTCAGGATGCGGACGTCCACGGGTTGTTCGCTGGCAGCACCCACGGGCCTGACTTTTTTCTCCTGGATGACACGCAACAGTTTGACTTGCATTGGCAGCGGCAGCTCGGCGATCTCATCGAGGAATAACGTGCCGCCATCGGCAGCCTGAAACAAACCTTCCTTATCAGATACGGCGCCGGTGAAACTGCCTTTGCGGTGGCCAAAAAACTCACTTTCCATTAGCTCAGGCGGAATCGCACCGCAGTTGACGGGCACGAATGCCGCCTCGCGGCGGCCGCTGGCGTCATGAATCATGCGTGCGACCAGTTCTTTACCGGTGCCCGATTCACCTCTGATATGCACGGGTGCCTGACTGCGCGCGACCCGCGCGATAATGTCGCGGACCTGATGCATCACATCCGACTCACCGATCAAGGGTGCCGCCCGCGCGGACTCGGCTGCGTCCATCTGCAGCGCCGTGCTGACGATGCTGCGCAGATTGCTGAGATCGAGTGGCTTGGACAGGAAATCGAACGCGCCGTTCTTGAGCGCGGTGACCGCCGATTCAACGCTACCGTGTGCCGTAATTACGGCCACCGGTAGTCCAGGATGGTGTTGCTGAATGTGGCTGACGAGATCCAGGCCATCGCCGTCCGGTAGCCGCATATCGGTCAGGCAAAGGTCAAACGAGCGTTCGTTCAGTTTGCGCATGGCATCGGTGATGCTCGCTGCTTCGACCGCCTTGATGCCCATGGCGTCGATCGTCATCGACAACAATTCACGGATATCGGGCTCGTCGTCGACGATCAAAATGTATTGCTTCGCGGCGTTGGCTTGGCTCATAACCTATTATTATTTCAAGTTTTTCATCAGGTTGCTAGCCAACACCGCTCCAGCGGCTCGGATCCGCGAAGACGATGTGCAGGATAGCGCCTCCGCTCGGGTTCGGTTTGTAGGAGAGGCTGGCGCGATTCAGTTCGCACAGCTCCTGACACAGGTACAAGCCGAGACCGGTGCCATCGTCATGCTGCGAGAAAAACGGTTCGAACACCTCTTGCTCGACGGTTGGGTCAATGCCGGGGCCGGTGTCAGCAACCTCGAGGTAAGGTCTGCGCGATCCAGCCACCCGTCCCCAATTGATACGCAACGGTTGTTCGGCGCCGATTCCGGCATGCCGCCGTGCGTTGTCCATCAGGTTCGTCATCACCTGCCGCAGGTGATCCGGATCAAAGATGATTTCGGTGATCGCCTCCTCGCCCGTCAACAGGATGGCGGCCGGGTCGAGCTGCTGAGTCTCGGTGTATTCCTGCGTCAGGTCGGCGAGCCATTGCGCGAGGATCAATCGCTGCGGTCGACCGGTATCGCGACGCGACATTTGCATAATGTCATCGACGATTCGTGAGATGCGAGAGCCATTACGCTCGATAATGTCGCTGAGCTTGCGGGTTTTCTCATCGCTGGATTGCTCGGCCAGAAGCTGCGCGGCATGACTCATCGCGCCAACCGGATTGCGAATCTCGTGGGCGATACTGGCCGACAGCCGGCCCAGTGACGCCAGTTTGCTCTGCTGAACCCGTTCCGCGAGCACGCTCGAGTCTTCGATGAACAATAGCAGCGATGCCTTGCGTCGATCGTTCTCACCAAATGGCGCGATATTGACCTGCAACATGCCGCCGTCGAAACCGGGCAGCGTAGTTTCCGCGTCCGGTCGCGCCGCACCTTCCTGTTCGCGCCAGAACTGCACATGCTCGGCCAGTGCCGTCGAACGCTCGTTGAGATTGGTATTGACCGCATCCCGTTCGATGCCGAGGTAGGCGGCCGCGGCATCGTTGAGCAGACGTATGCGATCTTCACCGTCGATGACGAGGATCGCTTCGCGCAGGTGCTGCAACACGTAGCGATTCAAATCCGCCAGATTGGCGATATCGACTTTTTGCCGGTTGGCGAGCGCTTCGCTCTGCGCCAGGCGCCGGGCGAGTGGCTGCATGGCCAAAACAACTGCGAAAATAAGCGCGGACAGCAGGCCTGCCGCCGGGTAATCCAGTAGTGCAGCCTTGCCGGTCAGGTTGAGCCCAACCTGCACACTGAGTAAGCCGACCGTGGCAAGCGATGCGAAAAACAGCGCCATGAGCGGTGTCAGAATAAAGCCGCCAACACCGACAAAGATGATCAGCAGCCCAGAGATGCCGGAGGTCGTGCCGCCGCTGGCGATCGCGAGTGTGCATACAGCAGCGATATCGAAAAACAGCAGAAATTCGGTCAGCGCATGCAGTGCAGGCACGCGTTTCGCCACCGCGAAGGCGCCAGCCACCGCAAATCCGAACCAGATGATCAAAGAGATCAGGAACACCTGCGGATACAGATCGCCAAACAACCTCGGCGAGCTGCTCGAGACAAATACCGCCATCAGGATGACCACGATCAGCAACCGAAACATCGCCAGCGCAGACAATGCGCGCCAGCGAAAGTCATATTCCGGATCTAGCCCGAGCGATTCGGGATCGAGCTGATCCGGTTGCCAGTGTGCAGTGATCTTGTGATTCATAGCCGCGATTGTAGTCGTTGTTGTACAGAACTCGGTGAACTGGTCGTTGTTTTGCGCCGCCCGCTGCTTTGCTCCACAATACCGGGCTGTCGGGGCAGGTGTTCAGGCCAGCCCCTTTTACTGTTGCATTCAGTCGGGGACCAGAATGAACCTGCACGAGTATCAATCGAAGAAAATTTTTGCGGATTACGGCATCAGCGTTCCGCAGGGTATACCTGCCGACAGCCCGGAGGCGGCGGTGGCTGCTGCGGAGCAGCTCGGTGGTGAATTATGGGTGGTCAAAGCCCAGGTACACGCCGGCGGCCGTGGTAAGGCGGGCGGCGTCAAACTCGCCAAAACGCTCGATGAGGTGCGCGACGCGACGGCCGGCATGCTCGGCCAGCGCCTGGTGACACCGCAAACGGATGCCGACGGTTTGCCGATTAACCAGGTGTATGTGGAGACTGGTTCTGCGATCGACCGCGAGCTGTATCTCAGCATGGTCGTCAATCGCGACGCACGGCGGATCGCGTTTATCGTATCGGCCGATGGCGGCATGGATATCGAGGAGGTCGCGCACAAGACACCGGAGCGCATTACCACCGTCAACATCTCGCCGGCCGTTGGCCTCGCAGCGTATCAGGTGCGCGATATGGCATCGACGTTGGGCCTGGACAAAGCGCAGTCGAAAGCCTTTGCTAAGGTCGCTCATGCGCTTTACAAGATGTTCGTCGATATCGATGCCAGTCAGGTCGAGATCAATCCGCTGATCACCACCAAGGACGGCGATATCGTTGCGCTGGATGCGAAAATCAACATCGAAGACAACGCGCTGTTCCGGCAAAAGACCATCGCGGCATTGCGCGATGCGTCGCAGGAAGACGAAAAAGAAGCGCGTGCAGCTGAGCACGATCTTAACTATGTCTCGCTCGATGGCGACATTGCCTGCATGGTTAACGGCGCAGGCCTCGCGATGGCGACGATGGACGTCATTAATGTCTACGGCGGTGAACCTGCCAACTTCCTGGATGTCGGTGGTGGTGCTACCGCCGAGCGGGTCGCAGAAGCCTTCAAACTGATTCTGTCGAACGACAAGGTCAAAGCGATTCTCGTCAATATTTTTGGCGGCATCGTGCGTTGCGACCTGATCGCAGACGGCATTATCACCGCGGTCAAAGAGGTCGGTGTTGAGGTGCCGGTCGTTGTCCGCCTCGAAGGTACCAACGTCGAAAAGGGACGGGCGACACTCGCCGAGAGTGGGCTCGACATCATCACTGCAGAAGATCTGACGGACGCCGCCAAGAAAGCGGTCGCGGCAGCGGGATAAACGGGGCAAATCAATGAGTATTCTGGTTAACAAAAACAGCAAAGTGATTTGCCAGGGCATCACCGGCAATCAGGGCTCGTTTCATACCGAGCAGTGCCTTGAATATGGCACACAGGTTGTCGGCGGTGTGACGCCAGGGCGCGGCGGTAGCGAACATTTGGGCGTGCCCGTGTTCGATTCTGTGAGCGACGCCGTGGCCGAGACAGGTGCTGATGTCAGCATGATCTACGTGCCGCCACCATTTGCCGCCGACGCGATCCTCGAGGCAGCGGCAGCCGGCGTTGAGTTGATCGTCTGCATTACCGAAGGCATTCCGGTGCTCGACATGGTGAAGGTCAAGGCGGCACTTGAAGATCACGACTGTCGCCTGATCGGCCCGAACTGCCCCGGTATCATCACGCCGGAGCAGGCCAAAATCGGCATCATGCCGGGCTTTATCCACTCCGCCGGCAAGATCGGCGTCGTATCGCGGTCCGGTACGCTGACGTACGAGGCGGTGTATCAGACAACCCAGGCAGGATTAGGTCAGAGCACCTGCGTCGGCATTGGTGGCGACCCGATTCGCGGGATGAACTTCATCGATTGTCTCGAGCTGTTCGAAGCCGATGATCAGACCGAAGGCATCATCATGGTCGGCGAAATTGGCGGCGCTGATGAAGAGGCGGCGGCGGAATACATCGCGGACAACGTTAACAAGCCGGTCGTTTCCTACATCGCCGGTGTCACTGCACCGCCGGGCAAACGTATGGGCCATGCGGGCGCGATTGTTGCCGGTGGCAAGGGCACGGCTGATGCAAAATTCAAAGCGCTGGAAGCAGCAGGCGTTCGCACCGTGCGTTCGCCAGCTGAGCTCGGCAGCGCGATGGTGGAGTCGCTCGGCGCGTAAGCGTTTGCGCGCGGGTAGACTGGCGGCGTGACGACCAACGCAGACTCAGTGAAGGTCGTTCTCGCCCAACTCAATCCGTTGGTCGGTGACGTCGCAGGGAATCTGGCGATGTGTATCGATGCGATCCACCGTGCGCGCGATAAGCAGGGCGCAGATCTGGTCGTGCTCCCTGAAATGATCCTGTGTGGCTACCCGCCGGAAGACCTGCTATTGCACGCGGGGCTGCAGCGGCGCGTCAGCCGCGCGTTGGAGACATTGCGGGCCGAAACCGGGGATATTGCCGTTATCGTCGGCTATCCGGAGTACGCAGACGGGCGCATCTACAACGCAGCCTGTGTTCTGTCCGGCGGCGAGCGCATCGCGGAATATCGCAAGTGGCTGTTGCCGAATTATCAGGTGTTTGACGAGAAACGTTATTTCACGCCTGGCGACACGCCGACACTGTTCGCCATCGGTGGCATCACCTTTGGGCTGACCATCTGCGAAGATGTCTGGGAGCCACCCCCAGCGGCGGCCGCTGCCGAGGCCGGTGCCGCGTGTCTGATCGCCATCAACGGATCGCCGTATTCAGAGGGCGCGCAACAGCGCCGTGAACAAGTCGTCCGCGAGCGCGCCAGCGCACACCGATTACCCGTGATGTATACCAATATGGTCGGTGGTCAGGACGAGTTGGTGTTTGATGGTGGCTCGTTCGTCATGACCGGTGAGGGCGACATTGTTGGGCGCGCAGCACCGTTCGTGGTGACCGATCTCATCGTTGATGTTCAGCGCGACGGTGACCGTGCAGTCACGGTGGAGGCCGATACGATTGCCCCGTTGCTGGCCCGCGAAGACAGCATTTATCGCGCGCTCGTCTGCGGGACGCGGGACTATGTTCGCAAGAATGGTTTTCCGGGCATTATCCTCGGGTTGTCCGGTGGCATCGATTCCGCGCTGACAATGTCGATTGCCGTCGACGCGCTGGGCGCTGATGCCGTACACGCGGTGATGATGCCGTATCACTACACCTCCGACATGAGCCGCGAAGACGCCGCACTGCAGGCGCAGCGTATGGGTGTGACCTACGATGTGATTTCGATCGCGCCGATGGTCGAGGCGACGCTCGGCCAGCTTGCGCCGCTGTTTGCGGGGCTGGAGGAAGACACCACCGAGGAAAACATACAGTCGCGCAGTCGCGGCGTGTTGCTGATGGCGCTCTCCAACAAGACCGGGCGCATGTTGCTGACAACCGGTAACAAGAGCGAGATGGCGGTTGGCTACGCCACGCTTTACGGTGATATGGCGGGAGGTTTTGCACCGCTCAAAGACTGCAGCAAACTGACCGTGTTCGCATTGGCGCGTCATCGCAATAGCCTGTCACCTGAGGCGCCACCGATTCCGCAGCGCGTGATCGACCGTCCGCCGTCTGCCGAATTACGACCCGATCAGGAAGACACCGATTCATTGCCACCTTACGAGATTCTCGACGCCATCCTCGCGGCATTTGTTGAACGAGATCTGTCGGTTGACGATATTTGCGAATTGGGTTTCGATCGCGACACGGTTGTGCGCGTATTAAGCATGGTTCGTCGCAATGAATACAAGCGTCGTCAGGCGCCACCGGGTGTGCGAGTGAGTCGACGTGCGTTCGGCCGCGACTGGCGCTATCCGATCACATCAGGCTATGTCTTTCCCGAAGACGTCTGAAGCCGGCCGATTCTGATCAGCTGCCAGGGAAATTGATCTCCAGCACTTCACGCGTTGACGCCGCGAGATCGTCGAGACCGAGCTTTTCATAGGATTCGATCATGATGCGCAGCGACTCTTCGTTGGCCGCTGTGCCATCAAAGCGTTGCAGCGTGCGTTTGGCACGATTCAGCGAGGCAACATAAGCGCCCAATCGTAAATAGTAGTCCGCCACGTTGTTCTCGTAGCGTGCCAGTTTGTCCTTGATGTACACCATCCGCTGAACCGCATCATCGGCATATCGGCTGGCCGGATAACGTTCGACCAGCTGCCGGAACACGGAAAACGCACGCTGCGCGTCGTTGGGTGGGCGATCGGCACGATCGACCTTGAACAAGCCATCCAGCGGGCCGGCGGGTTTATCGAAATAAGCGAGCCCTTTGATATACAGCGCGTAGTCGACGCGTGGGTGCGTCGGGTTCTCACGCATGAACTGATCGGCTGCGTCGATCGCTTGTTCCTTGCTACCACTCTTGTAGTAGCAATAGATCAGGTCGATCTGAGATTGCTTACCGACTGTGCTGAACGGATAACGCGATTCCAGTTGTTCAAACACGAAAATAGCGTCACGGAAGTTGCCGTTATTCATCGAGCGTTGCGCGCGGTCATAGATGGTGTCGGCGGTGCCGGTCGGGGCTACATCCGGATTGCTGCCGCAGGCGCTGATCGCGAGGCTCAGGGCCACGGCTGGGATAATGTGTCTTGGTTTCATGCGTTTATCGATTTTTGCTAGCGGGCCGTCGGAATCGCCACTGTACCCTTGTATTCTGCGCGCCGCAGTATAACGTAAGAACCGCCGCCGACGGCAGTGGCCCGCGAGTCATCAGACAGGACGTTTTTGTGAGCGAACATGTTCATCAGCTAAATGTACCGGCAAATCTGGCCGGATACAGACTTGACCAAGCGCTAGCCCAAATGTTCCCGATGTACTCGCGCAGCCGACTGACCCAATGGCTCAAAAGCGGCGAGATTCTGGTCGACGGGAACGTACTCAGACCGCGTGACAAGCTGCTTGGGGGTGAGTTGGTCAATATCGCCGCGAAAGCGCGCGTCGAGCACCAGGTGGCGGCACAGCCGGTATCGTTGAGCGTGGCCTATGAAGATGAGGCGGTGATCGTGATCGACAAGCCTGCCGGTCTGGTCGTCCATCCCGGGGCCGGCAACGCCGATGGCACGCTGCAGAACGGCCTGCTGCATCGCTGGCCCGCCCTCGAGGTGTTGCCGAGAGCAGGTCTGATTCATCGAATCGACAAAGAGACCAGCGGTTTGTTGTTGATCGCGAAAACGCTGGAAGCGCATACCGAGCTTACGCGGGCGCTCGCTGCGAGAGAGATTCATCGCGAGTATTTTGCGATCTGCTACGGCGTGCTGACCGGGGGCGGTACTATCAATGCCCCGATTGGGCGACACCCACATGACAGGCTCAAGATGACGGTACGCGATGACGGTCGTCCGGCCGTGACGCACTATCGGGTTGCGCAGCGCTTCGTCGCGCATACCGCGATCAAGGTGGTGCTCGAGACGGGTCGTACCCATCAGATTCGTGTGCATTTCGCGCATCGCCGGCAGCCGTTGCTCGGCGACCCGGTGTACGGGGGGCGACTGCGCTTACCGCCCGGGAACGATGAGCGACTCGCCGAGGCCTTGCGCGGGTTTCGTCGACAGGCATTGCATGCGGCAAAATTGCAATTCAACCACCCGGAGAGCGGTGATTCAGTGACGGTGGAGGCACCGCTGCCCGATGATCTTGAGGCCTTGCTGGCGGCGTTGACCGCGCACCAGGACCGAACACTGCAGCGCGAGGCGGGGGCCTGATGCGCGTTGTTGTGCCACCTTGGGCGCAACTGGGCGGCCGGTTGTTTGGTCTGGTTGGGGCGCTGTCGACTGAGCGTACCGGTGGCGTTAGCCAATCGCCCTACAATGGTCTGAATCTGGGCGATCACGTCGGTGATATGCCGGCCGCCGTCGCTCGGAATCGTGCATCGTTGTCGGCCGAAGCGGCGTTGCCAGCCGATCCGCGCTGGTTGACTCAGGTGCACGGCAGTGACGTGCTCGACGCACGTGACTGGCAGCCCAATGTGCAGGCCGACGGGGTTGTGACGCGGGATAAGGACCAGCCATTGGCCATTATGACCGCCGATTGCCTGCCGATTCTGCTAGCGGCGACCGATGCGAGCGTTGTCGGCGCGGTGCACGCCGGCTGGCGCGGACTGTTGGATGGTGTCGTCGCCAATACGATTGCCGCGATGGATTTTGCGCCGGGTAGGATCATGGCCTGGATCGGCCCTGGCATTTCGCAGGCCGCCTTCGAAGTCGGTGATGAGGTCCGCGACGCTTTCGTCGCCGCCGATCACGTCGCGACTAATTGCTTTGTACCCAACGACAGCGGTCGCTGGCAGGCCGATCTGAAAATGCTCGCGCTGTTAGCATTGCGCGAGTGTGGGGTGCAGCGCGTTACCGACAGCGGCTTATGCACCTACGGCGATGCCGAGCGCTTTTTCTCCCATCGGCGCAGCGCGCCCTGCGGTCGAATGGCCAGTCTGATCTGGATTCGCTAGCGTATTCTTGAAACCCGCCGCTAGGGCCGCCATATCCTCGTCAGATGATTGACGCGGGGTAGCCCCAATGCGAATGGACAAATTGACCAGCAAATTCCAGATGGCGCTCGCTGACGCACAGTCGCTGGCCGTCGGTCGCGATCACCAGTTCATCGAGCCTGCGCACTTGTTGTTGGCGATGCTCGATCAACAGGGCGGTGGCATCAGCGGATTGTTGACACGTGCCGGTGGCAATGTGCCGAGCCTGCGCACGGCGCTTACCGAAGCGTTGTCGCGTTCGCCGGAAGTCCAGGGCAATGCGGGTGACGTGCATGTCGGCAATGAGCTCGCTCGGCTCCTGAATGTCGCCGACAAACTAGCTCAGCAGCGCAACGACCGGTTTATTGCCTCCGAGTTGTTCGTGGTTGCGGCGGTACAGGACACCGGTAGCGTCGGCCAGCTATTAGCAGCCGCAGGCATCACGGTCGGCGCGCTGACCAAAGCGATCGACGACCTGCGTGGCGGCGAGACGGTGCAGGATGCTAGTGCCGAGGACCAACGCCAGGCGCTCGAAAAATATACGATCGACCTGACCGAACGCGCGCTGGCGGGCAAGATCGATCCGATTGTCGGGCGTGATGAAGAGATTCGGCGCACGATCCAGATCCTGCAGCGACGCACGAAAAACAACCCAGTGCTGATCGGTGAGCCGGGCGTCGGCAAAACGGCGATTGTCGAGGGTCTGGCGCAGCGTATCGTCAATGGCGAAGTGCCGGAGGGCATGCGCGATAAGCGACTGCTATCACTCGACATGGGCGCGCTGATCGCGGGTGCCAAGTATCGCGGTGATTTCGAAGAGCGCCTGAAGGGCGTATTGAATGACCTGGCGAAACAGGAAGGACAGGTCATTTTGTTTATCGACGAGTTGCACACGATGGTTGGCGCGGGCAAAGCCGACGGTGCCATGGATGCGGGGAACATGTTGAAGCCCGCGCTGGCGCGCGGCGAATTGCACTGCGTCGGCGCGACAACACTCGACGAGTATCGCGAGTATCTCGAGAAAGATGCCGCGCTGGAACGACGGTTTCAGAAAGTCGTGGTCGACGAACCGACGGTGGCCGATACGATCGCGATCTTGCGTGGCCTTAAAGAGCGCTACGAAGTGCATCACGGCGTCGAGATTACGGATCCGGCGATTGTCGCGGCAGCCACGTTGTCGCATCGCTACATCAGCGACCGACAGCTACCCGATAAAGCGATTGACCTGGTCGACGAGGCCGCGTCGCGCATCCGTATCGAAATCGACTCCAAGCCAGAAGCGATGGATCGGCTTGAGCGCCGCATTATTCAATTGAAGATCGAACGCGAGGCGTTGAACAAGGAGTCGGATGAGGCGTCGCAAAAACGGTTGACCGATCTCGAGACGCAACTCGCCGAGCTTGAGCGTGAATATGCCGATCTCGAAGAAGTCTGGAATGCCGAAAAGGCGGCAATGCAGGGTGCGACCCACATCAAAGAAGAGATCGAGCAGGCGCGACTCGCGATGGAAAACGCGCGACGCAGCGGCGATCTCGCGCGTATGTCGGAATTGCAATACGGCACATTGCCGGCACTGGAAAAACAACTGGCGGATGCTCACGCCGCCGAGTCGAGCAAACCGACGTTGGTGCGCAATAGCGTGACCGATGAAGAGGTGGCGGAAATTGTCTCACGCTGGACGGGCATTCCGGTCAGCAAAATGCTCGAAGGAGAACGCGATAAGTTGCTGCGCATGGAAGACACCTTGCGCGAGCGTGTGATTGGGCAACAAGAGGCCGTCGTCGCCGTCTCGAATGCGATCCGGCGTTCGCGGGCAGGGTTGTCCGACCCGCAACAGCCGATCGGCTCCTTCTTGTTTCTTGGTCCGACCGGTGTTGGCAAGACCGAATTGTCGAAAGCGCTGGCGCAGTTCATGTTCGATAGTGACGATGCGATGGTGCGGCTCGATATGTCGGAGTTCATGGAAAAGCACTCCGTTGCGCGTTTGATCGGCGCGCCGCCGGGTTATGTCGGCTACGAATCGGGTGGCTATCTGACAGAAGCAGTGCGGCGCAGGCCTTACTCCGTGATTTTGCTCGATGAAGTCGAGAAGGCGCATCCGGATGTGTTCAATATCCTGCTGCAAGTGCTCGATGACGGTCGATTGACCGACGGTCAGGGGCGCACCGTCGATTTTCGTAATAGCGTCATTATCATGACGTCGAATCTGGGCTCTCAGCGCATCCAGAATTTCTCGGATGAGGATAGCTACGACGATATGAAGGCGGCCGTTATGGAGGTGGTGGGATCGCATTTCCGTCCTGAGTTCATCAACCGCGTGGACGATGTGGTGGTCTTCCACTCGCTCGATAAATCGCATATCCGCTCGATTGTTGAGATCCAGTTGGGCGATCTGCGGGCGCGTCTTGCGGAGCGTGAGTTAGCGCTCGTGATCAGCGAGGCAGCCATGGACCGTCTGGCGGACGCCGGCTTCGACCCGGTGTACGGCGCGCGGCCGCTGAAACGCGCGATCCAGACGCAGATCGAGAATCCGTTGGCCGAAAAAATACTGGCTGGCGATTTCCTGCCGGGTTCGGCGATCGAGATCGACGCCGGACAAAGTGATACCGGCATGGAGACATTGACATTCGCCGCGGCTTAACGCGGTATAATTCTGAAAGACTGGTGACCGTCGGGTCCCCGACCAAGCAGTGGAGACCGAACCCGTGCCGATTTACGAATACGTGTGCAAAGCCTGTGGCGCTGAGACCGACGCGCTGCAAAAGATCGCCGATGCGCCGTTGACCGACTGCCCGAGCTGTGGCGCGAGCGAGCTCAAACGAAAAATTTCTGCGCCGAGCTTCCGGCTGAAAGGGCAGGGCTGGTATGAGACAGACTTCAAAACCGACAAGGACAAGCGGCGCAATCTCGCCGACAGCGGCGATGGTGCCAAGAAATCTGACGCCAAGTCGGACAAAGCGGCCGATAAGTCCTCGGGCAAATCGTCCGGCAAGACCGGCGGCGATGGTAAGGCGGCCTGAGGTTTAATCGATGGGATGGTTCCGCCGTTACATGATTGCCGGCCTGCTGATCTGGTTACCGATCGGCGTCACCGTGTTTCTGGGTAATATTCTGCTGGGGTTGACCGACCGAAACCTCGACCGCGTTCTGCAGCTGATTCCGAATGAATCGCTGCGCACCTTCCTCGGCGCTATTCCCGGGCTCGGCGTCATCGTAACGGTGCTGATCTTGCTGTTTACCGGTCTGTTCACGGCGAATATTGTGGGTCGCCGTCTGGTCGCCGGAACCGAGCAGTTGTTAAATCGCGTGCCTTTGGTGCGCACGGTGTATTCGGCCGTCAAGAACTTTGCGGAAGTGGTGTTTTCACCCAATGGCGATTCGTTTAAGCGCGTGCTGCTGATCGAATATCCGCGCAAAGGCGTTTGGAGCCTCGCGTTTCAGACCTCGAGCGACCTGGGTGAGGTGCAGGCGCGCACCGGCAAGCAGATGATCTGCACATTCGTACCGACGACGCCCAACCCGACCTCCGGGTTCATTATCATGGTGCCCGTCGATGAGGCGATCGTGCTCGATATGGAAGTCGAAGCCGCGTTGAAGATGATCATTTCGCTCGGGGTCGTCGTGCCCGACTGGGCACCTGGCAAACCGCTGCCACAAGTTGCAGGCGAGCCCGAAACTCCCTAATATTCGCGCTCTTTTGCGCGTCCGGTCGCCTTCGCGCCGACGCTCCATGAGTCTTTCGTTAAAGGCTTTCGATCACGAGTTCACAAGCTATGCGCACACACTATTGCGGACACATCGACGAATCGCTGGTTGGCGAGACGATCACCGTCACGGGCTGGGTTCACCGTCGTCGTGACCACGGCGGCGTGATTTTTGTCGATCTACGGGACCGCGAAGGTCTGCTACAGATCGTTTTCAACCCGGATGATGACAAGCTGTTCGCGGACGCCGAGAGGCTGCGCAGCGAGTTTGTGCTGAAGGCGACAGGCCTACTGCGTCTGCGCCCGGACGGCATGCAAAACGACGCGATGCCGAGCGGCAAGGTCGAACTGCTGGTCAACGAACTTGAGATCCTGAATGTCTCGGCGACACCGCCGTTCCACCATGATGAGCAGACCAACGAAGAGCTGCGTCTGAAGTATCGCTATCTGGACCTGCGTAAAGCGCCGATGATGAACAACCTACGGTTGCGCCATAGCGTCACGCGGGCGATGCGCGACTATCTCGACAACGCTGGTTTTGTCGATGTCGAAACACCGATGCTGACCCGCGCGACGCCAGAAGGCGCGCGTGACTACATCGTGCCGAGCCGAACCCATAGCGGCAAATTCTTCGCGCTACCGCAGTCGCCACAGATCTTCAAGCAGCTGTTGATGATGTCCGGGCTCGATCGCTACTACCAGATCGTGCGCTGTTTTCGCGACGAAGACCTGCGTGCTGATCGTCAACCGGAGTTCACGCAGCTCGATATCGAGTTGTCGTTTGTGGATGAAGACACGGTCATGACGCTGATGGAAGAAATGGTGCGCCATTTGTTCCGCACAGTTATGGATATCGATCTGCCGGCGCCGTTCCCGCGCATGCCGTATGCGGAGGCGATGCAGCGTTTTGGCTCCGACAAGCCGGACCTCAGAATCGATCTCGAGCTTATCGAGGTGGCGGATTTGATGGACGGCGTTGAGTTCAAGGTCTTCGCAGGCCCGGCCAGTGATCCGGAAGGTCGCGTGGCCGCACTGCGTGTACCGCAGGGCAGTAAGCTGAGCCGCAAAGAGATCGACGACTACACGAGTTTCGTCGGGCGCTACGGCGCGCGAGGTCTTGCTTATATCAAGGTTAACGATATCGGTGCCGGTCGTGACGGTTTGCAGTCGCCGATCCTAAAATTCCTGCCCGATGCTGCCGTCACCGGCATCCTCGAGCGCACGGGCGCGACGGACGGCGATCTGATTTTCTTCGGTGCCGACAAAGCGCGCGTGGTGAACGATGCACTCGGAGCCTTGCGTGTGCGCCTCGGTGAGGACATGGGCCTGGTTGCCGACGGTTGGGCACCGTTGTGGGTGGTCGACTTCCCAATGTTCGAAAAGGACGCGCAGAGCGGCCGTTGGACATCGTTGCATCACCCGTTTACGGCACCGCGTGCCGATAGCCCGGAAGCCTTGAAAGCGGATCCGTCTGATGCACCATCACGTGCTTACGACATGGTGCTGAACGGTTCGGAAATCGGTGGCGGCTCGATTCGGATTCACGATCAGGCGATGCAGGCGGCGGTATTCGATCTGCTCGCGATCAGCGAAGAAGAAGCGCAGGAGAAGTTCGGCTTCCTGCTGCAGGCGCTGTCCTACGGGTGCCCACCGCACGGTGGCATCGCGTTCGGTCTGGACCGTCTGGTCATGCTGATGGCCGGTGCGGATAGCATCCGCGACGTCATCGCGTTTCCGAAGACACAGTCGGCACACTGCCCGCTGACCGACGCTCCGGGTGAGGTGTCCGCTGCGCAGTTGAAGGAAACCGGTATCCGTCTGCGAGCGAAGCCCGCCAGCGAATAATGTCACAGCCGGTCACGCGTCACATCGTCAGCGTCCACGGTATGTGGATGGACGGTGTCGAGGCGACCTTTCTACGCACGCGCCTGGCCGAGCGTTACGGTTTTTTTGTGCATCAGCTGCATCACCGCAATGTGCGTTCAACACTCGACGAAAACACCGCGGCACTGCGCGCGTTTGTCGAGGATGAAGTGCGGGTGCGCGCCGATGATCATTGTCACTTTCTCGCCCACGGACTCGGTGGGCTGATCACACTAAACCTGCTCGCGACCTGGCCCGACGCACCGGACGGGCACGTCGTCTGTCTCGGTACACCGCTGACCAGTGACGCCGCGGCCCGCGTGGCGGAACAGCCTGGGGTCAATACGCAGATGGGCGCGTCGATTGCGGAGGGCGTGTGGAAGCGCAGTCGTGAAGCCTGGTCGGATCGTCTGATTACCCGCAAGATCGGTGTGATTGCCGGCACGCACAGCCTCGGAGGCGGCCAGCATCTGCGCCCGCTGCCGTTGCCGAATGACGGCACTGTCAGCGTGGCAGAAACCCGGCATGCGATCGTCGACGCGCATCTCGAAGTGGCCGCGTCGCATACCGGCCTCACGACATCACGAGAAGTCGCTGACCAGATCGCGCACTTTCTGAATCACGGCACGTTTCGCGCGTCGCTCACTCAGTCCTGATCACGCTGCAGCAGCGCCTTCAAACGGTACAGCGTCTCGAGCGCCTCGCGCGGTGTCAGGTTGTCGCAGTCGACGCTGGCCATGTTATCGAGCAACGCCTGTTCGCCCGGCGACAGCGCCTCCGGTTCGTCGTCTGGTACCGAGAAATCCAACGCGACCTGGGTGCTGCCATCGCTGTCGCGTGCCGTCTCGAGCGCTACCAGATAGCGTCTCGCGCGTGTGATGACCTGGCGTGGCACACCGGCCAGGGCTGCCACCTGCAAGCCGTAACTCTGATTGGCCGGGCCCGGTTTCACACTGTGCAGAAAGACGAGCTTACGACCATGTTCGGTCGCATCCAGATGAACATTGGCGCAGTGCGGTAACTCTTGCGGGAGTGCCGTGAGCTCGAAGTAGTGCGTCGCGAACAACGTGAACGCGCGACAGTGCTCGCCGATGTAGCGTGCTGCAGCCCAGGCCAGCGACAGACCATCGAACGTGCTGGTGCCACGCCCGATTTCATCCATCAGTACGAGACTGTGATCGGTGGCGTTATTCAGAATATTGGCCGTCTCGGTCATTTCAACCATAAACGTCGAGCGCCCGCCGGCGAGATCGTCGCTCGCACCGATGCGCGTGAAAATGCGATCCAGCGGGCCTATCGTCATCGCTTCGGCCGGGACGAACGCACCCATGCGCGCGAGGATCGCGAGTAGTGCCGTCTGGCGCATGTAGGTCGACTTGCCGCCCATGTTCGGGCCGGTAATGACGAGCAGGCGGCGTTGGTCATTCAGCGCCAGGTCGTTGGCGATGAAGTCGCTGTCGAGCACGGCTTCAACCACCGGGTGTTTGCCGGCTTTGATATCGATGACGGGATCGTCCGA
Source organism: Pseudomonadota bacterium (assembly GCA_039033995.1). Lineage (GTDB taxonomy): Bacteria > Pseudomonadota > Gammaproteobacteria > Steroidobacterales > Woeseiaceae > CALBPI01. The sequence goes on along the minus strand of JBCCBP010000021.1, from coordinate 9,063 downwards.
CAACGTTGGGCGGGTGAGCCCGTCATGTTCGGCGCGTTCCGCGAGATTGGTCAGCGCATCGATCTCGGCAATCGTCGCCGCTGTTGCCTGCAGCGGGGCGAGCGATGCATTCAATGTTTCGATCAGTGCGTCATACAGCGATTTCTCAAGCGCCAGTGCCTTGTCGCTGGCACTCAGTATTTTGTCTTCGAAGTGTTTCAGCTCTTCGGTGATGTAGCGCTCGGCGCCTTTCAGTGTCTGACGGCGTGTGTAATGCGTCGGCGCCTTGTCGCTCTGGCCTTTGCTGATCTCGATGTAGTAGCCATGCACGCGGTTGTAGCCTACTTTTAATGTCGCGATGCCGGTCGTTTCGCGCTCGCGCAATTCGAGATCGGTCAGGAACTGATTAGCGTTGTCGCGCAGGCCGCGCAAATGGTCGAGTTCGTCGCTGTAACCTTCCCGAATGACACCACCGTCGCGAATCAGCATCGGCGGGTTGTCGATGATGGCGCGCGCGAGCAGGTCGGCCTCGCCACTCGGATCGCCGAGCGATGTCTGCAGCGCGGCGAGGCGATCGGTCAGCACGGGTTGCAGCGCGTCGCGCAGCGCTGGCACGAGGGTCAGGCTATGGCCTAACTGCGCAAGATCCCGCGGACGCGCAGAACGGAGTGCGACGCGCGACAGGATGCGCGGCAGATCGCCGATCTCGGCGAGCGTGGTCGAGAGCTGGCGCCGCGACTCGCTGTCGCGCAGCGCATCGACGGCGTCGAGTCGCTGCTCCAACGGCGTGTTAGCGCGCAGTGGCACCTGCATCCATTGGCGAAGCAGGCGGCTACCCATCGGTGTTTTGCAATGGTCATACACGCCAGCCAGCGTCAGCTGGTCGTCGCCGGATAAACTGTGTTCCAGCTCAAGATTTCGCCGCGTGGCGGCGTCCAGCAGCACGGCCTCCGCGTACTGGCGCAGTGCCAGCGCGCGGATGTGCGGCAGATCGCCGCGTTGGGTGTCGCGCGCGTATTCGATCAGCGCGCCGGCAGCGGCTACGGCGGCATCCGCCGCATCGATCCCGAAACCGCGTAAATCACGCGTACCGAACTGCTCACACAGCAGCCGCGTGGCGACATCACGCTCAAAATGCCAGGTGCCACGCGGGCGCCACTGTAGGCTTGGCCAGCGGCCGCGCAGCGGTTGCACGAATGCTTCGTCCTGTTCGTCGAATAGGATTTCGGCGGGGCGCAATTTTTCGATATCGGCGGCTAGTGCATCTGTGGTGGCCGGCAGGTAGGTCGCGCAGAATTCGCCGCCGGCGAGGTCCAGCCAAGCGAGGCCGATCTGCTCGCGATCGCGGACCACCGCCGCCACAAAGCTCGCGCTGCGCGCATCCAGCAGCGATTCGTCGGTCAATGTCCCGGGCGTGACGACGCGCATGACCTGGCGCTCGACGGGGCCCTTGCTGGTTGCCGGGTCACCCACCTGTTCGCAGATCGCCACCGACTCGCCGAGTTTCACTAGTTTGGCGAGATATCCGTCGGCCGCATGGTAGGGCACGCCCGCCATGGGAATCGGCTCGCCATTGGATTTGCCGCGCTGAGTCAGCGTGATATCGATCAATGCGGCGGCGCGTCGCGCATCGTCATAAAACAGCTCGTAGAAATCCCCCATGCGGTAGAACAGCAGGATATCCGGATGCTCAGCCTTGATGCGCAAATATTGCTGCATCATCGGAGTGTGGGATTGCGATTGGCTCATTCTTGGCGACTGCGATCTACGCGAAACAGGCCGAGCATGCTAGCCGGATACACACGCCAAGTCGAACGTGGCACGATGGCCGCTTGAACGCCAAAACAACCAACACAGCGCGATGAGAATCGCCCATCTCGAATTGGGACGGCACCTGTACGGCGGCGCCGAGCAAGTGCGCTATCTGCTCGATGGCCTGCGGGATGATCGGCATCAGCATACGCTCGTCACACCGGTCGATAGCGCGCTGCACGATTGGGCACGCGATGAGGGTCAGCGGTGCTTTGGGATCGCTTTTGGCGGAGAGCACGACCTGCCCTTTATCTGGCGGTTGTCGCGCTGGTTGCGGTCCAACCGTATTGAGTTATTACACGTACACAGCCGCCGCGGCGCCGACTGGATGGGCGCGTTGGCCGCGCGTCAAGCGGATGTGCCCGCCATCCTGTCTCGGCGGGTCGATAACCCGCCGGGCCGGTTACTGGTGCGCTTGATGGGGCGCAGTTATCGGCGGGTGATCTGTATCAGTGATGCGATTCGCGAGGTGCTGCAGGCCCATGGCGTGGACGAGACCAACCTGCTGACGATACGTAGCGCCGTTGATGCCGCGCGCTACCAACTGGCCGAGGTCTTGCCTGATGCGCGTCAGCAGCTCGTTGGCGACGCACCGGCAGGTCCGGTCATCGCCGTGATTGCACAACTGATCGAACGCAAGGGACACCGGTTTCTGATCGATGGCCTGCCGGGCTTGCGCGAGCGATTCCCTGGCCTGCAGGCCGTGTTTCTGGGACAAGGCGGTCTCGCCGATGAATTGCGCGCCGACGTGCGGAGCGCCGGTTTGCAGGATTGCGTGCATTTCGCCGGTTTTCGCGACGATCTGATCGCGCTGTTACCCGCGATTGATGTCGTCGTTCATCCGGCCCTGATGGAGGGACTTGGCGTGAGTCTGCTGCAGGTAGCCGCGGCAGGCATCCCGGTCGTCGCATTTGCGGCCGGCGGCGTGCGTGAAGCGGTCGCGCACGACCACAGCGGGATCCTCGTGCGCACGGCTGATAGCGTCTCGCTGGCGGCGGCGGTCGGCCGCCTACTGGGGGATCCCGCACTGGCGCGGGCACTCGGTGACAATGCCCGGCGACGGGTTGAGAGTGACTTTTCCATCCGAGCTTTGGTACAACGTCACGACGCGTTGTATGACGTTCTCGCAGAGGAGCGCGAATGACAGGTACATACTCACTGGTGGGGTTGCCGGTGCAAGCCAAGACGGACCATGAGGTCACCTTGCTGGCCAACACGCTATCGCGGCGGCGCGAAGCGGTGGCGGTGGCTGAGTCGTGCACCGGTGGCTGGATTGCGAAGTCGCTGACCGATGTCGCAGGTAGCTCCGCCTGGTTTGGCTATGGGCTCGTGACCTACAGCAATATGGCCAAACAGCGGCTGTTGAATGTGCGTGAAGCGACATTGGCAACGCACGGCGCGGTCAGTGAGCAGGTGGTCCGCGAGATGGCGGACGGCGTGCGATTGCTGGCCGGCGCGCAATACGGCATTGCGGTGAGCGGGGTAGCGGGTCCCGGCGGCGGTACGGATGAAAAACCGGTGGGCACAGTCTGGTGCGCGTGGTCCACGGCCACCGAGACGACCGCGCAAATGCAGCGGTTTAATGGCGACCGCAATGAGGTGCGCGAGAAGACGGTGTTATGGGCGTTGCGCGGGCTGAACGAATTGTTCGATAAGCAGCCGGTCGCACCCTGAAAAAGTCGGCCGGCGAAACTGTTCTGGCCTCAGCTATTTAGCGTTCGATCTTGAAGCCGCACCGCAGCCTGACGGCTGTGCTCGCGCGAAATTTACTGCATCCTTGCGCGAATTCCTGCAAAAAGGCGAGTAACAGGACTGTACATAACCACAGTATTTCACTAGACTGTGCATTCATACAGTACTTGTCCCAATTCGCAGGGTCAATCGCACAACCGCAACAGAGCAGGGTATCCCGATGGATGACAACAGAAAGAAAGCGCTGGCTGCCGCGCTCGGCCAGATCGAGAAACAGTTTGGTAAGGGTTCCGTCATGCGCCTCGGCGATGGCTCGGCGGCGAAAAACGTTGAGGCCATCTCAACTGGTTCGATCGGTCTCGATGTCGCCCTCGGCATCGGTGGTTTGCCGAAAGGTCGCGTCGTCGAGATTTACGGTCCTGAGTCTTCAGGTAAAACCACGCTGACGCTGCAAGTGATTGCAGAGGCGCAGAAAGCCGGTGGCACCGCCGCGTTTGTCGATGCCGAGCATGCCCTCGACCCGCAATACGCCGAGAAGCTTGGCGTCAATGTCGATGATCTGTTGGTCTCGCAGCCGGATACCGGCGAACAGGCACTAGAGATCACCGACATGCTGGTGCGTTCCAGCGCCGTCGATATCATTGTCGTCGACTCGGTTGCGGCATTGACGCCGAAGGCGGAGATCGAAGGCGAGATGGGCGATACCCACGTCGGTTTGCAGGCCCGGCTGATGTCGCAGGCGCTGCGCAAGCTCACCGGTAACATCAAGCGTTCCAACGCGATGGTGATTTTCATCAACCAGATCCGTATGAAAATCGGCGTCATGTTCGGTAGCCCGGAAACCACCACCGGCGGTAACGCGCTCAAATTCTACTCATCGGTACGGTTGGATATCCGCCGTATTGGTGCGATCAAGAAGGGCGACGAAGTGGTCGGCAACCAGACGCGCGTCAAGGTCGTCAAAAACAAGGTATCGCCGCCGTTCCGAACGGCTGAGTTCGAAATTCTCTACGGTCAGGGCATCTCGTCGGAAGGCGAGCTGATCGACCTGGGTGTTGCACAAAGCATCGTCGACAAGGCGGGCTCGTGGTACAGCTACAACGGCGATCGTATTGGTCAGGGCAAGGAGAACGTGCGCGAATTCCTGAAGACCAATCCGGACGTTGCAGCGGACATCGAGGCGCGTATTCGCGCCGCCCTGCTGCCAGACCCTAACGCCGTGGTCGAAGACGACGAGGTCGACGACTCCGCAGTCGAGGCGTAACGCCCCGCTAATCTCCGTGTCGCTCGGTGGTACCGGTTTCGGTACTGCCGGGCAACCTCTCCATGCTGAAGTTTTCCGAGCAGGACCCGTATTCTCCGAACCGTTGTCGTAAGCGGGCGATGGATGCGCTTGCTCGCCGGGAACATAGTCGTGCCGAGCTCGAACAAAAACTCGCTGAGCGCGGGTTCCCCGCCGACACGGTGGCTGCAACCCTGGACCGGCTATGCGAGGAGAACCTGCAAAGCGACGAGCGCTTTGTCGAGTCGTTTATTGCTAGTCGCTATCGGCAAGGTAAGGGTCCGATTCGCATCGTCGCCGAGCTCGGCAACAAGGGTGTCCCGACCTCTACGGTGCATGAGGTCCTTGCGACAACTGGCTTCGATTGGTTTGAACGTGCGGCCGATGTGCGCCGGCAGAAATTTGGTGAGGCAATGCCGACGGACTTTCCCAGCAAAGCAAAGCAAATGCGATTCCTGTCGTATCGCGGGTTTACGAGCGAGCAGGTGCAATCCGCGGTCGAGCGCTAGCCGCCGCGGCAATACGCTGTGCTCAGCGTATCGTGGTGAGATGCTTAGTCACGTCGCGAAAATCCCATTAAAGCTTGTTTTCTGAGGCGTAGAGGCTATGTCAGAGGCATGAGCTGTGGAATAATCCGCGGCTACGATACGCTCAGACGCCAAGAGACCACCCCGCATGAAAACGCTGACTAGTCGCGAACTTCGCGACGCTTTTCTCCAGTATTTCGCGAGTAATGACCACAAGGTGGTTACGAGCTCGCCGTTGGTGCCTGGCAATGACCCGACGCTACTGTTCACCAACGCGGGCATGGTGCAGTTCAAAGACGTATTTCTGGGCGATGAGCAGCGTGACTATGTGCGTGCGACCACGTCGCAGCGCTGTGTTCGCGCTGGCGGCAAACACAACGACCTGGAGAACGTCGGTTACACGGCGCGGCATCTGACCTTTTTCGAGATGCTCGGCAATTTCAGCTTCGGCGATTACTTCAAGCGGGATGCGATCCGCTTCGCGTGGCAGTTCGTCACGGAAGTTTTGGAGATTCCGAAAGAGCGACTCTGGGTAACGGTGTTCCGCGAAGACGACGAGGCGGCTACGATCTGGATCGACGAGGTGGGTGTGCCCGCCGATCGTTTGTCGCGGCTCGATGAAAAAGATAATTTCTGGCAGATGGGCGATACCGGTCCTTGTGGGCCGTGCAGCGAGATCTTCTTTGACCATGGTCCCGATGTCGAAGGCGGGCCGCCTGGCGCGCCCGATGACGATGGCGATCGCTATGTCGAGATCTGGAACCTTGTCTTCATGCAATACGATCGCGATGCCAGCGGCACGCTGACGCCGTTGCCGAAGCCATCTGTCGACACCGGTATGGGGCTTGAGCGTGTCTCTGCGGTATTGCAGGGTGTGCACAGCATTTACGAAACCGATTTGTTCCAGCGTCTGATCACCGCGGTGGCCGATGCGGTCGGCGTCGCGAACGATGGCAATGCCTCGCTGCGGGTGATCTCGGATCACATTCGTGCCTGTGCATTCCTTATCACCGATGGCGTGCTGCCGTCCAACGAGGGTCGCGGCTACGTGTTGCGCCGGATCATTCGTCGTGCCGTGCGGCATGGTTACATGCTGGGCCAGAAGGCACCGTTCTTCCACAAGATTGTTGACGCACTCGCGACCGAGATGGGCGAGGCGTATCCCGAGCTGACGGCGGCGCAGGCGCACGTTAGCAAGGTGTTACTGCAGGAAGAGCAGCGTTTCGCGCAGACGATCGAGCAGGGCATGGGCATGCTCGAACAGGCCATCGACGGGCTGTCCGGGTCGGTTATTCCCGGCGACGTGGTGTTCAAGTTGTATGACACCTATGGCTTCCCACCCGACTTGACGGCTGATATCGCACGCGAGCGCTCGCTGACCATCGATGATGATGGTTTCGATACAGCGATGGCCAAACAAAGAGCGCTGGCCAAGAGTGCCAGCAAGTTTGCGGCGACCGAGTCTGCAGGCCTGAAGCTCGACGACCAAACCGACTTTTGTGGCTACGAGCGCACGGACGACAGCGGTCTCGCGATCAGCGGCATCTATGTCGACGGCAAGCGCATGCCAAGCATTAGCGCCGGTAGCTCTGCTGCCCTCGTGCTGGAGCGCACACCGTTCTACGCCGAGAGCGGCGGGCAGGTGGGCGATACCGGTGAGCTGACCACCGACACAGCGCGCTTCGTCGTGCATGACACCCAGAAGAACGGCGCGGCTTTTGTACACATCGGCGAGTGTGTCGAAGGTGCTATCAGCACAGACGATACGCTCTCCGCGGCAGTCGACCTGGCTCGCCGCGATGCGATCCGCCTGAATCATAGTGCGACGCATTTGTTGCACGCGGCCTTGCGCGAGGTGCTGGGCGAGCATGTCACACAGAAAGGCTCGTTGGTTGACGCCGACAAACTGCGTTTCGACTTTTCGCATTACGAAGCTGTCACACCCGATCAACTGGAGCAGATCGAATCGCGCGTCAACGACGAAGTGCGCGCGAATCATGCCGCGGAGACCGCCGAGATGCCATATGACGATGCGATTGAGGCGGGTGCCATCGCGTTGTTCGGCGAAAAATACACGGCCGATGTGCGCGTGTTGCGCATGGGTACCTTTTCAATGGAGCTTTGCGGCGGCACGCACGTGTCGCGCACCGGTGATATCGGACTATTCCGTATCCAGAGCGAATCCGGTGTGGCCGCTGGCGTGCGGCGGATCGAGGCGGTAACGGGCGAGAATGCCCTCAACGCCGTGCGCGCGATGCAACAATCGCTGAATCATGTCGCCGGGCTGTTGAAAGCGCCGCGCGATCAGGTCACGGACAAGGTCAGCCAGGTGCTGACCCGCGCGAAAGACCTGGAAAAAGAGGTGGCGGACCTGAAGCGTAAGCTTGCGACAGGCGGCAGCAACGATGTCATGGAGCAAGTCGTTACGGTCGGCGATGGCGTCAAGGTATTGGCGGCGCGGCTCGACGGCGCGGATGCGAAATCTCTGCGTGATGCGGTGGATCGATTCCGCGATAAGTTAGGCGAGCAAGCGGTGGTCGCGCTCGGAGCCGTTGAAGGCGACAAAGTGCGGTTGGCCGTGGGTGTCTCAAAGCCTCTAACCGACCGAATCAAGGCCGGTGACCTTGTAAAGGCGACGGCCGAGAAGGTCGGCGGCAAAGGCGGCGGGCGTCCGGATTTTGCACAGGCTGGTGGCACGGAGCCTGAAAAATTGGACAAAACGCTGTCAGATGTCCATTTATGGGTTTCTGAGCACTTATAAGTCGTTGAAATCACTGATTGTACATTTAGCGATTTTCCATAAATTACAAGCAATTAGCATGCCCGCGTCGCAAAATGAATGCAGTTGCAACCATCCCCGGTTTCCGGTCTAATTGATGCGCGTTCTGGCACCCGATTGGGTGTCAAGGCGTGTGCTGCATCGAACGTACAACTCGCGATAATAATAACCATGAGTCCTGATGGATGAAGGGCGATAGGGTTGTGAAGACGATAAATCCGTATGGACGGGTTCAGATGCCTGTCTGGAGTGTTCACAAGAACAGTGGCGAGCGAGGAACGCTGCCACGGGGGAAACCGGAGAATAATTAAATGTTAATCCTTACCCGCAGGGTTGGAGAGACGGTAGTGATTGGAGAGGATATTTCGGTCACCGTACTTGGAGTTAAAGGGAATCAAATCCGATTGGGAATTAACGCGCCCCGGGATGTTTCTGTACACCGTCAAGAGATCTTTGATCGAATTCAAAACGAAGCGCTGGAAGCGAAGCCGGATAACGGTGAGAGCTAGCGGAAAGCGCCGAATCTTTCCATCAGCATCCTTTACGATAAGCCCGAACTGACTTACACTTTCGCGCCCGCATGAGTCTTTATGACTCCGCGGGTATCGAGCGTGGAGAGATGGCTGAGTGGTCGAAAGCGCTCCCCTGCTAAGGGAGTATGGGTTAATAGCCCATCGAGGGTTCGAATCCCTCTCTCTCCGCCACTTTTTTCAACGTGGTTAGTGTTTTCCGTAGCAATTGCGCTGCGGCACTCGTATAATCACGCGCCCCTTAAGGGGTTACGCGCCCGTAGCTCAGCTGGGTAAGTGGCGCGAAGAGCGAAAGCATGGCTTTCGCCGCCACGAACGACACCTGCGAAGCAGGTGGCCGGGCCCGAGGTCGAAGACCGAGGGATGGATAAACGGCTCAGCCGGGAAAAGGCTGATCGAAGACAATGAGCAAAACGCGCCCGTAGCTCAGCTGGATAGAGTACCTGGCTACGAACCAGGCGG
>JBCCBP010000020.1:0-59298 GCA_039033995.1 Pseudomonadota bacterium | reverse complement strand
CTTGCTCCGGGCGGGGTTTACCTTGCCATTGACTGTTACCAGCAATGCGGTGCGCTCTTACCGCACCATTTCACCCTTACCACGCGGGCGTGGCGGTATCTTTTCTGCTGCACTTTCCGTAGGCTCGCGCCCCCCAGGTGTTACCTGGCGCCCTGTCCGAAGGAGCCCGGACTTTCCTCCGTGCGCTAGCGCACAGCGATTGCCTGGCCGACTCCAGCGCGAACGATAGGCGAACAGCGCCGGAAAACCAAGTATCAATCGCCAGCACCCTGAATCGTCAATGCAAACTGATACAGCGCGTTTCTTTTGCCGCCGGTAAGTCGCGCCGCGACACGCGACGCCTCTTTGACACGGATACCTTCGGCGAGAAGCGCCTCGACCATACGCTCGCCTTCCGACAGTGCGATTTCTGCCACCTGATCCAGACCACCGATCACGAGGACGAACTCGCCTTTGAGCGGAATCGCACCGGTGGCGATGGCCTGCAACAGCGCGCCCAACGGCGCTGAGACAATCTGTTCATGGCGCTTGGTAAGCTCGCGCGCGATGGCCGCATGCCGCTCGTCGCCAAACACGGCGCAACAATCCTGCAGCGCCTCTTCGATCCGGTGCACCGACTCAAAGAACACCATCGTGCGCGGTTCATCGGCCAGCGCGGTCAATGCGGTCTGTCGCGCCTGCAGTCTCGCTGGCAAAAAGCCCTCGAAGACAAACTTGTCCGTTGGCAGCCCCGCCGCCGATAGCGCAGCGATAACGGCACTCGGCCCCGGCACTGGTGAAACATCAATGGCTGCACGGCGCGCACCGCGAATCAACTTGAAACCCGGATCACTGACCGCGGGCGTGCCTGCATCGGAAATCAATGCCATCGTCTCTCCGGCAGCCAAGCGCTGCACCAGACGATCGACCCAATCGCTTTCGTTGTGTTCATGCAATGCGATAAGTGGCTTTTTTACGCCGATTTGTTGCAACAGTCGACCGCTGTGCCGTGTATCTTCAACCAGCACACAATCAACGGCGGCCAGCGTCTCGCTCATGCGCGTCGACGCATCCGCAAGATTGCCGATCGGCGTAGCGACCACGTACAGCCGTCCGCTCACGGGCGCGCCGTCCGGGTGAAACGATATCTGGTACAGGAACAATGCACGCTATAATCCGTCCAAACGATGATTGGCTGCGACACGCACTACGTCGCAACACGGCACAGGATAGGAAAGCATGACACACGAGATCCGCGAGCGACAATCCACCGTCTGCCGACAACGGGTAAGCGTCCTGGTTGGGTTGCTATGCGTATTGTTGAGCGCATGTGGCGGCACACCGATCAGCTCTGGTTTTGGCGATCGACCAAGCAGTGTACGCGCCGAGCGTCTCGCAGCTGCGGGTGACCATCAGGCTGCGGCCAGCATGTACGTGAGTCTGGCTGGCGCACAAGCTGGCAACGTGCGAGACCGCTACACGCTTCTCGCGGTTCAGCAGTGGATACTAGCCACCGACGAACGTCGTGCTGCCGTCGCATTGTCGAACGTCGGCGAACCGCAGGAACAGCCGCTACGCAATGACTGGCTGCTGACGACAGCCGCGCTGTACAACCTGCGCGGCAACGGTGAACGCGCGATCGCGACGCTGAAAGAGAGCAGCCCCGGCGAGTTCAGTCTCAGCCAACGAATCGCGGCTGAAGGCATCCGTGGTGAGGCGCTGTTTTTGCAGGATCAACCCGCAGAGGCCCTGGCCACGTTGCAACGGCGAGAACTCTGGCTGAATAGTCAACAAGAGATCGCCAACAACCATGGCGTGATCTGGGATGGCCTGTTGCAAGCCAGTCCCGCGGCACTGCAGGCGGCTTTCGCGAACGCGCAAAACCCCGATCTGCGCGGGTGGTTAGCGCTCGGCATGCTCGCTGACGGCAGTACGCCGGGCGGCCCGGTACGCGGTCTTTCGGCCTGGCAGCACGCGTATATGAGCCACCCAGCCAATCAGTTCATCGTACCCGGCATTCTTGGCAACGACGCGGCGACCAACGTCGGCAGTGCCGAGCACATCGCGTTACTGCTGACACTGAGCGGCCGCACAGCGGTGGTTGGCGAAGCGGTTCGTGACGGTTTCCTTGCACGCTACAGCGCGCATTACCAGGGGCGCAGCGATGCCCCGATAGTCGAGGTCTACGACATTGCAGAGCTTGGGGCGACTCTCGCTTATCAACGCGCGTTGGAAGCCGGTGCCGACTTTGTTGTTGGCCCCGTGTTGCGCAGCCCCGTCGACGAGTTGTATGACGGCGGCGCGCTGACGGCACCCACATTGCTGCTCAATTACCTCTCGACTGATGCGATGCTCATGGGTGATGTGTATCAGTTCGGCCTGGCACCGGAAGACGAGGCGCGGGCTGCTGCGCGGCGCGCCTTTGCGGAGGGCCACCGACGCGCCCTAGCGCTGGTGCCGGCCAGCAACTGGGGAGAGCGCGTGCTGAACGCCTTCAATACCGAGTTTTCCGCGTTGGGTGGCGCGCTGCTTGAACATCAGACATTCGTGGCTACAGAGCCCGACTACAAGAACGAAATCCAGGCCCTGCTGCTACTGAATGACAGCGTGAGCCGCTATCGCAGCATGCGATCCACCCTCGGTGGTACGCTCCAATTCGAGCCACGCCGACGTGCAGACGCTGATTTCATTTTTATTGCCGCCAGCAGCGACTCGGCGAAGCGCCTGAAACCACAGCTGCGCTTTCATTACGCGGGCGACCTGCCCGTGTTTGCCACATCAGCTGTCAATGCAACACGCAGCACCAACAATAGCGACCTCAATGGTATTCGGTTCAGCGATATTCGCTGGCTCGTCGATCGCATGGCCGAGGACATTACGCCGCTTCAGACGATCGGTGGCTATTTCCCTAGCGCGAATGCACAGCCGCGTCTGTTCGCTCTCGGCTATGACGCATTCGATGTACTCACGCGTATCGTAACCGCCAACCCTGACGACAGCGCTCCAATCCCCGGCGCGACGGGCGACCTCGAACTCGATGCCTACGGGCGCGTCAGACGAGCGCCATTGTGGGCAACCTTTACTCGTGAACAGGCCATTCCGCTGCCACCTTTAGACCTACCCGCCGCCGAAGCTCCATTGTTCGATGACACTCGCTCTCCGCAAGAATTTGCCGAGCCAGAAACGCCGCCATTGGGCCGTTGAAGCGATCGAGCTCAGGCGCCAGCTGGGAGCGCATCGCTGAAATCTACCTGCGTGAGCGCGGGCTCGACATCGTACAACGAAACTTTCGCACGCGTCGCGGAGAGGTGGACCTAATCGCGAAGCACCGCCACGACCTCGTGTTTGTTGAAGTCAGAGCGCGCAGTAACGCGCGCTACGTCAGTGCCATTGCGAGCGTTGACCGGCGCAAGCAAGCCAGGTTGGTTAGCACAGCGGCCGCCTTCCTTGGCAAGTACTATGGTGGCGCGTCGCAACCGATGACACGATTCGATGTGATCACAATCGATGAAGTATCGGACCCAGAGGGGTTCCGTTTGCGATGGCTGCGCAACGCCTTTGACGCGACTGGCCTGCAGCTTGCCTGAACGACGCTACTTGACGACTTTTAAGTGCGACCCCTTGCCTGGACTGTCGTCGCCGCTACCGCCGTTGTCGTCCGGACCGGCATCATCCGGCTCCGTACCGTCAGCGAACACCATGCCCTGCCCGGTCTCTCGCGCATAAATGCCGAGCACGCTGGATACAGGCACCGATACATCGAATGGCTGGCCGCCGAAACGCGCGCGAAAAGACACGGTTTGATTATCCAGGGTCAGCGCATGGGCCGCCGTGTAACTGATATTCAACACGATGCGGCCATCTTTCACATGTTCCGATGGAACAACAACGGCATCGTGCAACGCATCGACGACCAGGTGAGGCGTATGCCCATTGTCACTCATCCACTCGTGCATCGCCCTAATCAAGTAGGGGCGTTTGGAGGTCACCGAATCCGCGCTATCTTTTGACACAAGGTCGCTACAAAAGCGGTCAGAGACGCATCTCTTGCTCAAGCTCCGTCAGACTCTCACGGAACGACGGGCGAGCAAAAATACGTTCCATGTAGGCTTCGATAGCCTGACCGCTCTTGCCGAGGTCGATGTTGTAGGCACTAAGACGCCACAGCAGGGGCGCAACAGTCGCGTCGACCAGAGAAAACTCATCGCCCAGGAAAAACTCCTTGGCAGCGAAGACTTCTGCGCTTGCCAGAACACTTTCTTTCAGAATCTTGCGAGCGCGTGTCGCTTGCTTTTTCTCAGCGGCCTCTTCGATCTGCTCGGCAAGCTTGTACCAGTCGTTCTCGATACGGAACAACGCCAGACGGAATTGGGCGCGGGTCACCGGATCGACCGGCATTAGAGGAGGATGCGGAAAACGCTCGTCCAAATACTCGACGATCACCCGAGAATCATAAAGCACCAGATCGCGATCCACGAGCGTGGGTACGGTGTGATAAGGATTCAGATCCATCAGGTCTTCGGGCAAATCATCGCCATCGACATTAACGATCTCAATGTTGATGCTCTTCTCTGCAAGCACGAGTCGCGTGCGGTGACTGTAAATACAAGTCGGTCGCGAGAACAAACTCATAATTGAACGTCGGTTAGCAAGTACCGCCATGGAATCCTCCGAAACTGTCATTCTTCTAATAGCCGGGCAATTGCCGGCACTGGGAGTGGTAATGATCGGTGTGCGGCCTCCCCAGAACGCAAACCAATAATGCCCGACCGCGCGGACGCGCGGTCGGGCACCTGGATGTTACTTGACGTCTTTCCAGATCTCTTTCTTCAACCCGTACGATAACAGACCGAAGATGAGCAAGAACGCCATTACCCAAACGCCATACCGCTGGCGCTTCAGCTGCACAGGCTCAGCAACGAACGCGAGGAAGTTCACGGTGTCGCGAACAAACTGATCGTATTCTTCGGCGCTCAGCGAGCCCGCACTGATCGTCTCGAACTTGACCGCGTCATCCGCGTGTCCGGCTTCCTCCGACTCGTCATCCGCGTGATGCTCGACTTTAGCCTTTATGCCTTCCAACTCCCACAGCACATGCGGCATGCTGACGGTCTTCAAGCTATTGCCCCAACCGGTCGCGGATTTGTCATCCACGTAGTAGCTCCGCAGAAAGGTGTAGATGTGGTCCGGGCCAAGACTCCGAGCGATCAGTGATAGATCAGGCGGTACCTGACCAAACCAATTGCCAGCGTCACCCGCGCGCATCGCCACGTTGATCGTTTCATGCGTTTTTTCGGCGTTGAACATCAGGTTTTCGATCAACTGGTCCTCACTGAGTCCCAGCGCATCACCCAGCGTGTTGTAACGCACGTACTTGGCGCTATGGCAGCCCGAACAATAGTTCATGAAGTTCCGCGCACCGCGCTGCAGCGATGCACTGTTACCGACATCGTTATTGGCCGCATCGAGCTTCGCGCCACCACCGGCAGCCAAAGCCGACCCCGCTAAACCCAATGCAAGCGCTGCGAGGCAGGTTGCCAGGCGTTTTGTCATCGTCATCTTGTTACCCATGGTAGACCACCCGATCCGGCACCGGTTTCGTTTTCTCTGCTTTGCTGTAGAACGGCATCAACAGGAAAAATGCGAAGTAGACAATCGTCAGCACCTGCGCGAGGAATACGTAGATTCCGGTCGACGGCTGCAGGCCCAGATAACCCAGTCCGATAAATGCGATCACAAACAGCGTCAACGCCGTCTTGGTCATCCAGCCTTTGTAGCGAATAGAGCGAACGCGAGAGCGATCGAGCCACGGCAGGAATAGCGGCAACAAAACGGCGGCGCCCATCAACACCACACCGGTGAGCTTGTGCGGCACCGCACGCAAGATTGCGTAGAACGGGGTGAAGTACCATACGGGCGCGATGTGCTCCGGTGTCTTCAGCCTGTTGGCCGGTTCAAAGTTGGCATGCTCCAGGAAGTAGCCACCCATTTCCGGGGCAAAGAACACGACCGCGAAGAAAATCGCCAAGAACACGACGATAGCTACGAGATCTTTACTGGTGTGATATGGGTGGAACGCGACGCCATCGAGCGGTACGCCGTCGGCGTCTTTCTTTTCCTTAATCTCGATACCGTCCGGGTTGTTCGAGCCCACTTCGTGCAGCGCAAGGATATGCACGACCACAAGCATAATGAGTGCCAGCGGTAGCGCGATGACGTGCAACGCAAAGAAGCGGTTCAGCGTGATGTCCGAAATCGAATAGTCGCCGCGAATCAAATCTACCAACGGCTCACCGATGCCCGGAATGGCGCCGAACAAGGACACGATTACCTGCGCACCCCAATAAGACATCTGACCCCAGGGCAGCAGGTAGCCCAGGAAGGCCTCCGCCATCAGCGCGATGAAAATCAGCATGCCAATGATCCAGATGAGCTCACGCGGCTTCTTGTAAGAGCCGTACATCATCGCTCGGAACATGTGCAGATAGACCACAACGAAGAACGCCGATGCACCCGTCGAATGCATGTAGCGGATCAACCAACCGAACTCAACATCACGCATGATGTATTCGACCGAGGCGAAAGCTTCAGCTGCGCTTGGCTTGTAGTTCATGGTCAGAAAAATGCCGGTCAATAGCTGGATTACCAGCACGACCATCGACAGCACCCCGAAGACATACCAGATATTGAAGTTCTTGGATGCGTAGTACTCTGTTACGTGCTCTTTCAGCATCGAGTCGAGCGGGAACCGGGCCTTTACCCAATCCATTACACCGCCCTTATCCTGCTGACCAATGCGAACGTCAGATTCTGCTCGGGCCATTATGCTGCTCCTGTTTCGGTACCGATCTCGACGACGCTCTCGCCGACAAATCGGTAAGGGGGAACTTCAAGGTTTTTCGGTGCCGGAACGCCACTGAACACGCGCCCCGCCATATCGAACTTCGAACCGTGGCAGGCGCAGAAAAAACCGCCAAGCCATTTGTCACCCAGATCTGCCGGTGCGACTTCGAAGCGCGGGGTTGGGGCGCAACCCAAGTGGGTGCACTGACCAAATACGACGAGCACCTCCGGCTTCAGAGAACGGTACTTATTGGCGGCGTAGTCCGGCTGGTCGGAATCGGCCGATTCTGCGTCCGCGACCAACGGTTCCATCTCATCGATGCGTTTCAACATTTCTTCATCGCGCCGCACCACGTAAACCGTACGCCCACGCCACTGCTTACGCGTCATTTGGCCTGGTTCCAGGTTAGCGATATTTACCTCGACGGGTGCGCCCAATGCCTCGGCGCGCGCGCTGGGACGCAAAGAACCCAGAAAAGGTACGAGGAACATACCGCCCGCAACCGCTCCGGTGGCCGCAGTGGCAATGCCGAGAAAGCGTCGTCTGCTTTCGTCTAACTCATCGGTCATGTCGGAAACTCCGGTTTTCTCTAGTCAATGTATTGTCTCGGTGTCCCGGCGTTAGTTGCCGAGCGTGTCTAAGTTCAGTATTCGCAGACGGTCAGCAGTTCGATGCACTTTCCCGAATACGGAGCTAGCGACAGATTTGCCCGAATCTGTACGTATCTGACACCGGTTTGCGCGAAATCCGTAGCGCTGGAGCAAATCAACGCCCCCCGGCGAAAGCCGAGCGTGGTTGCGTTACCGAGCGAATCAAGCTGCCGTGGCAGAATTTTTACGAATAATCGACAAAAGCGGTGGCGATCCTTAGACGCTGTCGATGTTGTACTTAGACAATTTTCAGCCCGCTAGTATACAGAATAATTGCGGTGCTTGCCTACCATCGACTGCGTTACTACGTCACAATAAGACCCTCAGGAAGCGCGGTTTTCAGGAATCCCCCACCATGTCGACTCAAGGTCTAACTGCCTTTGGGCTGTTCGTCGGGCGCAGCATCGTTCTGGGCCTCGCTATCGCGTGTGTGGTGATGCTAATTAAGCCGAATCTGGTCGCACGTACCCAAAATGAGGGCGAGCAGTCCGCAAGCTATGCGCGTGCTGTCGCCGCAAGCGCTCAGGCAGTGGTTAATGTCTACACAACGCGTCGTGTGTTATCTCCCGCGGGCACACCGACCAGTACCCCGCTGCGCAGTGCCGTACAAACAAACCTGGGTTCGGGCGTCATTATCGATGCCGACGGTTACATTGTGACCAACAATCATGTGATCACACAGGCGGCTGCTATCCGTATCCAGCTTGCCGATGGACGCGTTGCCGACGCAGACATCGTCGGCCAGGACCCGGACACCGATCTCGCGTTACTGAAAGTCTCATTGTCCAACCTCGAACCGATTCAGCTGGGCCGATCGGATCAAATGCAAATCGGCGATGTCGTGCTCGCGATCGGCAATCCCTACGGGCTCAGCCAGACCGTCACGCAAGGCATTATCAGCGCAACGGGGCGCGGGCTGCTGGGACTGACAACCTTCGAGAACTATATTCAGACCGACGCTGCCATCAACTCGGGCAACTCCGGTGGCGCGCTGATAAATACTCGCGGTGAATTGATTGGCATCAACACGGCCGTCATCTCCCGCGAGGTCAATATCCAGGGCATCAGCTTCGCGATTCCGATTAACCTGGTCTCCGGCGTGGTGCGCGCACTGCGCGAAAACGGCCGCGTGCTGCGCGGCTGGCTTGGCCTCGATATGCGACCACTCACCGACGAACAATGGTCGGAACTCGGACTGGCACCCGGCACCGGCATTTTGCTCGGCGCGGTGCAGCATCAGGGCCCGGCGTGGCAGGCAGGTATCCGCCCCGGCGATGTCCTCGTATCGATTAACGACTTGCCTGTCACCAACAACCAGGAAGCGTTGCTAACCGTCGCGGGCTATACACCCGGCACCGAGCTGAATATCGAATTGATTCGTGCAGGCCAGCGTTTTCGGACAATCGCTACGGCTGGAGACCGCTCGGAATCGACGCGCTGACGGTCGTCAGGTTACTCGACGCACTTCAGCGCCAAGCCCACGCAGCTTGTCTTCGATGCGCTCGTAGCCTCGGTCGAGATGATAGATCCTGTCGATGATCGACTCGCCCTGAGCGACCAAGCCCGCGAGCACCAGGCCGGCCGAAGCCCGCAGATCCGTCGCCATCACAGGCGCAGCGGTCAATTGCGCAACACCCTTTGATACGACCGTGCGCCCACGAATTTTGAAATCAGCACCCATACGCTGAAGCTCAGGAATATGCATAAACCGGTTCTCGAAGATCGTCTCTGTGATGGACCCTGAGCCCGCCGCAATGGCGTTCAACGCACAGAATTGTGCTTGCATATCGGTTGGGAACGCCGGGTGTGGCGCCGTGCGGACGTCCACTGCCAATGGTCGCTTGCCGCGCATGTCGAGAGAGATCCAATCGTCGCCAGTGCCGATCGTCGCGCCCGCCTCCGCGAGCTTGCCAAGAACGGCCTCCAAATTATCAGGCCGCGCGCCGAGCGTGCGCACACGGCCACGCGTCATAGCAGCCGCGACTAGGTAAGTACCGGTCTCAATACGATCCGGCAAGACGGCGTACTCGCCGCCTTGCAGTGATTGCGCGCCTTGGATTCGAATAGTCGATGTGCCCGCCCCCTCGATCTGCGCGCCGATCCGTTGCAGAAAACGAGCGAGATCCTCCACTTCAGGTTCGCGCGCGGCGTTTTCGAGCACAGTCACGCCCTCTGCGCGCGTAGCCGCCATCATCAGGTTCTCCGTACCGGTAACCGATACCGTGTCAAAGACGAAGTGCGCCCCGCTTAGCTTGTCCGCTCGCGCCCGGATGTAACCGTTTTCGATCCATACATCCGCACCCAAGGCCTGCAAGCCTTTCACATGCAAATCGACCGGACGCGCCCCGATTGCACAGCCGCCTGGCAAAGAGACATCCGCTCTGCCGAAGCGAGCGACGAGCGGCCCCAGAACGAGTACCGAGGCGCGCATCGTTTTCACAAGATCGTACGGCGCAACCGGATCGATAGCATCGGTCGCGCTCACCTCGACCACCAGCTTTTCGTCGATGGTTGCTTCCGCACCCATGCGTTGCAGCAGACTGATCATTGTCGTGACGTCGCGCAGATGGGGCACGTTGGACACCCGCACCGGCTGCTCAGCCAGTAGAGTCGCGGCGAGTATCGGCAAGGTGGCATTCTTGGCACCTGAAATCTGTACGTCGCCGTCGAGTGTCACGCCACCGGTGATCGCTAGCTTGTCCATCGTTTCAGTTGCCCTGGCCAGCCTGCTCTTCGGGCGTCAACGCCATGATCGACAAGGCATGGATATCGGCTCGCATGTGTTCGCCGAGCGCCTTGTAGATCATCTGGTGGCGCGCCACCGGTCGCTTCCCCGCGAACTGCTCAGACACGACCGTCGCGCTGAAATGGACATTGTCATCGCTCAACACCTCGATTTTGGCGTCAGTCAGGTGTTGTTGAATAAGATTCTGGATTGCTTCTGGTGTCACGATAAAAAAACCGGTTGGCCTGTGAGAACCGCGAGTGTAGTACAAAGGCCCCAATCACCCAACGGCAGCTCCCGATCGTGGTGGTCCCAACGAGACAACAGAATCTTAAGATTTGTGTATTATTGGCCGCTGCCTTGGCACATCCTGCAATATAAAGAATAAGCGGTGTGCGCGCGAGTGAGGTTGGATTGGATTCATTACTAGCAAATTCAGCGATGATCGTCGTCGGTCTGGCCGCTCTGATATGGGGCGCCGATCGCTTTGTGATTGGCGCGGGCGCGATGGCGCGGAACCTGGGCGTGCCAACACTGTTGATCGGCCTGACGGTCGTCGGCATCGCAACGTCGGCACCAGAGATTCTGGTCTCGATCGTCGCTGCTATGAATAACCAGCCCGATCTCGCGATCGGCAATGCGCTGGGCTCGAATATCGCAAACATCGCGCTCGTACTCGGCGCTACCGCATTGTTAAAGCCGATCATTGTGATGTCGCGAACATTGCAACGCGAGATGCCAGCGTTGCTTGCCGTGACGTTGTTGGCGGTTGCGCTATGTCTCGACCTGTCATTGAGTCGCGTAGACGGTCTGGTCATGTTGACCGCTCTGGTCGTCGTCATGTACTGGATCGTGCGTCTCGGTTACGACACGACCGCCAACGATCCGATCGAGGCCGAGTACGAAGCAGAAATTCCGAAAGACATGAAAATGCAGATCGCCGTGACCTGGTTTCTGATTGGCCTTGCCGTGCTTCTCGCCGGTGCTGAACTGCTGGTAGCAGGCTCGACAACGATAGCCAGAAGCTTCGGTATCAGCGAATTGATCATCGGCGTCACGCTGGTTGCTATCGGTACCAGCCTGCCGGAGCTCGCGGTATCACTGATCTCGGCCATGAAAGGCGAGCAAGGTCTGGCCATCGGCAATATCATCGGCTCGAACATGTTCAATCTGCTGGCGGTGATTGGCAGCGCGATCATCATTCGACCAACGACGATCGGCCCGGAGGTCTTGTCACTGCACTTTTTCGTCATGATCGCGCTGACACTGGTGCTGTTCGCCATGGCCTACAATTACAGTGGTGCCGGTCGTATCAATCGCATCGAAGGTAGCGCCCTGCTGCTCG
Source organism: Pseudomonadota bacterium (assembly GCA_039033995.1). Taxonomy (GTDB): domain Bacteria; phylum Pseudomonadota; class Gammaproteobacteria; order Steroidobacterales; family Woeseiaceae; genus CALBPI01. The sequence continues at coordinate 47,755 of JBCCBP010000020.1, read as the reverse complement.
CGTTCTTCAGTTATCATATTTATGTGTTGAGCCAGAGCTTTTCGAATGCCGGCTGACAAATCCGAGCGGCTCGCGCAGGCGCGGCGTGTCCTGACGATCGAATCGAGCGCCGTTTCGCAACTCGCCAGTCGGCTCGATGACGCCTTCGAAGCCGCCTGTCAGTTATGCCTCAATTGTCGTGGCAGAATCGTCGTAACCGGCATGGGCAAATCTGGCCATGTCGCGGGCAAAATTGCCGCGACGCTGGCCAGTACCGGCAGCCCCGCATTCTTCCTGCACCCGGGTGAGGCGAGTCATGGCGATCTTGGCATGATCACGACCGATGATGTCGTCCTCGCGATTTCCTATTCAGGCGAGACGCAGGAGGTCCTCACCATTCTGCCGCTGATCAAACGCCTCGGTACACCATTGATTAGCATGACCGGCAAACCGGATTCCACACTCGCGACACGCGGCGATGTGCACCTCAACGTGGCTGTCAGTGAAGAGGCCTGTCCGCTTAACCTAGCGCCAACCGCCAGCACCACCGCGACGCTTGCGATGGGTGACGCACTCGCTGTCGCGTTACTCGACAGCCGGGATTTCACCGCCGAAGACTTCGCACGCTCACACCCGGGTGGTAGCCTCGGCAAACGGCTACTGTTGACCGTCGAGGACATCATGCATCGAGGTGCAGATGCCCCAATTGTGCGTATCGATGCGCCATTACCAGATGCCTTATTGGAGATGACCAGAAAAGGGCTCGGCCTGACCACCGTGGTCGCGGCGAACGGCGAACTGGCGGGCATCTTCACTGACGGTGACCTGCGTCGCCTACTGGAGAACCAATACGATTTGCGCACGTTGACGATCGCCGATGCGATGACGCGAGGCGGATATAGCATCACCGCCGACGCGCTGGCCGCTGAGGCAGTACGCTTGATGCAGCAACACAAGATCAATGCACTGCCGGTCGTGGATGACCACCGCAAGGTGATCGGCGCGCTGAATGTCCATGATCTGTTTCGTGCGGGTGTCATGTGAGTACGCCAACGCTCGCTAACGCTGACGCAGCAATCCGTCGGCGCGCTGCAAACATCCAGCTGGCGGTGTTCGATGTCGATGGCGTTCTGACCGACGGGCGGTTTTTGCTCGACACAGAAGGCAACGAGCTAAAGTCCTTCCACACACAAGACGGTTTTGGTCTGCGCCAACTCATCACACATGGAATTACTGTCGCCATTATCACTGGCCGATCTTCCGGTGCTGTGACACATCGAACGCGTGAGCTCGGTATTGAGCATGTGTTCCAGGGCTGCCGTCACAAGCGCGACACGATCGACAACCTGATCGAATCGCTGAAGCTCGACGCATCTGCCGTGGCGGCGGTCGGCGATGACATTCCCGATCTCGACATGTTTGCAGCGGCAAAGGGCTTACGCTTCGCGGTCGCAAATGCAGTGGAGCCCGTGAAGCAAGTGGCAGACGTGCAGACGGAGCGCAGCGGCGGCTTCGGCGCAGTGCGTGAAATTGCCGACTTCCTGCTGGCTTGTCACGGCGCCGATCAGTCATGAACACACGTGGCCTGATCGTCATACTCGCACTGGTGTCTCTAGCACTGTTCAGCTGGTATCTGCGCGATCGAGAACGTGCGCCGGCTGCTGCACCGCAGACCGTCTCTCGGGTAGATAGTGGTTATTACCTGCTCAACGCGCGGATAACAGCCAGCAATGAGGCTGGCGAATCGGCCTATCGGATTGTTGCTGGAGAAGCAACACAAGCCGCGCTGGACGCGCCGATCGAGATGCGCGCCGTGCGCGTCACGTACGGCGAAAACGAAGCGTCTCAGTGGCTGATCAGCGCTGATCAGGCGACACTCGAACAAACCAACACGCTGCTGACACTCGCCGGGAGTGTCGAGGCGACGTGGTCGCGCCGCGCCAACGATGAGAACGGCGACGACGCAACATTGACGTTACGCACCGAGTCGCTGGCTTTTGATGCGGATAGAAACGTTGTAGAAACCGACGCACTGGTGCGCTTTGATGTTGGCATGGGCAGACTGACGGCCACCGGTATGCGTGCGTCGCTGCAGAACGATGTCGTAGAATTCAGGTCCAATGTACGTGGCCAATTTACACAGTAGTTTGACACTCCTAGCGCTACTGTTGGTGGCGACGGGCAGCCATGCGCAGAGCGCGGCTCTGGATCGCCGATTACCGATCGATATCGACTCGGACCAAAGTACGCTCGATCTTGCCAGTGGCATGATGATGCACCGCAACCTGCGGATCACCCAGGGCGCGACACGCATCGAGGCGGAGCGTGCCGAATCATCGGCCAATCGTACCTTCGCCGACAGCGAGTGGCAGTTTTCCGGCAATGTCAGAATCGACGTCGGGGAGACGCGTATCCGGGCTGAAAAAGCTGTGCTGCGTTTCGTGAACAATCAGCTGATCAATGCGAAAGTTGACGGCGATCCGGCGCAATTCTCTGATATCGATGAACGCAACGGGCAGACCATCGAGGGCGCTGCGCGCAACTTCGACTACGACCTGGAACGCAATACTGTGCGCTTTGAAAACGACGCGCGCCTGCGCAACGCCGACAGCGAAGTGAGCGGCAGGCTGCTCGTGTACAACGTGACCGACAAACAAATCGTCTTCGAAGGCGACGAAACCAATGGCGAACGTGTGCGCATTACTGTCCAACCACCGACCGAGCCCGAAGGTCCGGACACACAGCCTGACGGCAATACGGACACTGAAAACGGCACCGACGAATGAGCATCTTGAGCGTCGAGGATATCGCCAAAAAGTACAAGTTTCGCGAGGTTGTGCGGGGCATTTCGCTGCAGATTAAAAGCGGTGAGGTCGTCGGCCTGCTCGGCCCAAACGGAGCGGGCAAAACCACTGCGTTCTACATGATCGTTGGGCTGGTGAGCAGTGACCGGGGGCGTATTCTGTTGGACGGGCAGGATCTCACCCACGAGCCCATGCATCGACGCGCGAAACTCGGACTAGGCTATCTGCCGCAGGAGGCGTCGATTTTTCGCAAGCTGAGCGTCGAGCAGAACATCATGGCTATCCTAGAGGCACGCAAAGACCTGAATCGCTCGACGCGGGATGAAAAACTCGAACAACTCCTCGACGAGTTGCATATCGGCCATGTTCGAACCGGGCTCGGCATGAGTCTGTCCGGCGGTGAACGAAGGCGCGTCGAAATCGCCCGCGCTTTGGCTGCTGAGCCAAGGTTTGTGCTGCTCGACGAACCGTTCGCGGGCGTTGACCCGATCTCTGTGATCGATATCCAGCGCACGATCCGTCACCTGACAGAGCGTGGGATCGGTGTCTTGATCACCGACCATAATGTCCGTGAAACACTAGGTATTTGCGGTCATGCGTACATCTTGAGTGATGGCAGCCTGATCGCCGAAGGCGAGCCTGCGGAGATTCTTGAGAATCAGCATGTCCGCGAAGTCTATCTCGGCGACGATTTCCGGTTGTAATCGGTACAGGAATGATGCGTCGGCTGTGATTATCGTCACGGCCGCAACGCTCTTATCTGATACGCTATAGCTACGCACAAAACGGATTTTTTTCTTGCTCAAACCCAGCCTACAACTCAAGCTCGGTCAATCTCTGACAATGACGCCGCAGCTGCAGCAAGCGATCAAGCTGCTGCAGCTACCCGTCATGGATCTGAACCAGCAAATCCAGGAGGCACTTGAGTCGAATGTGATGCTGGAGATGGAGGACCTGCCTGACGCACCTAAGGTCGACGCTGCGAGCACCGCCGAGGTACGCGCGCTATCCACCGAGGATTCCTGGCGTGATGTCGGGCGAGGTCAGGACTCCAGTTTCTCCAATCGCGGTGACCGCTCGATGGCAGACTTCGCCGATGATCGCGAAGAGACCTTGCGCGAACACCTGCTGCACCAGCTGGAAACCGAACGCTTTGACGATCAGGAGCGCATCATCGGCGAGGCGATCATCGATGGTATCGATGACGACGGCTATCTGTTCGAGACACTGGAAGAGATACGCGACCTTCTGGACGACGATGCGCTGAGTCTGAGTCAGATCGAGCGCGTCCTTGTGAAAATTCAGCGCTTTGATCCACTCGGTATCGGCGCTCGCTCCCTCACCGAGTGCATCTCGCTGCAACTCGCACCCTACTCTGAGGACACGCCAGGCCTGACAACAGCGCGACGCATCGCAGAGGACTTCCTGCCCCTGGTCGCGGATCAGAACTACAGTCAGCTCCGACGCCGTCTCGCGGTCAACGATGATGAGCTCGACCATGCACTGTCTCTGATCAAGAGTTGCCACCCAAAGCCTGGCCAGGCGGTTAACGGCGCCCGCACGGAATACGTGATTCCGGATGTATTCGTACGGAAAGTCGATGGCAAATGGCTGGTCGAGATTAGCCCATCTGGCGTACCAAGACTTCAGGTCAACCAACAGTACGCTGCACTGCTGCGCGGCAACAGCGAGCATTCCGTACTTCGCGGGCAATTGCAGGAAGCGCGCTGGCTGGTGCGCAGCCTGGAGATCCGCAACGATACGCTGTTCAAGGTAGCGCGCACGATCGTCGAACGGCAGATCGATTTCTTCGAATACGGCGAGGAAGCCATGAAGCCGATGATTCTGCGCGATATCGCCGACGCGATCGAGATGCATGAATCCACAGTCTCGCGCGTCACCAATAATAAATATATGCACACACCGCGCGGGGTCCTCGAATTCAAATACTTCTTTTCCTCGCATGTATCGACAACAGACGGCGATGAGCAGTCTTCGGTCGCCGTCAGAGCCAAGATCCGAAAATTGATCTCTGGTGAAGACCCGGCGAAACCATTGAGCGATAGTAAGCTCGCCGCTTTGTTGAAAGAAGACGGGGTCCAGGTTGCCCGTCGCACCGTTGCAAAGTACCGGGAAGCGATGAATATCGCGTCTTCCAGCGAACGTCGGGTCCGACCGCCCAAATAACCCGTCGATACCTCGGCGCATTCACGCTGCGGCGCAGCAATAGTTGCCGACAAAACCACCGCTTGCGCGCACATTTGCGCAACTCCTCACGGTCCCCAGAGCCCATCGATAGACAATCACTGGATCGTGGCGCGTCCACTTGCAGCGAATCCGCAATCGGCGCATTATCAAATAGAGGTTACGAATGCGTTTCAACAGACTGGAGAGCACTCTAAGTCTTTGTTTTTTCAACGGATTGGGCATGATTTGAGGAGGGCCCTAAACCAGTACCCATATCAATCAAATACTTAAGGAGATCACTATGCAGTTAAATGTCACTGGTCATCATGTGGATGTTTCTGCCGCACTCAGAAAATATGTCGGCACGAAATTTCATCGCATTGAAAAGCACGCAGACAGCGTGACGACCGTACATTGCGTCCTAACCGTCGAAAAGCTACGCCATAAGGCAGAAGCGACCGCTAACCTACCCGGAGCCCAGGTGCATGCCGAAGCAACGGAAGAAAACATGTATGCGGCGATAGACGGACTGGCGGACAAACTGGATAGGCAAATCCTCAAGTTCAAGCAAAAACAGAGTCGCTTTGATACCCGATCCGTCAAGAAAGATGGAATGCCCCTTGCCTGACTAGCCAAGAGTGGCATAATTCCGCAATATTCCGATGCCGGTAGCATGTGAGTGCTGCCGGCATCTTCTATCCACAGACAGATTCCTGCCTTGCAAGACCGGCACTGACGCCGTCGACCAGAGCACTTTATGCCACTGACAGTTGCAGATTCGATCACTGACGATGACATCATTATCAACCTCGAATCGACCAGTAAGAAACACGCATTAGAAACCTTGAGCCAACATCTGGCCCACCAGCATGCTGCGTTGAGCGCCGATGCCGTGTTCGATGCGCTCGTCGAACGCGAGCGTCTCGGGTGTACAGCAGCCGATCATGGCCTGGCGATGCCACATGCTCGTGTCGATGCGGCGGATGAACCTGTCGGCGTGTTCGCGCGCCTCAGCAAGGCGATCGATTTCGACGGTAAGGACGTGCCGGACGTCGATCTGTTGTTTTGCTTCATCTTGCCGCCCGAGACTTCAAGTCAGTACGACGCCGCGATGCAATTGCTCGCCTCGCGCCTGATGAACGAAGCCGTCTGTAACAAATTGCGTACAGCAGTCGATGCGCAATCGATCATTCGACTGCTCCAACGGTGTGCCGCGGTCGATGCCCCGGCAAACGGCGTAGCATGAGAATCGTCATCGTTAGTGGTCTTTCCGGTTCCGGGCGCAGCGTAGCGCTGCATGTGCTCGAGGATATCGGTTACTTTTGCATTGATAACCTGCCGTTATCGATGCTGCCGCATCTGATGCAAGAGCTTCACGCGGACGACGAACCACTGGGTGATCGCGTCGCCATCGGGCTTGACGCGCGCAACCGCACCGCTGATCTGGAAGACCTCAAGGCCAAAATCGCGAGTATCCGCGAGACCGGTGCGCAGTGCGAAATTCTGTTCCTGAAAACGGATGATGACACCCTTTTGAAGCGCTTCAGTGAAACCCGCCGCAAGCACCCACTGGCGCGCGAAGATAGCTCGCTGCGTGATGCCATTGCCGAAGAGCGTGTGCGCCTGATGCCTGTTCTGAATCTCGCCGATCTGGTCATCGATACGACGCGCACGAGCGTCTATGACTTGAGCGGTGAAATACGCCAGCGCGTTGCGTCGCGCGAACCCTATCAGCTTTCAATTATGATCGAGTCGTTTGGCTTCAAGCACGGCATTCCTCGCGACGCGGACTATGTATTCGATTTGCGCGGACTACCCAATCCCTATTGGGAGCCAGCGCTCAGAGAACAGACGGGGCTGGACGCCGCCGTGATCCGATTTTTCGAACAACAGCCGATGGTCGGTGAGATGCGCAACAGCATCCTTGCTTTCCTGCAGCAGTGGATTCCGAGCTTCGAAAACTTTAATCGAAATTACCTGACCATCGCGGTCGGCTGTACCGGCGGTCAACATCGCTCGGTCTATGTCGCAGAACAACTGGCTGAATCGTTACGCTGCGACTACCCGCTGATCAGCGTGCGCCACCAGGAACTCATCAGCTCGGGCGGCAATACGGCGTTTTCCTGACATCGGTCGGGCGGCGCGCTACACTGCTCGCGTCGCCAGCGCCTACTGAACCTGCGGCGATGTCGTACGGAGCGGCGATGCCATGTCACACGAACCGAACAGCACCGAGCCTTCAGTGCTCAGCGCGCTGCGCGAAGCGCTCGAAAGCGGCACCATGCGCACCGCGCGGCGCATGGTCGCAGGTCTGCGCCCGGGTGAAATTGCCCGGCTGCTCGAATCGCTGCCGGTTGCAGAACGCCGTTTAGTCTGGGAGCTTGTCGATAGAGACAGCGAAGGCGAGGTACTCGTCGAGCTGGCGGATGATGTGCGTGACAGCCTGATTCAGGCGATGGATGTCGAGCAACTGGTCGCTGCAACAGAAGGCATGGCAGTTGATGACCTCGCCGATCTGGTCGTCGACTTGCCAGAAGCGATCACGCAGCAGGTCATTCGCTCGATGGACGGGCAGGACCGACAACGCTTGCGTGAAGTACTCGCCTATCCCGAGGACAGCGCTGGTGGCTTGATGGATACCGATACGACGACCGTGCGTCCTGACGTCACGGTCGAAGTAGTATTGCGCTATCTGCGTGCGCATTCCGCATTGCCGGACCGCACCGATTCACTGATCGTGGTCGATCGGGACGACCTGTACGCGGGCGTACTGCCGATCACATCGCTGCTGGTAGCCGACCCGGCCACGCTGGTTGAGGATCTGATGGACAGCGATGCACCCGGCGTACATGCGATGACCGGCTCGGCTGACGTTGTGCGCTTGTTCGAGGATCGTGACCTGCTGTCCGTTGCCGTCACGGGTGATGACAACACTCTGCTAGGCCGTATTACAGTAGATGATGTGGTCGACGTGATTCGTGACGAGGCCGAGCACTCATTGATGGGCGCAGCCGGCCTGGACGAGGACCATGACCTGTTCGCACCTGTCTTTCAAGGCGCGCGCCGGCGCGCGTTCTGGCTGGGCATCAATCTTCTGACGGCTTTCGTAGCCGCGAGCGTTGTCGATGTATTCCAAACTACGATTGACAAGGTCGTACTGCTGGCTGTGCTGATGCCCATCGTACCGAGCATGGGCGGCGTAGCCGGGACCCAATCACTGACCATCATCACGCGCGCAATTGCGCTCGGCCAAATTGAAGCGGGCAACGCCATGACGGTATTGCGACGCGAATTCACAATCGGTTTAATCAACGGCCTGTTCTGGGCGATCCTGGTGGCCATCGTCACCGCTATCTGGTTCAAGACGTGGATGATTGGTCTGCTAGTTGCGGTGGCATTGGCTTGCAATCTTGTGATCGCAGCGCTGTGCGGCTTTTTCATTCCGATGATATTAAAGCGCATCAACGTCGATCCGGCGCTCGCTGGTGGCGTGATCCTGACGACGATTACCGACGTCATCGGCTATGGTCTGTTCCTCGGCCTCGGCGCCATGTTTCTGTTGTAAGAACAGGCCTATTGGTTATCGGGCGTCAGCCGTCCCAGCATGCGGCTCGTCGAGCGAAGTAAAGTGCACCTCCCTAATCAATCAATGCTGCTGGATAGTCCGGTAGATGCCGGATAGATCATCGCTAACGGTATCGGGCGCGATGAGTGATGGCACTTCTTCGCCCAGCACGAAGTCTCGTAGCTGATGTTTGACGCGCATGGCGTCGCGATAGCCCTGATCGATCAGCGCACGCGTATAGCCCGCCTCGAATAGCAGGAAGCTCAACAAACGCCCTTCACTACCGCCGACGCCGCTGAGCAGCAATCGCACGCCTCGAGGCAACTCGCGAATATGTGCCAGAGCCAGTTCTCGTAAATCGACACTTGGTAAGACGACCATGGTGTCGATCTGACGCATCTGCGACGCAAGCCCGGTGCGGGCAGCGACCGGTACAGACTCGATGATGCTGTTGATACGCGCCAGTCGCTCGAGATCGGAATACAGGCCGTCCAGAAACAGTGTATCCAGAACGTAGCCGGCGATCTGTCCAAAACCAGGAAAATCCGGCGCTGTGTCTGAATGCACGCGATCGGCCAGCTCGTCTCTAACACCGATCACGAGAATTCGATTAGCACCGAGATGGACAACGGGTGACAGCGGCGTCGCCTGACGCATCGCGCCGTCACCAAAAAACTCATTGCCGATTCTCACCGGCGGAAAAATCATCGGTACGGCGATACTCGCCATCAGATGATCCAGGTCGAGTGTGGTCTTGCGCCCGATACGGCGGGTGCGCTCCCAGGGGGCTGACCCATCACACCCTTGAAAGAAGGTCACAGATCGAGATGACTGGTAGCCAGCGGCCGTGACGGCGACGGCATCCAGAAAACCATTATCAATGGCTGCCTGAATGCGCGGGAAGCGCACGTTGCGCGAGAGCAAGGCACGCAGCGGCGCATTATCCAACAACGACTTCGGATTGCTGACACCCAACCCACCAAACACCAGTGCCGTCAGCCAGTGCAGGCTGCTTTTGAGCATCGTCCAACCATCTGAACGATAGACGTTGCCAGTTTCGAAACCACCCCAAACGCGCTCGAGCTCCGCGACGGCGAAATGAAAGCGTTGCGCCTTGCTGGCCAGAACCACGGAATTGATCGCGCCGGCCGATGTGCCGCTGATGATGCGGAAAGGGTTTCGTGAGCGCGGCGGCATCAGTTCAGAGATCGCTTTCAGCACGCCGACCTGGAAGGCGCCGCGAGCGCCGCCACCCGGCAAAACCAGTGCCAACTTATTGGCTTTCGGGTCATGATCAACAGCCATCAACAACCCCTCCGCGGCTCGCTACTGCAGCCGCTTGATGCCCTGATCAAGCCCGCTGACGGTGAGCGGGTACATCCGATCTTCCATCAGCTCCTGAGTAATCTTGACCGACGGCGTGTGCGGCCAGCGCTGGACCGGCTCCGGGTTCAGCCAGATCGCCTTGGGATAAGCGTTGAGCAACCGTTGAATGCAGGCCGCACCCGGCTCTTCGTTCCAGTGTTCAACACTGCCTCCGGCGTAGACGATCTCGTACGGACTCATCGTCGCATCACCGACGAAAATCAGCTTATAGTCCGGCCCATACTTGTTGAGTACTTCTGAGAGTGGAATGCGTTCTGAGTGTCGGCGGCGATTGTCTTTCCACAAACTCTCGTAGACGAAGTTATGAAAATAGAAGTATTCCAAATGCTTGAATTCGCTGCTGGCGGCCGAGAACATCTCCTCGCAGATGCGCACGTGGTCGTCCATCGAACCGCCGACATCGAGGCACAACAGTACTTTGATGGCGTTGTGCCGCTCAGGCACCATCTTGATATCCAGATAACCAGCATTGCGCGCCGTTGAGCGAATCGTGTCGTCCAGATCCAACTGATCGGCCGCACCTTCGCGCGCGAAGCGGCGAAGCTTGCGTAACGCGAGCTTGATGTTGCGGGTGCCGAGTTCAACGCTGTCATCCAGATTGCGGTATTCACGCCGATCCCAAACTTTGACGCCGCGTCGATTGCCCCCACCTTGTTGCTCGCCAATGCGGACGCCTTCAGGATTAAAGCCGCCGACACCGAACGGCGACGTACCGCCCGTGCCAATCCATTTATTCCCGCCTTCGTGACGTTCTTCCTGCTCGCGCAGCCGCTCCTGCAGCGCCTCCATTAGCTCATCGAAGCCACCGAGCGATTCGATTTTCTCGCGCTCTTCTTCGGTCAGACTCAGGCTTGCGACGTGAGCAAGCCAGTCCTCGGGCACATGCGCGGTAAGCTCAGCGAATGCCTTCTCGATACCCTGGAAATGTGCGGCGAACACCTTGTCGAAGCGGTCGAATTGCGTTTCATCTTTGACCATGGACGCGCGCGCCAGGAAATAGAACTGGTCGACGCTGGTGCCTGCCAGCCCCTCGCGCATGGCGGCGAGCAACGTTAGCAATTCTGTCACCGATGTCTTCACTCCGGCTTCGCGCAGCATGTAAAAAAAACGAATCAGCATGCGACTTCAGTACACCAGCGCTAGCGGTTGGCGCGATTCAGGAACACCAGCTGTTCGAACAGATGTACGTCCTGTTCGTTCTTTAGCAATGCGCCATACAGCGGCGGAATCGCCTTCGACTTATCCTCGCTGCGTAACGCTTCAGGCGGAATGTCTTCCGCCAGTAGCAACTTGATCCAGTCGAGCAGTTCTGAAGTGGACGGTTTTTTCTTCAGGCCCGGTGTCTCGCGAACCTGATAAAAACAGTTGAGCGCCTCGCGCAGGAGATTCTTTTTCAGGTCCGGAAAATGAACGTCGACGATCTTCGCCATCGTCCCCTCATCGGGAAACTTGATGTAGTGAAAAAAGCACCGTCGCAAGAACGCATCAGGCAGTTCCTTCTCATTGTTACTGGTAATGATGATGATCGGCCGATGCCGAGCGGAGATCGTTTCCTGCGTCTCATACACCGTGAACGCCATGCGGTCGAGCTCGCGGAGCAGATCGTTCGGGAATTCGATATCGGCCTTATCGATTTCATCGATCAGCACTACCGGCTGCGAATCGGCCTCAAACGCCTGCCACAAACTGCCCTTCAGGATATAGTTGCCAATGTCGTGCACTTTCTCATTGCCGAGTTGCGAATCTCGCAACCGCGCGACAGCGTCGTACTCGTACAGGCCCTGCTGCGCTTTGGTCGTCGACTTGATGTGCCACTCAAACAACGGCTTGCCGAGCGCGGCAGCGACCTCTTCCGCCAGCATCGTCTTGCCGGTACCTGGTTCTCCTTTGACCAGAATCGGTCTCTGCAGTGTGACACCTGCGTTGACCGCCATCATCAGATCGTCGGTGGCGATGTAGTTCTTGGTGCCTTCAAAGCGTTGGTCGCTCATCAAGTTTTCCTGTTGTTCGTTTGATTCAGCATGATATCAGCATCCGGTACCTCGATGATTTTCATCGCGTTGGTACCGCCCGAAACGCCGCTCAGGTCGCCTTTCGTGAAAATCACTCGATCGCCGGGTTGTACGTAGCCAAGCTCATAGAGCCGACTGCACACCTCGTTGTAGACCCTGACCGAATTGGTATGCGTAATATCAAACTCCACCGGGTATACGCCGCGATAAAGCGTCACCCGGCGACGCGTGCGCTCATGGCGCGTAAACGCGAAGACTGGAATGTCAGATCGGATTCGCGACATCCACAGGGTCGTAGATCCAGATTCAGTCAGTGCAATGATCGCTTTCACATCCAGATGATTGGCCGCATACATCGTCGCCATGGCGATGGTCTCATCCACATGCTGAAACAAGTCGGCCTCGCGATGCGTCGCTCGATAGCGGTGCGTCTGGTATTTCTCAGCGCCGCTGCACACCTCGGACATCGCAGCAATCACTTCCGCAGGATAGCGACCAACGGCCGTCTCAGCGGACAGCATCACGGCATCGGTGCCATCCATGACGGCGTTCGCCACATCGGACACTTCGGCGCGTGTCGGAATGCGGTTCTCGATCATTGATTCCATCATCTGCGTCGCCGTAATCGCAATCTTGTTGCCATAGCGGGTTTTGCGAATGATCTGTTTCTGCAAGCCGGTGAGTTCGGCGTAGCCCATCTCAACACCGAGATCCCCGCGCGCGACCATGATGACATCGCTCGCCTCGACGATTTGATCGATGTTATCGATCGCTTCCGTTCGCTCGATCTTGGCCACGATCTTGCCAAACCCGCCTGCCGCCTCGAACAAGGCGCGTGCCTGGCGAATATCCGATGCGCTGCGAACAAAGGACACCGCAAGATAATCGAAACCAAGATCCGCTGCGGTCTGAATATCGATCTCGTCCTTTTCGGTCAGTGCCGGTGCCGACAGGCCACCGCCCTGCTTATTGATACCTTTCTTGTCGGAAAGAACACCGCCCTGCGTGACCTCGGTGTGCACACGTGGACCGTCGATGCCAGTGACACGCAAGGCGATCTGCCCATCATTCAGCAACAGCACATCATCCAATGCGACATCGTCAGCCAGTTCGGGATAGGCAATCGACACACCGGACTCATCGCCTGATTTGCTGTCGAATGTCGGATCCAGAAAGAACGCAGCGCCATTTTTCAGCGTGACACTGCCTGACTTGAAACGACTGATCCGAATTTTCGGGCCTTGCAGATCGCCCAGAATGGCGATAGGCCTGCCCATTTCGGCGGACAGCGCGCGCAAACGCTCACAGCGCTCGGCGAGTACCTCGCCGCTACCGTGCGAAAAGTTCATGCGCACAACATCGAGTCCGTTCTCCAGCATCTGCCGGAGAACGCGATCGTCATCTGTTGCTGGTCCCAGAGTTGCGATAATTTTGGTTCGTCTGATCATTGTCCCCATTACCTTTGCTATTGACCCCCACTGTCAAAGCAGATCGCCGCCAGTTTGCTATGAGCGCGCGGCACTCGCCTCAAGTGCGGCCACGGCGGGCAGCACTTTGCCTTCTACGAATTCGAGAAACGCACCGCCACCGGTCGAGATATAGCTGATGCCCGCAGCGACATCAAACTGCTCAATAGCGGCGAGCGTGTCGCCGCCACCGGCAATCGAAAATGCATCGCTTTCTGCAATAGCCTCAGCGATGACGCGGGTACCATTCGCGAACGCCGGGAATTCGAACACACCAACAGGGCCATTCCAGATCACGGTGCCAGCCGCTCGGATCATCTCTGCCAGCGCGGCCGATGAATCGGGGCCTATGTCGAGTATCAATTCGTCAGCTTGTACGGCCGACACGGAACAGGTACGCGCTTCGGCGTCCACGGCAAAGGTCTTCGCGACGACCACATCTGTTGGCACAGGAACCCGTGCGCGATCACTGTCGCTGGCGAGCGCCTGCGCCGTTGCCAGCAGGTCCGGTTCATGCAGAGATTCGCCGACCGCGTGGCCCGCAGCGGCGATAAAAGTATTGGCGATACCACCGCCGACAACGAGCTGATCGACCTTGGCGGACAGCGCCTCCAGCACCGACAACTTGGTCGATACCTTTGACCCGCCCACCAGCGCAAGAATCGGTCGCTGCGGCGTATCCAGAGCACGCCCGAGCGCTTCGAGTTCGGCCACCAACAGCGGTCCCGCCGCGGCGATGCCGGCAAACCGCGCAACGCCGGCCGTACTGGCCTGGTCCCTGTGCGCGGTGCCAAAAGCATCCATGACAAACACGTCAGCGAGTGCGGCCATGCGTTTGGCCAGGCCCTCGTCCGACGCTTTCTCACCCACGTTGAAACGGACGTTCTCACACAGCACGATGTCACCGGGCGCAAGCTCTACACCATCGAGCCAATCCGGAATCAATGGCACGGGACGTCCTAGCAGCTTTTCCAAATGGCGTGCCACCGGAGCAAGAGAATACTGGTCTTCTGGCTGACCTTCGGTGGGGCGACCGAGATGCGACATCACCATCACGGCAGCACCGGCCTCAAGTGCGGCCTGTAGCGTCGGTAACGCGGCTCGAATCCGGGTGTCCGATGTAACCGCGCCGTTCTGGATTGGCACATTCAGGTCCTCGCGAATCAGCACCCGCTTCCCGCCGAGATCGAGATTCTGCATCTTAACCACGTTCATGACTGCTTCATCCTCGTCACCGATAAAAAAATGGCGGGACAAGCCCGTTAAGCTCGCCCGCCATCGTGCGCCCGATCGTGCGCGTGCGCTACCCGGCTGCCTTGATCAACGCTTGCGCGGTGTCCAGCATTCTGTTCGAGAAACCCCACTCGTTGTCATACCACGAGCACACTTTGACCAGCGTACCCTGCATCACTTTGGTCAACGTGGCGTCGTAGCTCGACGAGGCCGGGTTGTGATTGAAGTCGATCGATACCAGTGGACCGTCGGAGTAGTCGAGAATGCCCTTCATGGGACCGTCAGCGGCGGCTTTCAGCACCTCGTTGATCTCATCGATGCTGGTCTCACGACTGGCCACAAAACTGAGGTCGACCATCGACACATTGATCGTCGGCACGCGCACTGCGAATCCGTCGAGTTTGCCAGCCAGCTCCGGCAGCACCAGTCCTACAGCGGCGGCGGCGCCCGTTTTCGTCGGGATCATTGACATTGTCGCCGAGCGCGCGCGGCGCAGGTCCTTGTGGAATACATCGGTCAGCACCTGGTCATTCGTGTAGGCGTGGATCGTCGTCATGATG
This sequence comes from Pseudomonadota bacterium, assembly GCA_039033995.1. Classification (GTDB taxonomy): domain Bacteria; phylum Pseudomonadota; class Gammaproteobacteria; order Steroidobacterales; family Woeseiaceae; genus CALBPI01. Next base: position 32,563 of record JBCCBP010000020.1, on the reverse strand, counting down.
CCATGTTCGATGCCGATCGCATCGTTCAGCGGCTTGGCGAGCGGCGCCAGGCAATTCGTCGTGCATGAGGCGTTGGAGACGACGACATCGTCCTTCGTGAGCGTGTCATGGTTGACACCATAGACGATGGTCGCATCAACCTCAGTACCGGATGGTGCCGAGATAACGACCTTCTTCGCGCCGGCTTCAATATGTGCCGAAGCTTTTTCCTTGGTGCGGAATATGCCGGTGCATTCCAGCACAACATCGACACCGAGTTCTGCCCATGGCAACTTCGCCGGGTCTCGCTCGGACGTCACGCGGATCTTGTCGCCATTGACGATCATATGATTGCCCTGCACTTCGACCGTGCCGGGAAATTTGCCATGCGCGGTATCGAAGCGAGTCAGGTATGCGTTAGTTTCCGCATCCCCCAGATCGTTGACGCCAACTACCTGCAATTCGCTGCGGCGATTGCTTTCATAGATGGCACGTAAGACATTGCGCCCGATGCGGCCGTAGCCGTTGATTCCCACTTTGATTGTCATGTCATTTTCTCCACTTCTGTCCCGTCAGGCTTCCCCGCAGGCCTTTAACGCTGTAGCAACCGATGCGCTCGCGCGGTCACATTGTCCACGCTGAACCCATATTTCTCAAACAACTGCCCTGCTGGCGCTGAGGCACCGAATTCATCGATACCAATCACGTCGCCATGCGTGCCGACCCAGCGCCACCAGATATCACTGACGCCCGCTTCGATCGCGAGCTTCGGTGTATCTGGCTTGCCTAGCACCTGAGCCTGCCAGTCCGCTGTCTGCAAGGCAAACCGCTCGACGCAAGGCATGGAAACCACGCGCACCGCAAGCCCGTTGTCCGCCAGCACAGCGCGCGCCTCGAGCGCCAGCGCCACCTCTGAACCGGTCGCAATCAGCACGATATCGGGTGCGCCTTCGGCATCACGCAACACGTATCCGCCGCGCTTGATGTTATCGATTTGCTGCTCACTGCGGTCGACAAAAGGTAGCCCTTGGCGTGTCAATACCAGTGCGGTCGGTGTCGTACGATGCTCGATCGCCGCGATCCACGCGACCAGCGTTTCTGTTGTGTCGGCGGGTCGCCAGACATCGAGGTTTGGCATCAACCGCAGACTGGCGACATGCTCTATCGGCTGGTGTGTCGGACCATCTTCACCCAAACCGATCGAATCGTGGGTATAGACAAGAATGTTCGGACACTCCATCAACGCCGCCATGCGCACGGCATTGCGCGCATAGTCGGAAAACGTCAAAAAAGTCCCGGAATACGGCCGCACACCACCGTGCAAAGCCATGCCATTACCGATGGCTGTCATGGCAAATTCGCGCACACCGTAGTTAATATAGTTGCCGCCGGAATTTGCGTCGTCCAGTACCTCGGACCCGCTGTGATAGGTGCAGTTGGACCCGGTCAGATCCGCTGAGCCGCCAATCAATTCGGGCAGCACCGGTGCGACGTGCTCCAGTGCCAGTAACGAAGCCTTGCGCGTGGCGACCGTCTGCGCGGCATCGGCCGTGGCGCTTAGCGCGTGCGCGCATCGCGAGCCCCAGTCCGCAGGCAGGTCGCCCTGCATGCGTCGAGATAACTCGTTGGCGGCTTCCGGGTGGGCTTTGCTGTAACCGGCAAACAGGGTCTGCCAGTCCTGTTCATCGCGGCGCCCCTGCTCACCCGCATTCCAGGCAGCGGCGATATCGGCGGGAATCTCAAACGGCGCATGCGCCCACTGCAACGCCTCGCGGGCTGCGGCGATTTCCTCAGCGCCCAACGGCGCACCATGGGTGGCGGCAGTGCCTTGTTTGTTCGGGGAGCCAAAGCCAATGATCGTCTTGCAACAGATCAGTGTCGGCTTGTCGCCTTCCGCTCGCGCTTTGGTGATTGCGGCATGGATCGCGTCAGCATCGTGGCCATCGACGCCGTCGATCACCTGCCATCCATAGGCCTCAAAGCGCGCCGTGGTGTCGTCGGTAAACCAGCCGGTGACATCACCGTCGATCGAGATCCCGTTATCGTCATAGAGGCAAATCAACTTGCCGAGTTTCAGGGTTCCAGCAAGTGAGCAGGCTTCGTGGGAGATACCCTCCATCAGGCAGCCATCGCCCAAGAAGCAATAGGTGTAGTGGTCGACGATCGGATAATTTTCGCGATTGAACGTGGCAGCGAGATGCTGTTCTGCGATCGCCATGCCGACGGCGTTGGTCACACCCTGGCCAAGCGGGCCGGTGGTCGTCTCAATGCCAATCTGAAGGTCGCGTTCCGGATGACCGGCCGTGTGCGCACCGAGCTGTCGAAAGTCTCGAATCTGCTGCATCGACAATGGGTAACCACTGAGATGCAGCAAGGCGTACAGCAGCATTGAACCATGGCCATTGGAGAGCACAAAACGGTCCCGATTCCACCAACCGGGATTCTCCGGGCTGTGACGCAGAAAATCGTTCCAGAGCACTTCGGCGATATCCGCCATACCCATCGGTGCGCCCGGATGGCCGGAATTGGCGGCCTGCACCGCATCCATAGAAAGCGCACGAATGGCGTTGGCCAGTTCGCGCCGCGCGATATGGCTTTCGCCATCGCCCTTCAGCGTCATATCGATATCCACTCACCTCGAGCGGCGCATTGTCCCCTTTTGCCTCGACACGGGCAAGCAGCGTCAGACCGCGGCCAAGGCAGTACGCATCAGAACCGCCGTTTTGTAGCGGTTTAATGGCTACTATTGTTATAATTCCCGGCTATTCACACAGCCTGGTCATTCGCGCTCCGGCCCAGTTCTTGGCGGCATAGCGAGCCGGTCGACCATGCGACTTAATGCCACCTATCCACAACAAGGCGCACCAATATTATGACTGATACGTTCCTGCTGACCTCGGAATCGGTATCTGAGGGACATCCCGATAAGATTGCCGACCAGGTTTCCGACGCCATTCTCGACGCCATTCTGGAAGAGGACAAAGGTGCTCGGGTAGCCTGCGAAACGCTCGTCAAGACGGGCATGGTGCTGGTCGCCGGGGAAATCACGACATCCGCATGGGTCGATATCGAACAGATCATTCGCGATGTCGTGTTGGACATTGGCTACAACAGCTCTGACATGGGCTTCGATGGCATGTCATGCGCGGTGCTGAACGCGATCGGCAAACAATCCGACGATATCGCGCAAGGGGTCGATCGTGAGGAGGCTCGTAATCAGGGCGCCGGTGACCAGGGTCTGATGTTCGGCTATGCGAGCAACGAAACCGATGTCCTGATGCCTGCCCCGATCGCTTACGCACATCGGCTTGTGCGTCGCCAGGCCGAGGTACGCAAGTCCGGCGAGCTCCCTTGGTTGCGGCCCGACGCCAAAAGCCAGCTGACGTTTCGTTACGAGAACGACAAACCCGTCGCGATCGAAGCCGTGGTGTTGTCGACGCAACATGCACCGGATGTCAGCCACAAAGACCTCCAGGAGGCGGTGCGCGAGCACATCATCAAGCCGACATTGCCTGCGCAGTGGCTCAACGACGATACGCTCTACCACATCAACCCGACTGGCAATTTTGTCATCGGCGGACCCGTCGGCGATGCCGGCCTGACCGGCCGCAAGATCATCGTCGACACCTACGGCGGGGCCGCTCGACACGGTGGTGGTGCATTCTCTGGCAAGGATCCTTCCAAAGTCGATCGCTCTGCGGCCTACGCAGCCCGTTACGTTGCGAAGAATATCGTCGCTGCGGGACTCGCCGATCGCTGCGAGGTGCAGATCTCCTACGCGATCGGCGTCGCCGAACCGACCTCGGTGACGGTACAGACGTTTGGCACCGGCAAAATTGCTGAGAACAAGCTGACAGCACTCGTTCGCGAGCACTTCGATCTGACGCCCTGGGGCATTCTGAACTCGCTGGATCTCATTCAACCGATCTACCGTCAAACGGCCGCCTATGGCCACTTCGGCCGTGAGGACATCGAACTGGCCTGGGAACAGACAGACAAGGCCGAGGCATTGCGCGCTGCGCTCTGATCAGCGCATCGAACACTATTTAAACAGCATTCAAGGAATAGACACATGAGCTCAACACCATCCGCTGTCGCGACCGACTACAAGGTTGCGGATATCAAACTCGCTGAGTGGGGTCGCAAGGAAATCGCCATTGCCGAAACCGAAATGCCGGGCCTGATGGCACTACGCGAAGAGTACGGCGACGCCAAGCCGCTGACTGGCGCACGCATTGCCGGTTGCCTGCACATGACGATTCAAACCGCCGTGCTGATTGAAACGCTGACAGCACTGGGCGCAGAAGTCCGTTGGTCTTCCTGCAATATCTTCTCAACCCAGGATCAGGCCGCGGCGGCTATCGCAGCGACCGGAGTGCCGGTGTTCGCCTGGCAAGGTGAATCAGAAGAAGAGTACTGGTGGTGTGTCGAGCAGACGATCCATGGCCCTGATGGCTGGACACCGAACATGATCCTCGACGATGGCGGTGACCTGACAGGACTCGTGCATGACAAATACCCTGACCTGATGAACGACATCAAAGGGGTTTCCGAAGAAACGACAACCGGCGTGAAACGCCTGTATGAGATGGCCAGAGACGGCAAACTGCATTGCCCGGCCATCAACGTGAACGATTCGGTGACCAAATCGAAGTTTGACAACCTGTATGGCTGCCGCGAGTCCCTGGTGGACGGCATCAAGCGCGCGACCGATGTCATGGTGGCCGGCAAGGTCGCTCTGGTCTGTGGTTACGGTGACGTAGGGAAAGGCAGCGCACAAAGCCTGCGAGGCCTGGGTGCGACCGTCTGGATTACCGAAATCGACCCGATTTGTGCACTGCAGGCAGCGATGGAAGGCTACCGCGTCGTCAGACTGGACGATGTGGTTGATCAGGTCGACATCTTTGTGACGGCGACCGGCAACTTTAATGTCATCAGCGGCGCACAACTCGAAAAAATGCGCGACCAGGCGATCGTCTGCAATATCGGGCACTTTGATAACGAAATCGACGTCGCACATCTGCGCCAGTACGAGTGGGAAAACATCAAGCCTCAGGTCGACCACATCATTTTCCCGGACGGCCGCCGCATTATTCTGTTGGCTGAGGGCCGACTGGTTAATTTGGGCTGTGCGACGGGCCACCCAAGCTTCGTCATGTCCGCATCGTTTACCAACCAAGTCCTCGCACAGATGGATTTGTGGAACAATCCAGGCAAATACGACAATCAAGTCTATGTGCTGCCGAAGGCGCTCGACGAGAAAGTGGCCGCACTGCACCTCGACCGTATCGGCGCGAAACTGACGAGACTGACCGACGAACAAGCGAAGTACTTTGGTGTCTCGGCGGCTGGACCGTTCAAGCCGGAGGCGTATCGCTATTGATCGCGCGCGCCGTGACCGCTAAAAAGGGCTCCTTCGGGAGCCTTTTTTTATGACGACAAAAACCTTGCTACATCTGACGGACCTGCATGTCTTCGCTGATCGAACGCGCCGTCACTATGACAGTGACCCCTTCGACAATTTGCAGCAGGTACTGCAAACCAGTCTGCAGGCGCGCACACCGGACGTGATCCTACTTAGTGGCGACCTGTGTCAGGACGAATCGGCGGGCGGCTACGAGCAACTGTCAGCACTATTCGGCGAGATCCCGGCAGCGGTGCTTGCCCTACCCGGCAATCATGATGACCTGACGCTGATGCAGACGCACTTGCGTGGCGCCAATATTCAGGTGCTTGGCGATGTGTCGCAGGGCGAATGGCGCATTATCGCGGCAAACTGCGCGGTGGCCGGCAAAGTATACGGTCGTTTCGGGGCGTCCCGATTGGCGGATCTTGATCAAACCCTGAACGCCGCACCGGAAGCACCGACAGTGCTGTCGTTTCATCAGCCACCAATCGCCTGCGGCAGTGAGTGGCTCGATCAATCGATGCTACAGGACGCCGACGAACTGGCGGCGCTGCTGCAGGCCCATCCGCAGGTCAAAGTCATCCTGTGCGGTCATATTCATCAACCTCTGGAAATCGACTGGCAGGTCGGCGAACACGCCGTCCGCGTGATGACGACGCCCTCGACGGCGCGACAGTTTGGGGTGCAGCAAGACCCGTTCACGCTGACCGATGAAGCGCCAGGGTGGCGCTGGTTAACGCTGGCTGCTGATGGATCGGCCTACGAAACCGCAGTGGTTCGATTGTCCGCCTGACTCGAGCGAGTCGCCCCATCCGGACTTAGTCCTGCAACGCGCTAAAAAAGCCGGCGCATCGATGTCAGCGGCTACACCTCAACCATGTCAAAGTCTTCTTTGCCCGCACCGCAATCCGGGCATCGCCAGGACAACGGCACATCCTCCCACTTGGTCCGTGCGGGTATGCCGGCTTCCGGGTCTCCGGTCTCTTCGTCATAGACGTAGCCACAAATCAGGCACATGTAGGTTTTCATTGCAGTCCCTTAACTCGACGGTCGACAGACACCGATGCGGTGGTCGCGTTGGCTGAATGATAACAGCCACAGCCGCCTGAATGCGCGATACAATATCGGCGTTAACGTTGACGAGGGGACGTCAGTGAGCCTGTTCGAAAAAGCCAAACAATTCATTCCAGGCGGAGTTAATTCTCCGGTACGCGCGTTCAACGGTGTCGGCGGTGAGCCCCTGTTCTTCAAACGTGCCGCAGGTTCGCATGTTTGGACAGAAGATGGTCGGGAGCTGATCGATTACATCGGATCATGGGGTCCGATGATTCTCGGACACGCACATCCATCGGTTATCGAAGCGGTACAAAAAACCGCGCAGGATGGCCTGAGTTTCGGAGCACCGTGCGCACTGGAAACTGCGCTGGCAAAAAAAGTCTGCGAGATCCTGCCTTCTGTCGAACTCGTGCGAATGGTCAGCTCCGGCACCGAGGCCACAATGAGTGCTATCCGACTCGCGCGCGGCTTCACCGGGCGAGAGAAAATCGTCAAGTTTGAGGGCTGTTACCACGGTCATTCCGATTCGTTGCTGATCAAGGCAGGCTCAGGTGCGTTGACGCTTGGTGTCCCAAGCTCGCCAGGCGTTCCTAAGTCACTGGCTGATCAGACGATCACCCTCGACTTCAACGACAGCGATCAGGTGCGAGAGCTGTTCGCCAAACATGGTGAGGAGATCGCGTGCATCATCGTCGAGCCCATCGCCGGCAACATGAATTTTGTGCGACCCCAGCCCGGATTTCTGGAAACACTACGAGAGGTCTGCGATAGCAGTGGCGCCGTGCTGATTTTCGATGAAGTCATGACAGGATTTCGGGTGGCCAAGGGCGGTGCGCAAGCGGTGTTTGGTGTCAAACCGGATCTGACGACACTCGGCAAGGTGATTGGCGGTGGTATGCCCGCTGCCGCTTTCGGTGGACGCGCAGACATCATGCAACACATTGCACCGTTGGGCCCCGTCTACCAGGCCGGCACGCTATCTGGTAATCCGTTGGCGATGGCTGCCGGCCTCGCTACGCTTCACGAGTTGGAGACGGACGGATTCCATGACCGGCTGCATGCCGCCTGCGAGCACTTGTTGAGCGGGTTCAACGCGGCGGCCGAGCGCAACGGCGTGGCACTGGAAACAGATCATCAAGGCGGCATGTTTGGCTTCGTGTTCACCGATGCTGGCCCAGTGACCGGCTTCAAGGATATTGAAGGCGCAGATACGGAATACTTCAAACGCTTTTTCCACGCCATGCTAGAGCGCGGCGTCTACCTCGCACCGTCTGCCTTCGAAGCCGGGTTCATTTCAGCGGCACACAATGCGGATGACATTGAGCAAACAATCGCACGGGCAGATGAGGCCATGCAGGCACTGGCTGCCTGAAGCTGCGGCGGCTACTGTGGCTGATCGGGCGTCTTGCTCAGTAGCGTCGCGATAATATCGAGGCGGCCGACCGGGTCTTCGATTTCCAGGCAGCGCTGTTTTTGCATCAACGGCAACGGCAGAATCTCGCAAAAGCGATAACCGACCCAGCTCGCGTCATTGAGCAGGCGCGGCACGTTCTCATAAAGCTTGCCGAAATCGTCGAGTACGTTGTCGAGCATGTCGGCCAGCGGTTCGAAGCGTTCCGGCAAGGTTATCTCGGGCTCGGCATCCAGCAATTGCAATCGGCCAACGCGTAAACCATCGTCGGCGGTTGTCTCATCCAGCAACTTAAAGCGCTGGTCTCCCACAGCTGTGATTCCGAGCAGGCCATCGCTACCCTGATAAAAATCGACAATGCGAGCAAGTGTGCCGGTCTCGTGAATGATCGATGGGCCGGTTTCACGTCCTTCGCGGATTGCGACAACACCAAAGGGCTTCGAATCGCGCATGCAGCGACTCACCATGTCGATATACCGTGCCTCAAACAACCGCAACGGTAACGGGCCGGCCGGATACAGCACAGTACCTAGTGGAAACAACGGTACCTCATCCACTTCAGTCATCAGTAGACTCCAGCCACTCAACCAGCCGCCCGGGCAGCCCATCAAAACTGCCATTACTCATTAGTATAACGTCGTCTCCGGGCGCCAGCAGTTGTTGTATCGCCATGAACATGGCGGCGCTATCGGTATAAACAGTCGTGTTGTCGCGATCAGCGAATGCCGCCGGCAGGTCCCAGGTCAAATTATCCGGAGAGAGCACTAGTACCTGATCGGCAGATTCGAACGCGCCAGCGAGTTGATCGGCATGAACACCGCGGCGCATGGTGTTGGACCGCGGCTCAAAAATAGCGATTTGCCGTCGGTCGCTGGCTGCACGGCGTGCGCCTTCAAGCGTCATCCGTATAGCTGTTGGATGGTGCGCGAAATCATCAAATACACGAATACCGCGGGCATCGAAGCGCGTTTGCATACGACGAGCGACACTCAGGAACTCCGCTAGTGCCTCAAGTGCCAGTTTGTGATCGCCGCCAGCCAGTCGCACCGCCAACAGCGCGGCTGCGGTGTTGGCCAGGTTGTGCGCGCCCTGCTGCGCCCACCGCGAGACAAATTGACCGTCTGCATCCCGCCCCAAAATCTGCTCTGGCGCAGCGCCGGGCTCAAGCAGCAAATCTGCAGGCACGTGTCGATCTGTTGAGAACGACCGAGTGGATGACCAGCAACCTGCCGACAACACGTGTTGCAGATTGGGGTCCGTCGCGTTATGCACCACGTACCCGTTACTCGGCACGATGCGCATCAGTTGGTGAAACTGCCATTCGATCGCTGCCAGGTCTGCATAGATATCCGCATGGTCAAATTCCAGATTATTGAGAACGGCAATGGTTGGGTGGTAATGGACGAACTTTGCTCGCTTGTCGAAGAACGCCGTGTCGTATTCGTCTGCCTCGATAACAAACCATTCACCGTCACCAAGCCGGGCGCTGACGCCAAAGTTACTCGGCACACCGCCGATCAGAAAGCCCGGTGCGAGACCGCAGCGATCGAGCAAAAAGGCCGCGAGACTGCTGGTCGTTGTCTTGCCATGTGTCCCGGCAACCGCAATGACCTGTCGTCCGCGCAACACGTTCTCGGATAGCCATTGCGGACCGGATGTGAACGGCAGTCGTCGATCCAGTATCGCCTCCATTAACGGGTTTCCTCGACTGACAACGTTACCCACCAGATACAGATCCGGCTTCAAAGCAAGCTGAGACACATCCCAACCGTCGATAAGCTCAATGCCGAGCGACGCGAGCTGGGTACTCATCGGTGGGTAGACGTTGCTGTCACAACCCGACACCGTATGACCGGCGTGCTTTGCGAGTGCCGCGATACCACCCATGAAAGTGCCGCAAATACCGAGGATGTGAATATGCACTAAGCGCCCCCGGCAATGGCACGCAGGACATTAAGCTGCATCAGGAACAATCCGAAGGCGATTAAACCGCCGAACAAAAATGCGATCTCCAACGCACGAGACAATATGTAGGCATCGATCAGCAGCGACCACAACACGACAAACTCGAACAGAATTTGGCCGAGCGTGACGCTGCCGCCGCCAGTGGCGATCACGGCGACGACAATTTGGGCGATCAGCACCACACACGACGCACCAAGCATTGCAGTAAACGTCTGCAGGAACCGTTCTCGCTTGCGCGCGAAGCCAACTAACCAGAACACAAAGAAGCCATTCAGGAGTAGCGAGACTAGGTAACTCTCAGCGAAATTGGCCAAATCGCCACGCAAAACAAACACGAACAGTGCGCTTAAAAAAGCGCTACAGGCCAACGCGTACAAGCAAAGTGGCTGCGAATGAGGAACATCCGCCGGGCTACGACGAAACGTCGCCACCTGCCACACTATTCGAAAAAAACTCAGCAAAGACGGTCACCTCTGCTACATTGTTTCATATCCGAGCTAACCCTGTCTGCACTTCTGATGACGGATCCGACTATCGATATCGTACAGTCTCAAAGCGCACTGGAACGGATTTGCGATGCCATTGATGGCGCCGCACGTTGTTTTTTCGACACCGAGTTCCTGCGCGAAAAAACTTACTATCCGCAGCTTTGCCTGATGCAGGTACGCTGCGCGGATAACATCTGGCTAATTGATCCATTGGCAGATATTCGGCTGGACGAGTTTTATGCCGCGCTGTTTGAAACCCAGCTTGTGATGCATTCGGGGCGGCAGGATCTCGAAGTGCTCAGAATTAGCGCAGGCAAGCTGCCCAACAAAATCTTTGACACCCAGATAGCGGCCGGCCTAGTCGGTTTATCGCCACAGATTGGCTACGCAAAACTGGTCGAACAATACTGCGATGTATCATTGGACAAGGCACACACGCGCACCAACTGGAGCCGCCGGCCATTGGCTGCCGATGTGTTGCAGTATGCCGAGGATGACGTGCGCTACCTGCCGCGGGTGCACGATGCGTTGTTCGAGACGCTCGACCAACTGAATCGACTCGAATGGGCCGAGCAGGATGCTGCCGCCATGCTGTCGCCGGCGTTGTATGACAACCCGACAGCGTTGGCATGGCAACGTGTACGCGGGTTTGGCAATCTGCCGACCGCATTACAACAGCGTGTGATGTTGCTTGCGGATTGGCGAGAACGTGTCGCACAGCAATCGGACCGACCGAGACAGTGGATATTGCGTGACGAACCGCTGATCAATCTCGCCGCGCTGCCGACAGTCGACGCCGACACGATTGCCGCTTGCGAAGGGGTCCATCCGAAATTCGCCCAACGGCATCATCAGGCGATTATCGAGACACTCGACTTACCGGTACCAGATGCACCGGCATTTGCCGCGCGACCCGACGATGATGAGCGCGCGCGATCGAAACGCATGGCGGCGTCCGTGCGAGCCGTTGCCGGTGATGTTGGTGTTGAGGCGGAAGTATTGGCCCCACGCAGAGAGTTAAACGCCGCGGCCCGGGGCGATCGGAAGCTACGTGCACTCAGCGGTTGGCGCAATGCGATTGTTGGCGATCAGATCCGAGCTGAAATGCCGTGATGCCAGTCGCTCAACGCAGCTATCAGGTAGCGCCCACAGCAGCTAGCAATCGCTGCTGCACATCCTCCATGGAACCGACCGCATCCACTACCGCCAATTTGTTTTTGGCCTTGTAGTAATCGATCAAAGGCGCCGTCTGTGCCTCATACACTTCCAGGCGGTGACCGATGGTTTCCGGGTTGTCGTCTTTGCGTCGCAGCAGCTCACCACCGCGATCGAAAACCGCATCGATATCTTCCTTCTCCGAGAAGTACACATTCAAAACGGCACCGGTTTTCGAGCAAGTTCGCCGACCGGACAAGCGCTTCATTAACAAGTCGTGGTCGACATCCATCAACACCGCATTGTCGAGCGGCTGACCTATATCAACCAGCAGCGTTTCCAGCGCTTCGGCCTGCGCTTCGTTGCGCGGAAAGCCATCCAGAATAAAACCGTTCTCGCAATCCGGCTCAGCAAGGCGCTCGCGAATCATACCCAGCACAATGTCATCCGACACCAGCGCACCCTTGTCCATTGCTTCCTTAGCGCGCAAGCCAAGCTCGCTTCCAGCCGCAACTGCAGCGCGCAGCAGATCGCCTGTAGAGATTTGCGGAATACCATGATCAGCCATCAGGCGCTGTGCCTGAGTGCCTTTACCGGAACCCGGCGCACCTAGAAGTACAATTCGCATATGAGTGCCTGTCGAATAAATATGCAGCCCGTCGTATGGGCAGGGGCCGAAACCCTAACTGTCTCGCCGTCGCACGTCAAACCCTGACGCGAGGCAAGCCAGCGAATCGGTAACAATTTAGCTATCCTAGTGCAGCCAACGCGCTATAGGCGCTGGAATTTATGTCAATCAGGGGACACACCGATGAGCCGCAAGAATGCCTTCTACGCACAATCTGGGGGCGTAACCTCAGTTATCAACGCCAGTGCCTGTGGCGTGATCGAGACCGCCCGAAAACACAAGGACAAAATCGCAAATGTCTATGCGGGGCGCAACGGGATTATCGGTGCGCTGACAGAAGACATGATCAATACCAACCGCGAGTCAGCACGCACCATTGCTGCATTGCGACACTCGCCGGGCGGCGCTTTTGGGTCCGCGCGTTACAAGTTGAAAGGCCTCGAGGAAAACCGCGCCGAGTATGAACGTCTAATCGAAGTCTTCCAGGCTCATAACATCGGATATTTTTTCTACAACGGTGGTAATGATTCGATGGATACGGCCCACAAGGTCGCGCAGATGAGTAAGCAAATGGGGTTCCCCGTACAGTGCATCGGCATCCCCAAAACCGTAGACAACGATCTGCCCGTCACCGATTGCTGCCCGGGTTTTGGGTCAGTCGCGAAATACATTGCAGTTTCCACGCAAGAAGCGGCACTCGATGTCGCCTCGATGGCTGAAACATCGACCAAAGTATTCATTCTTGAAGTCATGGGCCGCCATGCAGGCTGGATTGCGGCGGCTGGTGGGCTTGCCGGCGAACAACCGGCCGACGCACCGCATATCATCCTGTTCCCCGAAATCCCGTTTGCCAAAACGCGCTTCCTCAAACGCGTCAAGGAGTGCGTGCGTGACTACGGCTATTGCGTCATTGTAGTCAGCGAAGGCGCTCGCTATCGCAACGGCACGTTCCTTGCCGAGTCCGGCACCCGCGATGCGTTTGGACACGCGCAACTCGGCGGTGTGGCTCCCGTTATCGCCAACATGGTTCGGGAAGCTCATGGCTTCAAATATCACTACGCGGTGGCCGACTACCTGCAGCGTTCGGCACGCCACCTGGCGTCTGCGACCGACGTGAAACAAGCCTACGCGGTCGGGGAGCACGCCGTGAAACTGGCACTGACCGGTAAGACCGCGGTCATGCCGGTGATCAAACGCCTGAGCGACAGCCCGTATCGCTGGCGGATTGCCGAGGCGCCGCTATCCCGGATCGCTAACAAAGAGAAATTCGTGCCGCGAAGCTACATCACCAAGGACGGCTTTGGCATTACCGCGCGGGCGCGGCGCTATCTTGAACCGCTCATCCACGGCGAAGACTATCCGCCTTACAAAAACGGCCTACCCGATTATGTGACGCTGAAAGCTCACCCGGTCAAGCCGAAGCTGAAGACTCCGTTCAAGGTTTAGTCGTACAGACCACGCGATTACTGAGGAGCCTGCTAGTCCGGCTCCGTGATCGGCGTGTTTTGGCAAATCGGTTGCCGAAGTCGCTCACTAGGCGCCGACTAACTCGCTGCCTCCAAAAGGGCCGGCTGACGGATAAAATTGCCCTGCGCGAAGTCGACACCCAGATCACGCAAGGTATCGAAGTCTTCCTGCGCCTCGACTTTCTCGGCAACCGTTTTGAAGCGCATGGTATCGGCCAGACGAATCATGGCGGAGACCATCTCCTGATTGACGGAATCTTCCGCCAGGTTGCGGGTTAACCGCCCATCGATCTTCAGGAAATCCAGCGGCAGTTCACGCAGTCTCGAAAACGCGCCCGGTGTGCTGCCATAGTTGTCGAGGGCAAATCGACTGCCCATGCCATGCAACACCTCAATGAAGCGCTGCGCGCTGCTGAAGTTGCTGTAGACCGATTCCTCGGTGACCTCAAAGCAAATGCTCTCCGGGACGATTCCAGTCACATCCAGAGCGTCGACGACGAACTCCAGGAACCCCTGGTCCGACAAAGTTTGGCCGGACAAATTGATCCCGCAACTCCGGCCGGTCGGAATGCTGAGTTCGTTGTTCGCAATCGCATCGAAGGTGGCCCGCACGACCCACCGGTCGATCTCCGGCATCATTTGATATCGCTCGGCCGCCTGCATGAATTCGTTTGGGTTAACTAGCTCGCCGTGGCGTCGCCGCAAACGCAGCAGCACCTCACACGCAGGTCCCTGCGGACCACTCGCCGCCAGAGAAATAATCGGCTGAACCGCCAGTCCGAAGCGACCTTCCTTCAGTGCGCTTTGCAGCCTTTGCAACCAGCGGATTTCACCGCGCTCTCGTGCGATGATCTCATCACTTTCGGAATAGACATGAACTTGCCCGCGACCGCTGCGTTTCGCCATGTAGCAGGCAGAATCAGCCGCCGCGAGCACATCCTGCACGTTACCGGACGCATCGCTGATCTCCAGCAACCCGATACTGACGCCAATCGTAAAGATTCGATCACGCCAGACAAACCGGTAATCGGCGATGGCGTGGCAGGTGGCATCGGCAATCGCCTGCGCTTTCGGCAATGGACAACCCGGTAACAACATAGCGAATTCGTCCCCGCCGATCCGAGCGACACTATCGCTATCGCGTACCTGCTCCCGGAACAGATTGGCAACTTTACGTAACAATTCGTCGCCGGCCTGATGGCCACAAGAATCGTTGACGAGCTTGAAGCGATCGAGATCCAGATAGGCAATCACGTGTCGCTGGCCGTTGTTGCGCACACCCTTCAACAATTGCCCGACACGATCTTCAAACTCACGCCGGTTAATCAGTCCGGTCAGCGCATCATGACTCGCCTGATAACTGATCTTGCGGGCGTGGCCGCGAATCTCACTGACATCATGAAACACGACGACAACACCGGTCATCTCAGCCTGCGTATTGCTTATTGGAGACGCGGTCATCTCAACCGAAACCGGATTATTGCCCGCATTGCCCAGTAACAATGCACGGCGCCCCATGTTGACGCGCTGGCGCAGGCGCAGGCATTTCTCGACCGGATTGCCGAGCGACTTATGGTCGACTTCATCGACGAGCGTCGCCAGACGACCGAAGGGCATGCCGAGAGCATCATCACGATTCACATCTAGCGCGATTTCAGCTGCACGGTTCATCGAGACAATGACGCCTTGAGTATCGGTCGTCACAACACATTCGGCGATGGACTCCAGTGCCTGACTGCCGAGCTGCTGGCTGGTCTGCGTCGTCACAGTATCCTTTTGCAATGAGATATCGCGCGCGATCGTCAGGACCGCTGGTTGACCCTTGTACTCCGTCAAGGCCCCCGTTGCCTCTACCCAGTAACCGCCGCGCTCCGCACTGATCATTTGCAGCTCGAGGCGATCCTGCACACTCTCTCCAGCCAGTCGACGGCTCGTTGTTTCTCGCAGCAATGCCCGGTACGGCGGCTTGATGAGATCGATCACTGGTTTGTCGATCAGTTGCTGCGCATCAACGCCGAGGAGCGCTGCCGCGCTGTCATTGGCGAACAGGATCCGTTCGTTGTGAATCAATGCAACTTCCGGTAACGCATCAACAAAACGCCGAAACCAGACATCGCGCTCCGCGAGTGCGGTCTCTTTCTCGCCCAGCGCGTCGAACAGCTGGTTGATCGTGTCGTTGATCGGCTGCAGTTCCTGTTGCGGTGGCGCCTGTAGGCGCCTGCCGACCGAGGCGTCCGAGGCGACGTCCTGCACCTCGCGATGCAGCGCCTGCAATTGTCCGCGCAGGCCACGCTGGCGTCGCCACAGCCACAAGCAGGCGACCAACAACAGAGCCGATATCGCGACCATCGCTACAATGATGATGTTGTGGCTCGACATGAGCGTGTTGAACCCCTCGCGGTATCCACCGCTGCGATCCGCCTTCATTAGCGGATTGGATCGACGTTGGTTAACCGCGACCCGCGACGAGACAACCATTGCTCGTCTTATTATTCTTTTACCTGTCTTAGGTTAGCGGATTCACAGTCCAACGACGGCACCAATTGACCATAACGCGCGCTTTTCGCAACCGTGCTATCCGGCGTCGGCCGGCTGTGAAATAATAACCGAGTTAAGTGCAGGAGCCGACCGTGGATATCGAATTCGCAAGACAACAAATGGTGGATCAGCAGGTACGCAGCTGGGATGTCATCGACCATCAGGTCCTCAGCATCATGCGCCAGATTCCTCGTGAGACCTTCATGCCGGAAGGCTGGCAGGACTGCGCGTTTGTCGACCGGGGTCTGCCGCTGGCAGACGGACAAATCACGTTCTCACCGAAGCTCGAGGGCCGGTTTCTGCAAGCATTGCAGCTGACAGGCAATGAAGTCTGTCTAGAAATCGGTACGGGCTGCGGATACTTGACCGCATGCCTAGCAGCGTTGTCACAACGTGTGGTCAGCCTGGAGCAATCGGCCACGCTGGCGACGACGGCATCGGCGACGCTCTCGGCCATGCAAATCACCAACGCAAAGGTCGAGCATGCCAGCGCGCCAACCGGTCTGCCCGATCAGAGTTTTGACGTAGTCGTGGCCGGAGGTTCGGTCCGGCATCATTTGGCAAGTCTCGAACAAAAGCTCGTGATCGGCGGCCGAGCGATCGTGGTCGTCGATGAAGGGGTGGTCATGAGCGCGCAGCGCATAACGCGGATCAGCAATGATCATTGGTTGCGTGAGTCTCTGTTCGAAACCTCTTTGCCGCCGCTGATCGGTTTTGGCCCCGAGCCAGCCTTTTCATTCTGATGTTTGACGAAATTGAGCCGGGCGAGCTTGCGATTGCCCGCCAATCCGAGACCTGGCTTTTGCTCGACGTCCGCGAAGACTGGGAGCGGGAAATCGTTTCGCTGCCGGACACAATCAACATTCCGTTAGGTGAGCTGGTAGCGCGTACCGATGAGATCCCGGGCGACGGCAAACTCGCCGTCCTCTGTCATGGCGGCGTGCGTAGTGCTCAGGCTGCAGGCTTTCTCGCCAATCGTGGCCGCCCGCTGGTGTTCAATGTGACGGGTGGCATCGATCGCTGGGCCACCGATGTTGAACCGTCCCTGCCGCGCTATTGACGGGATCATAGGTTCACCGATATAGTGTGTTACCTGACTATAACACCGAAGCAATAGGCACACCGCTTTATGACCTTATCCAACCGATTGCTCATGGCCTGCATACTGCTCGGGCTGGCTCATCCTGCGCCTGCAGAAGACCTGCTGGATATCTACCAACGTGCATTACAATCCGATCCGCTGATACGCGAGGCGGAGGCGACGCGGCTAGCCAGCAGCGAGGCCTTACCGCAAGCCCGTGGCGCACTGTTGCCGCAAATCAACGGTTCCGCGTCGGAGCAGCGTTCCGACTCCGAAGGTAACTCCGTCTTTATCGGCATTGTGAACGGCATACCGGAGCCACAGGAAACCCGGTTCCGCGTGCGCGACAACGAGACGTTTAGTTGGGATATCACACTCCGCCAGTCATTGTTCCGCTGGGACCAGATCGTCGGCTTGCGTCAAGCCAAGCAGCGCGTTGCCGAGGCTGATGCGACCTACGAAGCGGCCCAACAAAGCCTGCTACTTCGCGTTGCGGAACGTTATTTCGGCGTTCTCGCAGCGCAGGATACGTTGGAAGCCAACGAAGCGAGTCGACTCGCGATCTCAAAACAACTCGATCAGGCGCAGAAGCGCTTCGAAGTCGGTTTGATTGCGATTACCGATGTACAGGAATCGCAGGCGGCGTTTGATCAGGCGATTGCTGACGAGATTCAGGCCAAACGCGCACTCGCTACCGCGCGTTATCAGTTAAGTGAGATTACCAATGCGCCGGTCGGTGAGCTCGCGAAGCCGGAGGGTGAGTTTCCGCTATCGCCACCATCACCGGAGATCGAGGACGAGTGGGTCGCGGTCGCGATGGAGCAGAATCTGGACTTGATCGCCGGTCGTATCGCTGCAGAGATCGCCAGTAAGGATGTCGGTATTCAACGGTCAGGCCATATGCCAACCGTCGATCTGGTCGCGCGTCGTGATCATTTCGAGGCCGAGGAGGAGCAATCCAACGGTGACCTGCCGTTCTTACCGTTAGGCCGCAGCAACGACGGCACGTCGGTCTCCATTCAGGTCAGTATTCCGATTTTCTCTGGTGGTGCTACGTCATCCCGCGTTCGTCAGGCAGTCTACAACCATCGTGCGGCACGCGAACGCGTCCAACGTATCGCGCGCGAAACCGAACGACTGACGCGCGATGCTTATCTCGGCGTCCTGACCGACATCTCTCGCACCAAGGCCCTGCAACAGGCCCTGAAGTCGAGTGAAACCGCTCTGGAAGCCACCCAGGCCGGATTCGATGTGGGGACACGTACGACAGTCGATGTCCTCGACGCCCAGCGTGCGTTGTTTAACGCACGCACTCAGTTCCTAAGCGCACGCTATGATTACCTGCTCAACGTGTTGCGATTGAAACAGGCCGCCGGTGGACTGCAGGTTCAGGATCTCGAGCAGATCAATCGTTTGCTGGCTGAATAGACTCGTCGTCGCCCCGACGTCGGTCCAATACCGGCTCGAGGCGCTCGAGTAAACGGCTAACCGCGCCCCGATTTCCAGCGACCAACTGGTAGGCGAGTTCACCCATTTTTTGCCGTAATGCGGCACGTCGGAACAACGACGTCAGCACGTTTGACAGGTCGTCTACGCCTGTCACGGTTTCTACGGCGCCGACCTCGCGAAACATGTTGGCGATGTCCTCTGCATTGTACAGGTACGGCCCCGCGAGAATCGGTAGGCCCAGTGCCGCCGGTTCCAGCAGGTTGTGCCCACCCACTGGCACGAGCGAACCACCCACAAACGCAATATCGGATGCTGCATAGAACAGATTGACCTCACCCATCGTGTCACCGAGCAGTACCGAATACGTCGCGGATACCGCGCGCTCTTCTGTACGCCGGTCGAAACTGATGCCTGCAGCGGTGAGCTTTTCTGCCGCTTCGTCGAAACGCGCCGGATGCCGCGGCACCAGAATCAACAATGCGTCTGGTTCGGAGACCAACAAACGCTGGTGGGCAGCGATCAGGATATCCTCCTCCCCATCATGTGTGCTGGCGGCGACCCAGACTTTGCGTTCGCCGAGGTAGTCTTTCCGGAATTGAGCCCCGCGCGCAACCAGGTCATCGGGGTGACGAAAATCGAACTTGATATTACCGCTGACAAAAGTCCTGTCCTTCGGTGCACCCAACGCCTCAAAACGCGATCGATCCGCCTCGCTTTGCGCGGCAATGATAATGCCGTGCGATAAGGCGTCGCGAAACAAGCCCACCAAGCGCTGATATCGCGGCATCGAGCGCGGAGAGATTCGTGCACTGGCCAGCACGAGTGGGATGTCGCGTTTGCCGGCCTCGCCGTAGAGATTCGGCCACAGCTCGGTCTCGATAATGATCGCAACCGATGGCGCCACCGCCGTGTAAAACCGCCGCACGGCTGGCAACACATCATAAGGTGCAAACGCGTGTTGTACAGCATCACCAAACAATAGACGCACACGATCGCCGCCGGTGGGCGTGACGGTTGTGATCAGTACCCTCGCGTCTGGCATCCGGGCTCGAATCGCATTGACCAGCGGCGCTGAGGCCTGCACTTCTCCGACCGAGACGGCATGGACCCACACCGTTCTCTGGTTCTTCGCTCCCATCGGGTAACCGAGCCCAAAGCGCTGCCCGATATTGTGTCGATACGATTGATCGGCTATCGCCCGCCAGCACCAATAGACGGCCACAAACGGAAAGCCGAGTACGACCAGCAGATTGTAGGCGAGCCGCATCACGACTCCACAGACTCGCCTCGAATTTTGGCAATAATAGAGGTCGACGAACGGCCGCTTCTGAACGACAGGGTGCGCACTTCGCCACCGGCACGAATGACGGCCTCACCGCCCACGATCTCCGACACCACATAGTCGCCACCTTTGACCAGAACATCCGGCAGCACGGTCTCAATAACCGAAGCAGGCGTGTCATCCGTGAATTCGATGACCCAGTCGACGGCGGCCAGCCCGGATAACACCAACATACGATCCTCAGCGACGTTAATCGGACGACCCTCACCCTTCAATCGGCGCACCGAGTCATCGCTGTTGACCGCGACGACTAACCGGTCGCCCAGTGATTTGGCTTCTTCAAGGTAGGCCACATGACCGGCGTGCAGGATATCGAAACAGCCGTTAGTGAACACGACGCGCTCACCGTTCGCTTTTGCGGTTGCTACTAACCGCTGTAGCTCCTGCAGACTAACGCTGTCGCGTCCGCCTTTGCCACGCCGGTGCAGTGCGACACGCAATTCGGCCGGCGTGACGCCGGCCACGCCAATCTTGGCGACGACGCGACCCGCGGCGAGATTCGACAATTCGGTGGCGTCGCGTAAACCGCGGCCACTGGCGACGGCACCCGCAAGCGTCGCGATTACGGTGTCGCCCGCACCGGTCACATCGAATACTTCGCGCGCTTCTGTCTGCAGAAAAAACGCTTCGTCATCTCGCTCGACAAGCAGCATACCCCGCTCACTGCGAGTAATGAGCAAGGCTTGCAAATCGTGCTGATCGATCATCTGGCGTGCCAATCCAACCAACTGATCGTCCGTCTGCCAATCGCCTGCTGCCGCACGAAACTCGCTTTCGTTTGGCGTGATCAAAGTGGCACCCGCGTAGCGCGAAAAGTCATTGCCTTTCGGATCGACGAAGACCGGCTTTCGCGCCGCTTTGCACGCCGTGATCAACGCTTGCACATCGTACAATGCGCCTTTGCCGTAATCCGACAGTACGACGACGTCCTGCCCCGTCAGACGCTCTGTCAACGGCTCCAACAGCGAAGCATGCTGGTGCATGGGCTGTTCACGGTCGAGTCGAATCAACTGCTGGCCACGCGACAACACGCGCAATTTGGTGGTGGTCGGATAATCTGAGTTGCGCTGCAACAGTGCGCTGACGCCCGCGGTCTCCAGTTGGGCCGCAAGTCGGTCGGCCGCAGCGTCATCGCCGACCGGGCCAAGCAAGCTGCTTCGGCATCCGAGCTGCGCTAGATTGACAGCCACATTCGCAGCGCCGCCTGGACGCTCCTCGTCGGCGTCTACATGCACCACCGGGACCGGCGCTTCCGGCGAAATCCGCTGTGTGGCGCCGAACCAATACTGGTCCAGCATCATGTCCCCCACAACCAGGACGGCGGCAGCAGAGAAATCGGGAATCGACATGGCCATCAATGGCTTACTCTTTTTGTGTCGCAGTCCAGGCGACTGCCCGCGCAATTATACCCTGCGTGGCTTGCGGACGCGTCGGCTGCGCGCGCCACTCGGCCTGCTCCCGAGCCTTTCGCTACAGATCGAAGACGCGAATCGCATTGCCCGCTAGAAAGTCGGCCTGCACCGTAGCATCCAGCGCCAACTCGGATAAGCCGCGCAACGCGTCGGCCGGCTGAATCATTGGATAGTTCGACCCAAACAGCACCTTGTGCTGACCCCAACCTCGCAGGTAGTCAATCAGGGCCTTCGGGTATCGCTGGACTGTATAAGCCGAAGTATCAATGTAGACGTTGGGATGCTTCGTCGCTACGGCTATCGCCTCGTCCGTCCACGGATATCCGATGTGACCGCCGACGATGGTCAAATCCGGAAAATCCAGTGCCACTTGATCCAGATAGATCGGTCGCCCAACCTCTGACGGCATCAACGGACCCGTATGGCCAATCTGAGTACAAAACGGCACACCGAGGTCACAGCAGGCGGCGTACACGGGATAGAACAAGCGATCAGTCGGCGGCAGTTGCCACAGCCATGGCAATACCCGTATCGCTTTGAAACCGAGCGTCTCGACACAGCGTCGGACCTCCCGCACAGCCTGCATGGGACGAGAGATGTCGACCGACCCCACACCGACCAAGCGGTCCGGCGCTTCGGCGACAAAACCGGCGACCTCATCGTTACTGATCATCGGCCCGGTCGGCGCGACCCAGGCGCTGATCATAGCGCGCTCAACCTCAGCCGCATCAAGACATGCGATGGTTTCGGACACACTGGGTGCGCGCTCCGGACGTTGTCGCTTGGTCCAACGCCACAGCGACTCGAACATCGGATCCTGTATGTGACGCAGCGTCGGCTGTTGCGCCCATGCGTCTACAATCATCTGCCCACCTCATCGTTAGTTCGTAGGGCAGTGTAATGGAGTTATCGTTAGCGGTCAGCCGTGCTGATCGGCGAGGATCAAGTCTGGCGCGCGATCTCTGCCGACCGCGCGCCAGTATCAACTACAGCGCGAAATCGACCGCGTAGCCGACCACGAATTTGATCTCGTCATTATCCAGATTGTCGGGACCGGGATCATCGAGGTCCGTACCGGTAATCATGAACGAAAAGCCATCTTTCGACAGCGAGATGCCGTAGTCGATGTAGCTGTCCGGCACGCCATTGAATGCCTCACTGAAATCGCCGTCGTGGTAACCCAGGTGAAAACCGAGCTCAACGCCTTCCTTGATCTCAGTCGCGTAGTCCGCAGAAAAATAGTAGGTCTGGCCGAATCCGAAGTCCTGACCGGTACCCTCATCTGCTTCGGTGTTCGCGAGGATATTCAAGCCCACGCTGAAGTCACCGATCGCCAGCGACCCATAGATTTCGCCGAAATCGAATTCCGCTTCCTTGTCGTAGTTGTAGTAGAGATAACCCACATCCCAACCGATGCCGTTCGCGAATTCGCCGGCGACACCGAGGTAGAGATCGTGTTCATACGAGAACACATCGCCCGGTGCGTAACTGACATTAGACACCCAGGTACCCGCGTAAAAACCGCCCTCGCCTGAGTAATCAATACCCCCTGATACTGCGGTTCCGTTTTCGGTTTGGGTCAGGCCGCGCCAAATGTAGTTGTTGCTCACTGCAGCATTCGCGGACCATTCGCCCGCGTGCGCTGTCCCCATGCCGATGCTCATGATTACCGCAGTTGCAAGCGGCGCGTACTTCATTGCCTTCATTTCTCGTTCCTAAGGTTGTCTTACAAGTCGTCAGCAGTTGCTGATGACCATAAAAGAGCAATAAGCAGGCCAACCTTAGAGAAGTCGTTTTAATATATTATTCAGAAACTTAGGTTTAGTTTTCGGTGAAACGATGTTGCGCTGCAGCACCGGGTCGGTTCATTGCACCGTATTGACGGTCACAAACTGTGCGCTGCACCGAATCGGTTCGCAGATCGCACATGAAGATCACATAGCCGGCGGGTTCAGCGTGCTATTACAGCCGGGTTATTCCGGGTCCAGCGCAGATCGTCAGTCTCGGTCACCAACTCGAACTGGCTGCCCGAATAGGTCATCACTACGTGCGTCACGGGCACGCCGTCCAGGCGCGTAATCCTCTCGATCACAAATACCGGTGCGCCTGTCGGTAGCGCCAGATACGTCGCTGCATCGCCATGCGCCGCCGCCGCGCGCATCGTTGTGCGTACAGACGAGTACGGCGCCTGCGCCAGCAACCATTCGTTGGGGCTAATTTCCGCAAACGCCTCATTAAGCGCTTCCGGCACGAGGTCGACGTTGATCAATCGATTCTCAAGTTGGTAGGGAGATCCATCACCGAGATGCAGGCAGACGATGTGACGCAGGGAAGCACCGGCAAACAGATCCTGATGGTCATGCGTAATGATTCCGTCTGACGCCGACAATCGACGGTAGCCATACTGGCGACCCTGCGTTTCGATCTCATGGCGGATAATCGGAATCTTGAGTGTGGATTGATGGGAGGTGGGCTCCACTACGCGAGTACCGGCGCGCTTGCGTCGCTCCAACAAGCCGGCGGCCACAAGGCTCGCCAGGGCGCGACGCACCGTACCGCGCGCGACACCGAACTCCTCGGCGAGATCCTCTTCGCGCGGGACGCTGAAACCCGGTGGCCAAACGTTGCTGCGAATACGATTGAGCAGTTCGGCGCGAATGGCTTCGTAGCGGTGCATGACGTTTTTGTGCCGGAAGTGAACACATATTGCAAACGCTGGCGCAAAGCAATATAAATATGTCTATACATATAATCAATTTATATTATGTAATATGGACAAGTGGCACTTCCGCAATGCGACGCTAGCGACGATGCGCGGTGAAGGCTATGGCCTCATCCGCGGTGGTAGCGTGCTCACGCTCGGGGACCGTATCGTTTTTGTCGGTCGAGATGCCGAGGTGCCGACCTCCGGCGATGCCCGTGTTGTCGACGTCAGCGGTCGGCTGATCACACCAGCGTTAGTCGATTGTCACACGCACCTGGTCTATGCAGGCTCACGTGCCGACGAATTCGAACAACGGCTGACCGGCGTTTCCTACGCCCATATCGCCGCGAGCGGCGGCGGAATCAATGCCACGGTACAAGCCACTCGTCTCGCTGACGACGATGCGCTGCGCAAGGCGACACTCACGCGTCTCGACCGGCTGATCCGTGAAGGTATTGCGACTGTCGAGATCAAGTCCGGCTATGGCCTCGATCGTGACACCGAACTGAAGATTCTGCGGGTCGCACGATCGCTTGAACAACACCGTTCAATACGCGTTGTCACGACATTCCTCGGCGCGCATGCAGTACCGCACGGGATGGATGCTGACAGTTTTATCGACAACGTCGTGATCCGCACTTTGCGGCACGCGCACGCGCAAGGCCTCGTGGATATGGTTGACGGGTTTCTGGAGCATATCGCGTTTTCGCCGACGCAAATCCGCCGAGTGTTTGACGTCGCACAAGAGCTCAGCCTGCCAGTGCGTCTGCATGCAGGACAACTGAGTGATCTCGGGGGTGCAAGCCTGGCGGCTGCCTACGGTGCGTTGTCGGTCGACCATCTGGAGTATGCGAGCAAATCGGAAGTCGCCGCCCTGGCGTCCGCGGGTAGCGTTGCAGTCCTGCTGCCCGGCGCGTTCTACACCTTACGCGAACAACAGGCGCCACCCGTCGAGCTGTTGCGGCAACACGGCGTACCAATCGCACTGGCCACCGACAGCAATCCAGGCTCTTCACCGATGACGTCTTTGTTACTGGCAATGAACATGGGTGCCGTGTTGTTTGGACTGACACCAGCCGAATGTCTGCGAGCTGTCACCGTCAATGCGAATCGCGCGCTCGGCATTACCGACGCTGGTCGACTCAGCAAAGACCATCGGGCCGATCTGGCGATTTGGGACGTCGAACACCCCAGCGAACTCACCTACCGCATCGGAGACGCCGCGCTGAAACAGCGCATCGTTGGAGGTCAGCTATGTTGACAGCCGCACAGCAATCGCGGGCGAGCCGCTCATGACCACGGCAACTGTCTTGCGGCCCGGTGATGTCTCGCTGGCGACGCTGCAACAGACATGGTCGGCGGCAGTGCCTGTGCGCATCGACGCGCAGGCGCGCGAAGCCATCCGCCAGTCCGCTGCGCGTGTCGCGACGGCCGCCGCACAGATCGAGCCGGTGTATGGGGTTAACACCGGATTCGGCAAACTCGCGTCGATCCGGATCGCGCCCAGCGAAGTCACTCAATTACAACGAAATCTTGTCCTCTCGCATTGTTGCGGTGTGGGTGAGCCAATGCCCGAAGCCGTCGTCCGGCTGATGATGGTTTTGAAGCTCGTGTCACTCGGCCGCGGCGCTTCGGGCGTTCGGGAATGCGTGATCGATTGCCTGGAGCAGTGTCTTGCGCGCGACATCCTGCCGGTGATTCCGTGCCAGGGATCGGTTGGTGCATCCGGTGATCTGGCGCCATTGGCGCATATGGCCGCGGCATTGATCGGCGAAGGCGAGGTGATCATGGACGGACAGCGACAGCCGGCTGCCACCGCACTGGCATCTGCAGGTATTGCGCCGCTAGTGCTGGGTCCGAAAGAAGGACTAGCCCTCATCAACGGCACACAGTTTTCGACCGCCTACGCGCTGGCCGGCTGGTTTCGCGCCTGCCATGCAGCCGCGATGTCGACGTTGACCGCGTGTCTATCGATCGATGCGGCAAAAGCATCCACGGCACCACTGATCGATGAAATCCATATCTTGCGCGGGCACCCCGGACAGATTCGCGTCGCAAGTACTATGCGTCGCCTGCTCGACGGCAGCGAGATTCGCGCGTCGCACAAGTTTGATGATACGCGTGTACAAGACCCCTACTGTTTGCGCTGTCATCCGCAGGTCGTTGGCGCGGCGGAAGATATGCTGACGATGGCTGGCCGCACGTTGCAACGCGAAGCCAATGCGGCGACCGATAATCCGTTGGTCATGTCTCACAGTGACCGGATCGTATCCGGCGGGAATTTTCATGCGGAGCCCGTCGCCTTTGCAGCGGACATGATCGCGCTGGCGCTTGCTGAGATCGGCGCGATCTCGCAACGTCGCGTCGCGTTGCTGGTGGACCCGACCCTGAGCTGCGATCTGCCGCCGTTTCTGGCCCGGGATCCCGGGCTCAATTCCGGGCTGATGATCGCCGAAGTCACTAGTGCAGCGCTGATGAGTGAAAACAAACATTTGGCGAATCCTTGCTCAACTGATTCAACGCCGACCAGTGCGAACCAAGAGGACCACGTCAGCATGGCTGCCCATGGCGCGCGCCGACTGATACCGATGGCTGACAACCTATGTCATATCCTCGGGATCGAACTGCTCTGCGCCAGTGAAGGCATTCGCTGCCGCGCACCCCTGAAGACAAGCAGATCGCTGCAAGCCGTATTGACGCGCATCGAGCAGGACATCGCACCAATCGAGCAAGATCGTCTACTCGCACCGACGCTCAACAGCGCCTGCCAACTGGTCTGCAGCAACGAACTATTGCGTCTCGCCGGCATTTCGCCGGTACCCGGTCTGGAGTCAGTCTCATGAACAACCGCCGTTCCGGCAGTCGCCCAATCTCGCCACCCACTGGCAATACACTGACCGCCAGGAGTTGGCTAACCGAAGCACCCCTGCGGATGTTGATGAATAACCTGCATCCTGATGTCGCAGAAAACCCGGACGAGCTTGTCGTTTACGGCGGCATTGGGCGCGCCGCGCGCGACTGGCCGGCGTTTGAACGCATTGTCGATTGCCTGACCCGACTCAATGACAACGAAACACTGTTGGTGCAATCCGGCAAACCCGTCGGCGTATTTCGCACCCACCCCGACGCACCCCGCGTATTGATTGCTAATTCGAATCTGGTGCCACACTGGGCGAACTGGTCACACTTCAATGAACTCGATCGCAAGGGGCTTGCGATGTACGGCCAAATGACCGCCGGCTCATGGATCTACATCGGCACACAGGGCATCGTGCAAGGCACTTATGAGACGTTTGTTGAAGCCGGTCGGCAACATTATGCAGGCGATTGGTCGGGTCGCTGGATACTCACCGCTGGATTAGGCGGTATGGGCGGCGCGCAACCGTTAGCGGCTGTGATGGCAGGGGCGTGTTGTCTTGCGATCGAATGCGACCAACGGCGCATCGATTTCAGACTGCGTACCGGCTATGTCGACGCGGCGACCGACAACCTCGATGAGGCACTTGCGCTGCTCGAAACCTGGCGTACTGAAGGCGTTGCCAAATCGGTCGCACTACTCGGCAACGCCGCAGAATTATTGCCAACGTTGTACTCGCGCGGTGTGCGGCCCGATCTCGTGACCGACCAGACCAGCGCGCACGATCCAGGCAACGGCTACCTGCCGGCAGGCTGGAGCGTCCAGCAATGGGAACAACAGCGCGAACAGAACCCGGACGCCGTCGCCAAGGCAGCACGCGCAAGTATGCGAGACCATGTGGCCGTGATGCTGCGCTACTGGCGTGACGGTATCCCGGTCGTCGACTACGGTAACAACATCAGACAAGTTGCCCATGACGAAGGGCTGGAGGATGCCTTTGCATTCCCAGGGTTCGTTCCCGCGTATATCCGACCCTTGTTCTGTCGCGGCATTGGTCCGTTCCGATGGTGTGCGTTATCCGGGGATCCCGAAGATATCTACAAGACCGACGCCAAAGTCAAAGAACTGATTCCCGATGATCCGCACCTACACCGCTGGCTGGATATGGCCCGCGCACGTATTCAGTTCCAGGGTTTGCCGGCGCGTATTTGTTGGGTCGGTCTCGGCAATCGCGATCGGCTCGGACGGGCATTCAATGAGATGGTACGCAACGGTGAACTCAGTGCACCGGTAGTGATCGGACGTGACCATCTCGACAGCGGCTCGGTCGCCTCGCCCAATCGGGAGACCGAGGCGATGCTGGATGGGTCGGACGCGGTGTCAGATTGGCCGCTACTCAACGCGCTGCTAAATACGGCAAGCGGCGCGACGTGGGTAAGTCTGCACCATGGCGGCGGCGTTGGTATGGGCTTCTCGCAGCACTCCGGCATGGTGATTTGTTGTGATGGCAGCGCTGATGCGGATCGACGCATCGCCAATGTGTTGTGGAATGACCCAGCGACCGGCGTTATGCGCCACGCCGATGCAGGCTACGACGTCGCGATTCAGTCTGCGAAAGAAAACGGTCTCGACCTGCCCAGCATCGAGCATTGACATGAGTGTCAGGCGAACGACAGCACCACCCTGGGACGGTCGTGATGACACCGAAGACGGTGACGCCGCACGTCGTCTGTATCACTGTTGCCAGGACGCGGGACGCACGGCCCTACTGGGCTTTGCCTGTGACGCTGGCGTCGCGCGCAATCAGGGCCGAAGCGGCGCAGCCGAAGGCCCGACCAGTATTCGCAACGCACTCGCCAACCTCGCAGCACCCGCCCGCTCCACAACGTTTACCGATCTGGGCGATATCGCCGTCAGACATGATGACCTCGAGGACGGACAAGCTCTGCTGTCCAGCACGGTCGCACAAGCACTCAAGCAACATCAACGATTGATCGTGCTGGGCGGTGGCCACGAGACCGCGCTCGGCAGTTACCGCGGGTTGGTAAGTGCCGCGCCCGATGCAAAGATCGGGATTATCAATCTGGATGCGCATCTCGATCTGCGCACGCCTGCGCCACACGGCGGATCGTCGGGCACGCCGTTTTTTGAGATCCGATCCGATGCGCCGACCATGTTTGATTATCTATGCATCGGTGTGGCGCAGGAGTCGAACACACCAGCACTGTTTGACCGCGCGAAAGACTGGGGCGTGGCGGTGGTCAGTGATCGTGCGATATCCGAAGACGTTGAAGCCGCTGATCGATACATCGACAGCATGGTGGCGCGCAACGATCTGATTTATCTGACCATCGATCTCGACGTTCTTCCTCACTATCAGGCGCCGGGCGTTAGCGCCCCGGCGACGCGCGGCGTTGCACTGAGTACCATCGAACGGATCATTGACCGCATCGTCACCGCGTGCGGCGACAACCAGTTGCGACTCGCCGATGTGGTCGAATGCGCGCCCGCCTACGACCGCGATGGCGTAACGGCACGAACCGCCGCGTATCTGGTACGCCAACTGCTGGTGAAATGACTTGCACTGTCACCGTGGATCGCTGCGAGGACGAAACGCGGTGCTGGTTCTACAGATGCGCTATCCTCACTTTCGACCGACAATCGGGCGGCAACGTGACATCAAACTACATCGACACTGCCGCGCACGTGCAAACAACGCGATCGTTGACGGGAACTGATGCCACATAAAGACGCAGCCAGCGCTTACGAGCACTTTGCCGACGAATTCCTGCGCCGGCGGTCAGACATCGGCGAAAACACCGTGCGCGCGTGGGCAGGCGGCCTGTCGAATCACAGCGAACTGCTGGAGCTTGGCTGTGGTGGTGGGTTGCCAGTCACCCGAGCGCTGGTCGCCGCCGGTCATCGGGTCAGCGCGATAGACGCATCACCGTCGCTGCTGGCAACCTTCCGCTCGCGCTTCCCTGCGGTCGATGTCCGTTGCGAGCGTGTGCAGGAGAGCACGTTTTTTGAGCGGCAGTTTGATGCCGTCGTCGCCATCGGGCTGATTTTCCTGTTGCCCGCCGATGACCAACACGATTTGATCGAACGCATCGCACGTCACCTGCATCCTGGCGGCGGTCTGCTGATGACAGCACCCGTAGAGACCGGCACCTGGACAGACGTCGTCACCGGTATGCGATGTGAATCGCTCGGCGAACAAGCCTATCGCGAGGCGCTGACATCGTCGGGCTTTGCCGAGCCCGATTGCCTCACCGACAGCGGACCCAACAACTACTACGCAACCACACGGACCGCGACGTAGCGCACGCCCACTGCGCACCCCTAGCGATGCTTCCGCGGGTTCAGGTGGTCATATCTTCCAGTGTCATGCCGCGCGTTTCGCGAACCGCCTTCAGCACAAAGAACACGGACACGATCGCCGACAACGCGTAAAAACCGTACGCACTTGTCAGACCCGTTGTTGCCAGCAGGATGGGAAAGGTCATTGTGATCCCAAAGTTCGCGAGCCATTGCGCGAAACCACTGACCGCCAAACCGGAACCGCGCAGTTGGTTCGGGAACATTTCACCCAGCAGCACCCACATCACAGGGCCCCAACTGAAATTGAAAAACGCCACGTAAGCGACCGCGGATACGAGTGCGACGGTACCCAGCGTCGGTGACAGACTGAGTCCGGTCTCAGTCAGCGTCGCCTGAGAGAACACCGCCGCCATGATGCTAAGTGTCACCGCCATACCGATGGAACCGATCAGCAGCAACGGCTTGCGACCAATGCGGTCGATTAAACCAATCGCGACAACCACAGCAACGATACTGATCGCGCCCATGATGACATTGGTCAGCAGGCCGTCTTGCTCGGTAAAGCCGACAAACTCCCACAACACGGAACCGTAATAAAAAATCACATTAATCCCGACCAATTGTTGAAACACCGCCAGGCCGATACCCACCCAGACGATGCCATGCACACGTCCAGTCGATTGATCCAGCAGGTCGCGCAAGCTCGGCGCTCGCTCGCTGGCGAGAGATCGTTCAATATCAGTTTTGACGGTCGCACCCCGCTCGGTGCCATACAGCCGTTCGAGTACTGCCTGCGCCTTGTCGTCGCGCTTGGCAGCCACCAAAAACCGCGGGCTTTCGGGGATCAGAAACAGCGCGCCGAAAAAGATCGCCGCCGGGATCAGCTCTGCCCAGAACATCCAACGCCAGGCCTCGAAACCACCCCACAGTAACTGCGTGGAGTCTCCAGCTGCTCCAGCGATCACGTAGTTGCTGACAAACGCCGCCGTTAGACCACAGATGATCGCGACCTGCTGCAGCGACGACAACCGCCCGCGCAAGTGTGCCGGCGCGATTTCACTGACGTAAGCAGGCGCCATAACACTGGCCGCGCCGACAGCAAGCCCGCCCAGTATGCGATACAGAATAAAACTCAGACTGTCGCCGGCAACACCCGAACCGTAAGCACTGATCAGAAAGAAGACCGCCGATGCCACTAACAGCGCACGTCGACCAAAGCGATCTGCGAGTCGACCCGCCAGAAAGGCACCCACGGCACAACCCAGTAACATCGAGGCGACGCTGAACCCGGTACCGACCGAGTCGGAATCAAACGCGGTTTGCAGGCCTTTGACGGTGCCGTTGATCACACCACTGTCGTAACCGAATAGAAACCCGCCCAGTGTGGCGACCAAGGTAATCATGATCGCGAAACCCGGTCGGCCCGCGTGCGTGTGTGCCGTTGCCATTAAGATGCCCCCGCAGCGCTGTATTCAGCGCACTACTAATATCGTCGATGATAGCGATTGTGAACTGTTGCCGACGGAAATCTCAAATTCGCCGGGCTCGACAACGCGCTCGTAGGCGCGATTGTAGAACTGCAAAGCGTCATTACTGATCGGCAGCGTGACGGTTGTCTGTTGTCCCGGTGCGAGAGTGATGCGCTTAAAGCCCTTGAGCAGGCGTACTGGCCGCGTCACGCTACTCACCTTGTCGCGGATGTATAGCTGTACGACTTCGTCGGCGGTGACGTCGCCCACGTTTTGCACCTGCACGCTGACGCGAGTCTCACCATCTATCGTTATTTCGGTTTGCTCAAGTACCGGCTCGCTGATCTCGAAGCGCGAGTAGCTCAAACCGAAACCAAACGGGTACAACGGCTCAGCACTGGCAAACGCGTAGCCGCGTCGTGCCGTTGGCTTGTGATAATAATAGGCAGGTATTTGCCCAACGTTGCGTGGCACCGTCACCGGCATCTTGCCGCCAGGGGAAACACGACCCAGGAGTAAGTCAGCGACGGCGTGTCCAGTCTCCTGACCGAGCAACCAACCATACAGAATGGCATCAAAATATGCTTCGACGTTGGTTAGCGCGAGCGGCCGACCAGAGATCACAACACCAACGGTTGGGATGTCTAATGCGGCAATCGCCGCGATCAGTTCCTGTTGTTCGCCGATCAGAGTGATGTCATCACGATCACCCAGATGCGTTTCTGACCAGGCCTCCCGCGACGTCGACTCATCACCGCCAACAGCGAGAATAACGAGGTCCGCATCCTTTGCCACCGCTACCGCCTGCTGGATCAACTCGCGATTCTGAGCGACG
>JBCCBP010000019.1:0-62421 GCA_039033995.1 Pseudomonadota bacterium | reverse complement strand
TGATCACCCTGGTTTGGGGTGTCGGTTACCTGATTTTTTATCCGGGTTTTGGCGCTTATGCGGGTGCCGGTGGTTGGTCCCAACAAGGCCAGTACGAGGCGGAAATGGCCGCTGCCGAAGCGCGCTATGCACCGCTGTTTGAGCAATACGCGAATCTCAATACGCAAGCTTTGGTCAGCGACGCGGGTGCGCTAAAAGTCGGTCGTAGCCTGTTCGCCAACTATTGCACGCAATGTCATGGTTCGTTGGGCTATGGGGCTGCTTCGTTTCCAAATTTGACAGACGCTGACTCACTGTATGGCAACAGCTTCGAGTCCATACAAGCATCCATCCTGAATGGACGCAATGGCATCATGCCTGCAATGGGTGCAGTCTTTGCCGACGACGCATCGCTGGACGCCATGGTCGAGTATGTTCGCAATCTGTCAGCGGGCGCGGATGATGCGTCACCCGCACATTTGCAATTCACGACCGTCTGCGGTGCTTGTCACGGGGCGGGTGGTGAAGGCAACGTAGCGCTGGGTGCGCCGCGCTTGAATGATGACGTTTGGTTGTATGGCAGCGCACCGGCCATGATCGCCGATACGATTCGCAACGGGCGAAACAACCAAATGCCGGCACACCGCAAGTTGCTGGGTGAAGATCGAGCGAGACTGGTCGCAGCCTATGTGTACAGCTTGTCGAACGCGCCTGCGAGCAACGGTGATTGATGATGACGTCCGATGATTCATCTGTCGTAGACTGGTCACGCGACACCCAGAAACTAGCGGTGATCGCCTGGGTCTCGTTCCTGACCGCTGCAGTGATGACGTTGGTCTGTTTTGCTTTCGTTGATCCGCTACTTATTATCGATGCGCTGGCCGATGACAACAGTATCGGGCGCGAAGCGGGCTACTCTGTCGGCTTCTTTTTCTTCTGGATTGGTTGCCTCGTCAGTAGCTGGCTAACGGCGCGTTTGATTCGTCGCAAGCGGCGCTGGCCGCAACGTGTTGTCGAGAGTACGCGATGAGCGAAGTATCGATTCCTGTTGAGCAGGTTGGCCTTTATCGCAGCGAAGGCAAAATCTACCCACGCGAGGTCAAGGGGCGTTATGCGAGCTTACGCAAGCTTGCTGTGGTCGTGTTGCTGGGTCTGTTCTATTTTGGCCCGTTCCTGACCTGGTCAAGCCGGCAGGCGATATTGTTCGATCTGCCCGCGCGCAAATTCTATCTGTTTGGTCTGACGCTGTGGCCGCAGGACTTCCTCTACCTGGCGCTTTTGCTGATTCTGGCGGCGATCAGTTTGTTTTTCTTCACGGCACTCGCCGGGCGCCTGTGGTGCGGATACGCCTGTCCACAGACGGTCTGGACGGAGGCGTTCGTTTGGATCGAGCAATGGTTTGAGGGTGATCGCAGTAAGCGTATGAAGCTCGACAAAGCGCCGATGAGCATGGCCAAGTTCTGGCGCAAAGCCGGCAAACAAGTCAGCTGGATTACGCTTGCGTTGATCACGGGTTTTTGTTTTGTCGGTTATTTCTATCCGGTACGTGAGCTGGCGGCCGACATGGTCGCATTCGAGCTCGGTGGCTGGGCATTGTTCTGGGTGTTGTTCTATGCGTTCGCAACCTATGGCAATGCGGGTTTTATGCGCGAGCAGGTGTGCAAATACATGTGCCCTTACGCGCGCTTCCAGAGTTCAATGTTTGATCGCGATACGCTGATCATCACCTACGATGAACGGCGCGGCGAGCCGCGAGGTGGGCGTCGGCGCGGCACGGATCGTGCGGCCGCCGGCATCGGTGATTGCGTCGATTGCACCTTGTGCGTTCAGGTCTGTCCGACCGGTATCGATATCCGGGAAGGTCTGCAATACGAGTGCATCGCCTGCGCCGCCTGTATCGACGCATGCAACGGCGTGATGGACAAAGTGGGTTACGACCGAGGCTTGATTCGCTACAGCACCGAACACGCCATGAATGGACAGCCCACGCGGATCCTGCGACTGCGGGTCATTATTTATTCGCTGCTTTTAGCGATACTGGCCGGCTTGTTCATGACGTCCTTGGCGACGCGCCCCCCGGTCATTATGGATGTCCTGAAAGATCGGAACGCGTTGTACCGCGATGTCGGTCGCGCCGGCATTCAGAATACCTACAGGTTGCATGTGCTGAACAAACAGTCACAGCCTGTTCGTTATTTACTGACAGTCAGCGGGCCAGAAGGCGCAACCATCGAGACTCCCGTAGCGATCGATGTGCCGCCCGAATCGATGGTCGAATGGCCGGTGGCTGTCAACGTGCCGCATGAAAGTGCCATCGGCGGTCAGCACATCGTGTTCAGCCTCGCGCGCGATGACGGGCAAGTGATGATCAGTGAGACCAGCCGCTTCCGCGGCCCAGCCATTCGGTGACAATATGACTCAGCTTCAAGATGTACAGATCCGCCCCTGGTATCGCGAGCCGATGGTTTGGCTGATGCTGGGCATTCCCGCAGCGACGGTACTCGGTTGTCTGTTCACCATCTATCTCGCAGTGACGCATCCTGATCCAGTGTATTCTCGCAGCGCAACGACGACCGACATTCGACCGGCGAGCTGATGTGACGAAAGCGTGCTTCCATTGCACCTTGCCGATTCCTGCTGGCACTAGTTTCAGTGTCGAGGTAGAGGGAAAGCCGCGTGAAGTTTGCTGCATCGGCTGTCAGGCTGCGGCGACGACAATCGCAGGCGCCGGGCTTACGCAATTCTATGCGCACCGACAGCCGGTCGGTGACGCGGCGCTACAGCCTCGCTGCCTCGACTTCACCGTCTATGACGATCCCGCCTCGTCCAGGCAATTCGTGACGTCGGTGAATGCCAATGAGCATGGGGCGATCGTCTATATCGGCGATCTGTATTGCCCTGCCTGCATCTGGCTGGTCGATCAGGTGTTGACCGGATTGCCCGGCGTCATCGACGTCACCGCCAATGCGGCTACGCGCCGAATGGCGATCCGCTGGGAACCCGAACAATTGTCATTCAGTGCGCTTCTAACCGCGATCGCCGAATTGGGTTTTGTGCCGGAGCCGGTCATTCCCGGGCAGGAGCATACCGCGGCGACCCAGGATTATCGTGGTGCGATCAAGCGGCTACTTGTGGCCGGCATTTTCGGCATGCAGTCTATGATGTTTGCCGTCGGCTTGTATGCGGGCGACTTCTACGGGCAAGCGGCGGCTCAGGCGTCGCTGCTCAAATGGGCCAGTCTGCTGGTCACGATACCGATCCTGCTGGTCGCGTCTCGTCCCTTCTTTCGAGGTGCCTGGATCGGTTTGAAACTGCGCCAGCCTGGCATGGATGTGCCGGTGGCATTGGCAATCAGCATTGCGTTTGCGGCATCGGTTTGGGCAACGGTGACTGGCCAGGGGGAGGTCTACTTCGATTCTGTGGCGATGTTTGTATTTCTGCTGTCGCTGAGTCGATTCATCGAGATGCGAGCACGTCACACGACTGACAACCGTGCACAGGCGCTCGCTGCCATGCTGCCGATGACCGCCGCCCGGCACTGTGATGGTCACGTGGAAAGCGTGCCGGTGGCTGCCTTGCAGGTTGACGATGAAATATTCCTGCAGAGCGACGACGTCGTCGCGGTTGACGGCATCGTAATGCGTGGTGAACTGACGCTGGATGAGCATTTGCTGACCGGAGAGTCGCGGCCTGTGATACGACATGCCGGCGATCGTGTACTGGCGGGCGCCCGCGTTGTCGATGGCAGTGGTGTTTTTCAGGCGACCGCGGTTGGTGCAGCAACGCATCTTGGCGAGATGGCACGACTGATAGAAAAAGCCCAACACGATCGATCCGGTGTACAACTGCTGGCCGATCGAATTGCTTCGCTGTTTGTGATGGCGGTGATTGGTCTCGCGACGGTCTGCGGCGCTTTCTGGTGGATAGCGGCACCCGACCGTACACTCGAGATTGTCCTGGCTATATTGATCGTGGCCTGTCCTTGTGCATTGTCGCTGGCGACGCCGACGACACTGGCCAGTGCTGCCGGTAGTTTGACGCGCCAACATTTCCTGCTGATACAGGCGCGGCTGCTGCATGTCCTGCGACCGGGCGCGCTTATTGTGTTCGACAAGACAGGTACGCTGACCCGCGCACAGCCACGTGTCACCGATACCGAGTGCTACGCACCGGATGCCGCTGTCACCTCCAGCGATGTGCTCAAGATCGCTGCAGCACTCGAGGCCGGGTCTGTACATGTCCTGGCAGAGGCGTTCCGTCGCTACCGTGATCCTGCTGTTCTGTGCGATGTGCCAGCGGTGTCCGTCGTCGGGTCAGGTGTGCAGGGCAGTATTGGCGGCAATCTGTATCGTATGGGCAATTGGGCGTTTGTCACCGATGGGCTGGCAGTGGATTCGCCGCCACCAGCCGCAGGCCATGCGAGGGCGACCACCGTATACCTGGCAGACCGACAACAAGTCCTCGCACGGTTTTCGGTGTGCGATGAGGTGCGGAGCGACGCGGTCTCGGTGGTTGCGCAATTGCGAGATGCCGGTTTCGATCTGGCGATTGCAAGCGGTGATCAAACCGCTGTGGTCGCTGAGGTTGCGCAGGAGCTCGGCATCTCAACGTTTCGTGGTGGGATGACACCCGCTGACAAGCTCGCGTTCATCGAAGATGCCAGGCAACAAGGTCGGTCCGTCGTTATGGTTGGTGATGGCGTCAATGATGCCCCGGTGCTCGCGGCTGCAGATGCATCGGTGGCGATTGCGAACGGCGCACCACTGGCGCGCGCCAGCGCGGATGGCCTGCTCCTCGGACAGGCACTGGCACCGCTGTATACGCTCGCGCAGGTAGCGGCGGCAAGCCGGCGTGTTATCGCACAGAGTCTGATCTGGGCGGCGACCTACAATTTTATTGCGATACTGTTCGCGGCGTGCGGATGGGTCGCGCCGTGGATGGCGGCTATTGGCATGTCGTTGAGCTCGATTTTGGTCGTCGCTAATGCGTTGCGTGTTCGTGATGTGTCCCGCGAACAGCAAGCCGACCATGCGCCATTGGCAGAGGAGGTCGTGGTATGAACAGTCTGTTGTTACTGATCCCGCTCGGCATGGTCGTCCTGGCCGTGTTCGTCGCAGCATTCTTTTGGGCGGTCAAAAGCGGTCAATACGACGATTTGGACAGCCCGGCAATGCGCATTATTCTCGATGATGACTCGCAGCCGCCCAAACGGTGGCGAAACTCATGATTGACTGGGCACTGGTTACGGCCTGTCTGATTATGGGTTTTGTCGGCAGTGCACACTGCGCCGGCATGTGCGGTCCACTGATCGGTTTGATGGAGCAGGGCGATAGCGGTCGTCTTGGCGATGTCCGGCGCCGAGTCGCTTATCACTTCGGTCGCTTGTTGTTTTATGGTGTGCTGACGTTGTCACTGAGTCTGCTCGGGGCGGGTCTGGTTCAGGCTATCGATCTGAACGCGTTCACTTTAGCGCTGCGTTTTGCCGCCGCTGGCCTACTGGCGTTATTGGCGCTGCAGCTATTGTTTGGTTGGCGTTCCTTTTCCGTATTGGAGCGCTTCGGCGTGTTCTTCTGGCGTCGCCTGTCGCCAGTGCTGGAAGAGGTCTTCCCATTGGATCGAGGCCACAAAGCGGTGCTGGCGGGCTTCGTCTGGGGGTCGATTCCTTGTGGCATGTTGTATGCCGCGGCCGTGGTTGCCGCGAGCGCCCTGTCCGTGCCGACAGCCCTGCTGGCGATTTTTGCGTTCTGGTTGGCAACGACACCAGTGCTCGGCTTGATCGGTGCGACCGCAGGCATCGGTTACCGGCTATCGCCGCGCTACGGTGGTGTCCTACTGCTTGGTATTGCTGTTATCTCTGTCGCTATCCTTGTCATACCTGTCGATGTCACCGGACACGATCATTCCTCCACCGAGCACAATATGCCGCATCATCATTGATACGAGGTCAAGCGGATTCATCGATCAACAGGTGCTCCCGGCCATCGGCATGCGACGACGTGCCCAGTTCGGCATAGTCGTTGCGCGTGCGCTGTTGTTGCAGCCATTCCATGACACTGGGCAGGTCCACCAACAGAGCGTCACAGGCGTCATCCTGCGGTGGTGTACCCAAAATGGTATCCGATGGTGTCTCGGCATCATTGGTCGAATAGCGACGGCGCTTTTTCCTCGCGGTACGTCGTTTTCTCGCGTGCGGCACCGTATTGCCAATGCCGTGCAGGTCGCTGCGTGCTTCGCTGTCGGCGCGTCGGCCCCGGCGTGACGACTTCTCTGTGTAGGCCACGTCTTCGAGATGAGAACGTAGCGCGCTAACGATCGATGTGAGTGCTCGGAGCAACAGGGTCTTCTGTGCATCGTGTTTGAGCGCAGCCGCCCAATGACGAACTTGTTGGTCCAGCTGCTCCAGCAGTGCAAGCGCCCGTGTCAGCGGCAGCGAAGGC
The DNA here is from genome assembly GCA_039033995.1 of Pseudomonadota bacterium. GTDB lineage: Bacteria > Pseudomonadota > Gammaproteobacteria > Steroidobacterales > Woeseiaceae > CALBPI01. The sequence goes on along the minus strand of JBCCBP010000019.1, from coordinate 56,005 downwards.
AGGCTGTTATCGCTGTATTGGCCGTTGATCGCCGGCCTGGGTGCCTCAAAGTGTGGCGAAAGCCACTGTGTCGCGAGCGCAACCACCCATTGTCTGACGCTAGTTGCGTTTTGTGGCGCACCGTTGTCTGGTATTGGGAATTGCCTCGCCAGCGTCGCCAGGGCGGCACGCTGTGCCGCTGTAGCAGGCTGACTCAGTGTCGGTGACAAAGTCGCAATTTCCATAACGGGTTAACGGCGGATTACGCTACGAACTTGAATGCGCGCTCCGGTGTGCGTGACGCGTATTTCAGAGTACCATTGGCAAGTCACGCGTAAGGAGCCGTTCCCCCATGTTTTTCGACGTTGAGCCATTGCCCGGTGATCCGATTCTTGCCTTGATGGCAGCCTATCGACAGGACGACTCATCGGATAAGGTCGATCTCGGTGTGGGTGTCTATCAGAACGACGCTGGTGATACGCCGGTGCTGGCGGCAGTGACCGAAGCAGAGGCCCGCGTGTTGGCCGGTCAAACGACGAAATCCTATGTGGGAATCGCGGGCTCCGAGGCGTTCAATAACAGCATGCAGGAGATGCTGTTCGGTGCTGATCATCCTGTGCTGCGCGACCGTCGTGTTGTCACCGCACAAAGTGCCGGCGGCTCCGGCGGGCTGCGCGTTGTCGCCGAACTCATCATGAGCCTGAGACCTGGCGCTACCATTTGGGTGACGACGCCGACCTGGCCAAACCATCGGCCACTACTGACCGCCGCTGGAGCGACGATCAAAGAGATTCGCTATTACGATGGCAGTACCGGTGAGCTTGATCGCGCGGGTATGCTCGCAGACATCGAATCGATTCCCGACGGTGATGTGCTGTTGTTGCATGGTTGTTGCCACAACCCCACTGGCGCTGATTTGTCGCTCGACGACTGGCGAGCCATCACCGATCTGTGTGTTCGCAAGAATCTGTTGCCGTTTGTGGATACGGCGTATCAGGGCTTTGCCGAAGGCTTGCATGAAGATGTGGCGGGTCTGCGCCTGATGGCGGAGCGGGTACCGGAATTAGTCGCTGTCACGTCCTGTTCTAAGAACTTTGGTCTCTATCGGGAAAGGACCGGCGCGATTAGTATCGTTACGGCAAGTGAGGCCCAAACCGCTGCAACGCGCACTCACGTACTAAAAATTGTTCGCTCGATGATCTCCATGCCGCCCGATCACGGTGCCAGTGTGGTGGCGATGATTCTGGCCGAGTCGGATCTTCGTGCTCGTTGGCTTTCGGAGCTCACGGAAATGCGAGAACGTATGCAAGCCCAGCGTGTTGGATTTTCGCAGGCGCTGACCACGGTGGGTCTGGGCGAACGATTTGCATTTATAGCGCGTCAACGGGGCATGTTCTCCCTACTGGGTATCACAAAGCCACAAATCGATGCGTTGCGTGAACACAGACACATCTATATTGTCGGTTCCAGCCGGGTTAATGTGGCGGGCCTGACCGCCGCTAAACAAGCCTATATCGCAGAGGCGTTAGCCGAAATACTGGGAGACAACTGAGGCGCTTTGTCTCGGAAGTCTGCGCCACTGCGGAGCAGTGCCTCGAACGCTTCTGCGGGTAACGGTTTGCTGAAGTAGTAGCCTTGAATCTCATTACAATGACGTTGCGTCAGGTAGCGAAGCTGGTTGTCGTTTTCGACGCCTTCGGCAACCACACGCAGGTTGAGGCTGCTTGCCATGCTGATGATCGCATCGCAAATCGCTGCGGCGTCTGCCGCTGGTAAGTCATCGACAAAAGACCGATCGATCTTCAGAGAGTCAAGTGGGAACTGACGCAGATAGGCCAGCGAAGAATAGCCGGTGCCGAAGTCATCCACCGCCAACGAGATACCGATACCTTTCAGGATTTGCAGCGCATCACGCGTTTGTTTCACATCACGCATCAACACGCCTTCTGTTAATTCAAGCTCCAGCATCTCTGACTCGAGGTTGTTTGTGCCGAGAGCGCTCTCGACGACCGACGCGATATCGTCCTGCCAGAATTGCTGACTGGAGAGATTGACGGCCACCGGACATGAGGGCAACCCGTGGTTGCGCCACTCCGCGACCTGCCGACAAGCTTCCTGAATGATCCAGCGTCCCAATGGGACGATCAGGCCAGTATCTTCGGCGATCGGTATCATTTGTGCAGGTGATATCCAGCCGCGTGTCGGATGATTCCAGCGCAGTAGGGCCTCGGCACCTACGACGGTCCAATTTGTCGTCGTCACTTTCGGTTGGTAATGCAGCTCAAACTGATCAGACTCAATGGCACGACGTAGCTCGAGCTCCAAGTCAAGGCGCTCCAGTGAGCGAACGGTTGTCGTTTCCGTGCAGAATGAGAACCCGGAACGACCGCGCTGCTTCGCTTGGTACATGGCGACATCGGCGCTCTTCAACAGCGACTCTTCGTCCTCACCATCGATCGGATAAATCGCAATACCGATACTCGGCGTGACGACGAACTCGTGACCGTTGAACTCGAAGGGCGATTTCAGTGTTTCAATAATGCGCGATGCCACCGATTCGATATTGTTGACCGCTTCGGTGTCGCGCACGATCAGGGTGAACTCGTCGCCGCCGAGGCGCGCTACATTGTTGCTCTCACCGTTGTCGCTGATATCGCTGCTGATGCTGTCCGAAGCGCGCAAGCAGCGCCCGAGTCTCGACGCCACCATCTTCAGCAATTCATCGCCCGTCGTATGCCCCAACGTGTCATTGATGCGCTTGAAGTGATCGAGATCGATGTAGAGCAATGCAAACTGCTGATCGGTTCGTCGCGCGTGCTCCAAAGTCTGGCGCAGCTCGCTGGAGAACAACTGACGGTTGGGTAATCCTGTCAATACATCGTAGTAAGCCAGTTGATGAATCTTGCTGGCGGATTCTTTCTGCGTGGTGACGTCCCTGACGACCGCTAGCGCCAGGTCTTCCATCTGGGCGACCAGACGCACCTCGTAGTGATGGATTCGCTCACCATTGGCCAGCAGACTGAATGAGCTTTCAACTGTCAGCTGCTCTTCGAACACACTCTGTAGATGCATCGTTGCGATACGTTCCACTTCCTGACGGAATGAGTGTTCAAACACCGACCAGCTGCCGGTTTGCACGCTGGTACGCATCGAACCCGTGGTCTCCCAAGACGCTAATGTGGTGTTGTCACCAATCACTCTGCCTGCGGCATCGATGCTGAACAGTCGATCTGGCATAGCCTCAACAATGGCTTTAATGCGTGCATGCGAGTCACGCAGCGCAAATTGCATCTTGGCGCCACGCAGAATATAACGAATGCGATGTGACAGTACTGACCAGGAAATCGGTTTGACGATGAAGTCGGTCGCGCCACGTTCGTAAGCGGCGTCGACTGAGATGGGATCTTCGCGTCCTGTGATCATTACGATCGGCGTATAGCGAGTGGCTTTCCGTTTGCGAATCCAGTCGCACAGCTCGTAACCGTCCATGCCGGGCATGTCCACGTCCAGCAGGATAATGTCAGGGTTGGTACGCTCGATCTGCTTTTGTGCGCTGGGCCCGGACGCGGCATCCACGACCATAAATTCGGCGTGTTCCAAGAAGCGTCGCGTCATCAAGCGAATCGTCGCTTCGTCATCGACGATGAGCACAAGCGGGGGTCGTTCTACGCTGAGTGTCATCGATTGACTATTGTCGAACTCCAGGTCCGTCACGTCAGGCAACCTTGCGTCCTGTGGCGGTTTCCAGCGCGGCTAGCGACTGCTGGTACGTGTCATGCAACGCGGGCCACAGCTCACTAAGCATGTTTACTTCGTTCTGACGTCCGATTTGTTCCATCCGCGCACATAGTTCCCCGAAATGCCGAAGCCCCAATGCTGCACTGCTCGATTTCAGTGCATGGGCCGCCCGTGCAGCGCCATCGGCGTCATCACCGGTGACAGCGTGCTCGATGCTCGCCATCAGGTCTTTTGATGACACGCGATATTCGGCCACGATTTCATCAAAGATGCTGGACTCTCCATCTGTGTCTAGTCGGCGAATCTCATCCAACGCGGAATGGTCGATTAAAGCGACCTCCGCCTTATCGATGGGGAGCGACTGTACCGGACGCACAGGTTCTGCGGGTTGCAGCGACGGAATACGCGATTCTCCGAGCCACTTTGCCAGCATGCTTTCGAGCTGTTGCTTCGTAAAGGGCTTCGTCAGGTAGTCACTCATGCCGGCGTCAATGCAGCGTTGACGGTCTCCGGATAGCGCGTTGGCCGTCAGTGCCACCACCGGCAGATCAGCGAGCGCTGGCCGTGCACGAATTTGTCGCGTCGCCTCGAATCCATCCATTTCGGGCATTTGACAATCCATGAATACAAAGTCGTACGAGTTCCGGTCCAATGCGGCAACTGCCTCGAGGCCATTGTTCGCGACGGATACATCAACACCGATACGCTTTAAAATCTCGCTGGCTACGCATTGATTCACGATGTTGTCTTCGACCAGCAAAATCGTCGGTACCTGTTTGCTGCTGTCAGCAGCTTGCGCGCTGGCAGTTGCGTCTGTGTCGCTATCTTGTTCAACGTTCGCAGCGACAAACGGGTGCTTGCTAATGCAGTCAAACAACTCAGACGCTTTGACAGGGGTTGTCAGCGTCGCGTCGCCGTAACTCTTGTGCTTGATTCGCAGACGGCCGGTGGTTAAATCAGCACCGGTCATGACAAGCATCGCATCCGGATTACCACTGCTTTCGAGCTCTGCCAGGATCTCGGTCAGATCAGGCTCCGACATCTCATGGCTGACAAATAGCATGCTGATTTGGCGCCCGTTATGTTGCTCGTCGCTGATAACCTTGAGGGCGCTGTCCTTGTCGAGTACCGACATCACGTAGAGCCCCCACGACCGAAGATGCGCTTCCAATAAGCGCCGTGCGGCAACGTCGCTGTCGATGATTAGGGCGAATGTGTTACGGAAAGCGGCCGTCAGCACAGAGTTATCCTGATTGCTGTCGACGTCATCTTCGATCGGTGCTGTCAGTGTCGCTGTTGTGCCGACACCGTGCTCCGTATGGATATCGAGCTTTCCATCGAAGAACTCACAGAGCTGTCGGGAGATGACGAGACCAAAGCCTAGGTTATCGCCGCCTGGCAGAATCTCTCGTTGGTCGGGAAGTGCAAACATTGCCTCAAAGATGTCTGGCGCAATACCCGGCCCGGTGTCACTGACGCTGACCGAGAATTTCTCGGTAATAACGTTGCGCTCGCAAGCGGCCGTCACAGTCACGGCGCCGGTTTCGGTATAGCGCAGGGCATTGCTGATCAGGTTGGTGATGATCTGCGTCACACACCAGGCGTTGAATCCATGGATATCGCGACATTCCGGTGCAATCTTGCAAATCAGCCCCAGCCCCTGCTCAGAGGCGTTGGCAGCCGCCAATTCAACTGTGGCTTCGATAACTTCGTGCAGGCTACGAGCTTCGCGACTCATCGGTGAGTGCTCCTTCAGGCTATGCAGATATGCCGGTGTCCGGGTTACAAAGAAATGTAGCGACAGCCAAAGCAAGCACTTTAGGTTTGTTCCGCAACTTCGCAAGGTATCGATGTGCTTAAGCATCGGCACAGTTGGCCGCTAGCAAGCAAAGGAAATAGCACGGGATCGAGAGAGGCCATGGAAGTATTGGTGGTAGAAGATAACAAGGACGACCTCGACTTGGTGACGATGTCGCTGCAGCGTGCTGATCGTGGCATTAATGTCACGGCAGCAAACTCCATATCGCATGCAAGGGCAACCCTGGCCGAACAGGACTTTGATATCGCGCTTTTGGACCTGTCTCTGCCGGATAGCTTCGGGCTGAGCACCATTAAAGAGCTCCAGCGTGCTAATGACAGCCTGCCAATCATTGTGTTGAGCGGCGATGACAATCAGAACACAGCGTTAGCAGCGGCCAGGCTCGGTGTTGAAGACTTTGTGAACAAGGGCGACTACATTGGCGCACCCTTCGTGCGCACGTTGCGCTACGCAATCGAGCGTAAGCGCAGCGAGCAACGCCTGCGTGAGATGGCGGATTTTGACCAGTTGACACGCCTTGCTAATCGACAGAACTTCAATAGGCAACTGTTGAAAGCCATTGGCCACGCTGAGCGCAGCGACGAGGTGATGGGACTGTTGTTCATCGACTTGAATGAATTCAAAGCGGTCAACGATACGCTCGGCCATCATGCTGGCGATCAATTGCTATCGCAGGTGGCGGCACGTCTGAAAGGCGCGGTGCGCTCAAACGATCTGGTCGGCCGCCTCGGTGGTGATGAGTTCTGTATTCTCGCTGAAACGCTCAAGAGTCCGTTGGATGCTGAGATTGTTGCGGCAAAAGTTATGGCTTCGCTAAAGGCGCCTTTCCAGCTGAGCGGTCATGTGGTCAATATCGGTGCCAGTATTGGTATTGCGATGTTTCCTCACGATGCGGATGATGCTGAAGAGTTACTGACACGCGCGGATTTGGCGATGTATGAGGCGAAGCGTACAGGACGAAGCCGCTTACTGTTTTATTCGGAGGAGCTGAATCAACACGCGAATGCTCGCAATCGTAAGCTGCGTCAGCTCACGCAAGCGATCGAGCACGAAGCCTTTGAAGTTCATTATCAGGCCAAAGTAAATTCTAACAGTCACGAATTGGTGGGGCTCGAAGCACTCGTTCGTTGGCGTCATCCCGAGCGAGGTCTCGTTCTGCCTGCCGAATTTATCCCGTTCGCCGAGGAACACAATCTGGTTGCCAACATTGACGATATCGTTATGCGTCGCGTGGCAACCGATCTGGTGGCTTGGGAGGAGCAGAACTTCGACCTGGTCCCTGTATCTGTCAATGTTTCAGCGTCGTACGTGTTGCAGAAGAATTTGTATGAGTCGATTGCCGAGCTTGTCGGCGAGACCGGCGTCGACCCGAACTATCTTGAGTTTGAGCTGACCGAATCCGTTTTGCGTGCCGAGTACGAAGAGACTCGCGTTGCGCTCGAACGGATCAACAGGTTGGGTATCAAGATTTGGCTAAACGACTTTGGCACAGGTTATTCGACGCTAAGTTATCTGAACGAGTTTCCATTGGATGGTATCTGCATTGCTGCGTCCTTCGTACATTCACTCAGTCATCGTCGAACACGCGCTATCGTGCGTTCTATTGTGACGCTCGCAGAGAGTCTGGATCTCGGCGTTGCCGCCGTCGGTGTCGAAGATGCCGAGCAACTCGAAACGCTGCGCGCGCTTGGTTGTGATCGTGCTCAGGGGCATTTCTATGGCCAGCCGATGGCTATCGATGCATTAAAAGAGCGCTTCCTAGTGGACAGGCAGGGCACTGTCACCAGCATTATGCGTGCGATGCCGCTGGAGCACATGCTGGGCGGCGCGCAATGAGCCAAGTCGACGACAGTTTCGACTCGACCGCTGTTTTCGCGCGGGTGTTGTCGCATGACCTTGGATCGCTAGTTCGGACCGCCCGTCATCTGTCGGGCTACATCCGCGAAGATGTGTTGCGTCAGGATCTTGATTCCGCGATGCACGCGCTTGGGATGCTGGACTTGCGTCTTGCCAGTCTGGATCGCTTTATCGCTGAGTTGATTCGCTTTTATCGAGCGGGTCAGCGAACCGCGCAGATCGAGGAGTTCAGTGTCAGCACATTGGCGCGCGATGTCTTCCAGCGCGGCAAGTTTCCGGCGACCGCAAAGTTGCAGGTCAGCGCCAGTCATGATTTGGTGTTGACGGATCGTACGATGCTGAAGACGGTGCTGACAGAGCTCGTCGAGAATGCACTGGTCCATCACCCGGAACCGGACAAAATCGTTGTGTCGGTCGATGTATCCCAGTCGCAAGATGGTCGCACGATAATCATCGTCCGTGACAACGGGACGGGGCTGCAACGTCTTGATCCGCATCGTGCGCTGCAGCCTTTTGTAAAGGACACGGAAAGGACCAATGCTGCCGGGCTTGGGCTCGCAATTTGCAAGCGTGAATTGGAAGCAGCGGGTGGTGAGATTTGTCTGCAAGCCGCTGGGAACGGTCTGGCGGTGGCCGTATTGTTGCCGACGATGGCTGATCTCCCAAGCAATGCTGATCGACCGACGATCAGACCGCTGGAGCATGATCGCAATGGACCGGATCTACGCATCGTCTAGATCAGGATCGATATTTTTTCTTGCACAGCATCGTCCCGCGAGCTAACTGTTCGTTGCGACGGTTTATCGGTAATACGTTCGAGAAAAGACTGACACTGCGTTCAGTCATCGGTGCTGGCGACGGTACCATCCTTGCGCCAGATCGAAAGAGAACGCGGCGCATCGACACCCATCTTGACGCGATGACCGGCTCCCGAGAAGACTGTAATTTCGATGGGGCCTTCCCCGAAGACTTCCTGAATCGTCATGCTGGGGTCGATGTCTTTCGACGGCTCAATCAATATGGATTCCGCGTTGCGGCGACTGACGATTAACATGACTGACTCCCTGTCATTGCGTTAAACCGTTACGGCTGATTCAGACTTCAGCCAGTGCCCGGTACTGTCCGGTGGTCTCAGTTTTGCCACCAGGACCGTATGTTTCGGGATCCTGTTCCTGTTGACGCAGTATGCTGATCGCATCCGTGTGTAGCTTGCGCTGCGCCGCAATGACCGCACCATTCGTATTGTTCGCGTCTCGACACTCGCCAAGACGCTTCAATGTGGTGCTCCACAACGTCTGCAACGTGGCGCGACTGTCGTCGTTGCTGCGAACAAACTGCTGCATGGAATCGAGGTCGCTTTTGTATTTGCAGGCAGACAACAACGCAACGCGATGTTGCTCGTGCCCTTCAAGATCAGCCAGATGAATCTTCTTTCTGCTGACGGCGCCGTTCAATGCCGTGACGTCATTCGACTGGACCGCGCTACGTTCATCCAGCAGAGCAGTCAATAACCGGTCGCACGACTGTATCGTGGCGGCCAGAAGTTCCTGAGCTTGCTCAAAACGTTGTTGTCGGCCGTGGTCTGCCATTGTCGTTACCTAGTTGCGCTCAGCGTCACTACGTAGCAATTTGTCAGCAATCGCATTGTCGTCGACTTGATAGTTGCCCGTCGCGATCGACTCCTTGAGTGCGGTGACACGTTCAACATCAATGTCTGCAGCGCTTGCCAGTTCGGCCTCGACGCGAGCGAGCAATTTTGCGCCGTCCGTCAATGCAACGGTATCTGAGCTCCGTTCAGGCGCAGCCTGATCAGAGGCGCCAGATTGTGGTCGCTCACCGCTGACGCGTCTGTTGCTGCTGACGTCGGTAATCCCACTCAGCGTTTTTGGCGGTACGCCATTAATCTCATTAGTCATTTTTGGTTTCCTGACTATCCCGGTATGAACAGGTTAGCGGCGGTCGCCGCACTATCTTTAGTCTTTTTCGTCGATTGGCGCACATTTTTTTCGGTAGCGGTTGTGCTATGGCCATCGCTCGTTGATTTAATTAAGTCAAATCATTGACTTATGTGAAATTGGCGTCGTTGCCGATAGCAGCTTCCGCAGGCAGCCAAAGTTCTGTCAGCGAATTTCGATGGTCTGCGCATCGATAACGGTGCCTTCCACGATACGCCCTGAGCTCACATTGCGCACACGAACCCGCCCGTTCTTGACCGCATCTGTCATCACGGTGCCCTGCATACGGATACTGATACCACTGTCTTTGGTAACCAGCATGACTTGCTGGCCACGCTTTACCAGCGCCTGCTGGCGTAGATCGGTTGGCAGGATAATACTGCCGGCAGTCAAAGTGCGTCGAACCGTTTGTCCGATCGCGACGTCTGGACTGTGCAGATAGCCTGCGTGCAAATCCGATATACGCCGTCGCTCCAATTTGATGTCGGTTGCATTAACCACTGCGTTTCGTGACAGGTTGTTGGTTGCGACCAACACAGGTTGGTATTGGCCAATGGTCGCGCGCACATAAATTTTCCATGGTTTTTTGTCGTGACATTGCACCAGCACCGTAACGTGAGCGCCGAGTTGCCCCGGGCTCCCGGTCGGCCTGGCTTGCAATGGCTGCTGACAGGCGGACAGGCGTAGTCGCGGATCCGGTGTCTGTACTTGGACATCGAAGTCGGAGCCGGCGGGCTGCGTTGCGACGACCGCTTTCTGAGTCGTGCTAACGATATCGCTGATCGCGTGCCACTCGGTGGCCAATGTCGAACCGCTGGCGAAAGTGAGCATTGGCAGTAGGGCACTGATCGTCAATTTTTTGTCGTGTGTCAGCAGACGCCATCTTCCGGCGCGCACTGACGCGGTGGTGGTCCTTAACCAATCGATCACAAAAACAATACGTTGCATCACATTCATCCTGTTGCCCAGCCATGAGGTCAGTGGCCCCGCAGGGCGTCGTGACATCTTCCTGGAAAAGTCACTGCAAGCGGTGTGCCAGCGGCAAAAGCCAGAAAATCGTCGATCGGTTGACGCTTGGGGCAAAGGTTGACCGGAAGAACGGCGAAGCATTGCCGGCATGTGTCATCCAGCAAGATGATCAAATCCATAAAAGTCATGTTTTGCAATGAGTTAGAGAATTCTGGCACGCGGCTTGCTAAAGCTACTACGACGCCGCAAGGCCGATCATGAGGACGCGCCACTATGAAAATTGACCCATTTGCCAACCACGCGAGTGCTTTGAAGCTCCGCGCGAGTCGCAATGAGGTGCTGGCTGGCAACATTGCCAACGCGGATACGCCTAACTACAAAGCGCGTGATTTCGATTTCGCAGAGGCGCTGGCCGCTCAGCAGTCCGCCGGCGGTGGTGGTGACACTGTCCGCCTGCTCAAGACTCAGCCGGGTCACTTCGGTGTTGCAGCAGGCGCCGCTTCGAATCCCACGGTCGGCTATCGCATTCCGTCGCAGCCGGCCGTTGACGGAAATACGGTGGAAACCGATATCGAGCAAGCCGCCTATGCCGAGAACGTGGTCGGCTACCAGGCCAGCCTGAACTTTATTAATCAAAAGATCCGTGGTCTGCGCACCGCGATTAAAGGTGAAATCTGATGAGTCTGAACCGAGTGTTTGATATCGCTGGCTCTGCAATGGCGGCGCAATCTGCGAGGCTGAATACAACGGCGAGCAATCTCGCCAACGCTGATAGTGTTAGCGGCGATCCGAACAAGGTGTACCGCGCACGCCAACCGATCTTCGCGGCTGAACCGTCGTTCGCCACGTCGCTGCAAGCCGAGTCGGCGTCCGTAGGTGTCCGTTTGCGCGGCATTGTCGAGAGCCAGGCCCCCCTCGGTCAGCGTTACGCGCCGGAACATCCTGAGGCTGACGAAAACGGCAACGTTTGGACAAGCAACGTCAGCACCGTTGAAGAGATGGTCAACATGCTGTCTGCCTCGCGATCTTATCAGTCGAGTATTGAGGTGATGTCGACCACCAAAGAATTACTGATGCAGACCCTATCGATGGGTCGGTCATAACAGGAGCACATAGTGAGCACCATTGACAATCTACAAGATTTCCAACGACTGGGTCTGACGCAGAACACGCCGACCTCGTCTACCGAAACGGTCGGGCAGACCGAGTTTCTCGAACTGATGCTGGCACAGTTCGAGAACCAGGATCCGTTCGAACCTATGGAGAACGGTGAGTTTCTCAGTCAGTTAGCTCAGTTCAGTACCGCGACCGGGATTGAGGAATTACAAGCGGCGTTTGCCGATTTCTCGACGACGCTAACCTCGGATCAAGCACTACAAGCAGCCGGCCTGGTGGGGAATGAAGTCCTGGTGGGTTCTGAGCTGGTACGCCAAAACGGTGAGGCATCGCCTATCGCCGGGGCCGTAGATCTGTCTCGTGCGAGCGGAGACGTCACTGTTGATGTGTTGGATTCCGCAGGGCAGTTGGTTCGCCGGATTGAGCTAGGCACACAGGCTGTCGGACAGGCCGACTTTAGATGGGACGGCCGACTCGAGAACGGCGATCCGGCTGTGGCCGGTGTTTACCAGTTGAGTGCCCGTGTCTCGCGTGGCGGTGATGTTGAGAGTGTGCCGACACTGATTCGAGCTCGCGTTGACAGTGTATCGCTGGGCGCTGGTGCATCGGGTGTAACGATCAATAGTGACGCACTTGGCGCGTTCCCCTTCAACAGTATTCGACAAATTTTTTAACGGCATTTTGGAGTCTTGAATCATGGTTTTTCGTATTGCACTTAGTGGCATCAATGCTGCGTCCGCCGATCTCGGTGTGACCGCCAACAACATAGCGAACGTCAACACGACCGGCTTCAAAGGGTCTCGTGCTCAGTTTGCCGACGTGTATGCGGTTGGTACACAGAGCGTGTCGAGTACTGTGGGTGGCAGCGGTGCCCGGTTGGCAGAGATCGCGCAGCAGTTTACCCAAGGGAACATCGATTTCACTGAGAATAGTCTGGACCTGGCGATTTCCGGTGAAGGCTTTTTCGTCCTGAACGACAACGGTTCCCGTCTGTATACGCGTGCGGGTAATTTCAGCGTCGATCGGGATGGATTTGTCGTGAATGCCACCGGGCTGCGGGTACAGTCCTATCCGGTGGGTGCGGACGGCCTGTTCAATACGGGCAACCTCACGGACTTGCAGCTGAATACGGGCGCTAACCCGCCGCGTGCTACAGAGCGCATCTCATTCGGCATTAACCTGCCAGCAGATGATGTGGCGCCAATTAACCCGGTGTTTGATCCATCGGATGCCGCGAGCTTCAATTACACAACAGCGGTGACGGTCTACGACACATTGGGCGCTGCCCATACGGCGACCTCGTACTTTATCAAGGGCGCGAACTCGAATGAGTGGGAAGTACAGACCACCATCGATGGCAACGTGGTCGGTACACCTGAGCCTGTTGTATTCGGCCCAGACGGCACACTACAGACGCCGGCAACTGGCTCCTTTACGTTGGCTGCGTATGACCCGCTGAATGGATCAGATCCTCTCAACATCGATCTGCAGTTTGTGGATACCACGCAGTTCGGTGCGGATTTTGGCGTTAACTCGGTCACGCAGGACGGATTTACCACCGGTCGATTAACCGGGATCGAAGTGAGTCCGACCGGTGTGGTTTTCGCCACATTTACCAACGGCCAGTCCACCGCTCTCGGCAGGTTGGCAGTCGCGTCGTTCGTGAATCCACAGGGGCTCAGTCAGGACGGTGACACCAACTGGGCCGAGTCATTTACCTCAGGCGACGCCGCTTTGGGTGACGCGGGTTCCGCTCGCTTCGGATTGATCCAGGCGGGCGCACTCGAAGCATCGAACGTCGACCTGACCGCGCAACTGGTCAATATGATCACGGCGCAGCGAAATTTCCAGGCGAATGCGCAGATGATCTCGACCGCGGATACTGTCACGCAGACCGTGATCAATATCCGACGGTAACGTTCGCCGACTTAGTTTGGAGTAGTTCATGGATAGACTGGCATACATTGCAATGACAGGTGCTCGGCAGACGGAGATTGCCCAGACCGTCAACAGCAATAACCTCGCGAACGCATCGACCACCGGCTTCAGAGCTGATCTGCATGCGTTCGAGTCGTTGCCGGTTTACGGGCCAGGGAGGCCCACGCGCGTGAATGCGATTGGTGAAACTTTTGCCACCGATTTCACACAAGGCGCAACACTCGCCACCGGACGCGACCTGGATGTCGCGATCCAGGGGCGGGGATTTTTTGTCGTGCAGACGGCGGACGGTGGTGAAGCTTACACCCGAGCTGGTGATTTTCGCGTCAACAGCGTGGGTCAACTACTGAACGGTCGCGGGGACCCTGTTATGGGCGAGGGTGGTCCGGTTGCAATTCCGCCGAGTACGAGCATTACGATCGCGACCGACGGCACGATCTCCGTCCAACCGCTCGGTCAATCCGCTGCCGCAATAGCGACGGTGGATCGACTGAAACTCGTGAATCCGGCACTCGATGAACTAGAGAAAAGTGCGGACGGACTGTTCCGGCGCAAAGATGCGGCCGATGCGCAGGCTGATGCCAGTGTATTGCTCACGCCGGGCGCACTCGAAACAAGCAACGTCAATGTGGCTGAATCTCTGGTCTCGATGATCGGTCTCGCCAGACATTACGAGATGCAAGTCAAAGCAATCAAGACAGCAGAAGAGAACGCAGATTCTGCCGCGGCGCTACTGCGCGTCAGATAAGGAGTAAGCAATATGAACCAGGCATTATGGGTCGCTAAGACCGGACTCGACGCACAGCAAACCAAAATGACGGTGGTGTCGAACAATCTGGCCAACGTCAATACGACGGGCTTCAAGCGCGGCCGCGCTGTGTTTGAGGACCTTATCTATCAGAATCGTCGCCAGGTCGGCGGTCAAAGCTCGCAGGACACACAACTACCATCCGGGCTGAATGTTGGCACGGGCGTGCGCATCGTTGCCACCGAGCAACTGCATACGCAAGGCGGATTGATCAATACCGAGAGCGCTTTTGATGTCGCGATACAAGGCCGTGGGTTTTTTCAGGTGCTGCTGCCGGATGGCACGCTCTCCTATACCCGTGATGGTTCGTTTCAGCAAAGTGCGCAGGGTCAGCTTGTCACCGCCAGCGGTTATGTTGTGCAGCCGGCCATCAACGTCCCGGCGGCAGCACAATCGGTGACGATTGGGAGTGATGGCGTCGTCTCCGTGCAACTGCCCGGGCAGGTAGCACCGACCCAGGTCGGCACACTACAGCTCGTCGATTTCGTCAACCCGGTTGGTCTTCAACCGCGTGGCGAAAACCTGTATCTGGAAACGATCGCCAGTGGTGCAGCCCAGCCGGGGACTCCGGGTCTGAATGGACTGGGTCGTCTCCAACAAGGTGCGTTGGAAGGGTCTAATGTGAATGTCGTCGAAGAGCTCGTCAGCATGATCGAGACGCAGCGTGCTTATGAGATGAACTCGAAAGCGATTTCAACCAATGATCAGATGATGCAGTTCCTGACGCAAAATCTGTAGGTGACTCATGACTAAGCGAATGCACAAAGCGATTGTAGGGTTGGCCATCACCGTCCAGCTGATAACAGCTGGCTGTGTCGTGCAGCTCGGCGGGCCGGACTACTCACCGCCCGAGGTGGTGATGCCGGCTCCCGCGCCGATTGTCGACGGGGCGATTTACCAACAGGACCGGGACGTACGCTTGTTTGAGGATCTTCGTGCACACCGCGTGGGAGACATTCTGACGGTGAGTCTGCGCGAGAATACGACGGCTCAAAAATCGGCGAGCACGGCGACGGACAAGAGTAGCTCAGCCACGTTAGCTGAGCCTGTGATCTTCGGGCGCAGCGTGACACGAAATGGCGACACTTTTCTCTCCGGTTCAATCGGTGGTGACAGCGAGTTTAGCGGCGAGGGGAGTAGTAGTCAGAGCAATAGCCTGAATGGCGATATTACCGTCACGGTGGTCGAGCGTTTGGCGAATGGCAATCTCCGCATTCGCGGGGAAAAATGGGTCACGCTCAATCAAGGTGATGAATTTATTCGTCTCGCCGGGATTGTGCGTCCCGCAGATATTGGTACAGACAATAGCGTCGACTCCAGTAAAGTCGCCGACGCGCGTATCACTTACAGCAGCAAGGGTATCCTCGCTGCCGCGAACAAGATGGGTTGGTTGCAGCGCTTTATGCAATCTGTCTGGTACCCCAACTAGGGAGCGCAAAGCGTATGCGATCATTCAACCGCCGCACCATTTGGCTTGCCGCCTGCACACTGCTTGCGCTGATGCAGACCGCGTACGCCGAGCGTATCCGCGATCTCGCGTCTGTATCGGGTGTGCGTTCCAATCAGCTTGTTGGCTATGGCCTGGTCGTGGGACTGGACGGCACTGGCGATCAAACGGCGCAGACACCGTTTACGCTGCAGAGTTTGCAGAACATGTTGAACCAGTTTGGGATCCGGGTGCCCGAGGGCGTTGTTCCGCAGCTTACTAACGTGGCAGCGGTGAGCGTGCATGCCGAGCTACCGGCATTTAGCAAGCCAGGTCAGGCTATCGATGTCACCGTGTCGTCTATCGGTAACTCGAAGAGTCTGCGTGGCGGAAGTTTATTGATGACACCGCTGAAGGGTATCGACGGCAACGTCTACGCGGTGGCGCAAGGCAACTTGATCGTCGGAGGGTTTGGCGGTGAAGGTATCGATGGCTCCAGAATAACTGTCAACATACCGAGTGCCGGCCGCATACCGAATGGCGCATTGGTCGAGCGTTCGGTTGGCGGCGATTTCAATGCTTCCGAGCATGTCATTCTGAATCTACACTCGCCGGACTTCACGACAGCGAACCGTCTATCAACCGCGATCAATGATCTATTGGGCGATGGTGTCGCGGTGGCACTCGATCCGGTCAGTGTGCGTGTGCTCGCGCCAATTGAGTCCGGCGCACGCACATCGTTCTTGAGCGTGCTTGAAAATATCGATGTTGAACCTGCGATGGCGGCCGCGAAAGTCATTATTAACTCACGAACCGGAACGGTAGTAATCGGATCGAATGTGCGCGTTTCGCCCGCAGCGGTTGCGCACGGTTCGCTCGTTGTGACGATTAGCGAACAACCGTTGGTCAGTCAGCCCAATCCGCTGGCAGATGGTGAAACAGTACTCACGAGTAACTCGTCGGTAGAGATTGAAGAAGAGAACAATCGCATGTTTCTGTTCGCGCCAGGGACCGACCTCAACGATATCGTTCAGGCGGTCAATCGTGTTGGTGCTGCGCCTGGCGATCTGGTCGCCATTCTAGAGGCGCTGAAACAAGCTGGCGCACTACGAGCAGAACTCCTGGTGATCTGAAGATGGCGACTATCAACGATTTTACGCAGTATGCGGTGTTGCGAAGCGCCGCGCGCGTTGATGAGTCCGCCGCTCTGCGCGAAGTCGCCGAGCAGTTTGAAGCGCTGTTCGTGCAGAACATGTTGAAGAGTATGCGTGAGGCAAGTTTTGGCGATCCACTATTCGGAGACTCCTCGGGTTCACAGATGTTTCGCGATATGTTTGATCAACAGATTGCAGGCGATATCGCTTCGGGCAGTGGCGGTGGTATTGGGCTCGCCGATCTGCTCGTCCGTCAGATGAGTAGCGAGCATCGCAACGTCGCGACAGTCGATCGGGCGCAGACGATCACAGCGACGCAGTCGGTGACCGGCGCAGTAGCGAGTGAATGGTCTGATGCACAGCAGTTTGTCGCCGATGTACTGCCTCATGCAAAGCGTGCCGCGAAAGCACTAGGCGTATCTCCGCTTGCGATCATCGCGCAAAGCGCGTTGGAAACCGGCTGGGGCAAGCGTGTGATGAAAACGCAGGATGGCGAATCCAGTAACAATTTGTTTGGTATCAAAGCACTGGGCGGATGGCAGGGCGATGTCGTCAGTCACGATACGATCGAATTCCGCGATGGCTTAGCTTCGCAGCAGCGTGAGCCCTTTCGTTCCTACCGGTCGGTTGCGGCCTCTTTTGAAGACTATAAAGACCTGATCGGAAACAGCACACGCTACGCGCCGGCGACGGAGCGGGCAGATGATGTCCGCGGTTACGCTGACGCGTTGCAAGCTGGCGGCTATGCGACAGACCCCACTTACGCCGATAAGATTATGCGGATTGCGAGTGGCACGACAATGCGTCGTGTGCTGGGCGCGCTCAAGGAATCCGATTTGTTGTCGCTAGCAGGCAGGCTGGGCAGTGATACAACTCGCCCCGAGGGTTCATTATGACGTCAATACTAGGCATAGGCACCAGCGCTCTGACGGCTTTTCGCCGTTCGTTGACGACGGTTGGGCAGAATATTGCCAACGTCAACACGCCTGGATATAGCCGCCAAACAGTGTCGCTCAGCGCTCGTGAGCCGCAGTTTAATGGTGTGGGTTTTATCGGTAACGGCGTTCAGGTCGTCAGCATCGAGCGTTCCTACAATGCGTTTCTTGATGCGCAGTCCAGAGCGGCTGGGTCCGCCAATGCACGATTTTCTACGCTGGCCAATTTTGCGGGTCGAATCGATGACTTGTTGGCGGATTCGACGAGTAGTCTGTCGTCGTCACTGAATGCGTTCTTTACCGAACTGCAGAACTTCGCAACAGATCCTTCATCCAACGCGACGCGGGTTGCGTTGGTCGCAGAAACCGAAAACCTTGTGCAGCGCTATCAGGCGATTGATGCCACGCTCGGTCAGTTCGCGCTTGAAACCCGCGATGCCATTGAAGAAAACGTCAACGATATCAACCTATTGGCGGAATCTATCGCGGAATTGAATGTACGTATCGTACAAGGTGGCAGGGATGCGCCACCCAATGATCTGCTCGATCAGCGCAATCAATTGATCCGCGATCTGGCGGAGCGCGTCGATGTCACTGCGGTTGATGATCCGAGCGGCAGTATCAGTCTCTTCATCGGAAATGGACAAACGCTGGTTATCGGCAACGAGGTGTATCCGTTAGGAGTGCGACCCAATGAGTTCGACCCAACTCAGAACGATGTCATCTATCGTGGTCTGGAAGGCGACACACCCATCGGAGATTTGCTCCGAGGCGGTGCCATTGGTGCGCTTTTCGAATTCGAAAACGAGATACTTGAACCCACCCGACGAGCGCTTGGCACTACCGCAGCGGCGTTGGCCGCGGGTTTGAACGGGCAAAATTCGCAAGGGCTCAACGCAGACGACGTGCTAGGTGGAAACATTTTAGCGATCGGCCCGTCCTCGGCGGTCGCTTCATCGGCTAACAGTGGCGGAGCGGGTGTCAGCGTGACTGTTGATGATCTGTCGCAAGTAGTCGATGCAGAATATCGACTCATTAACGATGGCACAGGATTCCGTCTGTTTCGGGCGGATACGGGTGAAGAGTTTACATTGACTGGAACCGGCACCGCTGCCGATCCGTTGCGCGCGGCTGGCATTGCGATCGAAGTGAGTGGCACGGCGGATGCCGGAGACCAGTTCCGGATCGAGCCAACCATTGGCGCGATCGGCGGTTTGCGGAGTCTTGTTGAAACCGGGCGGGAGTTCGCAGCCGCCGGCCCGCTGCGCGCGATTGCGGACCCCGGTAACTTGAGTGATACGACTATCGACAACGGCACGGTTGTCGATTTCTCCAACCCGCAGTTGCTCGCAACAGCCGTGATTGAGTTCACGACACCAACGACCTACACCGTCGATGGTGCTGGCAGCTTTACTTTTACATCGGGCAGTCCGATCACCGTGAATGGTGCCGAGTTCAATCTGACGGGTGATCCGACCACCGGTGACCGATTTGTGATCGAGCAGAATACCAACGCGACGGCAGATAACCGTAACGCACTGCTACTGGCGGACACCCAGAATCAGGGTTTGCTCAACAATGGCGAAACCAGCATCGGACAAGCCTACAGCGCGATCGTCGCAGATGTTGGTAGCGCCACACGACAGGCAAACGCCAGCGCAGACGCACAATCCGTATTGTTGCAAAGCGCTGAGACCCGCCGGCTCGAAGCCTCGGGTGTAGACCTGGATGAGGAGGCTGCGGATTTGATTCGATTCCAGCAGTCTTTTCAGGCGGCCGCTCAAGTGATCTCTGTGGCATCGACGTTGTTCGATACCTTGCTCGCAGCGACAAGACGATAAGGAAAAACGATGCGTGTATCCGCACAGGCGACCTTTAAAGACAATGTAACCGCGCTGCAACGCCTGCAAACGACGCTCAACGACCTGCAGCAACAAATCGCGACCGGCCGCCGTATCAATCGGCCGTCCGACGACCCTCTGGGCGCGGCGCGAGCGTTGGATTTGCAACAGTCGATCACCAGACTCGATCAATTCGACAAGAACATTAATCAGGCAACAAATCGGCTGCGACTCCAAGAGGAGTCGTTGACCACCGTGACGGAGTTTATACAACGCGCACGCGAACTGACGTTGCAAGCAAGCAATGCCACTCAAACCAACGAGACTCGATCGTTCATCGCCGTGGAACTGCGCGGCGTACTCGATGCGGCGCTTGGCGTTGCCAATTCTCGCGACAATAATGGCCAGTATTTGTTTGGCGGTTTCCAAACCAGCGTACAGCCCTACACGCGAACCGGTGATACGTTCACCTACAACGGTGATCAGGGTCGTCGCGAGGTGCAGGTGGGTACCTCCCGTCGGATTGCCGACAGCGAAGCCGGCGATCGTATTTTCGGAAGATTGCGCGAGGGCAACGGTCAAGTCGTCGCGACGCCCGCGGCGGGTAACACCGGTACCGCTACTATCAACACCACTAACACAGGTCGGGTGGCCAGCTACAACTACGAACGTTTTACCATCGCCTTTACTGCCCCGGATTCGTTTGAGGTACGGGATGATGGCGGCACGGTTCTGAGCAGCGGTGCTTTTACCAACGGCGATGAGGTGACCATCGGAGATTTCAGTTTTACCATCGCTGGCGAGCCTGAGACGGGGGATGCCTTCGAGATCGGACCGAGCGGGCAAACCGACGTATTTTCAGTGATCGAGAATATTGCGGCGACACTCGCGGCCGGCACTTCGAACGGGCAACAGAATCCGGAGTTTCAAACCGCGATGGATGCCGGGATTGCCGGTTTGGATCAGGCTTTGCAGTCGGTTTTGACGGTACGCTCTGAAACGGGAATCCGATTGGGTGTCACGGAGACTGAGCTCGATAACAATGCCTCAACCAAGCTCGTATTGCAGTCCGCGCTCGCTGATGTCCAGGAGTTGGACTTCACAGAAGCGATATCCGCGTTGAGTCAACAGGCGAGCGTCCTTGAGGCGGCGCAACAGTCGTTTGTGCGAATTCAGGGTTTGTCGCTATTCAATTTCTTGTAGCGACTGTTGCTCTGCAAAATGTCTCATCAGAATGACTCTAAGTGTGTCGCGGGTCACAGTTTCGCAATACTCGACTAAAGCCCTCAGAGCGATCTCAGCGGCGCTCGTCAACGCTTGGCGTTCCTGCAAAAAAAACTCAAGTTTCGGTTGTAGACACCGATAACCACTCTGAAACGCAAATGCGGTTAGATCTTTAAACAGTGTTGCGATTCGGGCCGGTACACGATAGATGCCGGTTGAACGAAACCAGGAGTTTTAAAAAATGGCACAGTCAATCAATACCAACGTAGCGTCGTTGAATGCTCAGCGGAACCTCACGCGTTCCAACAGCCTTCTGTCGACGTCGTTAGAACGGTTGTCAACCGGCCTGCGCATCAACAGTGCAAAAGATGACGCAGCCGGTCTGGCAATTTCACAACGGTTCACCACGCAGATTCGTGGTCTCGACCAGGCGGTCCGTAACGCAAGCGACGGCATCTCTCTGGCACAGACCTCAGAAAGTGCGCTTGGTGAGCTGACCAACAACTTGCAGCGTATTCGCGAGCTCGCGGTTCAGTCTGCTAACGCAACCAACTCTTCATCGGATCGCTCAGCGCTCGACGATGAAGTGCAGCAGCGTTTGGCGGAAGTGGAACGGATTGCCACGCAGACGTCATTCAACGGCCTGAAAGTACTGGACGGTACTTTTGGTAACGCGGCCTTCCAGGTCGGCGCGAACGTCGGCGAGAAAATCAATGTCTCATTGAGCACCGGCGTGCGTACATCGCAAATCGGTCAGATCGCGTCGCTCGAAGGCGCAGAAGTCAGTGGTGCGGCGATCGCAGCTGGCCAGATCAGTATCGCTGTCGGCGGTTCGGCTGCAACAGCGATCGTCGCTTCTGATTCTGCGTCTGCGCAGGATAAAGTTGCTGCGATTAACGCGTCTGGTGTGACCGGTCTGACGGCCACAGCGCAAACGGTAGCGACCAGTGCGTTCACGACACTCGATCAGGGTGCTGCGGATAACAGCGACGAAACCTACTCACTGACGATCAATGGTGAAGCGATCTACACCGGCGAGATCCTGAGTGTGACTAACGGTGGTGGTCCGATCACAGGTCAAGCCTTCGCAGATCGAGTGAACCAGTTCGCGAACGACACCGGAGTAACAGCCGCATTCGACGGCACCGATGTCACGTTTACCGCGGTTGATGGTCGCGATATCGATATCTCTCAGACGTTGGCGGGTACAGCACCTGCTGGTGGTCTGACGACCGCAGCGGTCGCTGGTGATACAGCCGGTAGTGGCGGTAGCACGAGCGGTACGATTACGTTGACGGCGACCGATAACATCGAAATCACCGGTGGTAACGAAGCGCTGATCGGTTTCACGGGCAACACAACGATTGCGCGCGACACTGCAGGCATCGATACAGTGGCGGTAGACACCGTGACGAATGCGGAAGAAGCCATCCAGCGAGTCGACGCTGCGCTGACGACGATCAGCTCTCTGCGAAGCGAGTTTGGTGCAATCCAGAACCGGTTCGAGTCAACCATTGCAAACTTGCAGACGGTTAGCGAAAACCTGTCAGCATCACGGGGTCGAATCCTCGATGCCGACTTCGCGGCCGAAACAGCTCAATTGACCAAGGCGCAGATCCTGCAGCAGGCTGGTGTTTCAGTCCTGACACAGGCCAATGCTCAGCCTCAGTTGGCATTGAGCTTGCTCCAGTAATCAACGACTGATTACTTCCCGAAGGAGCGGCAAGGAAGCCGCTCCGTACCAGGGAGAAAGCCATGACCTCATTGGACAACGTGACCGCGAAATCGGCTACTACAACCTTGAATAGCAAGCCAGCCCGTACCGAAGCTGGCAGCATACTGCGAACGCCAGCAGAGGGCGAGGAAACGACTCGCGAGGAAGCTAAAGTGAAACCGACTGCGGTGGAGCCTAAAGCACTCGAACAAGCGGTTCGTCAAGTGAATCAGGCGGGCGCTTCTTTGTCACCAGCGCTCGAATTCGAACTCAGCAGCGAATCCGATGTTGTCGTGATCAAAGTTATTAACCGAAGCACGGGTGAGGTCATCCGGCAATTGCCGCCAGAAGCGGTCGTCGATGCAGCGACGCGAGGCGACGGCGCACTGCCGCAGCTACTGGAAGCTGACGCATAACACGGGTCGTAGTAGCGGAGCGCAGAGAATGGTTGGCATTATTTCATCAGGCATTGGATCCGGACTGGATATTCAGGGGTTGGTACGCCAGCTCGTGGAGGCCGAAGGCACTCCGGCGTCTACGCGACTGACCATTCGCGAAACACAGTTTCAATCTCAATTGTCCGCGTACGGCAGCTTGCGTGGCGGTCTCGATAACCTCAAGGATGCGTTTGAGAACCTCGCGAAACGCGAAACGGTCTCGGCACGCAGCATCAGCACCTCGAACGAGGATGCAGTGACACTCACTGTGAATGAAGAGGCGGTACCGGCATCTTACGATGTCAGCATTGTCAGCAAAGCCACGTCGGCGCGGCTCACCTCCGCGAGCTTTGCGGACTCCGAGGCGACGGTAGGCACCGGAACGCTGACAATTAGCCTGGGTGCGGAGTCGTTCGACGTAGAGGTCGACGCCGAGTCCAACACGCTCGCGGGAATTCGTGATGCGATCAATGGCGCTAGTGATAACACCGGTGTGCAAGCGACTATCATCAATGCTGACGCGGGCAGTTTTTTGGTTCTAAGCGGTGCCCAAACCGGGGCAGCGAATACGATTACGGTAACACAAGCTGATGGCGATGGCGGCTTATCGGCACTGGTCTATGATCCCGCCAACACGATTACTAATCTGACCGAAACACAGGCGGCGAGCGATGCGGCCGCAACGGTCAATGGGTTTGATGTCTTTAGTGAGACCAACGAGTTTTCGGATGTGATCGATGGCGTCACCTTTTCCGCACTCATAGAGACCGAAGAGTCGTTCACGATTGATGTCAGTAATGATGTCGACAGCCTGCGTAACGATATCAGCCGTATCGTGAGTGGCTACAACGCATTAGTCGACTCTACGAACAATCTATCGTCATTTGATAGCGAGACCAACATTGCGGGTCCGCTACAGGGCGACACCACACTTCGCAATATTGTCAGCCAATTGCGCCAGGAGTTGAGTAGCGCGACGGTCGGTGCAGATCCGGATGTTGATACTCTGAACGAAATCGGGATCACGCTGGATGAGACCGGCAAATTGGTGATTGATGACGAACGCCTGTCATCGGTTTTGAACACGGATTTCAGTGCGATCGATCGTTTGTTCTCTGGTGATCAAGGTTACGCAGCTCGAATCAATGGAATTATTGATGGCTATATCGGAACCGACGGCATATTGACGTCTCGCAGTGAGGGAATTGAGGCGAGCATCGAGTCGATCAACACGCAACGAGAGCGTCTCGATGCGAGACTGGTATCGCTCGAAGCGCGACTAACGCGCCAGTTCAATGGGTTGGACTCTCTGCTGGCGCAGCTGAATACCACGAGCTCGTTTCTGACAGCGCAGCTTGCCAACGTGCCGACGCCGTCAGCGAATCGCAATAACTAGGACACACGGATGTACGCGAAAATCAGCAAGGCAGCCAAGACTTATCGTCATTCGGCGGCCGAGCATGCGGTCGATACCGACGACGGTCATACACTGATCCTCAAGTTGATGACGCGCTTGCTGGCGCGCATAGCGATGGCAAAACACTGCATTGACCAGAAAGAGGTCGCGTCGAAAGGCGAGCACCTGGGTCAAGCGATCGATATTCTGAATGTTCTGCGGGTATCTTTGGATAATCGCCACAACCCGCAGCTGGCTGAAAACCTCGATGCGCTGTACGACTACGCAGCCCGACGTGTTTTGCATGCGAATATGCATGACGACACTGATGCGCTGACCGAAGTGGACGGATTGCTACGCGAAGTGAAAGAGGCCTGGTCTGCTGTAGCGCCTGAGGCGCCGGCAGCATGAACGCCGCGTTGGCATTGGCCGATGAGATTTTGGCTGCCGCCCAGGATGGTGATTGGGAGCTGGCAAGTGAACTGGCAGCGACGCGTGATCAGCTGGTGCGCCAACTAGTGGGCGCCGCTGATGGTCAGACGCTTGAACAGTTGATCGACAGCGACACGCAACTGAAAGAAGCCATCCGCACCATTCAGCGCGATACGGCAGCGGATATCGCCAAGTTGCATGACGGAAAGCGCGCCGTCGATGCCTACCAGACTTCGGCGTTTTAGTGTCACGCCGGCGCATGCCGTAACGCATCGTCGCGAGCCCGATTCGCTGACAAACCCGCTCGCATTGTTGATGCTGTGAATCGTCGTTAGCTGCTATCTCGAAGCGTCATACATTATTTAACTTAACGTACAGATTTCCCTGATAATTCAATGTGCTTTACCGTTAGAGCACGGATTTGTGAACCACCGCACGGTTTGAAATGCTGCGATCCCTATTCTGGAACCTGTCGCAAGGCAGCGACGCTTTCAAATGGATTGGAAGTTGAACAGGGATACGTACAATGACAGCAAAAACCACGCGTGAGAACCGTCCGGTTCTGGTGCTCCACAAGGATCTCGATGCTGCATCAGATCTTTGTCATCGATTGAACTTCATCCAATACTCGGCGGAGACACGCGATTCGTTGGATGCGCGAGAGCTTGGAAATCGCGAGTTCCTGGCAATCATCGTTGACGAGCAGAGTTTCCATGAAATTAGCGCGGACAGCCGACGCGGGATCCAGCAACTATTGCAGACAACGCCGACGCTGGTTATGACGAGTGCAGCGCTCAGGTTGCCACTTCGCAGTGCTGAACAAGCGCCCATCTGGGCTGTTGAGCTGCCGCTCAAGCGGGCGCGCCTTGCACACCTTTTGTCGCAGGCGGCTTCGAGTCGCGGTAAGCCGCGATTGCAACGCCTCACTGGAAATTCCTTTTCAATCGGCAAAGTTCGTCAGCTGATCGAGCAAGTGGCGGGCTTTGACACCAACGTGTTGATCGGCGGTGAATCGGGTACGGGCAAGGAACTCGTCGCGCGAACCATCCATGAGCTATCCCCGCGCAGTGATCAAGCGTTCGTACCGATCAATTGTGGCGCGATTCCGGCAGATTTGCTCGAGAGTGAGCTATTCGGGCACGAGAAGGGCGCCTTCACTGGTGCTGTTGCCACGCGCAAGGGACGCTTTGAATTGGCGCAAGGAGGCACACTGTTTCTCGACGAAATTGGTGACATGCCGATGCCGATGCAGGTCAAGCTGCTACGGGTTCTGCAGGAGCGGAGCTTTCAGCGGATTGGCAGCAATACGATACGTCGATGTGATGTTCGTATTGTCGCGGCGACACACTGCAATCTGCGCGATGCCGTCGCTAACGGAGAATTTCGCGAAGATCTCTATTACCGACTTAATGTGTTTCCCATCGATATGCCGCCGTTACGCAAGCGTCTCGATGACATTCCAGGATTGTTGAGCGAACTGGTAATGGGCCGTGCAGATGCCACGCGTCAACTGCGGCTGAAACCCTGCGCTTTGCAACTTCTCGCGAGTTACGACTGGCCGGGCAATGTTCGCGAACTGGCTAATCTTGTGGAGCGGCTCGCTATTCTGCATCCCACCGGCGTTGTGGGGGCCCCTGACTTACCTGCCAAGTATCACGTCAATGCTACGAATGCTATCCCACTGGACGATGGACCGGCGCCAATAACGACATGCGCATTACCCGCAGATGGCCTCCTGCTCAAAGACCACCTGCAACAGGTAGAACGTAGTTTGATCGACTCCGCTCTTGCGCAAGCAGATGGCGTCGTCGCACGTGCCGCGCGATTGTTGCATATGCGTCGGACAACGCTGGTTGAAAAGCTCAAGCTGGCATGACGCCGCTTCGCCAAGAAATTGACACTCATTGCGCGTCTCACGCCTAAGTTACTGAAAAACAATGGCCACATGGATGTGGCACACAATTTGCTGAAGACACAGTAAGGCAACGAAAGGAACTCTTGTGGCCACTGTCATGGAAAACAACAATGCGTTGGCGGCTGCTTTCGCCGAATTCAACGCGCACTCGGCACGGCTCGACGGCGCCTATGAAGCATTGGCGCGGGAAACGGCTCACCTCAACAACGCTCTGGTAACCGCACAAGGCGAGCGTCTGGCCGAGTTGGAAGCGCGAGAGCGCGCTGCTGCGCGGCTCGCCGAGATCATCGAAGCGCTCCCTGCGCTTGTGGTTATCACCAACGCCGCGGGCTGCGTTACTGATTGCAATGCGCTGGCGCTGGTCACCTTTGGCGAATCATTGCCGGGTGAGCAGTGGTCCGATGTATGCCAGCGTCGGCTGGCCGCCGATATGCTCGATGGCAACGAAGTGTGTCTCGATAACGAACGCTGGTTCGCCTGCTCGCAGCGACAGTTACGGGATGGCGGCCGACTGATCCAGTTAACGGACGTCAGCAAGGAGCGCGTCCGTCGTGAGCATCGTCAACGTCAGGAACGACTGGAAATGTTGGGTGAGATGTCAGCGCGTCTGGCGCATCAGATTCGTACCCCGTTAGCAACCGCGATGCTGTATGCCTCACAAAAGACGCCACGCAAGGACGTCGCTGACTCGATCTTGCCACGCCTTCAGGAGATGCGCTTGATGATCGATGATCTGTTGCGGTTCGCGCGTGGTACACCGGCGCAACAGCAATGCGTGCGCACAACGGAATTGCTGCAAGAGGCGCACGATAGCAGCCTCGCACTGTTCGAGTCGCGCCACGATGTGCAGCTGACGATCGAGTCGAATAACTACCGTGTGTACGTGAACCGCAGTGCCGTTGTCGGTGCGTTAGCGAATTTGATTGTCAACGCCGCGCAGCACAGTCCAGCAGGCGGACATATCGTGCTGCAGGACCACATTTCGCCAAGCGGAGAGGTGTGTATTTCGGTTAGCGATGAAGGTGAAGGGATTGCCACGGATCGCCAGCAGCAAATTTTTGATCCGTTTTTTACGACGCGTCCAGATGGTACCGGGCTCGGACTGGCGGTCGTCAAATCCGTCGCGGAAGCCCACGGTGGCCGCGTCAGACTAAGCGCAGATCAGACCGGTAGCACATTCACCATGGTGCTACCCGGCGAACAGAGAGACGAGTTTCCACGGGCTGATGATGCAATTCAGTTTGCCATTTCTGAAGCTGCATCATCGGCCCCATTTACGCATTCGGAGGTGCAGCATGCCCAAGCCTAGTATTCTCATCGCCGAGGACGATCTGGACCTCGCGGAGGCATTGGCTGGCACCTTGAAGGAGGCCGGTTACCGCGTTGTGTCGGCATCCGATGGCAGCGATGCCATCACGACGCTGAAGTCAACGCAGATCGATCTGATCGTCAGCGATGTGCAGATGACACCAATGGATGGAATCGCGCTGCTTGAGACCGTTGTCGGAGAGTATCCGCAAATTCCCATGATTCTCATGACGGCATTCGCGACCGTCAACAAGGCGGTCGACGCGATGCGCCGAGGGGCGCGCGGTTACTTGGTAAAACCGTTTGTGGCGGACGAACTGATTAACGCCGTCGCAGACGCGCTCAGTGCCTCTGGGATAGCCGATAACCAAACAGACGGTACGCTCGTCTGCGGTGATGCAAATACCCTGTCCCTGATGTCGATCGCGTCGCGCGTTGCGACCAGTGACGCCACGGTGTTGCTGACTGGCGAATCGGGTACCGGCAAGGAAGTGTTCGCACGGTTTCTGCATCAAAACTCGCGACGTAGCGAGGCGCCCTTCGTCGCAATTAATTGCGCGGCGATTCCGGAGTCTATGCTTGAAGCGACTCTGTTCGGCCACGAAAAGGGTGCGTTTACCGGTGCGAATCAATCGAGTGCCGGCAAATTCGAGCAAGCCAACGGCGGCACCCTGTTGTTAGATGAAATCAGTGAGATGGATCTTGGCCTGCAAGCCAAACTGCTGCGCGCGCTGCAGGAGCGCGAGGTCGAGCGACTCGGTGGCAAGCATCCGATCGCACTGGATTTGCGGGTATTGGCCACCACCAACCGAAATTTGGCGGCTGAAGTTGAGGCTGGTCGGTTCCGAGAAGATCTCTACTACCGACTGAATGTATTTCCACTGTATATCCCACCGCTACGGGAGCGACGTGGCGACGTGCTGCCCTTGGTGCAGCACTTTTTGCAACGCTATTGCGCCGGCGAGCGCGCGGTGCCAACCCTTTCTCCCCTCGCGGAGAAACGGCTGCTGCAGTATCGCTGGCCAGGCAATGTGCGAGAGCTTGCCAACGTTGTCCAACGCACGCTGATTATGCTGGGTGGAAACACAATATCCGATGCCGATCTCGCATTTGAGAGTACCGCAGGCTTGCCTCCTTCGCAGCGGGCTAGCGAGACGCTCGCACAAGAGACCAGCGGTGATCTGATCCATGATCTGCGTCTGGAGGAACGGCGTCTTATCGTGTCCGCGTTGAAACGTGGCGCGGGCAATCGAGAGGCAGCTGCAGAAATGCTCGGCATTAGTCCGCGCACGCTACGCTACAAAATCGCGCGACTGAGAGATGCCGACCTAGCCATTCCGGACGACGCGGGTCGTGTCAGTTCTTCTGTTGCATAAGAGGGGAAAGCAATGAATGAAATCAACACGGCGTCGATGCTCGCAAAGATTCGTGAACTCAACGCGCAACTGGATAACCCTACTGCTATCAATCAGCCCGGCAACACCGAGTTTTCATCGTTGCTGAGCGAGTCGATCAACAAGGTCAATACGTTGCAAGCGGAAGCTGGCCAGCAAGCCAGCGCTTACGAGGCGGGCGAGTCAGGAGCGGACTTGACCCAGGTCATGATCTCGCTGCAAAAGGCAAGTCTGTCGTTTCAAGCGATGACCGAGGTGCGCAACAAACTCGTCAACGCCTATCAGGAAGTGATGAATATGCCGGTGTAAGCGGCTGACGGAAGATAGATCATGGAAGGATCAGTGAACACGGAAGTCGCCACGCCTGCAGTACCTCAGGTGCAGTTGGCGAATGTACTCGCCATACCCGCAGTGCGTCAGTTTGGTGCGCTCATTGGCGTGGCGGCGAGTATCGCAATCGGTTTTTGGTTTGTTTTGTGGTCCCAGGAGCCCGAGTACACTACGTTGTACTCAGGCCTGGAGTCACGCGATGCGGCGGCGGTGGTCACCGCATTGACCGGTGCCGGCATCGAGAACGATTTCGATAGTGGTAGCGGTACCGTGCGGGTGCTATCGGACCAAACCCATGCCGCACGTTTGCAATTGGCGACCGAGGGATTGCCGGCCGCGGCTAGCGGCATGGAGAGTGTCGGTGAGCAATCGAGTTTCGGTGTCAGCCAGTTCATGGAAACCGCGCGCTATCGACATGCACTTGAATCGGAGCTGTCGCGCACGATCAAGTCGTTACGGGCGATACGAGATGCGAGGGTTCATCTGGCCATCCCGAAACAGACGGCGTTTATCCGTGACCAACAAACACCAACGGCATCGGTTCTTCTTCAGCTCTACGGCGGTCAGGCATTGGAGGATGGTCAAACCGAAGCGATCGCAAATTTGGTGGCCGGCAGTATTCCCGGCATGACCGCTGGAGACGTTACCGTCGCTGATCAATTCGGACGTCTGCTGAGTACCGACTCCGCGGCGGAGTCTGAAAAATTGAGCGCTCGACAACTGACGATCAAAAAACAGATCGAGCAGGACTACCGAATGCGGATCGAAACAATGCTGGCGCAAGTTGTCGGGATTGGGAATGTGCAGGCACAGGTCGATGTTGATCTCGATTTCACAATGGTCGAGCAAACCCGTGAGTCATTCGATCCCAATAACACTGTCGTACGCAGCGAGCAAATCAGTGAACAGGAACGTAAATCCGGCGATGGTCTTGAGGCGGGAATTCCCGGTGCGATCGCAAACACGCCACCGGAAGCTGGTGGTCAGGTAAACCCGGAATCCGCTAATGCCGCGGATACACTGAACTCAACGCGGCAGTCGACACGCAATTTCGAAGTGGATCGCACCATCAGCCGCACCCGATCGCCCTCTTACAATACGCGACGCATCACCGTTGCAGTCTTGATTGATGAGGCGGTGTTTACCGCGCCAGCACCTGCCGAGCCTGTCGCAGAAGAGACGGAAGCCGATGCGAACGACGAAGGTGAGGCTGCGGTCACGACGCCGATAACAGCGGCTTTGTCTCCGGAGCAACTCGGTGAGATCAATCGTCTCGTGCAGAACGCGGTGGGCTTCAGCGCTGCGCGCGGCGACACCATCGAAGTCGCTGCCGTGCCGTTTCAGTCGCCGGAAATGATGGAAGAGGTTGAGTCGCCGCCATTCTGGGAACAACCCGCGATACGTGAGCTCATCAAGCAAGGTACTGGTGTCTTGCTGGCGCTTATTCTCGGTTTCGGAATCGTACGGCCGATGCTGAAAAGCGTCGTGACACCCGTTGCAGCCGCAGGCATGCCGAATCTTCTTGAGTCACCCAATGCAGCCCTCGCCACAGTGGGTGGTGTGCTGGAAGGCCCCGACGGCCAGCCGGCAGGTGCCCTGAGTTATCAAGACAAGGTTGATGCTGCGAGAAATATCACGGGTCATGATCCCGCGCGGGTAGCGCAGGTCGTGCGTAAGTGGATAGAGACCGATGGCGAGTGATGTTGATCAGTCCGGTACACAGCGCGCTGCCATTTTGTTGATGACCCTCGGCGAACAGGAGGCCTCGCGTGTGCTACAGCACATGAAGCCAAAAGAGGTCCAGGCAGTAGGTATGGCAATGGCAGGCTTGCGTAACGTCACTCGTGAGACCGCAGATGACGTGTTATCGCAGTTCGTGACCACCGTCGATGACGAAACATCGTTCGGTGTAGCCGCCGAGGATTATATTCGCGCCGTGCTGACAAACGCATTCGGTGCAAGCAAAGCGGACGCTTTTATCGACCGCATTCTCGTCGACGCCGATGCCGATGGTTTCGATACGCTCAAGTGGATGAGCGCGGAGGCAATCGTTCAACTACTGAAAGACGAGCATCCGCAGATTGTGGCCATTGTGTTTTCGTATCTCGAAAGTGAGCAGGCGGCGGAAGCGTTGGCGCTTTTCGATGCCGACCTGCGGGCGGAAGTCGTTATGCGAATCGCGCGTCTTGACGATGTTCAGCAAAGCGCGTTGGCAGAGATCGAAGCATTAATCGCCAGTAAGTCGTCCACAATCGACATCAGCCGTACCGCCAAAGTCGGTGGCGACCGAGTCGCTGCAAATATTGTTAACGCACTGACGAACGCTGAAGGTGAGGCCGTACTCGACTCGATTACCAACCAGAATGCCGAGCTTGGTGCACGCATCGCAGACATGATGTTCGTATTCGATAGCCTGTTGAATATTGATGATCGAGGTATTCAGGCATTGCTCAGAGAGATATCGAACGATGTGCTTGTCGTTGCCTTGAAAGGTGCTGATGAAAGTGTGCGACGTAAGTTGCTCGGCAACATGTCCAAACGCGCGGCCGCCCTGCTTGAAGAGGATATGGAAGTTCGCGGGCCGATGAAGCTCAGTGAGGTTGAGCAAGCGCAGAAAGAGATCCTTGAGGTTGCACGTCGATTGGCCGATTCCGGCGACATCAATCTTGGTGATGGCGATGAAGAGTATGTCTGAGTCTGAGTCGCAGCGCTGGCAAGCGCCACAGTTTCCCGATGGCCCGATGCCGACAGCCGGCGAGCTTGAGACGCTGCAACAACAGGCCTACGAAGAGGCCTATGCCGAAGCCTGGGCGGCGGGCCGTGAGGCGGGTTACAACGATGGTATGCAAGCGGGTCATACCGAAACGCAGCGCCGCTGGGAGCTGCTTCAACAAGCATTGGATTATCTCCAGCAGCCATTGCAATCGCTCGACGAGGCATTGGAAAGCCAGCTGACGCAGATGGTCGTCGCACTTGTCGCTCGTTTGTTCCGACGTGAGCTCGCGCAAGACCCTGCAGCCATACGCGGGTTGGTCAGAGACGCTGTACAAAAGTTGCCGGTGGCGTCGAATACCATCGAAATTCATGCACATCCGGACGACGCAGCGAGACTCACCGAGATGATGCAGGAGCAGGCGGAGACTGCTGAGACCCGCTGGCGCATTATTGCCGATCCGGCACTGACTGCCGGCGGCTGCAGGATCAATAGTGGTCAATCGTCGATCGATGCCACGATAGAACACCGTATTCAGCAAATCGCCAGTGCGCTTATCGGTGACGCCAGATCATGAACGCGCTAGCGAACACGCAACACCAAGTTTTGGCCGAGCGGTTGCAAGCGCGGCAACGACAGGCATCGACTGCTACCCGACTCGTGGTTGAAGGTTGTCTACGGCGTACGGTGGGCCTGACGCTGGAGGCTGAGGGTTGCAGCGCTGCGCTCGGCGACTACTGCCGGGTGATCAGCGAAGAAGGGCGGCCCGTCGATGCAGAGGTTGTTGGCTTCTCGGGTGACCGCCTGTATCTGATGCCGGTCGAGGAGATGCACGGTGTCGCACCAGATGCGCGTGTTGTGCCGATCGGTAGTCTCAAACACATCATGGTCAGCACCGATATGCTCGGTCGCGTGATCGATGGTCGTGGTCGTCCACTAGATAGTGGCCCAGAATTGAGAGGTGGTGATTGTATTGACCTCAGTCCACCAACAATAAATCCGCTTGCGCGGCAGCCGATCAGTGAGCCGCTCGATGTCGGTATTCGGGCGATCAATAGCATGCTACCGATCGGTCGCGGGCAAAGACTGGGCCTGTTCGCCGGCAGCGGCGTCGGCAAGAGTGTCTTGCTGGGCATGATGACGCGTTTCACGGATGCCGATGTCATCGTCGTTGGCTTGATTGGTGAACGTGGTCGCGAAGTGAAGGAGTTCGTCGATCAGACGCTCGGTACCAGTGGTATGGAGCGCGCCGTTGTCGTGGCGAGCCCAGCCGACGATCCCCCACTGATGCGCCTGCAGGGCGCGTCGCTTGCAACCAGTATCGCGGAGTACTTCCGCGATCGCGGTCAGCGGGTGCTGTTGTTGATGGATTCGTTGACGCGTTACGCACAGGCTCAGCGTGAAATCGCTTTGGCGATCGGTGAGCCACCAGCGACCAAGGGTTATCCGCCATCGGTGTTCGCAAAGTTACCGCAGCTCGTTGAGCGTGCCGGAAACGGTGCAAAAGACGGCGGATCGATTACCGCTATCTATACGGTGTTGGCAGAAGGTGATGATCAGAATGATCCGATTGTAGACTCGGCGCGCGCGATTCTCGATGGACACATTGTGTTGTCACGTAGTCTGGCGGAAGCAGGGCACTATCCCGCGATAGACATCGAGGCATCGGTCAGTCGCGCGATGATGCAGATCACCGATGAAGCGCATCGTGCGCTCATTCTGAAGCTGCGGGAGTTCTACAGCGTGTATCAGGAAAACAAGGATCTGTTGTCGATTGGTGCCTATCAGGCGGGCACCAACCCGCTACTCGATCAGGCGATTGAGCTTTGGCCCGCGATTCAAGTGTTTCTGCGTCAGGCTAACGACGAGTCTGTCGATAGAGAAGCCAGTCTGGCCGACATGGCGGCGCTGTTTGCTCCGGGAACGACTGTATGAGCTCGAATCGACGCAAAAAACTGGCGGCTGTCCGCAGGTATGCCAGTCGGTTGGAGGATAATGCGGCAGCGCATTTGGCTACGGTCGCGAACGACGTTCAAGCGGCCAAGCAACTACTGCAAGAACTCATTGAGTACCGCAAGGAATATCTGACACCACCCGCTACACGTGAGCAATGGCAAGCGCAGCACTGGGAGGACTACTACGGTTTCTTGCGGCGTTTGGATCGAGCCGTCGATGCGCAGCGAGAAATCGCCGAACAACACGGCTTGCGTTTGCGATCCGTACGCGAGGAATGGCAACGGCTGCGCACACGCAACGAATCGCTCGATCACATGGATCAGCAACTACTCAACACAGAGCAACAGCGTAGTGAACTTATTGCGCAAAAGGAAGCGGACGCCTGGGCGTTGATGGCCAGGATCCGACAAGCGCAATAGCTGGCATGAAATCTGCAATATTCACTACAGCAATGTTTGACTGACTATTGGTGTTGAGCGGCCTATCCGCTCACAGCCTACTGAGAACGACCATGAGCATAT
This sequence comes from Pseudomonadota bacterium, assembly GCA_039033995.1. GTDB lineage: Bacteria > Pseudomonadota > Gammaproteobacteria > Steroidobacterales > Woeseiaceae > CALBPI01. The sequence goes on along the minus strand of JBCCBP010000019.1, from coordinate 21,130 downwards.
CTAACAGCCTGGCTGGTTTGTTAACTGGCGACGCAAAAATTCCCGCAAAATCAACACTTGGTGTGACCGGTGGCGATCAGACAGACGGCACCGGTGAGCGTGAGATCGATGCTGCACTCGCTTTTGCTGCGTCATTGCTGGATGCAAGCCGCGGCAAGCCGCTGCCGGATGGCGGCAACATCCTGCCGACCGAAACGGCAACGCCTGGATTCACTCAACAAGCAGACAGAGTGCGTCCGCCTTCCAGTGACGGCTCGCTAGTGACACCCGCACCGCCAATCGTGAACATGCGTGGTGATGCTCGATTGACATCATGGCCGCCGGTCGTGTTGGAAGGCGCTGACACGACGCTACCGATTCCAATCACGACCTCTGTACGCGCAAACCCAACAGCGCCCACTACCGTCGTCTCCGATACCACTGCGGGTGAGATTCTCGAAGAACCTGTTGTGTTGATGCCTGCGGCGATTGACTCGCTACGCTTGAGCTCGCCGCCATCCTCACCAGCAACGGCGACTCAAAGTGAAGGAGAGGTGAGTCAGGTCGCCGTTCAATCTGTTGTGAATGCCCTGGTGTCGCAAAGTGACGCACGTTCGAATCCCCGCAAGGTCACGCAGCCGACCAACGACACATCTGTGAGCGGTCTGACGAACGATGTATCGACATCTGATGAGATCGCTGTCGCGGCAAGATCTGATCGTTTCTCGACGAAGGTGGCGCCGCTACAGCCAGGTACCGAGCGCGCGGCGCTGATCGCGAAAGCCTCGCCCGACGCTGCGACGGAATACACGGCACGTGCGACATCATCGAGTTCGAAGACGGGGGGCCGACTAGCATCGCTCGGGGGTCTCTCCCGAATCAGCTTGCCGTCCGGTGACTTACGTCAGGGCAGTGTGCTGCCTGCATTAGCCAGCCTGTCAGTCGGCGCGACAACGACGCTGTCAGGTGGCGAAGCTGTATTGATGATCGATCGTCCGTTAAGCAGCCCCAATTGGTCGATCGACTTTACGCAACGGGTTGCATGGGCGGTTAGCGCTCGAGTCCCGAGTGCACAGATCTCACTGAACCCCGAACATCTCGGACCCGTCGAGTTAATGATCGAGGTTGAGGACCAGCAGGCACGCATCCAGTTCAACGCGACGCACGGTCTGACTCGCGAGGCGATAGAACAATCTCTGCCGCGCTTGCGCGAGGCATTGGAGCAGCAAGGTCTGTCGCTGGAACAGGCCAGTGTTGGTGACTTTACACGCGGCCATCGAGATACGGACGGTCAGGAAGCCGTTGCCAACAATGCGAAACTGGGCGACGACACCCGCAATACCGATGACGCGGATGAAGTGGTGACGTCAGCTGCGAGCACTACGCAAGGTTTGATCGACACTTTTGTCTAATTTCCGGCACCGGCACGCCGTGTCGGCAAGACGTCAAAAAATTGTCGCTCGAAGGTTGTCAATTCTTAACTCGCTGAAAATAAAGTAGAAACAATTGTTGGCACAGCGCTTGCTTTAGTTCCTGCAGACAAACCTGCATTGAACTGACAGCACGGAGCTAACATGGCAGACAACGACGCAGCTGAAGCGCCGAAAGGCAAAAAGAACATCATCCTTATCGCATTGGTCGCTGTGATTGCAGCGGGCGCCGGTGTCGCGGTGCCGATGTTTCTAAACAAGGATGAACCCGCGGCAGCGGAAGAGGCGGCGCCTGAAGCGGAAGAGATGATGGGTAAGGACGCCATCTATGAGGGCATTCATCCGCCACTACTCGTGAATTTTCTCGATGAACGTGGCAAGGGCCGCTTCCTGCAGATGTCTCTGGAGGTTATGACGCGCGACGAAGCGGTGATCGAAGCCATCAAGACGCATAACGCCGTGATCCGCAACAACCTCATTCTGCTGTACGGCGACGTCAAACTGTCCGATGTGAACACCCGCGAAGGGAAAACACAAATGCTCGCGCAGGCGCTATCAGAGATCAATATGATCCTGAAGGAGCAAACTGGCAACGAAGGTATTGAGGCCGTCTACTTCACCAATTTGGTGGTGCAGTAATGTCGGAGGAAGTTCAAGACGAGCTTGAAGCAGCGGACGGTGCCGGCGAAGCGGGTACGGACGAGCCGCTACTGTCTGACGACGAGAAAGAAGCATTGATGGAAGGTGTCAGCGCTGGCGTGATCGGTACTGGCGACGATACAAGCAAAGCGGCCGACGTTCGGCGCTACGAGATTCGTCCGGACGCCTACATCAACTACGGTAGTTTCCCGCTGCTACAAGGTATTTGTCTCGAAATGGCGAAGCGCTTGTCGACAGCTTGGTCGACGCTACTGCGTCAACCGGTTGTCGTGACAGCGGAAGAAAGTTTCGCTGCCAGTTATGCGACCGCAACAACAAAACTCGCGGCGCCTGTGGTGACAAAGTGCGTTGCGCTCGCACCACTGCCGCATCACGCTATTGTCGTATTCAGCAATCCCTTGTTGAAAGTATTGGTCGATACGTTCTTCGGATTTGTTGTCGACGATCCCGAGCAGCAAGATGATGTCGCGGTGCGCCAGCAATTCACGCCGGGCGAGCTCCGTGTCAGTGAACTAGCTAGTGAGAAAATGTTGACGGTGATCGCGCCAGCCTGGGAGCGCCTGATCGCCGTCACACCGACAATTATGACGACTGAATTCGATCCGACGCTTGGCGTCGACGTCGAACCGAAAGATGAGGTTATTGTTTGTCGCTTCCTCGTGCAGGCGGGGATGCAGAAGGGGCATTTGCATTTCATATTGCCGATGGAACAAATCGCCTCAGTCGCGGATGAACTGGAAGGCGCCAATAACGCACGCAATGTTATCGGCGATCCGCACTGGCAGCACAGCATCTCCAGCCATCTGGCCAAGACCGATGTGCTCGCCGAGGTTCGTGTCGGCGCGATGCGTCTGCCATTGCGGCGCGTCGTCAGTCTGCAGCCTGGTGAGTTGCTGCCGCTCAATGACCCCGAATTGGCAGCACTACTGGTGCAGGGAGAACGTCGCGCGTTAGGTCAATTCGGCACGCACGAGTCGATAAACGCATTCCGTTTGTCGGAATGGTTGCCACCTTCAACCCATTAATTGTGAATCAAGGAAGATCCGCATGAGTGAAACCGATCAGCCGCAAGAATCCGACGCCGAACAAGCGCAGGAGAAGTATGCGCCCAACACACTGGATGCTGAGCAACCCAGAGAGCCCGGCGAAAGCGCAGACGTCAATCTGGATCTGATACTGGATGTATCGGTCGATCTGGCGCTGCGTGTTGGCACCACCAGTATCTCGATAAGGCAGCTCGTCAACATGGCTGAAGGCTCTGTCGTCGCATTGGACCGAAGTGCCAGTGAACCACTGGATGTATTGGCCAACGGTACATTGGTTGCCCACGGTGAAATCGTCGTGGTCAATGGGCAGTTTGGTGTTCGGCTGACCGATGTTGTCAGCCCGGCCGAACGCATTCGCACACTGAATTAGGACAAGTGCGAATGAAACGTTACATAGCAGCGCTATGGCTGTTGCTGGCGACGAAGTCACTACCCGCGCAGACCGCTGCACAGTCTCTTCCAACGGCTGGCCCGACCAGTGCCAATATGGTGTCGCTGATACTGAATCTGGTGCTTGTTCTCGCGATCATTGCGGTCAGCGCCTGGCTATTGTCGCGTGGCAGGCAACATCTGGGCGGCGATGCGGGCGCGCTGCGAGTCGTCGCGAGTAAGGCCATTGGTCACCGTGAGCGGTTGCTGGTTATCGACGTTGGCGGTCAACAGGTGTTGGTTGGTGTGACCGGTCAGTCGATCAGTCATCTGCACACGCTAGCGGAACCGCTGGCGGAAGCCGCCGCTTCACCCTCAGGAAACACCAGTTTCGCGAATCGCTTGCAGCGACTTCTGCACTTGGCGCAGGGGAAGAATTCCGCATGAAGACGAGTGTCTATCGGGTGATCTGGCTTTTGCTGATTTTGTTGCCAGGCCTTGCGGGTGCGCAACAGGAACCGTTGCCATTGGTGATCCCCGATGCCGGTGTCGATGGCCCGCAACAACTGAGCTTAAGTTTGCAGATTCTGATCCTGATGACGCTGCTAACGCTGTTGCCGGCGTTGTTGTTGTCAATGAGCGCATTTATCCGCTTGATCATCGTGCTCTCAATACTCCGTCAGGCATTGGGCACCGCGCAGACGCCGCCCAACCAGGTATTGATCGGCATTTCACTGTTTCTGACATTCTTTATCATGGCGCCGGTGATATCGACGATTCATGAAACGGCGATTACACCTTACAACGAAGGTCAGCTTTCGATGCAAGAGGCGTTCGTGGTCGGTATGCAACCCGTACGCGGTTTCATGCTTGACCAGACCCGCGATGCGGATATCAAACTGTTTGCGGATATCGCGGGCTTTGATGGCTTCGATACGGTGGCTGACATTCCGATCTCAGTCGTTATCCCGGCCTTCATGGTGAGCGAGTTGAAGACCGCCTTTCAGATCGGTTTTTTGATCTTTATTCCGTTTCTGATTATCGATCTCGTGGTCTCGAGCGTATTGATGTCGATGGGCATGATGATGTTGTCACCGATGCTGATCTCTTTGCCGTTTAAATTGATGCTGTTCGTCCTAGTGGACGGCTGGGCGCTATTGCTCGGCACGCTGGCATCGAGTTTCTACCTCTAGGCGCGCGATCATGACACCAGAAACGATACTGACTCTTGGGCAGCAGGCGTTGTGGGTGACCTTCATGATCTCCTCGCCGTTACTGCTGTCAGCATTGCTGATCGGTTTACTGGTTGGCATGCTCCAAGCCGCAACGCAGATCAACGAAATGACGTTGTCGTTTATTCCGAAGTTGATGGTTCTTGGTGCCGCATTGATGGTCGGTGGCCCGTGGATTCTCGGCACGATAACCGATTTCACCCGTAACCTGTTCCTCAGTATCCCATCATTGCTTGGGTAAGCCGATGACGATTCCGATGACCTACATGATCGAGCTGATGCAGGTTTACCTGTGGCCACTGATTCGTGTTTCCGCTTTTGTTGTGGCCATTCCAGCAATCGGAGGTGCTTTTGTGCCGGTGCGTATTCGTGCGCTGTTTGCGATTTCCATGACGCTTGCGATGGCCCCGCTCGTACCTGCCGCGTCATCGGATCTGCTCATCATGAGTATCGCTGGTGCAGTCGCGGTATTGCAGGAGGTAGCACTGGGCTTAATGATGGGGTTCATCGTGCAATTAGTATTCGATGCCATCACGCTCGGTGCACAAACGGTCTCGATGAGTATGGGGCTCGGTTTCGCCGTCTTCATTGACCGGGTTAGTGGCGTCAATGTGCCCGTCATTGGCCAGCTCTATCTGATGCTGGCACTGCTGATATTCCTGGCGGTCGACGGTCACCTCGCATTGATCCGGTTGTTGTTCGACAGTTTTTCTGCCGCACCGCCTGGTACGGGATTTGTGTCATCGCTCGACGCGGGTGCAGTGTTGACCTGGAGCAGTCAGCTCTTCGTGGGGGCAATTCGTATTGCACTGGCCGCAGTGACAACGCTCCTCATCGTGAATCTGTCGTTTGGCGTGATGAGTCGCGCCGCACCATCGATGAACTTGTTTGCGGTCGGGTTTCCGATCTCGATGTTGCTGGGTTTTCTTGTGCTCTATGTCGGGGTCGGTGTCGTTGACCAGACTTTTGACAGCTTGTTTCCCAACGCGCTGCAAGTCATTCGTGACCTGACTCAGGAGGCGCCCTGATGGCTGACGAAAAAAGCAGTAGTCAGGAGCGCACTGAACAAGCGACGCCCAAGCGCCTGCAGGACGCGCGCAAGAAGGGAGATATCGCGCGCTCGAAAGAGCTCACCACGACAGGCGTTATGGTAGCGGCCGGTGCGGCCTTGCTGGTGCTTGGTCCACAGCTCGGCAACCGGCTGGCAGATCGCTTTGCCGCGGGATTTGTCATAGAGAGACGACGGGTTTTCGAACCGGGTGCGATGGCGGCATCTATTGCGGAGCAGGGGCTTCAAGCCTTGTGGCTGCTGCTGCCGGTTGGCGTTGTTTGTGTGCTGGCGGCATTCGGGTTTTCCGTCATGCTCGGCGGTGTTTCGTTCAGTGGCTCATCGTTGCAGCCAAAGCTAGAGCGGCTAAGCATCGCTAAAGGTCTCAAGCGCATGTTCAGCATGCGAGCGTTGGTTGAACTGGGCAAGTCTATTGCGAAAGTGGCATTGGTCGTCTCGGTTGCGTTGTTTTGGATGCGATACGTCGCCGATGATGTGCTGCGCTTGGGCGACATGCCAATCACTTTGGCATTGGTCAAGACTGGGTGGCTCGCGTTATCAACACTCCTTGTCGTGAGTCTGGCGCTGATCGTTGTGGTTGCCATCGATGTGCCATGGCAGTTGTTCGAGTTTGCCAAGAAAATGCGTATGACACGACAGGAAGTGCGTGACGAGGCCAAGGAAACGGACGGTCGTCCGGAAGTCAAACAACGCATCAGACAGATGCAACAAGAGGTAGCGACGCGTCGTATGATGGACGCAGTGCCGTACGCCGATGTCATCATCACTAACCCGACACATTTCTCTGTTGCATTGCGCTACGACAGTGGGCGGATGGCAGCACCGGAGGTTGTGGCCAAAGGCAAGGATCTTGTCGCCGCGAGAATTCGTGAGCTGGCAAAAGAACATCGCGTACCGTTGTTTAGCGCGCCACCGTTGGCGCGCTCATTGTTCCATAGCACAAAAATAGGACAGCCGATTCCCGCGGGGCTCTACACAGCCGTCGCGCAAGTGCTCGCCTATATTTTCCAGCTGAAAGATCCACGGCTCGCGGGCAATCGCCCACCGCGACCGACCCCCGAGGTTGATGAGTCGCAGTTTGTGCGTGGTGATCAAGATTCTGGCAGCGGAGAGTCAGACTGATGGCGGCACTCTTGTCTATGGCTAATGTGCGGAAAGTGGGTAGCGGTCTTGGCGTGCCGGTACTGCTATTGGTCATCATGTCGATGATGATCGTGCCATTGCCGCCGTTCGCACTCGATACCCTGTTCACGTTCAATATCGCGCTGTCGCTCGCTATCCTGCTCACGGTGATCTATGTCGCCAGACCGCTCGACTTTGGGGTGTTCCCGACGGTTTTGCTGGTGGTGACGCTGTTGCGACTTGCGCTGAATATTGCATCGACCCGCGTCGTGCTGTTGGAAGGTCATACCGGAACTGGTGCCGCAGGCGACGTGATTCAGGCATTCGCCGACTTTGTGGTCGGCGGCAATTTTGCGGTCGGTCTCGTGGTCTTCAGCATCCTTGTGATTATTAACTTTGTGGTTGTCACCAAAGGCGCAGGTCGGGTCTCGGAGGTCACCGCGCGGTTTACGCTGGACGCGATGCCTGGCAAGCAAATGGCCATTGATGCGGACCTGAATGCCGGTCTTATCGATCAGGACACCGCCCGTACCCGGCGAGCAGAAGTAGCCGGCGAAGCAGACTTTTACGGTGCGATGGACGGTGCCAGTAAATTCGTTCGCGGTGATGCTATAGCCAGCATTCTGATCTTATTCATCAATGTGATCGGTGGTTTGCTGATCGGTACGATTCAGCACAACCTCTCGTTTGCGGAGGCGGGCACGGTTTACGTTCTATTGACGATCGGGGATGGCCTGGTCGCGCAGGTGCCGTCTCTACTCTTATCGACGGCCGTCGCCGTGATCGTGACGCGAGTTTCGCAAGCTCAGGATATGAGTGGACAGATCGTTTCGCAGGTGTTCAAGCAACCGCGCACCCTCGCTGTGACCGGGGGCGTAATGCTGACGCTAGGCATGATTCCCGGTATGCCGAATTTCGCGTTCCTGACGTTGGCAGCCATCTGTGGTTATGCCAGCTATCGAATGACCCGCGAGCCGCCTCCTGAGCCAGAAGTCCTCGAAGCGGCGCCGGCACCGGAGCCACAAACGCGTGACCTGTCCTGGGACGATGTCACGCCGCTGGACGTGATCGGTCTCGAGGTTGGCTACCGTTTGATTCCGCTTGTCGATCGACAGCGCGGTGGTCCGTTGGTCAACAGGATCAAAGGCGTCAGGCGCAAGCTCACAGAGACGTTAGGCTTTCTGTTGCCTGCCGTACACATTCGCGACAACCTGGATCTGCAGCCGGCCCAATATCGAATTTCGGTAATGGGCGTGCCACTCGGTGAAGGGCAGATTGAGACCGACAAGGAGTTGGCCATTAATCCGGGTCAGGTATTCGGTGAGCTCAACGGCCTGCCAACTAAGGACCCGGCGTTCGGGCTCGATGCCATCTGGATTGACCGCGCCCAGCAGGAGGAAGCACAAATGCTGGGCTACACCGTCGTCGATGCGAGTACGGTCGTCGCCACACATATCAGTCAGGTTCTGCAGGAGCACGCGCACGAACTGATTGGTCATGAAGAGTTGCAGCAGTTGCTGGATCGTCTGGCGAAGACCGCTCCGAAATTGGTTGAAGAATTGACGCCGAAGACGCTGCCGATGGCGACAATCTTGCGTGTTGCACAGAACCTGCTGGCCGAGCAGATTCCGGTGCGCAATATTCGCAAAATCGCCGAAACATTGGCTGATCACGGCGCCAAGAGTCAAGATCCCGACGCTTTGACCAGTGCTGTGCGGGTCGCGCTGGGTCGCCAGATCGTCCAAAGCATCAGTGCTGGCGCCGAAGAACTGCCAGTTTTGACGCTTGAGCCCGAGTTGGAACAGATTTTGAATAACTCATCTCAGAACGGCAGCGTTGCTGGTCTCGAGCCCGGGCTTGTGGAGCGTATTCATCAGTCTTTGGCGGAGCAGGCCAGCAATCAGGAGTCCGCTGGTGAGTCCGCGGTGTTGTTGGTCGGCCCTGTGGTGCGGCCGTGGCTTGCCAAAATGATGAAAGGGATACGCAACTTACATGTTCTGGCTTACAACGAAGTGCCGGATGACCGGAAAATTCGAATGGTGGCGAGTGTTGGCCAATAGCTAACGCAGGATGAGCGACCCGATAGCGGCAGGGAGCTGCGACGATGAAGATTAAACGATTTCTAGCGCCAACGATGCGCGAGGCCTTAAAGGCGGTGAGGGTAGAGCAAGGCCCGGACGCCGTGATTCTATCCAACCAGCGTGTTGGTGATTATGTGGAGATCATCGCTGCGCTCGACTACGACGAGGCGCTGATCAATCAAGCACTACGCCGCAATCGTCCGGCCGATGATAATGCACCGCTGGCTGAACCAGCCGATGATGCGCCCACCAGCGAAGCACCCGCAGACAGCCCGGTAACCAGTAGTCACGATGTACGCGAACTGTTGGCGGAGGTCGATCGCGGCGCCGCGCCAGCAGAATCCCATCGCATCGACGATACGCACGTCACTGCGATAGAAATCGGACCGACGACCAATAACGACGTTGCTGACATTCGCAATGAGCTCGGTGCCATGCGCATTCTGTTGCAGGAAAAGATTGGCGCATTGAAATGGCAGGAACAGCTGGAAATTAGTCCCGTGGCTGCGGAGATGCGACGCAACTTGGTGCGGCTGGGAATCGCGGACGATGTTGCCGCCGACGTCTGTGATCGGATCAAGATCGACGAGACGGTTAACGGGCACACATGGCGACAACCGATAGCCGCACTATCCGCTGCGTTGCCGCTGACGGACGATACATTATTAAGTGAAGGTGGTGTGGCGGCTTTCGTTGGCCCGACCGGTGTTGGTAAGACCACGACCATTGCAAAAATCGCTTCGCAATATGTTTTGGCGAATGGCGCGCGCGACGTGGCCTTGATTTCAATGGATGCCTACCGTATCGGTGCACAGGAGCAGCTTAGAACGTTCGGGCGCATCATTAACGTATCGGTTTTTGAGGCCAGTGATGCGCATGAACTCAGCGTTCTGCTCGACCAGCTACGCGATTACAAACTGATCTTGATCGATACCGAGGGTGTGAGTCAGCGCGATTCGCGTTTACTGACAACCCTGGACGGACTAGTCAACCAACAGCACGACGTTTCCGTTTACCTGACGTTGGCGGCCACCGTCGATATCGATTTACTCGACGAAGTCGTCAGCCAATACAGTCAGGTTGCTCTAGCCGGCTGCGTGCTGACCAAAATTGATGAGGCGAGCCGACTGGGCGCCGCCATTTCAGTGGCGATTCGTCGGCAACTCCCACTGACTTACTTTAGCGACGGGCAGCGCGTGCCAGAAGATCTTTGCATGGCCAGTCGCAAACGATTGTGGCTACTGAACAAGGCGCTTGAGTACGCGTCTTCTGAGCGATATCTACCGAAGGAGCGAGAGATGGCGCAACGATATATGACAATGGAGTCGGCGCATGGCTGAATCAACGCAGGCAAAGGAGTTGCGGCAGGCCGTCTCTGCCAAGCCAACGAAGGTGATTGCTGTCACCAGTGGCAAGGGTGGTGTCGGTAAGACGAATGTTTCGACCAATCTTGCGGTGTCACTCGCGCGACTCGGTAAAGACGTCATGCTGATGGATGCGGATTTGAGTCTCGCTAATATCGATGTGCTGCTCGGTTTACAGCCGACTCATAACCTCGGCCATCTGGTGCGAGGAGAGGCAGACATTGAGCAGGCGATTCTCAAAGGTCCTGAAGGCGTCAGGATTGTTCCAGCCTCGTCGGGTGATAAGACGATGGCGGATCTGCCGCAAGCGTCTCAAGCCGCGATCATCTCAGCTTTCGGTCGCATTCAGCGCCAGCCGGAAATCCTGATTATCGATACGGCTGCGGGCATTGCTGAAAATGTCGCGCGCTTCACGCAGGCAGCCCAGCACGCGCTCGTCGTGCTGTGTGATGAACCCGCGTCGATTACTGATGCCTACGCGCTGATCAAAGTGTTCAGCCGGGACTATGGTGTGCGCCGTTTTAATGTACTGAGCAACATGGCGCGTAGTCGCGTCGATGGTCGCGAACTGTTTGAAAAACTCCTGCGTGTCACGGATCGATTTCTTGATGTCGTGCTGCATCACGCCGGCACCATCCCATCGGATGGCTACTTGAAGAAAGCGGTGCAGGAGCAGCGCGCCGTTGTCGAGGCCTATCCGGACAGTTGGTCAGCGAAAGCATTCCATCAACTAGCGACTTACGTCGATGGTTGGCAGCAACGGCATGAGCCAAGCGGGGGTCTAAAGTTCTTTTTCGAACGCTTGATACAGGAACAACAAAAAACAGTCGGAAGGATCCACTAATGAGTTACCCACAGCGAAAATCAACAGTGGCGGACGCCGCTACCCAGTCACTCATCACTGATAACCTGGTCCTCGTCAAGCGAATTGCGCATCACATCATGGCAAAGCTGCCACCGAATATCGAACTCGACGACTTGATTCAGGCGGGTATGCTCGGGTTGATTGAGGCAGCGAGTCACTACGATGCCACTCGCGGTGCGAGTTTCGAGACTTACGCGGGAATTCGCATCCGTGGGTCGATACTCGATGAGGTTCGGAAATCCGATTGGACGCCGCGCTCAGTACACCGACGCTACCGCCACATCACGGACGCAATCGCCAAACTCGAAACAGAAACCGGGGAGCACCCTACCGAGCAACAGGTGGCAGACTCTCTCGATATGCCGCTGGACGAATATCAGGCGATCTTACGTGATTCGGCGAGCTGCCGGCTGTTCAGTTTGAGTCAACCCTATGCAGACTCTGATCGCACGCCAGAAGTGGCATCCGATGACCATGCGCTGCCAGATGACGCGCTGGAAGAAGACCAATTCAAGGAACGCCTTGCGGAGGCGATAGCGCGACTACCGGAAAGAGAACGTCTGGTGCTGTCGTTGTATTACCAACAAGACATGAATCTGAAGGAGGTCGGTTTGATACTGGAGGTCAGCGAATCGCGTGTCTGCCAGATTCATGGTCAGGCACTACTGCGACTACGCAGTCGCATGGGTGACTTTGTTGATTATCTGGAGCGCAAACTATGATGATAGATCCATCAAATTATCCGGCCTTGCTGGCGGTTGTATTTGCTGTGTTGTTCGTGTCGACGTTTATCACGTTGCTTGGCGTTCGGCGCCAGATCACCGTGCAAGATGGCCTGTTGTTGCGTATGTCCGACCTGCTGAAGGAGACGGACGCGCGGCTGCGTGATGTGCAGGCGAGTACCGATCAGGCCGATGACTCCGTGGTCAAGGAACTTGGCGCTCTGTGCGATCAATTGCAGCGAGTTAGCCACGAGCGAAACGCACCGCGTGCATTGCCGGTGACGCCGGCTTTCGCGGAAGCTACTACGCTGGCACGCCAGGGTGCGGACGCGGAACAAATCGTGTCGCATTGCCAAATGGCCAAAGGTGAGGCAGAACTTCTGGTTCGCTTGCATCGACAACGCCGCGGTCTCGCGATAGAGGGTGTTTGAAATGGATCCGGTTGCAGCAATGAGTTTCCTGAACGCGCTGGCGCTCGACCTCGAGCGTGGCGACGTGCAACTCCCGTCATTTCCTGACGCAGTGATGAAGATCCGCGATGCCTTGCAACGCGAGGATTGTGAGATCGCCGAAATCGTCAAGTTGGTCAACCTTGAGCCGGTGCTTACCTCACGACTTGTGCAAACAGCCAACTCTGCATTCCACAATCCAACCGGGCGCGCGATTCCTGATTTGAACGCAGCGGTCATGCGCCTCGGGTTGCAGGAAGTCAAAAACCGCGCGGTCGCATTCGCCGTTGAGCAGTTGTTTGCTGCGGAACAGAACACGACGCTCGCCGCACCGCTTGGCGTACTTTGGAAGCAAAGCGTGGGCACAGCCGCCGCGGCTGCCATCCTTGCGGAGGATTGTCATGGCGTTGATGTTGGTCAGGCATACCTTGCCGGCCTACTGCACGACATCGGCAAGTTGTACATGTTGCAAAAGTCGATTGAGTTCCCTGCCGCCGAGGTCGATCTGGCGGCTCGGTGCGACGATGATAGCTGGCATCCTCAGGTAGGCAGGAGCATCGCCGAAAGCTGGGGGTTCAGTGATGACATTCTCGACACCATGGATGCGCATGAGCATATCGGAGACAACCCTAACCAGCAGCCGGCGCTCGTCGACGTGATCATCGCGGCAGAACGTGTTGTCACACAAACTGACGCGATCGCAGAGCAGGACTGGCAGCATATATCCCTGCGACGGTTGCAGCTTGATCAGTCACGCTATCAGGAGTTGCAACCGATGATCGAGGAACGTACTCAGGAAGAATTGCGAGCGCTAGGTGGTGCAGGCTAAGTTGTCTGCACACTCTGTGTGCCGATCCGTCGCTTCAATCCACCTTTAGTCGTCGCATTCGCAGGCTCTCACTTTCGCGTTGGAATAGGTGTTTGATCAGCAGTTCTGTTTCACCTTCTCCAAGCCCGATAAACTCTACACCTACGCCGTAGGGCCGCATCGGATCATCATTGAGGGGCTTGCGCTCTGCACGCACCACGCCCGTTGTCTCGAGATAGTGCCGATCTGATGTCAGCATGACCTGAATGAAGAGACTCTGCCCTTCCTCGAGCTGCTCCTCACAATCAAAACGAATCCCGGTGGCGCCGATCTCGCACTGATAGGAAGATCCCTTGACCATCTCACGCATGGCTTCCTGCCGCTCGGGCTGCTCCTCCAGCAGGAGATTGATCTTGTCGTTGAGCGCGTTCAGACAGTCTCTGACTGGTGCTGGTGCTTGACCCAATAGTGTGAACGCTTCTCGAAACTTGGCTTCCAGATTGACGAGTTGCGCATGGTTGCGAAATTTGGACGGTTGGCCAATTGCCCGCGCATTCAAGAGATCGTCCATTTGTTGCTGGTTGAGCGTGCGATAGCGAATAAATGCGTTCTCACGAATCCGAAACGAGCGCCGCATCGTGCGCTCACCGTCGCTCATGGCGGTATCAGAGCTCATCGGTCACCTCCGTGCTGACTGAGTTGGTGTTGGTCGCGTTGTCACTGATGGTGACAACATTACGCGACTCCTGGTCTTTGCCAATAACGATACGAATATCAACGCGTCGATTGGCGGCGCGATTCTCCGGTGTGTCATTCGGTTGTCGCGGTTGTGTATCGGCGTGCCCGGTGACAGTAAATCGATCACCATTCAACGCATCGTTATCGAGCAGAATCAGCGCAACAGACACAGCGCGACTGGTCGATAGCTCCCAATTCGAACGGAACCGAGACGTGTAGATCGGTACATTGTCGGTATGTCCTGCGACATCGATGCGACCCTTGGACTCGGTGAGCAAGTCGGCGATCTTGGTGAGCGTTGGACGGAAACTATCGCGCACCCGATTGTCCCCGGACGAAAAAGAGGCTTTTTCAAGGATGTGAATAATGACGCGTTCCTCGTCTGTTACGACAGCCACGGAGCCCGCCTCGATTTCTTCGGTCAAGGCCTGCCGAATTCGCTCGGCCTCACGTTCGAGCTCTTCCTTGTCTTGATCATCTTCATCGAATTCGAGTGTGTTCTTGTTCGAATCGACCGTGAATTGACGGATCTCGTTGATCATCGTTGGCTGGGGTTTGCCAGGACTGAATTCACGAGCGATGACACTCGTGCCCTTCGGGATCGTGCGTGCCTCAATTTCTGATTGCACGCCGAACGCCTGCTTCACGGATCCGGACAATTCCTTGAATTTCGCAGCGTCCATTTCAGAAAATGCGAGCAGCAGTACGAAGAAACACATCAACAGTGTCATCAGGTCGGCAAAGGTCATGACCCATGCCGGGACGCCACCGCCTTCGTCGCTAGCGGGTGCTTCGTCCGACATGATGGTTAACTCTCGCCTTCTTTAGGCCGCGCAGATTTCGGCAGGTAGGCTTCGAGCATGCTGGATATGACACGCGGGTTTTGCCCTTCCTGAATAGACAGCAGCGCGTCGATGATCAGCTTTTTGCGATCTTTTTCTTCGGTACTGCGCAACGCAAGCTTATCCGCGACCGGCAGTGCGAACATGTTGGCAAGGATGGCGCCATAGAGTGTGGTCAGCAGTGCGACCGCCATGGCTGGACCGATCTGCTTCGGATCATCCATATTCGACAACATCTGTACCAGACCGATCAGCGTACCAATCATACCCATTGCAGGACCGACGTCACCGATCGCCTTGAAGATGCTCTGACCTTCGGTGTGGCGCTGTAACGTAAGCATCATGTCTTTTTTCAGCATCTCGCGAACGATGTCCGGCTGATGCCCATCGATGAGCAGGTTAACCCCGGTTTGCATGAATTCGTCATCGATGCTGGCTTCCTCGAGCGCCAGGATGCCACCTTGCCGTGCTGCTTTAGCGAGCTCGACGGATTTTTCGATCAGCTCCTGGGGTGTTGCCAGCTTAAACATGAACGCCTTCGCAGCGACCTTCGCGGCGCTCAGAAACTGCTTCAGACTGAATTTCATCATCACCACCATAAAGGTGCCGGCGAAGACGACAGCCAGCGACGGTGCATTGATGAACGTGCTGACCGACCCACCCATAAAGATGGATGCGAAAATGACGCCGAATGCACCAATCAATCCAATCAGGGTTGCGAGATCCAAGACTATCCCCTCAAGCGCTAGACAATTTCATGCGAAGGCAACGGTGACGAAAACCTTCTTCTCACCGGCATAGCGACGGCAATACCCGGATCTTTAGCCCATCTGCAGAATTATGAGACCTGGACTGCGCCGTCCGTTGCCTGACGAAGCGCGCCGCGTACACGCTCGATTGCTGAGTCGGCCGTGTCCGTGAATTGGATCGCACTAAGTCCAGCACGACACTGCACAACGGTCTGCGCACCCGCGTAGGGAACTTTGACTGATTCCGGAATAGTGCTCAGGGTGCGTTCAAGCACGGCAGCAGCTTTTGTGATGCTGACATCGCCCAACAAAACACCAAAGGTGTCGCCAGAGAATCTCGCGATGATATCGGAGCGGCGTACAAACGATCGTACGAGACAGTCCGCGAGTCCGCGCAATACATCGTCACCCGCACCGTTGCCGTAGTCGCTATTGATCTCGGCCATATTGTCGATGCGTACGAGCCCGATGACAGCCGTCTGACGCAGCACGAAACTCATTGACACAAGGTGCTGGATAGCAGCTTCGAAGTCAGTCCGTACGTATGTGTCGGTGACTCGATCGCGCTCAGTCGAGGGCGTTGGCGCCAACAGGTCGGACTTGATGGTCTGCATCTGACGCTGGGCCTGCGCGATTTGTGCCTCAAAGTTAGCGGCTTGCGCGGCGAACGCTTGTTCGACTTCGGCCAACGTCGATTTGACCGCGCGTCGAATTCGACCGACATCGTCCGTTTCCGCGGCTTTGTCCAAGATCACCAGACTGTCGACGACCGTAGACGAAGTGCTGTTTTCCGAAGTGCTGATCGCGCGCAGGCCATCCGTCATATCTTCGACCACGATCCGATAGTTGCGAATACGCTCCTGCACGAATTCGCTCTCAATTCGTCGTCGCTGTTCAAAAAATTGCCGGACACGTGCCCATTGGCGTGTGCCGTCACTTACCGCTGCGATACCTTCATCATCGATCGCGGCACCATGCGTAACGTGCCGGGCATAGCCTTTACATAAGTCGGCGAATCGCGGGTCGGGGTCCTCTAGCGGAATATCGAACTCACCAAATGTCCTCAACATACTGCTGATTGTGTCGAGACAGCTGTCGTCTTGAGCTGAACCGAGTTCGGGGCCGGTATTCGACGCTACGCCTTGTGCTGCATCAGGCTCGCCTATCCATTTGCGGAATTGCTTCATCATCGGTGAGGATTTCCCTTTCGCATATTGGTGGTAGCGGCCAACAGACTCACGTCTTTATTCGAAATTTGTGTGGATTGAATGGACGCTGCCCGTCATCTTCGTATATTATTTTGTAATCGAAACAGGAGGTTTCGCACGATTGGTCGACACCACATCGACAAGCTGGACCACATAACAACGGATGTTATTCGATGACCGTCAGCAGCCCCATACTCATTATTGATGCCGATGATCAAAGCGCGGCGCGCTTGAAAGGCATGATCGAGTTTCTTGATGCGCCAACCGTGCGCGTGGCCACACCAGAGACCTGGCAGGCGGCTGCACAAGGCACCCTTCACGCAGTCTTTCTTGGTAATCACCTGACCGACAGCCAAGTAGAAACGCTGTGCGCCGATGTAGAGGCGCAATGTGCGGGCGTACCTGTGGTTGTGATTGAGCAGGAGGCATCCTGATGGCGAATGGATCAGCGTCGCGTATCGCGCTGTCGTGGCCCGTGGATTTGAATTCGCTGGGTGATGTCTTGCAACGCATCAACGAGCTGCGGCTCGTGGGTGGGCGAGACGCCGAGGCGCAAACAGCACTAGTGGGTGATAGTAAAGCGACACAGGAACTCCGCGAACTCATCGATCGCGTCGCGCCATCCACAGCATCGGTTCTCGTCCAGGGCGAGTCCGGTACAGGCAAAGAGGTTGTTGCCGGGGAAATCCACAGACAGTCCGGTCGACGCGGCGAATTCGTCGCTGTCAATTGCGGTGCTATCCCGGACGATCTCCTCGAGAGCGAGCTGTTTGGGCATGAGAAGGGTTCCTTTACCGGGGCTGCAACGCAGCGTATTGGTCGATTCGAACAAGCTGACGGCGGCACACTGTTTCTGGACGAAATCGGTGACATGCCTCCGGCGATGCAGGTTAAGTTGTTGCGTGTCTTGCAGGAGCGTGTCGTAGAGCGTGTGGGTGGCGTGAAGAGTATTCCCGTCGACGTTCGAATTATTGCTGCGACCCATAGAGATCTTGAGCAACGCATTGAAAACGGACAGTTTCGGGAAGACCTTTTTTACCGACTCAATGTAGTGGATATCGAATTGCTACCATTGCGCGACCGCGCAGCGGATATCGAGCCGTTGGTCACGGAGATGCTTCGCAGGGTGCGTCAAAAACACCGCATCAGCGTGACATTTTCATCTTCGGCCATGGGCTTGTTACGCGAGTATCGGTGGCCTGGAAACGCGCGCGAACTTGGGAATGTGATAGAGCGTCTGGCGGTACTGAAGCCACACGGCTGTATCTATCTTGAGGACTTACCCACCGAGATCAGCGGCATTGACCCGACCACAATTGCTGCCCCAACAGCGATGGCAGCGCCCGGGCCTTTGGCGATGGTTGATTTGCCTCCCGATGGCGTTGATCTGAAAGCGCATATCGCTGGTGTCGAGCGCGAGTTGATCGCCGAGGCACTGGGTCAGAGCGATGGCGTCGTCGCACGGGCTGCCAAGCTTCTCGGACTACAGCGCACCACACTCGTCGAGAAAATCAAACGCTACGGTCTGTAAAGCGGCTTGTCATCAGGTTGGCCGAATACTGCAGTTGAATGCAATAACGATGCGTGGGCGCTCGCCAAAATATGGAAATATCTCGTGCAGCAAATAGGACGGGAACAGTGCTAACTGGCCTTCCTTATGAGTGAGGTCAAAGCACGTATGCTTGATTGAATCCTTCAGGTGCTCATTGCCCGCATCGGCGTACATGAAAATGTTGGCACGCGGATCATGGAAACGAACCACGCCACTGAGTGGATGTTCAGGGGCTGGATCGCCCGGGTCGACACAATAGATGCCGGACCAACTCGCATTCTGATGGTTGTGCGTGCCTTGAAAAGCATGCTTGCGAGAGACGTGAAACCACGCGTCATAATGAAAGCTGAGCCGCTGGAATGTGGCCCTATCTATGTGACTTACCTGTAGCAACAGGCTGCTCAGTGCTCGGTGGCAAAAATGCGCGACCTCCTGAAACGCCGGGTCTTCGAGCTTGAACAAATCGAAGTGGCTTTCAAACAAAGGGCCACCTTGGCTGTCGCGGACGGTGGTATCCCTATGCCGGTCGCCTTGCGCTTCCATATCGAGAATTTTGCGACGCAGACGCGGGTTAAGGTCGGCTGCGTTTTCGTATGCAATGGCAGCAAACGGCGTGGAAAAAAAATAATCGATATTGAGCGCTGTCATGTCGGCCTCCGGCAAGTGGCCTATTGTAGACCAGCGTGTTTCCGATGGCATGAACCTTTATCGGTCGTCGCGGCGTGGGCCGTCGCTTGACCCGTCCCTGGGGCTTGTCGCTCTGGGCATGCTGCCCTTCGCGACATTGGCCCATCCTTGGGCCCTCGCCGCTCTCGACCATCCATGGTCTCCGCGGCATAAGGCCGTCCATGGGCCTCGTCGCTCCCGGACATCCTGTCCTTCGCGACATTGGCCCATCCTTGGGCCAAAAAAAAGCGGGCCCGAAGGCCCGCTTTCTTGTTGCTTAAGCAACCAACGCTTAGAAGTTTTGCTCGTAACGGATGTACGGCACTCGTTCCAGTGTGTTGTAGAGCGTGAAGTCGAATGGTTCCCAACCGTAGAAGTCGGCATTCTTCTCTGGCTCTTCGCCCATGATGTTTTGCGCACCAACAGCAACCGTTGCATCCCATGGCAGCTGATAAGCAACCTGGAAGTCGATTTCTGTGTGGCTTGCGTTTGTGAACTCGTTACCGCCCTGTGTTTCAGCCTGACCGCTGATGTAGCGTCCGAGCGTTGTCACAGTGAAGTCTCCGTAGGCCCAGGTCACACGCGGGTTAATGCGTGTATCCGGTACGCCCATCAGACCAGCCAGATCGGCGATCGGGTCGTCCGCGAAGATTTGCTGTTCGTAGTTCAGTACCTTGGCTGCTTCCAGCACGAAGGTGAACTCACCCAATGCATCGGTCGACAAAGCGTATTCGATGTTTACGTCAATACCTTCGGTGGAAATACCCTCGAAGTTATTTTGCTGCAACGAAATCGTGTTGACCGAACCATCTGCGTTACGGATGACGTTCGAGCCCGGAACGAATGCGCTGAATGGGTTACAAACCGCGTCGTCGCCAAAGCTACCGGTACAGTTGTTCACGAAGTCAGCGTTGAACTCACGACCCAATGTGTTGGTCGTAACGAGGTTCTCGAACTCGATGTGGTAGAAACCGATATCGATATCCAGACCTTCGATCGGCGAGTAAACGAAGCCGTAGGTCCAAGACTTCGAGAACTCAGGCAGCAGGCCTGGGTTACCACCCGTCAGAGCGCGATACTGGGTAGACGTTGCCGGCGAAACACCGATAACAGAACCGTAGAAGTCAGTACCGGCCGGGAAGCCTTCCGAGATGTTGCCGTACAGTTCGTCAAACGCCGGAGCACGGAAGCCTTCGCCGTAAGATGCACGCAGCAACAGACCTTCGGTCGGACGCCATGCGATACCCACCTGCGGGGTGAAGTCACCACCGATGCCCGGATCGTTGTAGGTCTCGTAACGACCAGCGACGCTAAGGTCAAGGTTGTCCAGTACCGGAATCGCGGCTTCGAACGAGGCTGAGTAGTTGATACGGCCTTCGCTGATGTTGTCACCGCCCGCCGAACCAGCAATCACACCACGGTTCGATTCAACGTCGTTCAACTGGTCGAAGTCAGTATCGTTGTACTCCAACAACCAAGCCCACGAAATCGGACCTGCCGGCAGTTCGCCAAGGTCGAAACGTGCCAGCACGTCAACGGTCAAGCGGTGCAGCTCGGCATTGTACGTACCGGTGTGGTTAGCCGTGCGTTGTACGGCTTCATCCAGACCCTGCGGTGTGACGTTGAAGACATCCAGCTGACCGGTATCGAGCAGGTTCTGCAGAACTTCTTTGTTCACCAGGTTAAATGTCTGGTTGAATGTCTGGTTGCGGTTGAACTGAACGTTGGCTTGCCATTCGAAGCTGCCGTCGAACCAGTCCGTTTCACCTTCCAGACCAACGTACGTATCGATGATCTGCTCGTCGACCGTGTTGTCACGTGTGCCGTTAGCGTTAGTACGCAACAACAGCGTGAACGTCTCCGGATCCGTCAGACCGAACAACTGATAAGGGTTAATCGGGTTGACCGTCACGCCGTCCGGCAGGAATGCCGGGATCGTCGGGAACGGACCGGTGACCGGTGTGCCCGCGAAACGCGTGTCTGAGTTCAGCTGAGATACGAGGAGCTTGCTGTTCAGACGCAAGTTTGGTGTGAGCTCGTAAGCACCTTTGACCATCGCGCTGTAGTTACGAACGCGTGGTACAGAGATGACGTCCGCCGCGAAGTTGTAAGCACAACGGACAGCTGGCGTGCCGTTCGGGCCCTGCGGACCGATGAAGATGTTGCCGCCTTCGAGGCC
>JBCCBP010000018.1:0-67050 GCA_039033995.1 Pseudomonadota bacterium | reverse complement strand
TGCGGGTTTCAGCAAAATTCACGCCGCTGGCGTGTACGTCAACCAGCACCTGGCCCTCGCCGGGTACCAGCGGCTCCAGCTCCTCCCAGACCATCACCTCCGGCCCGCCAAACTCGTTGACCTTAAATCCCTGCATGTGGCGGAGGGCACTGGTCCCGATCCAACCGCTCCGGTTTCGGCATGCTATCGCCGATTTCTGAGTCGCTATGCTGCGCGGCCAGGTGGATGGATTCTGTGCGTCCAGCAGATGGGGAGAGAAACGGGAGACTGCTCGTGCAGTGGTTTCCTGATGTCGATGTCTACCGTCGGTTGTTTTTTCCGGTCGAGAGCGCGTATGCTCCGCCGCAGACGTTACGGGTGCGCATGCTCAGGCTGTCGGCACCCGGCCGGGGACTTAAAACGATTGAAACGGGCTTTGAGCGGGGGCATCGAATGAACTTTGACTACTCACCAAAAGTAGAGGCACTGCGGGAACGACTGACGCAGTTCATGCACGAGCACGTGTATCCGAACGAAAAGGTGTATCACGATTACATCGAGCAATCGGATAACCGTTGGGTTATTCCTCCGATTATGGAGGAACTCAAAGACAAAGCGCGCGAAGCGGGCCTGTGGAATTTGTTCTTGCCGGAAAGCGAGCGGGGCGCGGGATTGACGAATCTTGAATACGCGCCGCTGTGCGAAATCATGGGGCGTTCGATGATCGCACCGGAGGTTTTCAACTGTGCCGCACCGGATACCGGCAACATGGAAGTCCTTGAGCGTTACGGCACGGCGGAACATAAAGAGCGCTGGTTGAAGCCGTTGCTGGCCGGCGAAATCCGCAGCGCGTTCGCCATGACCGAGCCTGCTGTCGCGTCATCTGACGCCACAAATATTGAGTGTCGTATCGAACGGGACGGTGACGAGTATGTCATAAACGGCCGCAAGTGGTGGACGAGTGGGGCAATGGATCCGCGTTGCGAAATCATGATTTTGATGGGTAAAACCGATCCTGAAGCGGACAGGCACAGTCAGCAGTCGATGATTTTGGTGCCGACCAAGACGACCGGTGTCAAGATTTTGCGACCGTTAAAAGTGTTCGGCTACGATGACGCACCGCATGGCCATGCTGAAGTGCTGTTTGAAAATGTCCGCGTACCGGCCAGCAATCTCTTGCTGGGCGAAGGCCGTGGTTTCGAGATCGCCCAGGGCCGGCTTGGGCCGGGGCGCATCCATCACTGCATGCGCTTGATCGGTCTCGCCGAGCGTTCTCTCGAGGCGATGTGTCAGCGCGTCGATGAGCGGGTTGCATTCGGCCGGCCGCTATCCGCACAAGGCGTGGTTCGCGAACAAATCGCCGACTCGCGTTGCGAGATTGAACAGGCACGGCTGTTGACGCTCAAAGCGGCAGACATGATGGATAAGGTTGGCAACAAGGTCGCACGATCGCACATCGCGATGATCAAGGTGGTGGCCCCATCCATGGCGTTGCGGGTGATCGACCGAGCGATTCAGACGCACGGCGGTGGTGGTGTGTCGCAGGATTTCGGTCTCGCCTACGCCTGGGCTGGCAGCCGCACGCTGCGTCTGGCCGACGGTCCCGACGAGGTGCATCGCGTGACGATCGCGAAGCTCGAGCTGGGCGCGCAGCAGTCCAATCGGACGTGATGAGTCGCTGCGTTAACCCGATCTGGGCAGTGACGACCGCCGAAACGAAAATGAAACTGGCGTGAAATGCTCGCTATGGTATTCTCAATCCCCGGTCGACAGCACCGGGTCGCGACAACAGGGGGTCGCGAGCGCTGTCACAGGGGTAGCAGTGTGAACAGATCACACTGGAACTAATGCGTATCAGGCGTAGCTCGGGGGAGAAGAGGCCTACATGCTGAAAGCAGTTCTATACATCGGCACATGGCAGCAGCCTGCGCCGCGGTACGCAGCCGGTCGCGCTGCGCTGAGGCGTCTCGCCACCTTTTTCGTTACATAAGATATTAATTTTTGGTTTCTGGCCGGAGCGATCCGTCTGGAAAAACAGATATGGCCCATTTTTGGATAATTACAATCATCGTTGAGGAGTTTTCATGAAACCGTCCAAAACCGGTGCACGCATCAGCGTGATCATGACAACGGCGCTAGCGTTCTGCCTAGGCAGTGCGGCAAGTGCTCAGTCTGTCGATTCTGTGCTGCGTGCGGAGTCCAATCGCCTGGATCGTCAGGTCCAGTCACAAACACGGATCGATCGTATTGTGTCGCAGACACGGTCCGTGACGGACGAATTCAGAGCAGTCAACAAAGAAATTGACGGTTTGAAGATCTACAACCAGCTGCTGCAGGCACAGGTGGATCGCCAAAATCAGAAACTCTCTGAAATTGAAGTCTCCATGCAGAACGCCACCGCAATCAACCGGCAGATCCTGCCGCTGATTACGCGTATGAGCGCCGGCCTGAAACGATCGATAGAACTGGATATCCCGTTCTTGCTCGACGAAAGACAGGGGCGACTTGCAACGCTTAATGCGCTAATGACAGATCCCGACGTGAGTGCGGCGGAGAAATTCCGCAAAGCGATGGAGGCCTATCAGATCGAAGTGGATTACGGCCGTACCATCGAGGCCTACTCAGATATTCTCGAGGTCGACGGTAAGACGCTGGACGTACAATTCTTGCGTCTCGGACGCGTCGCGCTGTTGTTCCAGACGTCAGACGGCGGAGTAACCGGCCGCTACAACCCGGAAACGCGTCAATTTGAGATCGCGAACGAGTATCGTGCCGAAGTGACAAAGGGCCTGCAGGTCGCAACGAAGAAGATTGCACCAGAACTGCTGTTGGTGCCGGTGAACGCTGGGGAGTCGAACTAAAATGAAACGTCTGAAAATAACATCACTGGTCGCAGCACTCGTACTCGCTGTAGCGCCAGCAGCACAGGCGCAAGAAGTTGGTTCACTGAACGAGCTGTTGCGCCAGATCCAACAAGGCCAAACCCGTGACTCCGCGGAAGCGCGTCAACGTGAGGCGGAATTCAACGCCCGCAAGTCAGAGCAGCAACAGCTGCTGACCCAAGCGCGAAATGAACGTGCTGCGGCTGAGCGTCGTGGTGCCGAGCTCGAGGCGGCTTTCGAGGCAAATAACAGTTTGCTTGCAACCAAAGAAGCTGAGCTTGACGAAGCGCTGGGTGAGCTGAAAGAACTCTTTGGTGTGCTCCAGCAGGTTTCTGGCGACACGCAGGGCAAATTCGCTAACTCACTGACCAGCATCCAATACCCGGATCGCGAAGATTTCCTCGTCGCGTTGGGTACGAAGATGGCGAGCTCGACTAACCTTGCTTCGATTGAAGAGATTGAGCAGCTTTGGTTCGAGTTGCAGCGGGAAGTTGTCGAGTCAGGGAAAGTGGCGAAGTTTCAGACCAACGTGATCCAGTCGGACGATACGGTTGCTAGCTCTGAGGTAGTGCGTATTGGCAATTTCGTCATGATCGGCGATGGCAGTTATCTGGAATTCAATCCGAAGACCGGTGCTCTAAAGGGGCTACCGAAGCAGCCACAAGGCCGATTTACTTCGAGCGCGGGCGATTTGTTCGGAGCATCTGCGGGTGAGACTGTCACCGTCGGTATCGATCCGACGCGAGGCGGCGTATTGGCCACATTGGTGGAGTCGAAATCCATCGTTGATCGCATCAACGATGGCGGTATCGTTGGTTATTGCATTATCGGCCTTGGTATTGTCGGGCTGATCATTGCACTCTTCCTGTTATTGAGTCTGGTGTCTGCCAACGGCAAGGTTTCCAAGCAGCTCAAGTCGGTCGGTAACCCAACGGCAGACAACCCGCTTGGCCGCGTACTGATGGCTTACACCGAGAACAAGAGTGTCGATACCGAGACTCTGGAACTTAAGCTGAACGAAGCGGTCTTAAAAGAAGTGCCGAAGATTACGCGTGGTCTATTGATTGTGAAGGTTATTGCGGCGGTCGCTCCGTTGGCCGGTCTGCTCGGTACGGTTACCGGTATGATCAAGACCTTCCAGGTGATTACGCTGTACGGCGCTGGCGATCCGAAACTGATGGCTGGTGGTATCTCGCAAGCGTTGATGACAACCGTATTGGGTCTGGTCGTCGCGATTCCGATGATCCTGTTCCACACCTTCCTGTCGGGTCGTGCTAAGCGACTGCTCAGCGTGTTGCAAGAACAGAGTGCTGGCTTGATTGCCGAGCACTCGGAAGCGGCGCACAAAGCCTAGGAGCCACACATGCGTTGGTTAGAAGATCAGTTTCTATCCGTTCGTGATTTCATGGAGGCGGGCGGTCCGCTGCTTAAAGCGATCGCCGTCACCATATTCGTCATGTGGTTCTTAATCGTGGAGCGCACCATTTTCTATCGCACGGGACTGCCCAAGCTCATTGACGCAGCGCGTGCGAAATGGGAAGCGCGCTCCGAGCGTCGCTCGTGGAATGCGCATCGCATTCGCGAGGCAATCGTTTCTGAGGTGGAATTGGCGAGCGAGCAGTGGTTGTCATACATCAAGACCCTGGTCGCGCTGTGTCCATTGCTCGGCCTGATGGGCACGGTGACCGGCATGATTCGTGTGTTTGAAGTCATGGCGCTGTCCGGTTCGGGTAATGTTCGTTCGATGGCCGACGGCGTGTCATCGGCCACTATCCCGACAATGGCGGGCATGGTGGGCGCGCTGTCCGGTGTACTGTTGATCACCATTCTGACCCGACGGTCTGAGCGAGAAATCGAACTGCTCGAAGACTCGTTGACGATGGATCACTAAGTAAATATAGAGGAACGCAACATGCGTAAATCAAATGGCGCCATCGGCGCAGTTGAAGAGGAAGAAAGCGCGATTGATTTGACGCCCATGCTGGACGTCGTCTTCATTATGCTCATCTTCTTTATCGTCACGGCATCGTTTATCAAGGAAACCGGGTTGGACGTTAACCGTCCGGATGCACCAACAGCTAACAAGGTTGATGATGCGAACATTCTGGTCGCCATTGGTGATACGAATGAGATCTGGATTGACCGTCGACGTATCGACCCACGTGCGGTACGCGCCAACATTGAACGCCTGCACGCTGAGAATCCGAAGGGATCCGTCGTCATTCAGGCCGACAAGAAGTCGAACAATGAGACGCTTGTGACAGTCATGAATGCGGCACGCGAGGCCGGCGTTGAGAATGTTTCGTTAGCTGCGAATCAATAAGTAGTGGCGATCATTGAGTAAGAGGAAAGGCACATGAGATATCTCATCGGATTGGTGTCCGGCGCAGTGGTAACCAGCTTTCTACTGTTTTTGATGAACTTCCTGATCGAAAGTGGTGAGCAGGTATTACAAGACCCGCGCGATCGTCAAATGCTCGACTTCGTGCGCGTGCCACCGCAGGAAGTGGTCAACCGCGAGGAGCGCAAGCCGGAGAAACCGCAAAAGCCGGAAACGCCGCCACCCGACGTGCCGCCACCACCGATGGATAACGTCAATCCTGACGTCGCGACCATCGGCGTGCGCGCACCGACAGTGAGCACGGGCACGGACATCGCGGGGCCTGGCTCTCTGAGCTATTCCGATGGTGAGTACCTGCCGATCGTTCGGGTCGCACCGGTGTATCCGAACCGCGCGCTGTCGCGCGGTCTCGAAGGCTATGTGGACATGATGTTTACGGTAACCACATCCGGTACCGTTAAAGATCCGACTGTGACTTACTCGACCAGTAGCCTATTCAATCGAGCGGCCACCAATGCGGTACTGAAATTCAAGTACAAGCCTCGGGTCGTCGATGGACAACCGGTGGAAGTGCCAGGTGTGGAAACGCGCATTCGATTCGAACTGCAGAAATAACTTTGATCTGCCGGCGACCGTTCTTCGTTGGCAAGGGTAGCGAGCATGACTAGATTTACATTCGGCCTGATGCGACGTGCATTCATTGCGATGAGTGTGGCCGCAATGATGCTGGGCTCAACGGCCGCGCTGGCACAAGACGATGAGCCACCGCAGCGTGAGACCAAGAAAGCGGAGGCCCTATCGAAAGCGGTCTACGACAAGCTGACCAAAGCGCAGGAGGCGGTTGATGCCGAGGACTTCGCCGGTGCAGGTCGGATCATCGATGGCCTGTTGCGGGATGAACTGACGTCTTTTGAACGTGGCAACGTGCTCAACTTCAAAGGCTTCATTTGCTATAGCAGCGGCGATGTCAACTGTGCGATTCGCTCCTATCAGGAGCTGATCGATATTCCGGAAGTTGAACCGCAGATGCGGACACAGACGATCTACACCGTCGCGCAGTTGTATGCGACGCAGGAAAACTACCAGAAAACGATTGAATATCTGGATCGTTGGTTCGCTGAAGCGAATAATCCGCCACCTGAGCCTTATGTGTTATTGGCGCAGGCATACTCGCAAATCGGGCAGTTCCAAAAGATGATTTCGCCATTGAATACAGCGATTGCGGAAGCAACACGCCGCGGCACAGAAATCAAAGAAGACTGGTACAACCTCAAGTACTACGCGTGTTACCAAATCGAGGACTATCGTTGTGTCCGTGACACACTGAAACTGCTGATTGCGGGTTGGCCCAAGAAGTCGTATTGGATGGCACTCGGCGGGATCTTCTCGGAACTCGACGAAGAGCGCAATATGCTGTCTGTTTACGAGGCGATGTACACCGCAGGTGTCCTGAGTACCGAGTCCGAGCTGGTCACGATGGCACAGCTGTACTTGCAGGGTGAAGTGCCTTACAAGGCCGCCGTTGTGCTGGAAGAGGGCATGAACAGCGGATCGATTGGCAAAGACGCCAAGAACTACCGTCTGCTCTCTCAGGCATGGGCGCTTGCTGCGGAAGATATGAAAGCGATTCCCGCGTTGCGCGAAGCGGCCCGCCTGAGCTCTGATGGTGATCTGGATGCTCGCCTGGCGATTTCTTATCTGAATACGGATCAGTACTCGGAGTGTGTGGATGCGGGCCGATCCAGTATTCGTAAAGGCGGGCTACAACGTCCGTCGGACAGCAACATCACGGTCGGCATGTGCTTGTACAACTTGAACCGCCTGAGCGCGGCCAAACAGGAGTTTCGTAAGGCGACGAACGATGAGCGCAGTGCCACGCTGGGCCGCCAGTGGATCAAGGTGATCGAGTCTGACGAAGCGCGCTTGGAGCAACTGCGTATCGCGCGCCAACAAGCACGTCGCGACGCGGCGCCTGAACCGGAAGCCGAAGAAAGCGGTGACGACAGCACGACCGAGGAACCCGCTGCTGACGCCGCACCGTAAGGGGCTACAGGTTAACTCGAAAATGGTGGGCTTTTGCCCACCATTTTTTTTGCATTGAAAATATGGGTATCGCCCCCAATTCGTTTATGGTTTGTGATTGGAGATAGAGTATGCCAACCATTGTGTTCGTCGATCAGGACGACAATCGAAAAGAAGTTCAGGCCGACGTTGGCTACACGGTAATGGAAGCTGCCATCAACAATGGTATTGACGGTATTCTGGCAGAGTGTGGCGGCGCTTGCGCTTGCGCGACCTGCCATAGTTACGTCGATCCCGCATGGCAAGGCAAGTTGCCCGAGATGGATGACATGGAAGACAGCATGCTAGATGCCGCTTACGACCGGAAAGACAACAGTCGATTGACCTGCCAGATCGAAATCACAGAAGACATGGACGGTCTCGTCGTTCACGTCGCACAGAACGACCTCTAGTCACTCCGCTTTCCGATCCATCGTCGCGCCGGTTCGTGCGTGCGACGGTGATGGCGATGTTAGCGTAGGCCTGTCTCAGCGCGCGCAATCACCATACGCTGGATTTCACTCGTGCCTTCATAAATCTCGGTGATCTTCGCATCGCGGAAATAGCGCTCGACGGGAAGCTCTTTGCTGTAACCCATACCGCCATGCATCTGGACCGCAGCATGCGTGATAAACATTGCTGCTTCTGACGCATACAACTTGGCCATGCTGGCGTTCAGCGTATTCCGTCGTCCGGACTTTTTGGCCGCGTCTTTTGACCAGGCGGCTTGCAGCGTGAGTAACCGTGCTGCCTCGAGACGGGTCTTCATGTCGGCGATCTTTGCCTGGTTCATCTGGAAAGAGCCGATGGGTGCGCCAAATGCGATACGCTCTTGCGCGTACTGCACGCTGGCTTCATAGGCGGCCCGAGCGATTCCTATCGCTTGCGCCGCGATGCCGATGCGACCGGCATCCAGCACGGTCATCGCAATCTTGAATCCTTCGCCTTCTTCGCCCAGGCGATGTTCGACCGGGCACCGATAATCCGTCAGCTCGATCTCGCAAGTAGCGGAGGCCCGTATACCCAGTTTTGGTTCTGTCTTACCGCGGCTGAATCCGGGTTGGTCGGTATCCACAACGAATGCCGAAACGCCCCGGGCGCCGGCGTCAGGGTCGGTCATTGCAAACACAACAACAAACTTGGCCACAGGACCGGAGGTGATCCAGGATTTTTTGGCGTTAATCACATAGTGGCTGCCATCTGCTGAAAGCACCGCGCGGGAGCGCATGTTGCTTGAGTCGGAACCGGACTGCGGTTCTGTCAACGCATAGGCACCAATCGCTTCGCCGGTCGCGACGGGTGTCACGAACTGTCGCTTTTGATCGTCGGTGCCGAAGCCCAGGATGCCATTGCTATAGAGCGAATTGTTCACCGAAATAATGGTGCTGTGGGCGCCATCTGCTGCCGCAATTTCCTCGAGCATAAGCGCGTAGGAGATCGCGTCGAGTCCTGCGCCACCGAATTCCGTCGGCACTTCGATGCCCATGAAGCCAAGTTCTCCTGCCTTTGCGATTGTCGCGACAGGGAACTGACCGGAAGCATCAAACTCTGCCGCAACCGGAACAATTTCGCTTTGAGCGAAATCTCTCGCTGCCGCCTGGATCATTTGCTGCTCTTCGGTTAATTCAAATCGCATGAATCGGGCTCCTTAATGTTTATCCCTGCAATTTTAATCGAGATTCAAATTTGGTGCAATGCAACAAAACACGGAGTCGAACCAGTGTCCGACCAATTTCTGATAGCATCTGCGGATGATTCAGGAGCAACCCCCAATCAGTGTCGTCGAGGTCAGTCCGCGCGACGGTCTACAGTCTGAGCCGAAGCTTTTGTCGACGGAGCAAAAGGCGACCCTGATTACCCGAGCGATCGACGCTGGCGTACGTCGCATCGAAGTGACGAGTTTCGTTCACCCAAAACGAGTACCGCAGATGGCCGATGCGGAGGCCCTGATGGCGTTGTTGCCCGCGCGTGAAGACGTTGACTACATAGGCTTGGTGCTCAACCAGCGCGGTTTTGACCGCGCAAAGGCCGCGGGCGTTGATGAAATCACAATGCCTGTCGTGGCGAGCGACACCTATAACCAGCGTAATCAGGGTGTACCGACTGCACAATCGATCGACGACTGGTTGGCCATCGCAGCGCAAGCCAAGTCCGCTGGAATTCGTGCCGGTGTCACTATTTCCGCGGCATTCGGATGTCCTTTTGAGGGTGATGTCAGTGAGGATCGAGTGGTAGATATCGCCAAGGCTGTCGCGGCGGCCGAACCCGATGAGTTGGCGTTGGCCGATAGCATTGGTGTCGGGGTCCCAGCGCAAGTCACACGACTGGTGGCGCGATTGCGTGACGTGCTGCCAAACGTGCCGCTGCGTTGCCATTTTCACAATACGCGAAACACAGGGATTGCCAATGCAGCAGCGGCAGTCGCGGCTGGTGTTACGGCGCTGGACGCCAGTATTGGTGGCATAGGCGGTTGCCCCTTTGCACCCGCTGCAACCGGCAATATCGCGTCGGACGATTTGCTGTACCTGTTGCATCGATCCGGTTTTGAAACCGGTATCGATCTGGACGCCATCATGGCGATCAGTCGATGGCTTACGGATGTGCTGGAGCATGATGTCCCGGCCATGTTACCGAAGGCCGGTAATTTTCCAGGCAGCATTGGCCTAGCAGCCGTGTAGCGACGACCTCGCGTTTTTGTTCGCGTCATGCTCGGAGTTCAGCGGCGCTTTTCGGCGCCTTTGACAATTTTCATTTCAATCAGGGAGCAATTAATCTCATGGCAATTCAAGTAGGCGACACAATGCCGGAAGGCGGTTTCGGTGTAATGACAGAAAATGGTCCGGGACAAATGACGACAGAGCAGCTTTTTGCCGGCAAGCGAGTCGTATTGTTCTCGGTCCCCGGTGCGTTTACGCCGACCTGCTCGATGAATCACCTGCCCGGTTACGTTGATCATGCACAAGCGTTTATCGACAAAGGCGTTGATACGGTGGCTTGTATGGCCGTGAATGACGTGTTCGTAATGGACGCCTGGGGTAAGTCACGTTCTGTCGGCGACAGTGTTGTTATGTTGGCGGATGGCAACGGCGATTACAGCAAGGCCTTAGGCCTTGAAATGGATGGGTCTGGATTCGGGATGGGTATTCGTGGGCAGCGCTTCGCGATTGTCGTCGATGATGGCAAAGCGACCATCGTTGCCGTAGAGGGGCCTGGGGAGTTCAAGGTCAGCGCGGCAGAGGCCGTACTCGAGCAGCTCTGAGCGACGCGTATCAACGCCCGATAAGCGTTTCATCGCATGTTGGTTTGGTTCGGGTTGCTTGCCGCACTGGCTTGGTGTGTTGCGGCGCTGCGACTGATGGTCGACTCGATCTGGCTGACGCAGCACACACGTGCCCTGCGTGAGCGCCAGCGGGTGGCGCTACGTATGCGAGTGACTAACAGCGTCTTGCTGGTATGTCTGACGCTGATGTTACTTGCCGGTGGTTTGTCGTTCGGCGACTATGATCGATTCCCCTTTATGCGCAGTATCCCACTCAAGCCGCTCTTGGCGATTTTTGGCCTGGGCTATCTGGTGCTCGTCGTCATTACGTTATTATTTCGGGAGCTGCCAGGGCGGCGTCTGCTACGTCGCGCGGAGAACGTGGGCGCTATCTTGATTGCCATGGCGTTAGCCGCACTTGGTGTCATCGCAGTTCGACAGATCTCGTGGCAGCTCGTTCATAACTATGCGGTCGGTGCGCTATTACTGGCGTTGATGTTCGGTTTTTTTCTGGCTGGACGCGGCTATTTGCGAGGCGCATTGGTCGTTGCAGAGCACATCGTTGGCCATGGGACACACCCGACTCGCGAAGCGACCCTGAAACGACTCATGCGGCGATTTCGTCCGTTCGTCGCTGGGAGTTTGTGCGCTGTTTTGCTCGCCATTCCATTGATGCAATAAAAAAGGCGCCACACCTTCCGGTGTGGCGCCTGTGTCCGCGCTGCCCGCAGACGGTTAGCCGAGAGCGGCTTCCAGCTCAGGAATGACCTTGAACAAGTCGCCAACGAGTCCGATATCTGCCACCTCGAAAATCGGAGCATCTTCGTCCTTGTTGATCGCAACAATGGTACCGGCATCCTTGATGCCGGTCAGGTGCTGGATAGCGCCCGAGATGCCGATCGCAATGTAGAGCTCAGGCGCGATGATCTTTCCGGTTTGCCCAACCTGTAGTTCATTCGGGACATAACCTGCGTCCACCGCGGCGCGAGAGGCGCCAACACCAGCACCGAGCTTGTCCGCCAGATCGAAAATAATCTTGAAATTCTCTTCGCTGCCCAGCGCCCGTCCGCCCGAAACAACTTTGGGCGCGGTTTGTAGGTCCGGACGATCCGAACTGCCTGTTTGAACAGAGACGAAACGGCTGTGGTCCGGTGTTTCTGCGGTACAAGCAAACGCTTCCACCGGCGCCGGCGTTTGATCTCCAACCGCTTTATAAGATGCGGCTCGCACTGTCGCGACCACTTTATAGTCGGGTTTGACAGATACGGTTGTAATCGCATTGCCAGCGTAGATCGGGCGTTTGAAAGTGCGTGCGTCAACCACGTCCATAATGTCAGACAACTGATTGACGTCGAGCAATGCGGCTACGCGCGGCACGAGATCTTTGCCGAATGTCGTCGATGGCCCAAACACGTAATCATAGTCGGCGGCAAGCTCAGCGATTTGAGGTGCCAGCACTGCTGCCAACGGTGCTGCGTTGTGTGCGGCTTCTACGGTCAACACCTTGCTGACGCCTTCGAGAGCGGCGGCTTGCGCCGCGATCGCCGCGACATCATCGCCCAGCACCATGACATGGATCTCTGCGCCGGAGATAGATGATGCGCAGGCAACGCATTTGGCGACTGCAGCGTTGAGTGAACCCTCGCTGTGCTCACCGATAATCAGAATATTGCTCATTACAGGAGTCCTTTATCTTTCAGCGCGCTAACCAGTGCTGCCGTATCTTCGACCATGATGCCTTTGCTGCGTTGTTCCGGCGGTGCATAGGCGGTTGTTGTGAATGCATCGTCAATGGCGATGCCCAGTTCGGCGAACGGCTTGGTATCCAACGGCTTTTTCTTTGCCTTCATGATATCGGGCAGTTTCACGTAGCGCGGTTCGTTCAATCGAAGATCGACGGTCACGACGGCGGGAAGGTCGACCTCGATCGTTTCCAGTCCGGCATCCACTTCGCGCGTGACTTTCGCAGTGTCGCCATCCAGGGCTACCTCAGAGGCAAATGTTGCCTGCGGGCGCTGCCACAGCGCTGCGATCATCTGCCCGGTTTGATTGTTGTCGTTGTCGATGGCTTGTTTACCGAGGATCACGAGACCAGGAGATTCGTCCTCAATCAATTTGACGAACGCCTTGGCGGCAGACAACGGGTCGACTGCGCTATCGGTTTCTAACAGGATGGCGCGGTCAGCGCCCATAGCCAGGCCGGTTCGAAGCTGTTGCTGAGATTCGCTGGTCCCGATGGAGACGACAACGACCTCCGAAGCCTCACCGCGCTCCTTAATGCGCAGCGCTTCTTCGAGCGCGATTTCGTCGAACGGGTTGATCGACATCTTGACGCCATCTGTTTCGATGCCGCTGCCGTCGCCTTTGACGCGGATCCGCACGTTGTAATCTACAACTCGCTTGAGTCCCACTAATATCTTGTCCAAGGTGTGCTCCTGATACAGCTGCGAACAGCCGCTTTGTTACGCTAATTCAGGTAGATCGGCGGCACCGGTGCCAAGTACCGGTATGTCGCCGTTCAGCCGGGTATTGTCGCCGACCATGGCGAGCCAGACAAGCGGGCAGGTCACCAAACCATCGGTTTGGGACGTATTTTAGACAACCGGTGCGGCGCAATATGAGGTCACAATGGCAACTTCGCGCTGGCGCCTCTAGCCGCTTACTACGATTTTTTTGCCCAAAGTATTATTATTTAAAACAATGAGAAAGGGCAGAATCCTAAAGTTAAATATCGATTATGATCGCTAATTTGGGTGGACGACACCGTGGGGACTGCTAGGCTTAGTCATCGCCGCGAGGGCACGTCGCGATAGGGCATGATTCAGAGCCGCTGCAAGTGCTGGCCTCCATCTGCCAACAGCGCCAGCAAATCCGCGCAACGACTAGCCACGCAAATATCAGGCAACCGACGCGGTCGTTATTGCCAACGAACGCGTCAAACGCATCCGTACTTCTCCGTGCGGACCCAGACCCGGACGATTTCGGTCGTTCGGGTCTTTTTTTCGTTTCGATCTTGCGACGATCGCGTTATTGTTCGAAAAACCGTTTGCAGAGAAGCCCCGAAATGCCAAGCCCCAGCCACCGTCTCGAACACGTTCGCTATGAAATTCGTGGTGCACTGGCACGACGCGCCCATGAGATGGAGAAGCGTGGCCATGAAATTGTGCACTTAAATATTGGTAATCCTGGTCGGTTCGGATTCCGTACGCCGGAGACCATGCGGCTCGCCATGATAGAGAACCTGCCTGCGGCGGAGGGTTACTGCCATCAGAAGGGGATTTTCCCTGCGCGAGAAGCTGTGGTCATGCAGCAACAGAGCCGCGGTGTCATGGATGTCAGTGTTGATGAGGTGTTTATCGGCAATGGCGTCTCTGAGCTCATCGATCTGACGCTGCGGGGGTTGTTGAATCCAGGGGATGAAGTGCTGGTGCCGAGCCCGACCTATCCCTTATGGACTGCGTCCGTCGTCTTGAACGGCGGCCAACCAGTGCACTACGACTGTCTGCCGGAGAATGCATTCCTGCCGGATATTGAAGCGATGGAGAGTCAGGTCACGGAAAAGACGCGTGCCATTGTACTGATCAACCCGAACAATCCGACGGGTGCGGTTTATCCGGAGGCATTGCTGAAAGACATCGCAGCGCTGGCGCGACGCCATGGCTTGGTACTGATGTCCGATGAAATCTACGACAGCATGTTATATGACGGGGCCGCGTTTGTGCCGATGGCGACGCTCGCCGATGGCGCGCTCTGTATTACATACAGTGGCCTGTCAAAGGTGTACAGAGCCTGCGGGTATCGCGTGGGTTGGTGTTCGATTAGTGGCACGAGCGCGGAGAGCGTCGGTTATTTGCAAGGCCTGGAATTGTTGGCAGCGTTGCGGCTCTGCAGCAATGTGCCTGCGCAATGGGCCGTGCAGACCGCACTGGGTGGTTACCAGAGTATTCATGAACTGACGGCACCCAGTGGACGGTTGTACCAGAGTCGTCAGGCAGTGCTCGACGCGGTTGCAGCCAGTGATGTGCTCAATGTCGCAGCGCCAGGTGGTTCCATGTATGCCTTTGTCGGTGTCGATCAGAATATCGTGCCTGACTTTGACGATGAGCAGTTCGCGTTGCAGCTGCTCGAAGAGCAACACGTCTTGCTTGCACCAGGCAGCAGTTTCAATACGCCTTACAAGAACCACTTTCGAATCACGCTGCTACCAGAAGCGCCGCAGCTGACGCAGGTGTTCGACAAGATTCACACGGTGCTTGCGGATCATTGGCGCGGGGCGCGCGCGGCTAGCGGCTGACCTATGGCGCGTCGGATAGCGCGTGATCTCGAGGATCTGATCGCGAGAACGACGTTCGATGTCATCGTGACAGCGAGCCAGCGTTTGTCGCGCGCGGTGCATGAGGCGATCGCGACCCGCCATACAGCACGCGGGGACGCTGCCTGGCGGACGCCGAAGGTGATGCCCTGGGCAAGCTGGTTGCAGGCGCAGTTCATGCAGGCGGCATTGACAGATCCGAACGGCAATGTAGCGGCGTGGCAACTGCTGGACAGTTTCCAGGTTGCGAGTGTCTGGCGTGGCATCGTCGCGTCGGAGCTGACCGACAGTGACACCGCAGTATTTGGCTTGGCCGCGCTGTCGCGTGAGGTCTCGCGGGCCTTTTCCATGCTCTGCCGTTGGCAGATTTCAGAAGATCAGTTGGCCGAGTGCGTGCAGGATGACGAGAGCCGTTTTCTCTGGCGTTGTCTGCGCGCTTATCGCGAGCAACAAGCGGTGCAGCACTGGCTGACGATCGACGAAGTTTCTCTGCATGTTGATTTGACTGCAACTGCTGCCGGTCAACGTATTCTGTTTGCCGGCTTTACCGAACCCTATCCGTCACAGCATGCGGTGATCGCCGGTCTTGGCACGTCCGCGTCGGTTTGGGTGCCAGCGGTACCAGACCATCCTACAAGCACGTCGAGTATGCGTCCCGCCAGCGACGACGCGTTGTTGGTCGCCGCCGGTGATTGGGCGAGACAGTGCTTGCAAGCGGACCCGTCGGCTCAGCTTGCGATCGTTCTACCAGCGCTGAGTGAGCATCGACAGGCCGCGGTCAATGGCATTTTGCGGGGTTTGTATCCGAATCTCGCGCATGAGCGCGGCCAGATTGCCGCCGATGCGCTGTCAGTCAGTCTCGGACAGTCTCTCGACCAATATCCAGCGATGCATGTGGTCTTGAGTCTGTTGGCATTCGCGTCGCGCGGCGGGCGATTCGATGAGGTTTCCCAACTGCTGCGATCGCCACTCCTCGGGAGTTCCGCGGACAGCGTTGACGTGGAGCTCGCGTTGCGGCGCTTACCGGACCGCCAGTGGCGCTGGCAGACGCTGTTGCGATGGGTGAATGACCAACCGTTCACACCACCCGTCTGGCTGTCCGCGTTAGCAGAGGAGGAGGGGCTTGATGACCGGACGCAACAGTCCCCCGCTGACTGGGCGGCAGTGTTTAGTCGCGTGTTGACCGCCAGTCGTTGGCTGGAAAATATCGAGATCGACAGCACCGTGTTTCAATTACGCGATGCGATCTATCAGGCTTTGAATCGCCTGGCGGATTTATCGCGAATCAGTCCGCGTTTATCGCTGAAGGACGCGGTTGATGCGTTAGCGCGCGCCGCCGGGGATACTATTTTTCAACCGGAGCAAGCCGAGAGTCCGGTCTTGTTAGCCGGCCCGCTGGAGACCATTGGTCTCGCGTTTGATGGCCTGTTCCTCGGCGGCCTCGACCATCAATCATGGCCACCACAGGCAAAGGCATCCAGTCTGATTCCCTGGTCGCTACAACGCCGGTTTGGTATGCCAGATTCTTCTGCCGATCAGGTGTATCGGTTTTGGCAATCCCAACTCGCTCGCAACCTCGCTAGTGCCGACTCGGTTTGTGTGGCGGTAGCGGCGACGCGCGATGAGATGCCACTTATCCCCTCTGTCATGCTCTCGACGGTGCTGGCTGGCAGTCGGGAGGCTAGCGTATCGGAGCCGGCGGCCTTCGCACCAGCCGCTCTGCCGAATGCCAGCAGTAACACCCTGAGACCCTTGCCCGCTGACCGGCGGGTTGTCAGTGGTCACCAAGTGCTGACAGACACGGCCAATAATCCGCTGCTAGCGGTAATTGCACACCGCTGGCAGGCACGTCAGCTCGACCAGCCGGAAATTGGGATAAACCCGGCGCAGCGCGGCACGCTGCTTCATCTGGCACTCGAGTTGTTATTGCGGCCGTATGTCGGCATGCCGTTGGGCGATGCGCTACGGAAGATGGATCATTCAGCCGTTGAGCAAGCGGTACGGCAGGCGTTTCGTCGTTATTTCTCGGCGTCCAACGGACTGCTACGACATCTTTTGCGGCTGGAGGAACAGCGTGCAGCAGCATTGATCGGGGCCTTTGTTCGTGAAACCGCGTACGACGCGCAGGCTACCATTGGCGGACTTGAGGTCAAAACGACGCTGCAACTTGGCGATCTGCAGCTGTCACTGCGTATCGATCGAATTGATCGCCGGCAGCAAGGTGTGGCGATCCTCGATTACAAGTCGGGTCAAATACCGAGTCGACCGCGCTTGCCGCAACTGTTGGATCGCTACCAGCAGCTCGTCGTTTACGCATTAGCCAGCGAGTCGATAGGTGCCGTACACGAGGTAGCGTTGGTCTCCATCGGCAACAATGCGTATCGATACTACGTCTGGCAGGATGAGACAGGCGACGAATGGTCAGGCGAGGCTGCGGTTTGTCAGGTTGATGAGTTTGCGACCACGCTGCGAGAATGTCGCACGACACTTGTGCGCATCGCGGAGGCTTACTGCGCGGGAGATCTGCGGGCGAATCGCAATCCGCGGCAACCTCGCTACAGCGAGTTTCTCCCGGTGACCCGACTCAGTGTTGAGAGCGCCTATGACTGACACGGCGCTGCAAGACGCGGACGCGCGCGAACGGGCACTCGATTGTGAGCAGTCGTTCGTTGTACAGGCGCCCGCCGGTTCCGGCAAGACGGCACTGCTGACCCAGCGATTCCTTCGATTGCTCGCACGCGTCGAGCAGCCAGAATCCATTCTTGCGATCACGTTCACCCGCAAGGCGGCGGCGGAAATGCGTACGAGAATTCTATCCGCTCTAAGTGATGCGCAATCCTCGGTGGCACCCACTAACGAATTTGAGGCGCAGCTTCTAGCGGACGCGAAA
The DNA here is from genome assembly GCA_039033995.1 of Pseudomonadota bacterium. Classification (GTDB taxonomy): domain Bacteria; phylum Pseudomonadota; class Gammaproteobacteria; order Steroidobacterales; family Woeseiaceae; genus CALBPI01. Next base: position 49,326 of record JBCCBP010000018.1, on the reverse strand, counting down.
AAGGCTTTGCAGCGCAACGATGACGCCGGCTGGCAACTACTTGAAATGCCAATGCGCCTGCAGATTATGACCGTGGACAGCTTCAATGCGCGACTGGTCAGAGCGATGCCATTCTCGGCAAAGGCAGCGTCGGTCAGTGTTTCTGAGGACGAGCGCCTGACAGAGTTGTATGCCAATGCGGCGGATGCCCTGTTGGAATGGACAACGGACTCGGGACCTTACGCCGATGATGCGACCGCACTGTTTCATTTTTTGGACGGCGATACGCGACAATGGCGAAGACAGCTCGTCGAATTACTCGCGACTCGTGAACGCTGGTTGCCGGTCGTGCTGTCAGCTTTGCAGGAGCGCCCGGAAGACTTGCGCGCGGCCAGCGAAGCTCAGCTACGGCAAATCGTCGTGCGCCGAATTCGAAACCTGAACGCCCTGATGCCGGACGACGAACGTGGGTCATTGCTCGCGCTGTGCCAGGATGCTGCGGCACGATTAGGCCAGCCGCTGGTGTTAGACCGCTGGCCTGTCGGCGACGATCCGGCTTCTTTAGTCGGCTTGCAGCAGCTCGCCGGTTTCTGTCTCACCAAGACCGGCGACAAATTCCTGTCGAGACTGACGAAGGCGCAGGGTTTTCCGCCAACGGCAGTGGGCAAGGCCGCCAAGCAGAGCATGCAGCCGTTGTTGGATAGACTGGCGTCGATAGACGGTCTCGCCGATGCCTGGCAAGCCGTCAGAGAATGCCCGGAGCCCGCTTACGACGATTCGCGTTGGGCGTTAATTGTCGGCATGTTGAACTTGCTGCCCTTGCTAGCCGCGGAGTTGGAGCGACTGATGAGCGCTGCTGGCAGCATGGACTATCCCGCGCTGGCAGCACGGGCTATCAGCGCATTGCAAGATAAGGCCGAAGGCAGTTATTCGCAGCTCGCAATGCGTCTCGATTATCGCATCTCACATCTGTTGGTCGATGAGATGCAGGACACGTCGGCTGCTCAATATCGATTGCTGGACGTACTGACGGAGGGCTGGCAGCACGGCGATGGACGGACCTTGTTCTGCGTGGGCGATCCGATGCAATCGATCTATCGATTCCGCGGTGCAGAAGTCAGTCGTTTTCTGAGCCTATGGCAAAACGGCATTGGGCAGCTGTCCCTCGAACCACTGACGCTGACCACGAATTTTCGTTCAGATGCGACGATTGTTGGATGGGTAAACGACGCGTTCTCGGTCGTGATGGGCATACAGTCTGATGGCCTGATGGATCAGGTGGCGTACAGTCCGGCGACCACGCGACCCGGAGCATCTGACTCGGGACAGGTGACCTGGAATCTCGCGGTTGACCCGCCGGACGATAGCAGCGAGGCGCAGCGGATCGTCGAGCGCATCGTGGCACTACAGAGACAGGATGCTGATGCGAGCATTGCCGTGCTTTGCCGCTCTCGCAGTCATGTCGAGTCCGTCGCGCACGAGCTGCAGCGTTGTGACGTGGCCTACGACGCGATCGAGATGCAACGGTTGGGTGAGCGCGATGAGGTGCTCGACTTAATTAGCCTGACGCGCGCTTTCTCGCATCGCGGCGATCGCATTGCGTGGCTGGGTTTGTTGCGCTCACCGCTCGTGGGCTTCAGTTTTGATGAGATCGATGTGTTGGCCTTATCAACCGAACGTACCTTGGTCGATGCACTGGAAGCGCTCGTGAGAGACGGATCAAGCGCATTCAGCCCCTTATCGCTCAAGCATGCACGACATCTGCTGGCGATCTATCGACAATTTTTGGTGAATGCGGCAACCGATAATCTCCGATCGCGCATCGAGCGGGCGTTCGCCGGTTTGGGTGGTTACGCTGTGATCGACAATGCTGCGTCGCTGGACGCCGTCGATCAGTGTCTCGCGTTGGTCGATGATCTGGACAACGGTGGACAATTAGGTTCGATCCAGTCTTTGGAGACAGCGCTTGCGCGACGGCGAGTCACTCAGGGCGGAGCACCCGCCACTCGCGTCAGCCTGATGACCATCTACAAGGCGAAAGGTCTCGAGTTCGATCACGTGATCGTGCCTGCTATCGATCGCGCGAGCCGCAACGATCCAACGAAAGCGATGGTGTTCGAATTGCCGAGTGGATCTGACGGCGCGTCTCCCAGTGTCCTGTTCAGCATGCCGACCGCACGACAGCAGCGGCACGTCGCAGGCGATCCACTGCATGCCTTGCTCGGACAACGAGAACGTATCCGTCGGGGTAATGAGCTCGATCGGTTGCTCTATGTCGCTGCAACCCGCGCGAGGAAGACACTGCACTGGTTCGGCACGCTCGTCACGAAGCAAGACGGACATCTCCGTCAGCCCGGTGCCGATACGTTTTGGGCGAGGCTGGCGCCCGTCGCCGATGTCCCATTGCCAGACGAGCAACCTAGCAAGATTGTCGACGAGACGACCGCCTCAGCGTTTGTCCTGCCGTTACAACGACAGTTGTCGCAGCCGTGGCGGACTGAGACTTCGCCGTGGCAGGTACCGGTCGCGACCGCGCCCACACGCGTCAGCCAAGAGGCGGTTTCGTTTCGCTGGGCCGGTACGACAGCACGGCATGTTGGTACTGTCGTGCATACTTGGTTACAGCATTTAGCCGGCGCCCCAGACGTAGCGTCACTCGTTCGAGATGAGTTATCCGTGCGACGCCGCAGCGTTGCGCTGTTGCGTCGCGAAGGGGTGGCTGAGGCAGACCTCGAGCCTGCGAGCAGCAGAGTCTGGCGAGCCTTGCAGCAGACGATTTCCTCTCCGGAAGGGTACAGGCTACTCAGCAATACACATCCTGATAGCGCCGCTGAACTCGCTTTGAGCGGTGTTCTGGACGGTGAGCTACAACATGCGGTCATCGACCGAGTGATCCGGGATGACGACGGCGTGCTTTGGGTGGTCGACTACAAGACATCGTCCCATGAAGGCGGCGACATCGAAGCGTTTTTCGAGAATGAGCTCGCTCGCTACAACGAGCAGCTACGTCGTTATCAACGTCTATTGTTGTTGTGGTATCGCAGTCAGGGACGTGACGAGGAAGCCGTTCGCCGCGCGCTGTTCTTTCCAAACTACGCGCGTTTGCAACGCTACGCTGACGACTGACACGGGCGTGTGAACACGGCGGTGCGCTGTCCGCAGTCGCTAGAGCGTCCCCTCAAAAACGAGCTGCCGGCGGCCCTCGCTATCGGCGGGTCCGAGAAACTGTAGACCTCGGCTATAGGCAGCATTCACGCCGGACTTTGCCGCAATCAAACCGCGCAGCGCGTAGCCGCGATCGGCACTGAGCGTCAGCGTACCGTCGAGTTCGTAGGGGGCACTATCGAGCGCGGTGAGCGTCCCGTTGATGTCACTTGAGTCGCCGTTGTTGGTTTCTGGAAAAACGAGCTGATAGTTGCCGAGCGGCGCGGTACCAACACCGGGGTAGGCCAGGTTGTTGACCGTCATCTCGGCAACCAACTCTGCGGGCCAAAGGTCCCGTAGTTCCGCGCGCTGGATATCGATACGCGCGCGACCGGTGCTCGGCCCGATACTGGAGTAGCGAGTGAACTGACCCAAATCGACCGCGAGCTTGGTGTCTTCTAGCCAAATCCTGTCCCCGCGAAGCGCTACACGGCCATCGGCGAACCCGCCCGGCAGTTCTGCCTGCAGCGTCGCAGCGAGTTTGCCGGTCAGCAACGTGAATGGATGCAGTTGCCAATCAACCGGTCCGGCATTCACGGACGCGACCGCTACGGCATCAACGTGGCCGCGCCAGATAGATCCCGAGATACCACTGGTCTGAACCGCTTCAGGGAGCGCCCAATGGAGCAATACACTGGCCGGCATTTTGACGACAAGCCCGACGATCAGCACGACTGCGGCGACGGCCACGATTCTTTTTGTTTTCATCACTATGGGTTTTGGGTCAGGACGATACTCGCGTCGACACGACCGACGACGGGACGACGAGTCACTGAGCTCGACTCAACGACAATATTGTTCTCTCGTTCAAGCACGGCAAGCCACGCAATCATGTCATCGAAGCTCGCATTCTCGAGTGCCACACGTAGCCCGTTCGGACCACTTTGCGAACTGGTGCGGTATGCAGATGACAGACCATTGGCATTGACGCTATTGGCGACAACGACCGTCATGGGCTGATTCGTGCGCGGATTCGTCGGACCAGCCCCCGCAGCGGGTGCCAGCCGTCGCGCCCGGGCTACGAGCTCTGATTTTCGCTCGACATCCTCAAGCGCACGCTGATGCCCGGTTTGCAGTGGCTCCCAAATGCCCACATAGCCGATGGTCACAGCGACAATCACCGCACAGGCGCTCACCATCAGTCGTTCACGGGGCTGCAAACCGGCAAACCAGTCCTTCATCTACTGTGCCCCCTGAATTTGCATGAAACTCTTGACGCGTCCGTCCTGCTGCTCAGTACGCTGGATTTCCGCGCGTAAGTTGTCGCCTTTCTGAATACCCTGGCGCAGCGTTTCGAGGGTTGCGGCATCTTTGGTCGTCAGTCGGATATCGACCACGCCATTTCGAAAAGACACCGCATCGAGATTCGTATCGCCCGCCGCCTGCAACGATTCAGCAAGGCGATTGAGCACACTAAGAAATGCCGGGCCTGAGTCTGTCGCCGGGCCGCCGCCGGTACTGCGACTGCTGCGATTGACAAGGCTTGCCAGAGTAGGCTCTGCCGCCGCCGGATCCACGTTGCGTTGTCCTCGCGATTCCAGCAGAGAGACGATTTGCTGATCCAGGCGTTCGGACTGGCGTTGCAACGAGTACATTTCGACAAACGTGCCGAGCAATGAGACGACCAACAATCCTGCTGCCATCGCGGCGACAGGCCACCAGGGTTTGAGCTTCTCGAGTGGATTGCTGCCCACCGCGAATTCGCCCTGCAAGAGGTTGATGCCACCTTGCGCGAATACCGTTCGCGCCGCGAACTCGACGACACTGTCGCCCAGGATTTTGACATCGGCATCAGGAAACTGTTGTTTGAGAGCGTCCAAACGCTGCTCTTCTGACGGTGTCGCGTAGATGCGAATCTGATGAGCGGCCTCGGGCACAGCGTCTTCATCGCGACCAGAAACCCAAGCCTGCAATATATCCTCAGGCGCCAAATCGGTGGTCGCCAACATTTCGAACCGATCACCCCGTAACAGTGTGATGCGCGCTTCAACCAGCAACTGCGTGAACTGCGGAAGTTCGGGGAGCGCATCATGCAGAGCGTACAGCTCGGTCGCATTGATACGGGCATCGCTCAGGCGCGTGGTGCACGCCTCAAGAATCGCACGATCGATCGCGGCGACCGGCATATCGCCGTCTTCATCGGTGGCGCCAGCGGCGAAATGCAAAGCCTCGACATCACCGGCAAAGTGCTCCTCGAGGGCATAGGGGAGCGCCGCTTGCAATTTGGCACCGCGTACCGGCAGATTGGCGCGCGTGCGCACAAGATCGGGCGCCATGACAAAGGCGATGACACGGCGTCCAATCGATGCCTCACGGGCGGCATCGAGCGCGCCGGTATTAACAACGCCCAGTCGACCGCCATTGCTGTCGACCATAAACCAATGCGCCTGATCATCATCAGGTAATCCGAGGTCAATGATTAGCGTTTCGTTCAATCGAAAATTCCCGCGCTTACAAGCTGGAGCCAAAGCTTCGCATCACAACGGCGATTTCGCCCTGGGCGCTGCGATACAGCAAAGAGTACATGGTGAACCGAACAGTGCCAATACGCACCACAGAGCGCAGCTGAAAATACTCGCTTTGTGTTTGCAGGGTCGCGATCGTATCGGCCGGTAGAGAGCCTGCCAATTGTACGCTGAGGTCGTCGAAGCCGTTTTCCAGCCGGACTTCTCGGAGTTCGTTGATAACGGCAGGTGTCATACTCTCATCCAGCGATTGCATGACGACCGGCGTGGCTGTATTGATATTGATGGGTGTCTGGCTGGGCAGGGCGGTCAAGTGTGGCTGCAACAGATCCATCGCTGCTTTGTCGAAGCCTTCTACTGCGGCGAGTTCGTTAACAGAGCGAAACGCCTGATTGGCGGCTCGCATCGGTGGCAGGCGGCTGGTATACACGTCATCCTCTGCACCGGATGGGAATGTAAAATCTTGATCGCCATCCATCCATCCAATCGAGTACCGCATCGGACAATTCCGGGTTCAGGCCGTTATTCGTCAGCATGCGCTTGAAACGCTCAACCTCCAATTCGACCGGCTGACCTTCGCCGTCAATCATATTGTTCAGATTGAAGCGCGATTGCAGGTCGATGATCTGCCCAGAAATAATGCCATCAGGACCAGCCCCTTCGATCGGCAGTGGCGGCAGCTCCTGCGCCCATAGCTCACCGAGGTGGTCGTCTTCTGTATCTACCGCATCCTGACGAAGCAGGTCACCAATCCAGTCCTCGGCGCCTAGCGCGACGAGCCTGGCCTGTTCCTGCAGGAGCATCGCATTGGTACGGCGAACGTCCAAAGCGACGTCGTAACTGATGGCCGCCGCAACGCTGGCGGTCAACGCGACCATCAACAGTGCGAAAAGAATAGCGACGGCACCGCGCTGCTGGTGTTTTGAGACGACTCTCTGCATTAGTAGCCCGTCTCCAGCAAGCGACGAAACTCACCCCAGCGTTCGTGCTCGATGATCACCTCGACCGCACGCGGTTTGCGCCGTCCATTTGGCCCGGGCCATTGCTGCGTCCAGCTATCGGCGGTGTCTCCGAGGTAGCTGATCTGGATACGCTCGATACCGGTCATCAGTTCGATCGCATCCGGTTCACTGGCCAACACCGGGTCCAGCGTGGGCCATTGCAGGCGCACCAGTGTGTCTTCGTCGATGCGATACGCGACGCGTTGGGCCGAGGCGCGTGGCAGTCCTAGCGGATTGGCGTGGCCACCGCGCGTGATTTCCAACAGATTGTCGCTGCGAATATCGGCTAACAGTGCAGGGCGGCGCTCCGTGCCAATGGGCTCGCGAACGCCGCGCGGTTGATATTGCAGCAGGTCGTTCGTCAACCATTGCAAGGTGCGCTGTAGTTCAGCGAGTGCGGCGTTATTCTCAGTGATTGCCCGAGACTCCCGAGCGGCTGATGAAAACGTCGCATACGAAAAGGCGGCGATCGTTGAGAAGATCGCCAATGAAATCATTACTTCGATCAGCGTGAAGCCGTTTTGTCGGTCTCGGTTCACGAGGTTTCGCCGGTCCTGGTGCCCAGACTTTCGAAGTTTGGCACGGCAGAAACAGGAGGCGCTGGCAGCTGACTCAAAAATCCGGTCACGACGCGCAACTGCCGCTCCGGCGTTACGGCCTCCGCGACACTGACGTTGACGCGACGCAGGCCCTCGATACCCGTTTCCTGAATCACCGTGACGACGAGCCACTCGCGTTGCGAAAACTCGACATCGCGCGTGCTGCGACCGACATCAGGAAATCGTCCGTTGATACGCAGCTCCGCAATCTCGTTGCTCGCGATGAACATCGCGAGCGTCGAATCTCTCAACTTACGGCTGGTGTCGCTGTGTTGGTGCAGCGATACGCCGATGGCGGCCAAACCAAGGCTTGCGATGATTAGTGCGATCATGACCTCGATCAGCGTAAATCCCGACTGCTGCGTTTTCATCGTAGGCGCTCGCGCGATAATGTCAGGCTGCCCAAGAAATCGCCTTGCATGCTGATAAAGCCGTCGTCACCCAGCGCATCGAGCTGTAGCTCGAACGGCGACACCTCTCCGCTGGCCAAAATCACGACATGGGGCGGTTCACCCGCTTGGGCAATCGCCTGACCAAACGCGTCGAGTTCCGGCTCATCGGTCGTTTCGTTGTCTGGGTATTCGAGCTCGACATCGCGTTCTTCGATGATCAGTCGAGGAATAAATTCTTCACCGAACTCGGCGCCGACCAGCATGTCGTCTTCCTCGATGGTGATCCAGGCACCGGTCTCCGGCTCCAGTTCCAGAAGCTCGTAGCTGTCCGGGTAAAACCGGATGCCGAAATTGCGCCCTTGCAATGCGGCCTCGTCGCGTGCGAGCTCGATGACGGTCGCGAGTGCCCGCATGGGTTTCTCGATCGGCGGCGTGGTCTTGATCCAGCTCAGCTGGGGCAAAATAAAGCCGACCGCGATAGCGATGACGACGACCGTGACCAGTAGCTCGATCAGCGTAAAGCCGCGATGCTTTGCGACGGTGGCAGTCACGGCCCGTCTCAGATGTCGTTATTCCAGAGATCGGTATTGGAACCTTCGCCACCGACGCGACCATCTTCACCCAGCGTGTAGACATCAAAGTCGCCACGTTGACCCGGATAGACGTAAATGTACGGACGATTCCACGGATCTTTGGGTAGCTCTGCCAGATAGCCTTCAGGGTCATAGTTGGTCAGGTTAGGGTCCGCCGGTTTTTCGACCAGTGCCTTCAATCCGCCGTGTTCGTTGGTGGGGTAGGTAAAGTTATCGAGCCGATAGATCTTCAGCGCTGCCTCGATGTTCTGGATGTCCAGTTTAATGCGCGTTTTCTGCGCCTTATAAACATTACCAAATATCTTGGGTCCGACTACACCCGCGAGGATACCGATAATGACGACGACGACGATGATCTCGATCAACGTGAATCCGCGCTGTGCCTGACGATGTAGCATCTGTGAAACCTGCATGGAGTGGGCTCCGTTGTCTGTGTGCGATGTCGATATCGCGCTCTGTTAAGCGCAAGAGCTTGGAACATCGCAATTCAAATAAGTTCAGCGCATTATTGTAGCAGTTCGCGCCCTTGCAGCCAGCCGGAAACATAGTGAACCGACGCACAAAAACAGAATATGAGGTGAGACGGGCCGTCATCGCGTTGGGTCTGATGCTAGTGGCAATCGCAGCGCTCGGTGATGTTGTCGCCGATGCGCTTGCTTATTACCGACCGCAGATCCTGTCCGGCGAGATCTGGCGGCTACTGACGGCACATCTGGTCCACCTCAATCTGCGCCATGCGGCGATGAACGCCACCGCGATTATTTTGCTGGGTTGGTTGGTCGGATCCGCTGCCAGCAGCGCACGCTGGCTCGCGATTTATGCGCTGATCGCTATCGGAATCTCATGCGCGCTACTCGTCGCCAACGAGTCGCTATACCGATACGTCGGCGCATCGGGTGTTGTACATGGTTTGGCGGTGTACGGCGCGCTCCGACGTCTCACAGTGGCGCGAGTAGAGTCATCGCTGTTATTGGCGGGCGTAGCGGTCAAGCTCGGCTATGAACAGATCGCGGGCGGCGCGTTGTCGACGGAGGCGCTGATCGGCGGCCGCGTGATCACTGACGCACATCTCTATGGCGCGATCATTGGCTTGCTGATCTACGCCATCCATCGCGGATGGCATTGGCGAAAGACTTTCCGCCACTGAAGCTGATATGAGAATATGTCGCGCTGACAAACAACATCGGATTCATTCATGAACTACGCGATCGTCTTTCCCGGGCAAGGTTCGCAAAGTGTCGGCATGCTCGTCGCACTAGGCGCAGCCGATGCCGACGTGAAAGCTACCTTTGCCACCGCGTCCGAGGTGCTCGGCTATGATCTCTGGGCTTTGACGCAAGACGATCCTGACGGCCGGCTTGCGACCACCGCCGTCACACAACCCGCATTACTGACCGCCAGCGTCGCGATCTGGCGAAGCTGGCAATCGCGTGATGTTGCGCCACCAGCGGTACTCGCCGGTCACAGTCTTGGTGAGTACTCCGCTTTGGTGTGTGCTGGGGCGCTCGACTTCGCGACGGCCGTGTCCCTGGTCGAACAACGCGGGCAATTCATGCAGGCTGCAGTCGCGCCTGGGGAAGGTGCGATGGCAGCGATACTCGGCCTGGATGACGACGTCGTCATCGCCGCCTGCGCTGATGTCAGTGACGGCGTTGTATCGGCCGTTAATTTCAACGCGCCAGGGCAGGTGGTTATCGCCGGGAATCGCGCATCGGTCGATGCGGCTATTGATCGCTGCAAAGAAGCAGGCGCTCGGCGCGCGCTGCCGTTGCCGGTCAGTGTACCGTCGCATTGCGCATTGATGGCTCCCGCTGCGGAGCAAATGGCGGAGCGATTATCATCAGTGACGCTGTCAGCACCTCAGATTCCGGTCATTAACAATGTGGATGTCGCGACCCAGTCCGATGCAGATGCGATTCGCGATGCGTTGGTGCGACAGCTCTACAGTCCTGTGCGTTGGGTCGAGTCGATGCGCAAAGCCGGTAAGATGGGCATCGAAGCTGTCGCCGAATGCGGACCGGGTAAAGTTTTATGTGGGCTCCACAAGCGTATCGATCGCAAGCAGACTGCAGTTCCGATGGAGCAACCCGAAGATCTTGACGCGCTTCAGGCCATGATTTCCCAGTAGTGCTGGCCCGAACGGGAGACAACCAAATGACCAATTCGATGCTTTTTTCCAACGATGCCCTGCAAGGTCAGACGGCGCTAGTGACCGGTGCGTCCCGAGGGATCGGTCGTGAAATTGCCAGTCTGATGGCTGCCGCTGGCGCCACGGTGATCGGCACGGCGACGAGCGAGACCGGGGCAGCGGCAATCGCGGAACGCCTCGGTGATGCCGGCACTGGCAAAGTGCTTGATGTCTCCAACGCGGCATCGATCGATGCGCTGCTAAGCGATATCAAATCATCACCACCGACCATTCTCGTTAACAACGCCGGCATCACGCGTGACAATTTGCTGATGCGAATGAAGGACGCCGAGTGGGATGATGTGATCGCCACTAACCTGTCCGGCGTGTTCAGGCTCACAAAGGGCTGTGTCCGCGGCATGATGAAGGCGCGCCACGGCCGGATCATATCCGTGTCATCCGTTGTTGGCACAATGGGCAATGCGGGTCAGGCGAACTATGCAGCGGCCAAAGCCGGTCTGGTTGGCTTTACGAAATCCATCGCACGAGAGTTAGGCTCGCGCGGCATCACCGCGAACGTGATCGCACCCGGTTTCATCGCGACGGACATGACAGATCAATTAACCGACGATCAGCGCGAGGCGATGCTGTCGCAGGTGCCCTTGGGCAGTCTCGGTAATGTCTCGGATATCGCGCAAAGTGCGGTATTTCTCGCCTCAGCAGGGGGTCGTTACATCAGTGGCGAGACGCTGCATGTGAACGGTGGCATGTGGATGGTCTGAGCGCCTTATGACCAATCTGGCGCAATTGAGACAATTCACCTACAATACGCGCGCCGGAAACGGGAGAAAACGGCGTTCGCGCACCGATTGCGCAAGTTTTGTATAATATTCAGGCTCATGCGATACCGCGTGAGCGGGCTGTTTTATAGCTTACACGTAAGGAAAAACCGCAAATGAGCAGTATTGAAGATCAAGTCAAGAGCATCGTTGCAGAGCAACTTGGCGTAAAGGAAGAGGAAGTCACAAACAGTGCCTCTTTCGTGGATGACCTTGGCGCCGATTCCCTTGACACGGTTGAACTCGTCATGGCGTTGGAAGAGGAATTCGAAACCGAGATTCCTGATGAAGATGCCGAGAAAATCACCACGGTGCAGCAGGCCATCGACTACGTGACAGCACGTCGCGCTGAGTGATTAACTCACCAACGCGCCGACGCTCGTCGATAGGGACGGGAACGACTGGCGGGTTGGCAACAGGTTGAACAAGTTCCGGCGCTTTAGGGCGCCGGAACGCTTTTGGAAAGAGCGGTATGGCGAAGAGAAGAGTCGTAGTAACCGGACTTGGCATCATTTCTCCGGTCGGCAATCAGGTGGAAACCGCCTGGCAGAATGTGGTGGCGGGCACGTCTGGCATTCGCGCTATTGAAGCGTTCGACGTTAGCAAGTTCACGACTCGCTTCGGTGGATGCGTGGTCGATTTTGACGCAGAGGCTAACGGCATCCCGGCGAAAGAATCCCGCAAGATTGACCAGTTTATTCAGTACGGCATCGCCGCCTGCAATCAAGCGCTCAGCGATAGCGGCGTCACGGTGACTGACGACAACGCGCACCGTGTCGGCGTTTTGATGGGCGCTGGCATCGGCGGTATCGGTACCATCGAAGCGAACCACGCCAAATATCTCGCGGATGAAAATCCGCGCAAGATTTCTCCTTTCTTCGTGCCCGGCAGCATCATCAATATGATCTCCGGGCATATGAGCATCATGCATGGGTTGACCGGGCCAAACCTGTCCGTTGTGACAGCCTGTACGACGTCGACGCATGCGATCGGCCTGGCGGGACGATTGATCGCCTACGGTGATGCAGATGCGATGTTGGCCGGTGGCGCTGAGTATGCGACGACGCCAATGGGCCTCGGCGGCTTCTGCAGCGCGCGGGCGCTATCGACACGGAACGACGATCCTGAGGCCGCCAGTCGGCCGTTCGATGCCAATCGCGACGGTTTCGTGCTGGGCGATGGCGCTGGATGCATGATGCTCGAAGAGTATGAGCACGCGAAACAACGCGGCGCGACGATCTACGCGGAACTCGCCGGATTTGGAATGAGTGGGGATGCGTATCACATTACATCGCCGCCGGACGACGGCGCCGGAGCTGCCCAAAGCATGCAGAATGCCGTGCGCGACGCCGAGCTCAATCCTGAGCAAATCGGCTACTTGAATGCGCATGCGACATCAACGATCGCCGGCGATGTTGCCGAAACGACGGCAGTAAAACGCGCGTTCGGTGAGCATGCCGCAAAGCTAGCGATCAGCGCGACGAAATCGACTACCGGACATTTGCTTGGTGCCGCTGGCGCCGTCGAGGGCATTTTCTCAGTGCTCGCACTACGTGATCAGGTGATCCCTCCGACGATCAACCTCGAGGAGCCCGATCCAAAATGTGATCTCGATTATGTGCCAGGGTCTGCGCGCGAGGCCAAGCTCTCGGCGGTTGCTTCCAATTCGTTTGGTTTTGGTGGCACTAACGGTACGTTGGTATTCACCAAAGCTGACTAACCAAGAGCGGTGGCGAACGCTGGATGGTGAAGCCCGACGTCAGACTGCTCGATGCAGCGCCAGATCTCCTGGCGCTACATGATTCGGCGCCGGACATGTTCCCGTTTTTGCTGCGTAGTGTTTCGCCGGGTAACGCGAGCGTGCACTACGACATTCTTTTCGCGGCGCCGTCCGGTGCGCTGACGTTACGCTTCGCTGACAATGCCCTGACACTCGCGGTCAGCGGCGATGCGCCGTCAGGGCTACTGCAGGAATCTGACGATTTTCTGGTTGGCCTGGATCGTTGGTTTGCACAGGATGGCGGTCACGCCAATCAAAGCCACCGATTACCGTTTGTCGGTGGCTGGTTTGTCTATCTGAGTTACGAACTGGCACAGCAGATCGAGCCATCGCTGCGATTGCCCGTGGCGGACGAACAGCTTGTCGCGGCGGCCGTTCGCATTCCTGCAGCGATCATCTGCGAGAAAACGGATGGCGTCCCAGGACAGTGCTTTCTGGTGACAGAGCATCCGTCGCTGCAGGCGCCATTGCTTGATCAGCTGCGCGAACTGCAGCCAAAACCGCGGTCACTATCACCCATCATGCTGAGCGAAGATGCGCCAGAACAGTTTCTCGATGCGGTCATTACGGCAAAACAGGCGATTGAAGCTGGTGACGTTTATCAGGCAAACCTGTCGCGCGCCTGGCGTGGTCGTTTGCCAGACGATGCGACCAGTGCCTTGTTCGACGCATTGTGTCGCGAGAACCCCGCGCCTTTCGCGGCCTTAGCTCGATTCGACGATCTACATATCGTGTCGTCATCTCCGGAACGCCTGGTTTCGGTGCACGGTGACCGGGTGGATACGCGCCCGATCGCAGGAACCCGACCCCGTGGCCTGGATAGCGCTGAGGATCAACGCTTGTTGGATGAGTTGCTCGCGAACCAGAAAGAGCTGGCCGAACATGTCATGCTGATCGACCTTGAGCGTAACGATCTCGGACGCATCTGCGAGGCGGGTAGTGTGGAAGTGGATGAGTACATGGCCATTGAGAGTTACGCCCACGTGCATCATATCGTCTCCAATGTGACGGGTCGGCTGCGCTCTGAAGTGGGTCCGGGCGAGACGCTGCGTGCCGTGTTCCCTGGCGGTACGATCACGGGCTGTCCGAAGGTAAGATGCATGCAGTTAATTGCCGATTTGGAACAGGCGCCGCGGGGCGCCTACACGGGTTCTCTGGGTTATCTGGGGCGTGACGGACGAATGGATCTCAACATCCTGATTCGTACGATGGCGCTAAGCGAGCATCACTTAAGTTTTAGAGCCGGTGCCGGCATTGTCGCAGACTCCGAACCGGCTGCCGAATTGGCGGAGACTCGGGCCAAAGCACGTGGTCTCATTCGCGCGATGGGAGCCGCATCGTGCACATCGTAGATGCCAACGCGGGTGAGATGGTCTCGGCTGATGATCGCGGGTTATTGTATGGCGACGGTGTTTTCGAAACCCTACGAGTCAGTCATCGCAGGCTGCCACTTTTGGACTGGCATCTGGCACGCCTACATCGATCCTCTGCCGCGTTGCAGATCATGGGCTTGGATATGTCATCGGTCGCAGCCCAAATCGTCGCGTTTCTGGAGCGCTATCCGGATGCTGATTGGCTGAAAGTCATAGTGACTCGCGGTGATGGCGCGCGGGGGTATCGTCCGCCTGATGATGCGTCGCCGACTTTGGTGTTGTCTAGCGGGTCATTGGTTAAGAGCGCCGCGGAATGTCACTTATTGTTATCACCGATTTCCGCGCCAACCCATCCTGGCCTGCCACCGCTCAAACATCTCTCACGATTGGCGGAAGTGCAGCAAGCCGCAGACCTTCCGGTCGAGCCGGGCGTCGTGCAGATCGTCTGCGATCAGCAGGGCGCGTTGGTGTGCGCTACCATGCACAACCTGTTTGTTGTACGGGATGGTGAGTTGATGACGCCGCGATTGATCAATCAGGGAGTTGCCGGCGTCCTGCGCGATTGGGTGCTCGCGCACAGCGATGCTAAATCACAACGTTTGCATCTTGAGGATGCGCTATTGGCAGACGAGATCTTTGTTTGCAATGCCGTACGCGGTGTCGTCAGCGCCAATTCGATTTGCGGGCAGTGGTTACCTTCGGCCACGCCCGTTGCTGATGCGCTGCGCGCCGACCTGGTACAGGCGGGGTTTGGTTAGTCGTGCGCTGGCTGATCAAATCAACGATCGTGCTCATGCTCCTCGCCGGCGTCGGCTTGGCGTGGGCGCACTTCAGTATGGCGGCCTACATGCAACAGCCGTTGTCCCTGTCGGAGCCGACCGCGTTCGAGATACCGATGGGCGCGACATTGCGCGGTGTGTCCCGACAGTTGCGCGAGCGAGGCATCAGTAAAAACACGCATTGGTTGCTGCTACGTGCGCGGCTCGACGGCAACGCGGCTGACATCAAAGCGGGCCGATACACGCTAACACCGGGTTTGTCTGCGACCGCGTTTTTCGCATTGATACGCGCTGGCAACGTCGATCTTGAAAAGCTCGTGATCGTCGAAGGCTGGACGGTCGCACAAGGCCTCGCAGCGATCACCGCACATCCTGCCATTGTTGACGATCTTGACGTCGCTATCGACCAACGCGCAGACGGTGTCGCGTGGCTATCCGATGACCAGCTCGCCGAATTGAGCGTACGGTTCGGTGTGTCGGGTAGTAGTCTTGAGGGCTGGCTCGCACCTGACACGTATCGCTTCGCGGCAGGCAGTAGCGCATCCGACATTGTCGAGACGGGTGTTGCATTGATGCGAACGCGACTCGATAAAGTCTGGGAACAAGGCGACCCGCCCAAAGGCATTGACACTCCTTATGCGGCACTCGTGCTCGCTTCCATTGTCGAAAAAGAGACGGGGCTCGCCAGCGAGCGAGCGCAGATCGCCGGCGTTTTTGTGCGCCGCCTGGCACAATCGATGCGTCTGCAAACGGATCCGACCGTGATCTATGGTATTGGTCAAGACTACGATGGGGATATTCGACGGTCTGATTTACAAACGCGTACGCCGTATAACACCTACACGATCGACGGCCTGCCGCCGACGCCCATCGCGCTGCCGGGTGAGGCCGCGCTTGTGTCAGTGATGATGCCCGCAGACGGCGAGACACTCTATTTCGTGGCGTCCGGTAAAGGCGACGGCAGTCATGTGTTCTCGAAGACGCTGGAAGAACATGAGCGTGCGGTGCAGGCGTATTTGAAAGCACTACGGCGGGGCTCACGATGAGCGATAGGGACGCCCATCGTGCGATGTTTGTGAGTTTTGAAGGTGTCGAGGCGGTCGGTAAGTCGACAGCGATTCAGGTGGCTGGCGAGATTCTCAACGAACGTGGCGTCTCGTGGATCAGCACGCGTGAGCCGGGTGGTACGCCGCTCGCAGAGGCGTTGCGTAAACTTGTCCTTGGTAAACACGAAGAGCGTGTGTCCGATGTTAGTGAATTGCTGATGATGTTTGCCGCACGCGCGCAGAGTGTCGCTGAGGTCATACGGCCTGCGCTCGCGGCCGGGCAATGGGTACTGTGCGATCGGTTTACCGATGCGACGCTTGCCTATCAGGGCGCGGGGCGCGGTTTCGACAGTGACAGAATCCGCATACTGGCAGATTGGGTTCATGGTGACCTGTGGCCGCATCGGACGTTTTTGCTACAAGCGCAGGCAGCCGTCGTTGCTGCACGTATGGATGCGCGACAAGCCGGTCGTGATCGTATCGAGCAACAGACTGATACGTTTTTTGCACGCGTCGCCCGCGGTTACGAAACACTCGCTGACGCAGACCCAGACAGGTTTACGGTCGTGGATACGAGCGGTACTGTCCAGTCGTTGCGGGACACGCTAGCTGTGCACTTGGATCACATGCTGGCCGAACGGGCTGCTCGATAATGCTGTTCTGGCTGCAGGCAACCTATCGCCAACTCGACACGCTACGAGAGTCTAGACAACTGCCGCATGCCATCATGCTGACGGGCAGAAGAGGCCTCGGCAAACGACAGCTTGCGTTGCAGCTGGCAGCCGATGGTCTGACCGCTACCGTATTGACCGATGCTGTTGGGGCGTCGCTGACGCCGGAAGATCTGCGATCCCCCGATTTTCACTACGTATCACCGCTCGAGGACAAGAAGCAGATTTCGATCGATCAAATCCGCGTGCTCAGTGAGAAACTGGGGCTGAGCGCCCATGCTGGGCAAAAAGTTGCCGTTATCGACACGGCGGACAGCATGACACTGGCGGCGGCAAATGCATTATTGAAAACACTCGAGGAGCCTGCAGGCGACTGCACACTGATATTGCTGGCGGATGATCTGTCACGCATTCCCGCGACCATCATCAGCCGCTGTGTGACGTTCCGAATTCCGACACCGCCGCGATCACAATCGCAGCAATGGATAGCGGAGCAGGGTAACTCGGCGGCAGACGCCGCCACCGCACTGATGCTGCACAATGATGCGCCCGTTGCTGCGTTGGCGGCACTCGCCGACGGGTCTGTTGCGGTGCTGGCACAGATCGAACAAGACATCGCGGCCATTGTCGACGGCCGCAAGCCACCGCTAGCGATAGCAGAGGCGTGGCGTAGCTACGAAATCCGGGACGTGCTTCGTGCGCTGGAAGTGGTCACATCGCGTTGGATTTACCCCGATTCGGAAAGACTGGGAACTACGTCGAAATTTCGAGATTATGTCATAGACACTCGGGACGCCTTTTGTTATCTAGATAAGTTGAAAAGCGCGCGCAAGGCTACTCAAGGCAGCGTCAACACAGAATTGGCGATCGATTCGCTAGTGCTGCCATGGCAAAACGGTCTGGCGGGTTTGGCTAGTCCATTGCGCGGGCATTGATTGGAAGAGATGCAACGATGACAAAACCAGGCTTGTTAACCCTGACCATCAAAGACAAGAGTGCGCTGTACCTCGCCTATATGCCATTTATTCGTAATGGCGGGTTGTTTATTCCTACCAACAGTTCCTATCGCCTAGGCGACGAAGTGTTCATGTTGCTGAGCCTGATGGGCGAAGATGAAAAACTACCGGTTGCCGGCAAGGTGGTCTGGATGACACCGAAGGGCGCACAAGGCCAGCGAACGGCAGGTATCGGGGTACAGTTCTCTGAGCAGGATCTTGGCAACACACAGAAGAAGATCGAAAATTACCTGGCCGGGGCGCTGGGCGGTGAGAAAGCGACCCATACGATGTAGTCAGGCCTGGGCGAGACCACCCTGCAATACGTAGGTCGTGAAGCCACGTTCATTCAGAATATAGGCGCCTGCCGAACTTCTACGCCCGGTATCGCAGCAGACGACATACGGCGTCGAGGTATCGAGCGTCGATAACTTCAAGCGGATAAAGTAAAGCGGCATGTTAATCGCGCCCGGCTTGCTGAAGTTCTGAAACTCACTCGGCAAGCGAACGTCTAGCCAGACACCCCCATTGGCGATGACTTGCTCGGCTTTCGCCATATCTACCCAATCGAGCATCGGTTCGTTCAGGAGCTTGCGGAAGTCTTCCTTGCCAAGCCGCATGACAGAGCCATCGGTCAGCATCGTGACGGTCGCATTGCGATTGGCGTCAGAGATTAGCGCTTCTTCACCGAAGGTGCTGCCAACCGCCAAATCAGCCAATCGGATACCTTCTTTATTCAATGGTGTTTCGCGCGTGACAACGGCATTGCCGCGGGTCAACACATAGAAGAAATCGCCGTCCGTACCCTGTTTGATGATCTGGTCACCCGACTTGAAATTGACTTGCTGCATTCGCATGAAAATCGCTTGGATATTGGCGGGCGGTATTTTATGAAATGCTGAGCTTTGCAGCAGTGTCGTCATCCAGTCGTCATTGCCCTTGACGTCATCACGGAGGTCGCCAACCTCGTACGACCCGGTTTGGTCCCAGGTCAACATGACATCGAGAAGATCGCTGTCGATGGATAGAAAACGCACGGCCTCTACTGCCTTAGCGGTGTAGCGGCGCGGCAAAATAGGCGCTAGTGGGTTGCGCGCACGCGCTGAGTCGCCGGTAACGACATCCGCTTCAGCGCCATTTTCGAGCAATTGGATAGCGCCATCCAGAATGTAGTAGGTCCGTTTTTCCGTATCGCCTTCGTTAAACAGCAGTTGTCCCGGCTCCAGGGACTCGATCTTGGTCTTTTTAACCAATGCCACAAGATTTTCTGTCTTGAGGCCATCGAGCGGAGAAAAACGCCTGAGGTCTTCTATTGTTAGTTCTTTATTTGACATCTAAATACGCGTTCTGAGAGGGCTCTGAGACGGCGCGCTGGCAGCGCGCCTGTGTCAGATGCGAATATTAACATTTCTGCCGCAATTTCCGAGTGTTATAGCCTAATCCTATCCCTAAGTCGCATCTGTGCGTCAGGCCTCAAATCTGGACCATGCCTCCACAGCCGGGGCAAGATGCTCTCCATGAGACCGTGCCAGCGCCTGCATTGTTTCGATAATCTCGGCGACACCTCGTTGCCGCGCATATTGCAGCGGCCCGCCATTAAATGGCGCAAAGCCCGTGCCAAAAATGACACCGCCATCCAGCAGGTCAGCGCTTTCGACAACACCTTCGTCAAGACACTTCACTGCTTCGTTGACCATTGGCAATATCAACCGATCGGTCAGATCGGCCGGAATAGCGGTGTTCGCTGCTTCCGGCTTAACCACTTTGCCGTTTTCCCAACGGTAAAAGCCTTGCCCGGATTTTCGGCCTACTGTCCCTGCGTCCACCATGTCGATCAGTGTGCGGAGTTCGTCGTCACTGCCGCCCAGAATTCGCGCGACACTTAGGCCGATATCGAGTCCAACGGTATCAGCAAGCTCTATAGGCCCCATCGGCATACCAAAATTCGTGGCCGCATCGTCGATGGCAGGCAGCGAGACGCCTTCGGCGGCCAGACGGAACGCCTCACCCATATACGCAGCAAGAATACGATTGACCACAAAACCTGGCGAACTCAGACAGACCAGCGGCAGTTTTCCAATTTTCTTGACGAATGCGACGCCAAAATCCACGGCTGACTGTTCGGTATCCGGTGTTCTGACGACTTCAACCAAGTCCAGATAGGCAACCGGGTTGAAAAAATGTACACCAATAAATCGATTCGGTTCGCGTAGGCCTTCACGCAAAGTTTCGAGTTTGATACTCGACGTGTTGGTCGCCAGTATCGCACCGGGCTTCATCTTGGGTAACAGTGATTGATACAGCGCTTGTTTGGCATCCGCGTTTTCATAAATCGCTTCAATCACGATGTCGGCGTCTGCGACCTCGTCACCCGCAACATCGGCTCGCAGGCGTGCTTTTGTGGCAGCCAGTTGCTCCGGCGTTCGGGACTTCTTCTCAAACAGTTTTTCTGCCCGCTGCAGCGCTGGCGTGATGTATTTCAGTTCGCGATCCTGCAGCGAGACTTGTAACCCTTTCAACGCACACCACGCAGCAATATCGCCGCCCATAACACCCGCGCCAACGACGTGAACGCGTTGGATGGTCGCATCAATCTTACTGCCCTGTCCCTTAAGTCCGTTGCGCAGGAAGAACACGCGCACAAGGTTCTGCGCCGTCCCGCCAACCATCAGCGTGGCAATCGAGCGTGCTTCGGCTTCGTACCCACTGCTTGCGCTGGCACCGTGCTGGCGCCACAAGTCGATGATGGCGAATGGCGCGGGGTAGTGGTCAGGATTGGCTTTCGCACGCGTCTGCGCCTCAATCTTTTTGGCAACGATGCCACGCACGATCGGGAGGTTCATCAACCGCGCGCCGAGCGGGGCTTTACGACGCGGTGGTCGTTGCTCCGCCATGGCAATCGCCTGATCGCGCCACTGATCGCGCTCACAGAGCTGGTCGACCAGTCCGAGTTTCAGCGCCTTGCCCGGCGTGACGGATTTACCGGTCAGCATAAGCGGCATAGCGGCGGCCACGCCGGCAAGTTGCACGGCACGCACGGTGCCGCCAAAACCGGGGTGAATGCCCAACTGGACCTCGGGTAAGCCAATGACGGGCTTTTGCACATCCACCGCGATGCGATAGTGACAAGCCATCGCTAATTCGAGCCCGCCACCCAGTGCCATCCCATCCATCGCTGCAACGGTTGGATAACGGGCAGACTCCAGCCTGTCGAGCACCTGTTGCCCAAGTCTGACCAGCGCATACGCCTCATCGGCATTGGCTAGTGTTGTGAACTCGTTGATATCGGCACCCATCACGAATCCGCTCTTTTTGAGCGAATAAACGATCAACGCGCTCGGGGGTGATTGGTCCGCTTCGTTCAATAAGTCGTCGAGCTCTCGCAAGACAGGCCCTGACAGCACGTTGGCGCTGCTTTCCGCCTTGTCAATGCCTAGCCACAGGCGATTGCTATCGTCTCGTTCTGATTGCCAGTGTTGGTAGTTGCTCATGGTGCGGTCTTTATCGTTGCTGGGTTAGTTCACGTGGAAGTCACAGACTAGCGGCAAATGATCCGATAGCGTGACGTCTGGTACCGAGAAATGGTCAATACTAATGCCGTCCTGATATAGGATGAAGTCGAGTTCTCGTCGCGGCGATCGGCTCGGATAAGAGGGCAATGCATCCACATTGGCGCTTTTCAGGCCAGTCGCTCTCTGAAACAGGTAAATCTCATCCTGTCCCCAGAAGGTATTGAAATCGCCAATGACCATCGCGGGTTTGTCCGTCTGCTCGACGAGGTCATAGAGATGCCGTAGTTGCAGATGCCGGTGGCGATACTTCAACGACAAATGCACGAGAAAGATCGCAACGTCGGTGAGTTCCAATTCGATAATCAATTTCTTGATGCCGGTATCGAAATAGTGAAAACGCTCATTGTGGATCGTCGGTGCAGCAAGAAACGCATTGCCTTGCTTACGAATGATTGGCAACAGCTGATTCAATGAATTGCTGCCGTATTTCGTCTCGTACGAAGATTTGTGTCCCAGTGCCGTGGCGATGACCTCCGCCTGATTGACATTGCGACTGCGAATGGAGCCCGTGTCGACCTCCACCAAACCAACTATGTCCGGTGATAGTGACTGAAAAAACTCGATCAACTTATTGAGATTGGCTTGGTTCCCCAGCACATAGCCCGCGCCCGGCACGGGCAGGTGTGTCGCGATGCCGGAACCAACGCCATACCGAATGTTATAAAGCACTAAGCGCAAAGCGCGCCTCTGCGGGTGGTGTGGATTATTCTCGGCGTCTGCATGTGTATCATGGTCATCATATTGTACCGGCAAAACTCGCCAGAAGTCGGTTCAATTGGGTACAATCCTCGACAGTAGCGCATCACAACAGGTCAACGTTTGCATGTCCGAGAATAATCCGATCCGCGTGTTTGTCAGTCACGTTTTCACGCAAAGCGACGATTACCTTCGTGTGTTCGAATATCTCGAGAGTGTGGATCGATTTTACTACCTCAACGTCAGCAATCCAGACCTTACGCCCGAGGGTGGGCCGGAAGGGTTCAAGGAGGCGCTGAGAGCCCAGATTCAGGACTGTGAAGCGGTCATCGTACTAGCCAGCACGTACCAACAGAAGCGCGATTGGGTTGACTATCAGATCAACGCAGCCAAAGCGCTCGAGAAACCAGTTGTCCTGATCAACGCATTTGGTCGCGTCACGGTTTCTCCCGGTGATTTAATCAGCCGTGCTGACGAGGTACTCGACTGGAATGAGCGAGAAATCGTGGATGCACTGAGACGACTGGCGCGTGGGGAAGATACCCAGCGCTGGGAAGTCATCGACTTTCCGTAAACCGGCATTACATTGTCCATGCGCAGTCACGCCTCCGTACCGGCACCGCGGCCTTTGACCATCGCGCATAGGGGGGCCAGTGGCTACCTCCCAGAGCACAGCCTCGCCGCAAAGGCGCTTGCTCATGCCATGGGCGCAGAATTTATTGAGCAGGATGTTGTAGTCACCGCTGATGACGAGCTGATCGTGCTGCACGACATCCATCTGGAACAAGTCACGGATGTCGCCACACGATTCACCGATCGTTCGCGGGAAGACGGTCGATATTACGCGCGGGATTTTTCGCTTGCCGAGATTAAGCAGCTCAGGCTCCGGGAACGCGTTGGTAATGATGGCAAACCCGTGTTCGCAACGCGTTTTCCAGAGGGGTTCACACCGTTCGCGGTGCCAACGCTCGCGGAGGAGCTCGCTTTGATTCGGGGGCTCAATAGCAGCCGTCAGGCGACCACTGGTATCTATCCGGAAATCAAAAAACCGGAATGGCATCGTCGGGAAGGCGTCGATATCGCGCCGCTATTGCTGCGAACACTTGAGGCGTTTGACTACCCGGCAACACCCGAGCAGGTTTGGTTACAGTGTTTTGACCTTGCTGAGAACACCCGGTTGCGACAACACTGGGCCGCGCCTTACCGGCTAGTCCAACTCATTGGCGACGATAGCTGGAAAGAATCGACGACGCGGTATGCGGAGTTGCTATCACCAGGCGGGTTGACGGCTTTAAAGGGTACCGTCGACGGGATCGGTCCCTGGATCCCACAACTTGTGATGCAGTCCGATGGCGGTGAAAGGTTGGGCACACATCTGATTGAGGAAGCCCACGCACTTGATCTGCAAGTGCACCCATACACGTTGCGTGCGGATGCACTGCCAAGTGGGTTCGAAACGC
This sequence comes from Pseudomonadota bacterium, assembly GCA_039033995.1. GTDB lineage: Bacteria > Pseudomonadota > Gammaproteobacteria > Steroidobacterales > Woeseiaceae > CALBPI01. The sequence continues at coordinate 25,754 of JBCCBP010000018.1, read as the reverse complement.
TGGAAGATCTACTCGCGTTTCTGACACGCGAGGGCATCGATGGCATATTCTGCGACTTTCCAGATCGTTCCGTTGCGTATTTTGACAACCAGGGCTTCGGCGTTTAGATCACTCAACGAGGCGCATTCTTGCGTCAACGCGCAAGCGATCCTTATGGTGACCGGCTTTGACCTGATACATATCATCGTCGGCTTGCTTGATCAGTAGTTCGAGGCTGGTCGCGGATTGCGGATAGATCGACATACCCACGCTGGCGGAGCAGTTGACCGATCGGCCATCCTGGAGACGATAGGTATGCGACAAGTGGCGGCTAATACGATCGCGCAGCGCCACTGCATCGTCACGACTGGTATCGGTCACCAGCGCCACGAATTCATCGCCGCCAATGCGCGCCACAATATCTTGCAATCGTAGCGTTTCGCGCATGCGTACGGCCACTTCCCTCAGAATGTTATCGCCCGCTTCATGGCCGAAACTGTCGTTGACAGCCTTGAAGCCATTCAGGTCGACGAATAGCAATGCAGCATCGAGCGTCTCGCTCGCATTGTGTAGGTAATTGCCCGCAGCACTCTCAAAGCCGCGCCGATTGAGAACCCCCGTTAGCGCATCGCTCATCGCCTGCGAGTGCAATGCATCCTGTTGGCGCCGCTCACTACTAATATCAATGAACGTTAAACCTATGTCTTTGTCCACTGGGTCCGCCAGCAGCCGATACCAACGCTTGGCCCCGTTTTCGGATAAGCAAAATTCTATATCTTGTCGTCGGCCAGTTGCCTGCGCTTCACGAATGACCGGGACGATTTTTTGCAGGGCATATTGCCGGTCCGATACTGCCGTGCCGAACAATTGACGCCCCAGTGTCTTGCCAATCAGAGCGTCGGGTGACGACTCAAACAATCGAGCGCCCTGCGGGTTCGCTACCGTGATCTCAAAATCCGGATACTCGCTTTGATCATTGACCAGTGACAGCCGCAAAATGGCGTTCGATGCATGGTGTATCAGTGTGCGAAACAGTGCTTCGTTCCGTCGCACCGTAGCCGCTGCGCGGTAGGTTTCAGTAATGTCCTGACAGATCAGCAACCGCAGCACCTGCGCATCACCGGGACGTCGTACGTGGCTAACGCGAAGCGCTAGCCGCCGGCCATTGAGCGTGAATGCTTCGTGGTTGGCATCGGTGCTGGGATCCCCCATCAGAGCAGCCAAGGTTGGCACCGTTTGTTGCAACGGCAGCCCCCGCACGTGACGGCCATCCAGATCAAACAGCTCAGCAGCAGCAGGATTCACGCTGATCATATGATGATGGTCATCGACCAGCACGACCGCATCGGACATTTGATCGAATAGTGCCTGATGACCGATCGAGTCGTTGAACAGCGCACCATGCCGCAATACCAACCAAGCGACAGCAGGTGTCAATGCGGCGATGACCGTCGCGGCACTCACGGTGTGCCAGGGCGCGATACCCAGTGCGCGGAGCACACCAACGGCCAGTGGCGCCAACGCCACGGCTGCGAGGGCCAGTAATTCAATGCGTAATCGTCGACTTTGCCGTCGTGCGTGACGCGCGAGTCCTGCGACAGCCAGACAGTAAACGGCGACAGCATAGGGCAGGTGTACCCAATTCAGCCACCAACCGCGTTGCAACTCGAAAGCATGTGCGAGCGCCAGATAATCGATAGGGCCGGACCACATCATCGGTCGTAACGTGGGGACGATCATAATGACCAAAGAGACGATTGGTACCAGCCACAATAGAGAGCTGACCAGTAGCGGCAATGCCCGCGCTGAGACATGCGCAACCACCATCACGCCGGTCACCGGCACAAGCACAGACCCTGTAAAAATAACGGTTAGCGCGATATCTATTTGGTCGGGGCTGGTCGCATTCACCAGCAACCAACCACCAGCTACCCAGATTGCCAAAGCCAGCATGAGCCAATGCGCATACCCATGCACTTGCTGTGCTCTACCCGCCGACAAAACGCCCGCGAGCACCAGATAGAGCGCGACACCTACTGTCAGGATTATCGTCTCAATAGTCACGACAGGGCACTTCCTTGCTAAATCGTCCCTACAAATATCGAGCTCAAAGATAGCGCCATTGCCTAATTGACCATAAGACGGACGTCTCGGAACCGGCTGATCGCGTAAAAAACTGAGGAATTTAGGTCGGTTTTGTGCGCTTGTTCACGTTTTCGTCGTGCTCGCAACGCAGCCCAGCGAGTTAACCGACAGCCGCTTGCTCGACGGAAGTGGGTCCAGGCCACGTAAAGCAGACACGCAAGCCTCGGTCATACGCCTCATCAACGTAAATATGGCCCCCATGGGTCTCAACGATTTTCCGACAAACGGCAAGCCCGATGCCCGACCCAGGTCCTCGCGGCTGCTGACCCCCACGATGGAACATACCGAAGATCGGTTCATGGTGTTCTTTAGCAACCCCGGGACCGTTATCCGTGATGGTCCAGCGCCAGAAGCCCATGCGTTCATAGCTGCTCGATCGTCTAGAGATGGGCAGCTGCCGTTCATATCGAGCTGCGATTTCGATTGCCGGCGCTTGCGACATGTCGCGATGTAACAGTGCGTTCGAAATTAAATTTTGCAACAGTTGATAAAAATGGTGCTCTGTGCCGAACTGTCTCGGCAAAGCGCCAAACGTGTAGGTCGCATTGGCGGTGCGAGCGAGATCCTGCAGTCCCGACAATACGGTGGCCACAACTTCCTCGCTGCTGAACGCAGCAAACGCATCCGGTTGATGTCGCAGTTTCGCGATCTGCAGCAGACCATCGACATACACACTCATCTGCCTCGCACCGTCCATGGCTTGGTGCAGATAGCGATTTGCCGTGTCGTCGAGCTCTGGTGCATGTTCGCGCAGCAAATCGAGAAACCCATGGACAGTACGCAATGGCTGGCACAGATCGTGAGACGCCAATACAGCGTACTGTTCGAGCTCACGATTCGATCGCAGTAGTTCAAGTCTCTGTCGCTCGAGTTCGAGGTTCAAATCGACGGTACGCCAGGCGGCACTAAGCGCAAGCTCAATCCGTTCAGCGTTGACATCATCCTTAACGAGGTAATCGTGGGCACCATCCCGCATGACTTGCGCCGCTTTGCGGATGTCACCCACGCCGGCAACGACAATGATTGCAAGACCGTTATGAACTAGTGGTGTTAAGTCAACAACGAGTTGGTCTGCAGTAATGTCTGGAAGGTGGAAATCCGTTATCACTGCGTCATAGTTACTGGCCCGCACGGCGGAGAGTGCTTCGTTGCCACCGACCGCCATATCGACCTCTAGCGAAAAGCGCGAATTCTCCAGCGCTCTAGCCATGGCAAGGCGATCATACTCGTCGTCGTCGACAACCAGAATTCTTCGAGTTTCATCGGACACCGTCAGGCGTCTAGCTCGGCGTAGTAGGCATTGCGCATCCCCGAATCGATTTCGGCGAGCGTTTCGGGTGCGACCAAAACCGTCGCGGGCATCGGCAGCGCATGACGAATGTCATCACTGAGCGCAGACTCCTTACACACGACCAGCAATTTGGATTCGAATGCGTAGTCCAGAATGCGCGACAGACCAGTCATGGCGTCTGGCGACTCCAGTACGTGATCGCTCATAACGACAACATCGCAGCGAAAGCCTTTCGCGACACTCTGCACGGCTTCTTCCAGACTCGCGGAGTCAGCGACGCGGTAACCGAGCATACTGATTTGCTCACTCATATGTCTGCCCGCAGCGGAATCCAGGCCGATAGACAAGACGTTGACCGAGCGCACATCGAGACGTTGCTGGTAGGTTTGTACGATGTCAGATGACTTCGCCGAAATTTGGCGCGGCAGCATGAGTTCAAGCGTGACGCCCATCACGGGGTGTACGCGCGAATACAATTCTCCACCGCATTTTTCGACAAAACGTTTGACCAGTTCGTGACCGGGCTGTTTTGCAAAATTTAGCGGCGCCGGGCCTTCGCCATGTCGGCGGACGCCTGTTGCCGTGACTTGTATCGAAACACAATCGCGGCTTCGTACATTCAGGCCACTGGTGCGGTTGGCCGTATCGCGATGTTCTTCAGCAGATCGGATGGTCACTTTGATCGGTGCAGCTACCTGACCGATGGCGCCGGCCATGATGTTCAACAACAAGGTCCGCAACTGGGCATCATCAAACACTGTCGTCCAGTTGCACGGATGTTCAGACAGCACAATATCCACTTGCTGCCCATGCTGCTGACGCATGGACTCCATCGTTTTCTCGATCAATGCATACACCGGCGTTCGATGCGCATTGGAGGCAGGTCGCGCCAACACGAGTAGTAGATGCATAATGTCGGCGCCCGCCAAAGCGTGCTGAGACGCTTGTCTGGCGTTCGCCAGCGCTTCCGGTTCATCTTTGAGTGGTCCTTCAATACTGTTCAGATTACTCATGAGATCCGACAGAATTTGATTAAATTCGATAGCGATCGTATCGGCAATCCAATAGATACTGTCCGCCTGAACCCGTTCCTGGATGAATGCGGTCGCCTCGCGTCGTCGCATTGCAAAGGCGAGTTGCTGACCAAGCCCACGAATACTGACCTGATCTTTTTGGATGTAGTCCTGCGCGCCGAGCGATATGACTTGGCGTCCAACGTGCTCGTCTGCGACACCAGTAAACACGATGATTGGCGTGGTCGGCTGGCGCTGGAACATTCGCTCAAACGTTTCGACGCCTTCGCTGTCGGGCAGCATCAAATCGAGCAATACGAGGTCGTAATCAAATTGGACGACGCGCTGTAAGCCAGATGCGAGCGAGTGTGCGGTATCGAGTCGAAAGTCGGGCGGTATGTTCGAGGCACCGAGTCGCGCGCGAAAGAGCTCGACGTCGGCAGGGTTATCTTCGACCAGCAGAATAGACTGGAGCGGAACAGTCATGTATGCGCCTTGGCGTTAAACGCCAATGTAGATGAATTGGAACTCCTGTGGCAGGCCCCGATCCGCCTCAGCGCGTATTGTCTAACAAAAGGCTACCATAACCTTGGTTGCTCCAACGCGACATTCACGCTCGCACGGCGTCTGTAGTATGCTTTGGGTTATAAATACGCTTAGAAACCAAGGAATTAATCGATTGAAAAACAGAACGTTAGAAAGCCTGTTGGCGAGTATCGAACAGTCTCCTGATGGGCCGCACGTCTGTGCCTTTTTCGACTTCGACGGTACGATTATTAGCGGTTTCTCCGCAATCGCGTATTTGCGACAGCAATTGACCAGAGGAGATTTTTCGCTGGCAGAGCTCGGCAAAATGGCCGCTGCAATGACGCGGTTCGGTCTCGGCGATATGGGTTTTTCGGCGATGATGGCAGCGACCATGCAGTTCATGCGCGACACCCCGGAGCAGGATTTTGTCGAGTTCTCCGAGCTGATGTATCGCAAACAAATCGCAAGAGCGATTTACCCGGAATCTCGCGCTCTGATCGAAGCGCATCAAGCTAAGGGTCATACCGTTGCTATTGTTTCATCCGCCACGCCTTATCAAGTACGCCCGGCGGCGACTGATCTTGATATTGAGGAGATCCGCTGCACAGAGCTCGAAGTCGAGAATGGTGTGTTCACTGGCCGAGTGGTGCAGCCAACCTGTTTCGGGCCAGGCAAGGTTGTCGCTGCCCAGTCGATCGCCGATAACGTCGGCGGAACGTTAGCGACCAGTTTTTTCTACACGGACAGTACCGACGATATCGAATTGCTCGAGTCAGTCGGGCATCCTGTCGCGTTGAATCCGAACAGTCGCCTGAAGGAAATCGCAGAGCAGCGTGACTGGCCAAAGGCTGCGTTTTCGAGTCGCGGTCGCGCTTCATTGACGCGCTGGGCACGATCGATCGCAGCAACCGGTAGTCTCGCCACGTCGTTCGTGGCGGCGCTACCGATCCTTGCGCTCACGGGTTCTCGCCGCAAAATGCAGAATTTCTCCTACGCGCTTTTTGCCGAAACCGCGAGTGCGTTGATTGGCCTAGACCTTAACGTACGTGGTGAGGAGCACGTCTGGGCGCAGCGTCCTGCCGTGTTTATTTTCAACCACCAAAGTAAGGCCGACGTCGTCATTATTCTGCAGCTATTGCGTAAGGACCTCGCTGGCGTTGGCAAGAAAGAAATCCGTAACATGCCAATCATCGGGCAAGTCATGCAACTGGGGGGTGCGGTGTTGATTGACCGTCAGAACGCCAAAAACGCGATAGCCGTGATGCAACCGTTAGTCGATGTCATGCGTGAGGAAGGCAAGTCCGTTGTGATGGCGCCTGAAGGTACCCGGACGCTGACACCGAAGCTGAATCCGTTCAAAAAGGGTGCATTCCATCTGGCGATGCAAGCGGGTGTGCCGATCGTGCCAATCGTCATTCATAACTCGATCGATGTCGCACCCAAAGGCGACTTTGTATTTCGACCTGCAACGGTAGAGGTCGATGTGCTGCCGCCCGTCGATACGTCAGCCTGGCGCAAGGAGACCATCGATGAGCATGTGAAGGAAGTTCGCGAGATGTTCCTTGTCGCGCTTGGCCAGCGAGCGCCATCGACAGCATCGACGCGTCCTAAGCGAAAAGCCGGCACGGCTAAGCGAAAGAAGAAGAAAAAGGTGACCCGCAAGACCGTCAAATTGGCGTCGCCTGACGCCAAACGATGAGTGCGGACCACTCGCAGGCGTGGAAGCAGGTTCCGGTCGGAGCGTCAGTTCTGTTTATTCTCGACGCCGGCCATGATGTTGAGGTCGACTTACTACAAGCCTGGATCGACGCGACCAGATCACAACATCACACGTTAAGCCAGCACGTGGTGCTGTCAATCGCCCGACATCAGGAGACGATCGACGCCAATGCATTGGTCGCGCATCTAGGTCTGTCAGACGATACTGTTATCGTCCCGGTACGCGTTGTTTGGTATCGCGGAGATGAGGGCACTCGGCGCGCGCCACGCTTTGCCGACTTGTTTTTTCACGAGCGCAAACCGAACGCGAGAAAAGCACTGACTATTGTCAATCAACATCCAGAGCGGGCTCGCTGCATCGCCGCAGCGGCTGCGACACTCGGCGCGCTCAAGCAACGGTTCGCGCAACAAGGCGGGGATGTCGCCAAGCCTGCGTCTCTGGCCTATTTTGTTGCCGATCAGGCAGGGCTTGCGCTCGATATCGCTGAGCGCCAGATTCGCGGTGGTCGTTATAAGGTGCCACGGCGTGTCGCAACTCGTCTGAAGTCGAGTAAAAGGTATCGTGATGCGCTTCAGGAGGTCGTCGCAGAAACCGGTGAATCACTCGAGGCACTTGAAGCACGCGCCGAGACGATCTTCAAGGAATTAATTGCAATACCGCGTACGTTTTGGCAAGACGTACTGGCCGTCTTTAACCGTAAAGTGATCAGCATGGGTTACTCGCCCGAATTTGTGATCGACGAGAAGGCACTAGCGCGGGTTAAGGAGATCGTCCGCGGAAAACCCGCGGTGCTTTTGTGGACACACAAGACGCACATTGATGGCTTTGCTGTGTATTCCATGTTGTTCGAGAACGACTTTCCGGTGCCGCATTTATTAGGCGGTGTCAATATGGCGTTTGCCGGGCTGGGTTACGCGGCCCGCCGCTCCGGCGGAATCTTCATTCGTCGCAGTTTCCAGGACGATTTGCTATACAAAATGATTCTGCGCCAGTACATCGGCTATTTACTGGAAAAGCGTTTTCCGTTGACCTGGGCCTTTGAAGGCACGCGCTCGCGCGTTGGCAAATTGATGCCGCCGCGATACGGCATTTTGAAGTATGTCGTCGAGGCTGCGCATGCAACGGAATCGAAAGACTTGCACATCATACCGGTCGCGCTCAATTATGATCTGATCGGTGACGTAAAGGACTACGTACGCGAGCAGTCGGGTGCCGTCAAGCAACCGGAATCACTAAAGTGGTTTCTGGGCTATCTACGCGGTTTACGTCGACCACTCGGTAAAATCTACATCGATTTCGGCGAGCCGGTCGTATTGGCCGAGCCCCCGTCAGGTGAAGATACACTGGCATTGAAAAAGATGGCGCTGCAAGTTGGCGTTGAGGCCAATCGCGTCACACCCATCACACTCGCTTCATTGGTATCGACGATTCTGCTGGGCGTGGCGCCGCGTGCACTGACCCGCCTTGCGCTCGGCAAGCAGATGCTGCGTTTCGTGCGTTGGTGCAGGGCCCGTGATATTCGGATAGCGAGTGATTTTGATCGTGAAGGCCCGGAGCAATTAAACGCGCTCGCTGACGTGTTAGGTGACGATGGTCTCGTGTCACGCTTCGATGAGGGGCCTGAGGTTGTTTACACGATTGCACCGGAACAACACCGCGTCGCCAGCTATTACCGCAATACAACTATTCACCATTTTGTCGTGAAAGCGATCGCCGAGCTGGCATTGCTAGCCGTTGCCGATCAGCCTGACCACCGCGTCGAGTCTTTTTTGGAAGAGGCAAAAGCACTGCGCGACTTGTTCAAATTTGAGTTTTTCTACGTGCCGAGCGACGAATTCTTCCGCGAGGTTGACGCCGAGATGCGGCGCTATGACGCCGCATGGCAGGAACGTCTGGAATCAGACGCCGACTATGCCCGACAGCAGATTCGGAACTTTTCACCGCTGGTGTCGCGCGCAGCGTTGTTACCTTTCGTCGAAGCCTACCAGGTGGTCGCAAATGTACTGGCCAAGTTGCCTGCCGATACCGGTATTTCTGCCAAGGATTGTCTTGAGCAAAGTCTGGCACTCGGCAAGCAAGCCTACCTGCAGCGGCGCATCAGCAGCGAAGCCTCGATCGGTAAGCTGTTGTTTGAGAATGGCTACAAACTGATGATGAATCAGGGGCTGGTGGAGCCCGGTGACATCGGGCTAGGACAATTGCGCCGTGACAACAGTCGACGCTTTCGTGAGCTCGCTAACCGTCTTGAGACCATCCGTACGCTGACAATGCCGGGAGACGGATGGTAAGGCGACTAGCTTGACATGAATCCAAGCGGTGTGTCGTTGCTGGTCGGGTCAAAAAACCGTGTTACGTTTGGCAGCACCTGATCCAGATCGCCACGATTGACGCCGAACCATAGCGCGAGTTCCGCAAAGTAATTATCGACGGCCGTTGTCGGAGCATAGATGCCGCGTCCGACATCCAGAGGTGAGTTCGGCGATAAGAGCGGGTATTCGCCGAATAGTTGTCCACCATTCACATCGCCACCCATCACAATATGATGTCCGCCCCAGCCATGATCCGAACCGCGGCCATTCGAGGTCAACGTGCGTGCAAAGTCGGAAATAGTAAATGTTGTGACACTGTTGAACAGATCTAGCTCACCCAGAATTGATCGGAAATCGGCAAGCGCGTTCGCAACCATCGGCAGCATTCGCGCCTGATTGTTGATCACCTCGTCGTGGTGATCCCAACCGCCCACCGTTACGAAAAACGTCTGGCGAGGCGCATTGAGCGACGCATTGACGGATGCTACACGCCCGATTTGTGCGAGCGCGGCCGACAGCGGGTTGGCCGCATCAAACGTTGTTGTCAACAGCGGCGCCTGAGCAATCGCATCGGAGAAAATCAATTGCTGATCGATCGCAGCTCGAAATCGACGGCGATACTCCTCTTCGATGAGATTGTCGGCGGGTGTAGCCAGAATTCTGTCGAGCGCCGTTCGGCGATTCGTGCCAAAAAAGTCCGGGTTATTGTATTCGTTGATAGCAACCGCACCGTTGCCATTGGCGCTGATACTGTATTCGGTGCTGTTGTTGCCGCTTTGAAAAACATTCGAGCCTGACAGCGAAATGTTCATGCTGACCCCGTTGCTGGGGTTTGCGGACTGTAGACGATCTGCAATACGGCCTGCCCAACCAATCGCCGTGCGATTGTCGGATACCGCGGTTTGCCATTGTTGGATCTGATCGGCGTGGGAAAATAGACCGACCGGTAATTCACTACGACCCTCGTTGACCGCGACGGGGTCAAACGGCTCGAGTAGCGTGCCGACGTTCGCGATTAATGAGGCGTCACCGCTATCCAGCAAGGTCTTCAATGCGGTCATGCCTGGATGCAAACCGAACTGTCGGCCATCGGTGCCGTCGAGTGTCAACGGTAACAAGTCGTTGATCGGCAACGCCAGGTCCGAGCGGATATTGGCGTACTGTTGGTACTGATCCGTATCGGTGGGTACGAGCATGTTGTAAGAGTCGTTGCCACCTGCGAGCAGGATACAAACGAGCGCCTTGTAGTCGGCTTGCTGTGCCGCAGCATCGCGCATGGCCGCGAGGCTGAGTAAACCGCTGCCGAGCGTGGGTAGTGCTGCGCCCAGAGAGCAACTATGGGTCAGGAATCGACGTCGATTAAGCATGGGTCTTCTCCTTATTGCTGCACAATCACTTCTGGTGCGATGGCGACGTAATAGACCGCAAGGGCAACCCTCAGCGGCGCTTCTTCATAAGGCTCAATGGACTCGATGATCGCAGCAATGGTCTCGGGATGCAGTCGACCAAACGCCATGAGCGTGTTGATTTCATCCACTAACGTGGTCGAGTCATCGGCGATGGCGAGCCATCGATCCGGCGTCAGCCGGACCTCGCTGAAACCTTGTGGCGGATCGGTCACGAAACCACCGAGCAATACGGCATCCAAAAAGTTCGGCCACGCGATCACGGTATTGGCGTTGGTGATCGAAAGCTCTGGCGCGAACAAGTCTCGCTCGGATAGCGACCCTGCGGGTTGGTGATCCGGCAAATAGAAGTTGAATACACTCGGAGGCGACAGCGGGTGCTGACGAGTTTCATTCTGCAGAAAGTAGCCTAAGGCGGCGATAAATCCGTCGTCGCTCTCGACGCCAATCTGGCGTAGCAAAGACACATAGCGTACGACCGGCTCAGAGACTTTCCCGCGTGTTTCTCCGGTCGCCGATTGGCGCGCGTCAGGATCGAGCAATACAGCTCGAATGACCGCTTGCATATCGCCCCGAACACCATTGCCATTATCGGCGAAAGCGTTGCTGACACGCGTGATGTAAGCGGGTGATGGATTGGATGTCGTCAACCGTTGGATCAGCAATCGGCCGATAAATGGTCCGACATTAGGGTGATTGAAGAGATTATCGATGGCCATTTCAACATCGGCGTCACCCGTTTGTCCGGCCGGCACGACAAACCCGTTCAACAGTCGCTTCTCGCCGGTTTCGTGTGCGACGTCAAACATCTGCATCGGCACATTGAATCGGGGATCGTTATTGTTGCCGAAAAACGCAGCCGGGCCGCCAAACGAAAATCCGGTAAAGACCTTTGCGAATTCGCGAATATCATCGTTGTCGTAAGTAGGTATGGGTCTGCCGGCAGCATCGAGTCTGTGCGACCCATCCTCATTGAGTTCAAACAAACCAATGGAGAACAGCTGCATGACTTCGCGAGCATAATTCTCATCCGGGAACGTACCGGCGTTCGGGTCGGAGCGCTGGTTATTCATATGACTGAGATAAATGCCCATGGCTGGGCTGCGAGTCACACCGGCTAGCAGATCACGGAAATTGCCAAATGCATTGGTCAGTAACAGGTCGTAATAGGTGCTGAGTGCACCGGGGTAGACTTCGAGAATGTCGACATTGTCGGACACCACAAAAATTTGGCTCAGAGCAAAAGCCACGCGTTGGCGAAGGGTGTCTTCAGCGGTAATCGTATTGTGCCACCAGGCGAGACGCCGGGCGAAAATCAGGTATTCGATATCTTGTTCGAAGGCATCGAATTCTCCGGCTTCTCGACGTTGCAAAATATCGACGACCGTTGGGCTATGGCGTGTGATGGGAAGCGCAAATTGCTCGGATAGCCAGGCATCCTCACCTTGCCGGGCCATTGGCTCAAGCGCTTCAAACGGCACGCCGAACGTCGCTTGGCTGGCAAAACGGGCCGCTTCTTGTAGTTGCGTTTTGGTGATAGCAGGCGGCGGAGGGTTATCGACGACAGGCGGTGGCGTCTCGCTACCACCCCCGCCACCGCAACCTGCCACGAGGGCCATGACGAGCAACACATTGATCGGGCGACGCAGAACATTCCTGCAGGACCAAATAGCCATTGTCGTATTCTCCCAGCTACGCGCATCACAAAATACTGTCCGGACTTTTGCACGGTTATGAGTTTATAGCGCTGATCAGACCATATGGTTACAAGCATAGGTAAGAAGACAGCTGTTCGCGACAAAAAATCGGTCGGTATTCGGCGACACCGGCGCCTGGTTGTGTGCTAATGTCATATCTCGATGGGCAAAATAGCAGGAGGTGATCACATGTCTAGTGAGCAACAGCAGTGGTTAACAGAGGTGACCGTATCGGGTGCGAACATCAACGGGCTGCACCGATAGTTTGAGTCACTGGGTCCTGTTGACCCGACTCACGGGGCCGCGCAATGCGCGGCCTTTTTTATTTGTTAACCGGTTGTCTAAGCAGTGCCAGCGCTGTCTGATCTTTCGCTTCGCGAAATTGATCGAGCCCCAACAACATGGAATGGTGTGACGCTTGTGGCTGAGCGCGATAGGTCGCGAACAGCCTGTCCCAAACACTGAAGCTAAAACTGAAGTTTGAATCCGTTTCGTCCACGCGAACGGAGTGGTGAATCCGATGCATGTCGGGTGTCACCAGCAACCATCGTATACGCTGATCCCAACGCGTCGAAATCGCAAGATTGCTGTGATTAAACAGTGACGCCGAATTGAGTACTATTTCGAACGCGAGCACGGCAATCGCCGGTGCGCCCAACGCCAGGACCAATGCACATTTGAAGATCAGCGAGAGCAAAATTTCGGCAGGATGAAAGCGCACGCCCGTGGTGACATCAACATGTGTATCGCTATGGTGCATGCGATGGAGGCGCCAGAGTAGAGGCACCCGGTGCATCAATCGATGCTGCCAGTAAATTGCCATATCGAGCGTAAAGAAGCTGACTAATGCCGCCAGCCAGATGTTGATCTGCAATGAGTTCAGAATGCCGATGCCCGCATCAGCGGCAAACAAAGCGAGTGCCACCGGCGCGAGCGGCATAAGGGCGCGCGCTGCCAGTGTGCCGATGAGTGGCATAGACAGGTTTGCCACTATCGTTCGCCTATCGCTTCTGTTTTGCCGACGAGGGGCCTGCCGTTCCAGCCATGCGAACAATGTTAGCAGGCACAAGAAGCACGCAACCCGCAGCAATGCCTCATTGCTCTGCAGCCATACCATTAGTGCGCTTCATCCTCGACATGAAGGTATTGCCAGATCGCACTGATGACGACCGAGCCTTCGCCGACCGACGAAGCAACTCGTTTAACGGAACCGGCTCGTACATCGCCAACGGCGTAAATGCCATCACTGCTCGTTGCAAACGGACTGTCCTTGCTAACGTCGGCGCCCGTACGCACGAAACCGCGTGGATCGAGGTCGACAATTTCTGCCAGCCATTGCGTGTTCGGCGCTGCACCGACCATCAGAAACAACGCACCGCAGGCGATGTGTTGTGTGTCCGTGACCCGCTTGCGCGTCACATCTACGCCGGTCAGTTGATCGCTACCGTGCAAAGCATCAATTTCTGTCTCAAAATGAATCGTGATTTTCGGGTCTGCGTGTAGTCGGCTAGCCAGATAATCGGACATGGAGTCTGCCAACGAGTCCCGACGCACCAGAACATGGACATGATTCGCAGTCCGGCTCAGGTACATCGCCGCTTGCCCCGCGGAGTTGCCACCGCCGACAATGATCACATCGGTCTCCCGACAATAGCGCGCTTCTGATTCCGTAGCGGCGTAATAAATGCCCGCACCTTCCAGGTCTGCGAGCCGCTCCAATGGCAAACGCCGGTACTGCACACCGGTCGCCACCAACACAGAACGGGCGCGGATGCGAGACGCATCATCCAGCGTCAATAAAAACTCGTTGTCACTCCGAACAATCGCGACCACGGTGCGCGGAACCGCGAACCGACTGCCGAATTTCAATGCTTGCACACTGCCGCGCCAAACCAGGTCGGCGCCCGAGATGCCAGTGGGAAAACCCATATAGTTTTCGATGCGTGACGAGGTGCCTGCCTGACCACCGATGGCGGTTGCATCGACGACCAATGCGCTCAAACCCTCAGCGCCAGCATAGACAGCGGCGGCAACACCGGCCGGACCACCGCCGACGATCACGAGATCGACGTTGGTCGACTCATCCAGAGCAAGATCAAAACCGAGCAGCTTCGCAATCTTCGCGGGAGTTGGGGAGTCGAGCACCTGATCCTTGCCGAACAGGACAGCGGGCTGTGAGGGTTGCAAACCACACGCGTCCGTTTTCTTGGTGGCCTCATCACAGCCGATCGACAGGCGATTGACTGGAATCCTGTTGCGCGTGACGAAAGCATCGATGGCACGCATCGCAGGCGTCGCGTCCGAACCGACCAGCGTCAGTGCGGAATTCTGGTCTTCCAGCAGGCGTCGTCGTCGCGCCGAAAACACAGTGATAATGATGTCACTCATTTCCGGGATACGCGACATCGCTTCCAGCATTGCCGCGCGCGGCACGATTATTGTGTCGGTGACCATGCTGGCCCGCAACGCCATGGTCACAGTGCCACCATTGAGGAACGAGATTTCACCGGCGAATTGTGTCGGACCGAGACCATGTGGCATCTGGCGCTCACCGGTCAGGGGGTTCACCAGCTCGATTTCACCGGCGACGACATAGACGAAGCGGTCCATCGGTTCGCCCACTTGAAAGACGTATTCGCCGGCTTCGAAGCGCTGGGGCTCGCCCAACGACTCAATGCATTCGATGTGGCTGCTATGCAACGGCATGCGTTGCATTTGGCGGAGATCCTGTGCCAGCGATTCCATAGGTTCGTTCCTTGGCGAATGGTCGATTACCAGTATATTCGTGTGTTGGGCGCGCACACAACGCGACGTTGTGCTGGAGTGCTGCTATCTAGTGCTGCAGCGCGACAGCTTTCACATGAGCGGCCAGTCTTTCACCGATTGCGATGCGCATGAGCTGAAATGACTGATAGGTCACATGGCAAATCAAGCGGAGCGCGCCAACTTGTAGCTGAAGCACGACGAATGGGATGTCGTCCGACTGCAGGATATCGGTCACCTCGACGTCGAGCGCATTCACGATACTGCTAGCGGGACTGCGTTGTCTCGACAGACTGATGTCCCGCGCACCGATCAGCAACCGTTGTTCATGGTCAACAGGCGGCGCCAGGCCAGGCACAGCGATCGTATGCCCTTCGATCACTACGTGACACAACCGCGTGGCCGCATCGAAACGCGCGACGCCAGCATCGATCACACTGACCGTGTCGGGTGCCCGACAAAAAGGCTGCTCCAGGTCGGTCAGAAGGCGATTGATTGGCCCCTGACCGCGGACACGTCCGTCAGTCATCTGCAGCATTCGATCGGCTATGCCCGCTGCTTCCGCTAGGTCATGCGTGACGTAGACAGCGGGGACGCGATGCTTTTTCAAATGCCGGCGCAAATGTTGTAACAACTCGCGCCGTCGGGGCGCATCCACCGCGGAAAAAGGCTCGTCAAATAACAGCAATCGCGGCGCGCTTATTAAGGTCCGGACCGCAGCAACTCGCTGCTGTTCGCCACCCGATAAACTGCCCGGATCGGCGTCCAGCAAGTCCGCTAGGCCAAAAGACGAGACTAGTGTCTCGATACTGTCGTCGGGAAGTTGCTGGTTGAAGCGTAGATTCCGGGCAACGGATAAATGGCCGAATAATTGTGGATGTTGAAAGACAAAACCGATTCTCCGGCGATGTGGCGCGACGAACAGACGTTGATCCGAGTCTTGCCAATGCTGTTCACCGAAGGTGATTCGCCCATCTGTGCGCTGCAGGCCCGCAATACATCGCAGCAGCGTCGTCTTACCCGCGCCGGATGGCCCGAACAATGCGGTTACACCGTCCTTCACGATGGTTTCCTGAACATTAAGGCGAAAAGCGCGCCGGCGCTGCGATGTCGCCGATGCGGATATCGCGACACGCAGCGGTGCGCTCACGGCGCATCCCCCAGCCGCTGATTCACCGACGTCGCACGCAACTGCGTATAGACGAGTGTCAGCAACGCCAACGCAAGCAGGATCACGATAGCGGAAAGTCGATGGGCGGCGGCGAAGTCGAGACTCTCAACCTGATCGTAAATCTGGATTGAGACCACGCGCGTCTCATTTGGAATGCTGCCGCCGATCATCAGCACGATGCCAAATTCTCCAACCGTATGCGCGAAACCGAGCGCGGCGGCCACAACATAACCCGGCTTCGCCAATGGCAATACAACGCGTCGAAAACGCTGCCAGCCATTCGCGCCGAGCATGGCCGCCGCCTCGATGGGCGTACGCCCGATGGCTGCCATCGCGTTTTGCACCGGCTGCACGACAAACGGCAACGAGTACAGCATGGACGCAAGCACGAGGCCTTCGAAGCTGAAAGCCAGAGGCGATACGCCGATGGCTTCTAGCAATCGACCCAACGGACTGTCCGGTGCGTAGACGATCAGCAAATAGAAGCCAATAACGGTCGGGGGAAGCACGAGCGGCAGTGCGATCAGCGCAGCGATGAGTCCCTGAAATCGCGAGCGAGTAGTGGCTAACCACCACGCGATGGGCGTTGCGACGACGAGCAGCAACGCCGTGACAATCAGCGCGAGCTTCAGTGTAAGCGCGAGTGCCTGCCAATCGTCAACGCCGAGCATGGTCAACCTCGGGTGCCAGGTAGCCCGCATTGCGAATCACTGTCTGCGCATCGGGGCCGAGCAGGAAGGCCACAAAAGTCTGCGCAGCGCGATCCTCGCGGTCGGCGTTGAGCAAAACGACGTCTTGCTGGATCGGGGGGTACTGGCTCGGGTGCGGCGTCCACGCGCTTAGATGATCGGGCAGCGGCCTGGCGCTTAACTGTGGCAATGCGATCACAGCAGCATCGACATTGCCACTCAGCACGAGCTGATAGGCCTGGGCGACATTTTCAGCCGTTACGTGTCGCATTCGGCTAATCGACCATTGGTCGAGTAAGAACTGTGCTGCGTTGCCATAGGGCGCGACGCGCGGATTGGCAATTGCGATACGTTGGTCAGTCTGGCGCTTCAGCCAATCGATCGGGTTGTCCATTGCGTCGACTGGAACGATGATCGCTAATTGCCCTCGTGCATAAGCGCGCGGCTCGCCGGCACTCAACCCGCGTGCGTGCAGCGCCGCAGGCTTTGCGCTATCTGCACTCAGAAAGACATCGAAAGGCGCGCCGTAGGTGATTTGCGTGGCGTGCTTGCCGGATGAGCCGCTGACGAGCTGCACCTCAACGTCATGTAGGGCCGTGAATTGCGCGCCTAGTGTCTCAGCAGTTGCGCTGAAGTTCGCTGCGACGGCAACCCGCAGTGGCGGATCTTCAGCGTGCGCGGTTGACATCAACAACAAGCAAAGCCATCCAAGCCACAATGCGGAGTATGGTTTGTCGCCAAGAATTCGGTAGGATCTGCGGATCACGGTGCCCTTTGAATGGCCAGACAGAATGATGATAAAGCGCTATGTTCTCATTTTCACTGTTGTCGCACTGATGCTGATGACTCACAGACTACCGGCGGCAAGCCTTGCTGCAGATGACCCATGGCTCGGCGATTTGCTGGATCAGGCACTCGGCCAACATGAGATGCCAGGGATCGCTGCCGCCATTCTGGACAAGAACGGCATCGTATTATCAGCAGCGGCAGGCGCCCGCGAGCGCGGCAAGCCCACTCCGGTCACCGTAGACGACTTGTGGCATCTGGGTTCGTGCACAAAGGCGATGACAGCCTTACTGTACGCAGATCTCGTGCGTCAGGATCAGGCGAAATGGGGCGCGACGCTGCCAGAGCTATTTCCCGAGATTGATAATATGGATCCGGCATGGCAGACGGTGACCATAGAAGACCTGCTTACCCATCGTGCGGGCATTGGCAACCTCGGTATCAGCTGGTTGCTGGCCTATCATCGAGACAAGCGGCCGCTCATAGAGCAACGCGCTGCCACAACGCGACAGCTCTTGCAGAAACCACCACGGGCCGTGGTCGGCAGTTTCGAATATTCCAACTTTGGTTACATTGTCGCCGGCCATGCGATTGAGCAAATCACCGGTGTCGCGTGGGAGCAATCCCTCAAGGAGCATTTACCGGGACAGTCGATGGCCACCAGCGGGGAGTTTGGCTTCGGACCACCACAGGGCGAGCAACCGATCGGGCATCGACGATTGCTGTTCTTTGGCGCGGGCGCCGTCGGTCAACGTGTCGACAAAGCAGACAATCCGCCGGCGCTCGGGCCGGCCGGGACGGTCCATGCATCGCTTGCCGGCTGGGCCGGATTTGTTCGTGGCTTTCTGGATCCGGAGCTCGCCGCGCTCACCGACAAACTGACAACGCCACCGACGCCCGACGCAGACTACGCCTTAGGCTGGGGAGTGTACGAGTCGGAGCATTTCGGTCGAGCCATCGGGCACTCCGGCTCAAACACGTTTTGGGTCGCACGGGTCGATGTGTTTCCTGAAGCCGGACTGGCCGTGTTGCTGACAATTAACGAAGGTGACAAAAAGGCGCTGGAGGCCAGTCAAAGTGTTGGCAACGCGATCATCGACGCGCTAGCAGCGCGCGTTAAGCCGTAATGATTGCGGCGGCGGCGCGTTCGCCTGACTCCAGCGCGCCTTCGATACCCCGAGAGAAACGCGCGGTGTGTTCTCCGGCAAATTGCAGCCGCCCTGCGGGTGCTTCCAACGCATTGGCGAAGGCGCGAATCTGGCCGGGTTGCCAACACGCGTACGCGCCACCCGCCCAACGATCCTTGCCCCAGCTCACGAGACGCGCTGGTTGCAACGCGCCTTTGCAGGCGGGTCGAATCTGCTCAAGGTCTGACTGCACGGCAGCGAGTGCCGCGTCCGCTGACATCGCATCGAGTTGTAGTGCCGCGGGACCTGTGATGAAGCACTGAATCATCGTGATGGTCTCGTCGCCATTGCCGCGTAATGCAAAAGCGCGGCCTGCCAGCGAATCGCTCCAGATTGACGGTGGCAGGCCATCGGCTTCCCAGAAGGGACGCGTCGGTACGAAGTACGCACGTACGACACGATTGTAATTCAGCGTATCGATACCGGCGCGTTGCTCCACGGTCAATGGTGCTCGCAGCGACAGTCTTCGGACGGCACTCGTTGGTAACGTACAGATTGCATGAGCTGCGCTAAAGCTGTCGCCTTCCGACGTCCAAATCTGTACGCCATCGGTGTTTACATCAATACGACTCACATCGCTACCGTAGTGGATGCGATCACCCAATGACTCCGCAACGGCGATGGGCAATCGATCGTTGCCGCCATCGACCGTCAGGAGCTTGCCACCCGGCACCGCAATGGCCTTCATGATTTGAAACCACATCAGTGCCGACTGCGATTTTGGATTAGGACCGTAGCCAGGATTGATCCCGTAAGCGAGGCGAAGCTGGTCGTCGTTCCAGCTCAGATGATCGGCGAGCGAAATGTCGTATTGGGCGTAGTCCGGGTCTTTCCAGCTACCCACATCGGGCAGTGGGTTGTCACGCGCCATCGCAGCGAAGGGCAGGGACCAGGGCGGTCTGCCCGCCAGCGGCCCAGCGAATGGGTTACGGGGATGTTCCGCCCATTGCTCAGTACGAATCACCTCACTCTGCAATGAGATCCAAAACTCCGGCTGCGCGCGGCGCATCGGTGCATCTTCTCGCAGCGGGATGTCAAAACGCGTGGCCAGATCAACAAACCGTTGGTAGTTCGAACTGATCTGTGTCCCACCCGCTTCGGGTTGTCCTGGTAAATCGCTCAGCGTTACGATGCGTCCGCCCGGTCGGTCACGCGCCTCCAGGACGATGACCGTCAGCCCTGCATCGACCAGTGTGCGCGCCGCCATCAGACCGGCTAAACCGGCACCTAATACAATGACATCCGCACGCTGCGGTGCGCGGCGACAGCGACTGGCCCCCATCCCGGCGACCGACGCCGTCCCGGCAATCAAAAACCGACGTCGTGTCAGCGCGGCGCCCGTTTTCCTTGTTTTCATGGGTGTGTCTCCGGGCTCAGGCGGCGGATCGCGCCCAAAACAAAGCGGCGCCCGAAGGCGCCGCAATGCTCACTGCCTGGACAGCGATTGGTGGTATTAAGGCGTCCATTCGGCGTCGAGATTGACGCCCGAGAACGTTTGATAGGCCCGGATACCGATGTGCCAGGTGCCCGCCTGCGGGTTGCTGATCTGGCAGGTCTCGGTGTTGCCATTGCGGTACGGACGACAATCGTAGTTGCTGGTGGAGGGCTGCGATCCATAGCGCAAATATAGATCAGCGTCGCCGCTGCCGCCAGAAATACGCACGGTCAGACTACTCATGCCTTCCGGTATCTCCAGCGTGTAGCGCAACCAATTGCGACGTGATGCCGATAGGTTGTCAGCTCCGGCCTGACCACCTTCGGCGCCACCGCCACTGCTGGGCTCCGTGAACGAGCCCGTCAGGGTGACATTCGAGAAGCTCGCATAGGCGCGCAGCATAACGTGGTAGGTGCCCGCCTGCGGATTGGCAAAGTTGCAGCTCTCGCTATTGCCGTTTCGGTACGGCCGACAATCATAGCTACCGGTGGTCGGCGCACTGCCAAATCGGACGTACAAATCCGCATCGCCACTGCCGCCGCCAATCGAGAACGACAGGTCGCTAGACCCGGCTGGCACCTCGATGGTGAACCGGAGTTCTTGTCCGGTTGCCGCGGACAACCCGGTTACCGGAGACCCATTGGTCAGCTCATTGTTGCCGGTGGGTGGTGGATTACCACCGCCGCCACCGACGGCCGCGACTGCAGCGGCAGCATCGGCGATACCGGTGCCGCACTGGCCGCACGATGCCGGGAAACTGCGCGCCGTATTGCGGATCGTTGATTCGATCTGGTTGGGTGTCAGGCTTGGATCTTCTGCCTTCATCAGCGCAGCAAGCCCGGCGACATGCGGCGCCGCCATACTGGTGCCCTGATAGAACGCATAATTGTCCGAAGCGGGCCCGTTGCTCCCGGAGTTCAGTGTCGACAAAACGCCGCCGGCCGCACCGAAACGGATATCGCCACCCGGCGCCGCGACATCGACTTCAGAACCGAAGTTCGAGTAGTAGGCGCGCCCGCCGCTTCGGTTGGTCGCCGCCACGGTAATCACGCCCGAACAGTTAGCCGGATTGAAACCCGATGTGTTGGCGTTTGAGTTACCCGCGGCAACGACGATTGTCGAACCGTTGCCGCGTGCCGTGTTGATTGCAGACTGTGTCGTCGCCGAACAGGCGCCACCGCCACCCAGGCTCATGTTGATGACGTCGGCCGGGTTCGCATTGGTCGGTGCACCCGACACGCTGCCACCAGACGCCCAGATGATGCTGTCTGCGATGTCCGACGTATAGCCCCCACAGCGACCCAGCGCACGCAGCGGTACGATCTTCGCCCCGTAAGCAACGCCGGCCACGCCAGTACCGTTGTTAGTCACAGCCGAAATGGTGCCGGCAACATGCGTGCCGTGCCAGCTGCTGCTGCGCGCCGGCTCGCCCGGCCCGCAATCGCCTGCCGCGGAAGCATCACCGGGATCGCGCGCATCGCTATCGCGTCCATTGCCATCGACGGAGACGAATGTGTCCGAGATCATGTCGTAACCGGGCAGAATGTTTGCGTTCAGATCGGTATGTGGCCGGTAGCCCGTATCGATCACAGCGACGACAACACCCGCACCGGTCGAACTGTCCCAGGCCGACGGCAGGTTGAGTCCGCCAGTCGCCTCGAAGTAGTGCCACTGCTCGTTGTAGCGTGCATCGTTCGGTGTCGCCATCGGCTGTAGAAGCTGATCGATCTCCGCGTACGCGACGTCTGGATCGTTACCTAAGACAGCCAGTGCTTGTTGCATGTCATTCTTATGCCGCCAGGCAGATAAGCGATAAACACTCGCGCCGTTGGCCATGCGCCGTTTCAGGCGGGCAGTGCCACCGAGCATCGATGTCAGACGTCGTGTCCTGGCCGCTGCGATGCCATTAGCGGTTGCGAAATCGGTCGCGGCCGATTGCAAGATGCCGGTGTCGTGATACTTCACGATGATTTGGTTAGAAACCGGTCCTGCGCCAGGCGTGTTCGTTTGGCCGCCGCCTGCTAGCGCGAGACTGGAAAGACAGCCGGCAAAAACGCCAGCGAATACACGGCTGAGGCCAGCCGTAGCTCGAGTCGGAATCATAATGAGTCCCCAATTGTCAGGGAGGCTTGCCGATCTTGCGCCGCTTAGTCTCCGGTTAGTCCCGCTACGAAACTAGGTCAGCGATTGTTGCGAATGCAAGTATGGTCGATTTAGAGCAAATCAATGTTGCCGCTTGTGGTCAGAAAAACGCAGCGAAAACCGAACTTTGCGTCAACTTTACGTGACGCATTGTCTGTCGCGTGTTGCGAAGCAACATAATATTTCTGCGCGGTTTATGGTGAAATCGATGCCGTTGGTGGCACAATAGCCGCAGTATTAATGTTCTATCATTAAGTGATTTCGCCGATTTGTTAGGGACTCCCATGCGCCCAGCGAAAATTCCAGTCCGCTCTGCGGTGCTTATCATGCTCGGCTGTTTTGCCGGTTGCGGCGGGCTACCCCCAGCTGAGTCTCCGTGTGAGCCGGTCGTTATGGTGGTCACTGGCGTCACTCATGACCGTCAGCGTATGGCGGACTACGCCCGCGCGATCGCCGACTCGGGTTTGTATCCAAGCCTGGCGGGGTATTACATGAACGATTTGCGACCGATCGACATTTTTGAGGGTACGCTGCCAGCGAATCACTCGACCCTGATGGTGCGGTTTCCCAATCTCGAAGCCGCGCGACACTTCTGGTTTTCGTCAACTTATCAAAATGAGATACGACCTTTACGCCTGAATCCTAACGCAGGCGATTACACGGTATCCGTATATCGAGAGTCTGCGTTGCCGGCCTACATGGCCGACAAGTGGTCTCCCGGTCAATTTGATCCCTCTGTCTGCCAGGAGACGCGTTGATGCGCCAATTGTTGCTGTCGGTCACTGTCGGTTTGCTTACCGTGTCCGCTTGGGGGCAGGGCCAGGATTCCACGCCTTGGGCTCGCGACCAGCAAGTCATCATGACCCTGTTGGAGGGCACCTTCAGTAACAGCAATCAGGCCTATTTTGATCGACGCATCGATCGACCGATCAAGCACGCCGGCATGACCGTGTCCGCGTATCCAGTCAGCCCGTTCAGTTACAGAGTTGAATTCATCGTCGGCGATGAGCGCGAAGAGCAACTGTGGGTTTTCCTGCCTGACGACGACGCGCGAGCGGTGCGTATGACTGCGGTCGATATCGCAGTGTCTGACGGGCCTCAATGCAACGTACTGTGGCGTCGCGAGGCGGCTCAATTCCGTGCTGAGGCAACGGGTCGGTGCGAGGACTCTAGTTTGCCAAAGGGACTGCTGTTGGCAGAGAGCGGATTGTGGGTGCAACGAATAGCGGACGCCGATTTCTTCACCCTGGATCGTGCACGGACATTTTTCTGCTACGTCGATATTCCCGGGGTCGGCGGTGGACGCGATATTCCGTACCAACGCTACGACGATTTTGAGCTACATGACCAAGGCGGATCGTTCTGGTTCGACACAGCGGATGGTCGCTCGTTAGGTGTTAGCATGATGCTGGTCGATTGGCCGATCAACAATCTCGAAGGCATCTTTACCCGCAATTCGCTCGTGCTGTACATCAACGAACGCACTGCGGATGGTCAACAGGAACTGGCCTATACCTTTACCGTCCCGGAGGCGGACCGCATCGGCATCAACTTAAAATGGATGCTCGTGAACTGTTTTATGCAGTCCAACGAGGAAGCCACGCCGAGTATGTAGTGTTTTTCGAGCACATGTTCGAGGGCCCGATCGTCAAGCACAGCATCGGCAAAGCGCGACAGCTGCACTATCGGGTTGTGTTTTTGCCGCAGGAGCTCGTCCAACAAATGCCTTTTGACGAGTATCCCCGTGTCCGCATCGATGGCGAAATCAGCGATGTGCCGGTGCACGGTGCGTGGATGCCGTCAGGCGATCAGCGCTATTACTTCATGGTGTCGCCGTCAGTCTTGAAAGCGGCACAATTATCGTTGGGTGACACAGTTGAGATGCGATTCAGCATAGCCGATCAAGACTATGTCGAGGTGCCGGACACACTCGCCGAATGGTTGGCTGCGCATTCGGAAGCGCAGTCAATATGGGGCCAGCTTTCGCCAGGCAAGCAGCGTGCGTTGGCTCACCACGTTGCCAACGCGAAACGACACGAAACCCAACAGCGGCGACTGGCAGATGTGAGCCGGGCACTTGAAATGCATGACGGCGATTTGCGCACGATGTTGCGCGCCGGAAAATAGTGCTGCCTATCCTACCGACGCTCTTTGCGCAGCCACAATGAGCATCGCAATCGCCAGCACGACAAACAACGCTGCGATGCCATATTCCATCGACCGCTGCGGCACCCGTCCCTGTAGACGCGGTCCGATTTGTCCACCGATCAATACGCCAGGTATCGAGTAGCAAACCAGGTTCCATGGCACGGCAGACCAGCCGCCCGCGGCAACCACCTGGCCCACGAGTGTGAACGATGCACAAGCGACTGTGATGATCACAATCGTCACCGCCGCGGCTACAGCGACTGCAACCGGTACACCGCGCTTCGTCAATTGGGGCACGATGACTTCGCCGATACCGACCGAGAGCATGCCGGTCATAAAGGAGCCGATGCCGGTAGCGACAGAATCAGTCGCTGTCAGACGTGGGCGTTGATAGTGATACTGGTTGCCATCGATGTCGGTAAGCGTGACGGTCGCGCCGTGCGGTCCATCCACCACTGCGCCTCCCGCTACAAACAGGTGGACGGCGGCGATTATCAAAACCAAAATAGCGTAGCCCGCAATCAATACGGGTTCCGCAACAAGATGTGCAACGAAAGCGCCGACGATCGCAATCGGCACCGCGATAACGACAAAGCGACGAACCAAATGAAAATCGATCAAACGTCGCCGGTAGTAGCCGAAAAACCCGGAGGTGAATCCAAACGTCTCTGTCAGCAATGCGGTGCCGATGGCTGCGACGGTATTCTGTAGTGGGTATTCCGGCCCGAGCAGTGGAAACCCGAGAATAAAGATCGGCGTAAACAACGCCGCGCCACCGATACCGCTCAACATGGCCGCGGTGGCGACACACACCGCGACGGGGAACATAAACCAATACAGCGTAAAATCCATCTCCCCATTATGGCTGACCGACAAGATTCGCGCATGCTGCTATCGACGTGGCGTTCACCGATGCGACCTGAAACGCGAGGCGCGGTGTTTGTCTCGTGAAGATACATCGCTCGCCCACACAGTGGGCAAGAGCGCCGCGCGTTAGCCACGGTGATGGCGAACAAAATCTGACGGCGGCCATAGGCATTGCAAGCGATCATCTTGTGACACGAAGCACTGTGCATCTATACAGTAACGAGAAAACGCACTATATTGGCTCCAACAGGAAACGAGAATCCGGACTGACTCAAACCATGACACGCATCGCGAACCTGCGGCGATCTGAGTCATCTCAGAATACGCGTCGACAACTACCAACGTTTTATTACGTCGACAATTTTCTTGAGATGGTGAACTTTGTCACGACGCACTATGCGCATCTCCTTAGTCAAGACGAAGCTGACGAGATCGCTTGTTTTCGTGCCTTGTCGCAATCGGCGCAGTGTCTGTTTGT
>JBCCBP010000017.1:0-68195 GCA_039033995.1 Pseudomonadota bacterium | reverse complement strand
TCCTTACCAAGCTCTCTGGGGCTAGCAGCTGAAACTCAAATACGTCGCGACGACGCTTAGTGGTGTCGCAGGTTCGAAATTGGCCACCTTGAGGGCCGTCCGCCCTGGGCCATAAATGACTATGCCCGCAGTAGCGGGCATAGAGTCATTTGGTGCCCGGGGAGGGACTTGAACCACGTGAACCGGCATGGATGCTGCAAAAAATTCTTGCCGGGCACCCTGGGGCTACAAGCTGCAACCTGAATACCCTGCGACTGGGATTCGTGGTGTCACAGGCCTCCAACTAGCCACCATGAGGGACGTCCCTCACGGGACTGAAATATTCGTGTCCGCCGTAGCGGACACAGGAATATTTGGTGCCCGGGGAGGGACTTGAACCCTCACTTCCTTTCGGAAAACGGATTTTAAGTCCGCAGCGTCTACCAATTCCGCCACCCGGGCTTGAAAGGATGGAGGCCAGGCCCGGAATCGAACCGAGGTCCGCGGCTTTGCAGGCCGCTGCATAACCACTCTGCCACCTGGCCGGTGCGAGATTTAACGCGAAAAAGCGTAGCACAGCCACGTTCCGCTTTCACGACCGCCGGCGGGCCGAACGCCCTGCCCGACCGCCGCTGCGATCATAAAAAAACCCGATCGTCCGCGACGGACGCCGGGTTTCCAAATTGGAGCGGGTGAACGGGTTCGAACCGTCGACCTGTACCTTGGCAAGGTACCGCTCTACCAACTGAGCTACACCCGCTTGATGCGTGTTTCGATGCGCGCCATTTGCGACACCGAGCGCGGCATTTTACTGTAGCCGCCTGTCCTGTCAAGTATTCCCGGCCTAAATCCCCTGACGCAAAACTGGCCACGCCGCGCTCAAATACACCCACATCGACCACAGCGTCATGGCCGCTGCCAGCAATAACGATGCAAAGCCGAGCTCAACGATCGGCAAGCCCCACAAGGTATCGCCCCACAACATGAAACTGAGGCCGATGAGCTGGAACGTCGTCTTGATCTTACCGACATACGACACGGCGACTTTCGCGCTCGCCTGCTGGCTCGCCATCCACTCACGCAGTGCCGACACGGTGATTTCGCGGCCGATAATGATCGCGGCAATGATACTCATCATCCAGCTCGACTCTGTATGTACGAGCAGGACCAGTGCAATCGCGACGATCAGCTTGTCAGCCACCGGGTCGAGAAATGCCCCAAAGGCAGTCATCTGATCGAATTTACGCGCGATATAGCCGTCGAAAAAATCCGAGATCGCCGCAGCAGCGAACACTAGCGCGGCCGCTTTGCGCCCCCATTCAAAGGGCACATAAAACAACAACACGCACAGCGGTATCGCAGCGATACGGAATCCGGTGATCGTGTTGGCAAAATTGAACTTCATTCTTGTCGGTCCATCCCAGCGCCGGCCTGCTCTGACGCGGGCACGATCGACTGATGAAATTGGAGATAAATCTTCTCGGCGAGCTGGCGGCTAATGCCTTTGACTTTGGCCAGGTCGTCAATGCTCGCACGCCGGACCCCTTGCAGACCACCAAATTGTGTCAACAACTGTCGGCGCCGCACCGGTCCGAGCCCCGCAATGTCTTGCAGACCAGAGACTTTGCGCGCTTTGGCGCGACGCCCGCGATGCCCGGCAATCGCGAACCGATGCGCCTCATCGCGCACACGCTGGATCAGCAACAACGCCGGCGAATCCGGCGGCAATAGAATGGGATGTGGATCATCGACCAAAAACAACTGTTCTGCCCCCGCCTTGCGTGACCGACCTTTCGCGACACCGACAAGCAGAATGTCATTCAAGCCATACTCGGACATGACGTCAGCCGCCTGCTTGAGCTGGCCTTTGCCGCCATCGATCAGCACGACATCCGGCATTGCCACCTCATCTTTCTGGACACGCGCATAGCGCCGCGTCAGCGCCTCGTGCATCGCGGCGTAGTCGTCGCCCGTATCGGTCGACTGGATATTGAAACGGCGATAGTCGCTCTTCAATGGCCCCTGCTCACCGAACACCACGCAAGAGGCGACGGTGGCTTCTCCGCCGGTGTGACTGATATCGAAACACTCGATCCGTGCCGGCGGCTCATCGAGCCCGAACGCATCGGCGAGTTGCTGTAGTTGTTGGCCGATGCCTGCGCGGCTGGCGGCTTCGAGACCCGCGCCTTGTTGCGCGTTGTCGTAGGCCATGGCTAGCCACGCGGCCCGATCTGCACGGACCTGATGTTTGATAAGCACCTTGTGCCCGGCACGTTCGCTCAGCGCACTCGCCAACAGATCGCCATCGTCCAGCTGTTCGGGCACGATGACCTCGCTGGGCGCCGCCTGGTCCAGATAGAACTGGCCGACAAACGCGCTGATGACTGCTGTGGTGTCGGTGCCGTGCGCATTGACCGGCAAATACGTCCGACTGCCCAACACCCGACCACCGCGAATAAACAGCACGGCCACGCAGGTGGTGCGCTCCGCGCGATAGACATGAAAGACATCGGCATCCACATTACTGCGCGTTGATACGCGTTGTTCGTTCTCAATGCGCTTTAATCGTGCCACCTGATCTCTGAGACGCGCCGCCTGCTCGAAGTCCAACTCCGCCGCCGCCTCTTCCATCCGGCCCACCAGCCGATCGATGACATCCTGATTGCGCCCCTTCAGAAATGCGGTGCTGTCGGCGACATCGCGGGCATAGTCGGCCTCGCTGATCAAGCCGACGCAAGGCGCCGAGCAGCGTTTGATCTGATATTGCAAACAAGGACGCGCGCGATTCGCATAAAAGCTGTCGCGACACTGACGCACGCGGAACAGTTTCTGCAGTTCGTTGAGCGTATTCTTGACGGCCGCCGCACTCGGATACGGGCCGTAGAATTGGTCTTTGCTGCGTTTCCTGCCGCGATAAAACGACAAGCGCGGGTAATCGTGGTTACTGACACGAATCCAGGGGTAGGACTTGTCATCGCGCAAAACGATGTTGAAGCGCGGGCGATGCTCTTTGATCAGCGTGTGTTCGAGCAACAACGCTTCTACTTCAGTGTTAGTCAGCGTCACCTCAACATTAGAGACGCGCGCGACCATCGCCATCGTTTTCGAGTCTTTGGCTTTGCCGCTGAAATAGGTGGCGACGCGTTTTTTGAGATCGCGCGCCTTGCCAACGTAGATGATCGTGCCGTCCTCATCCAGCATCCGATACACACCGGGCCGATGCGACAGATGCGCCACAAAGCGCTTGGCGTCAAACGCCGGCGCGTTGGCGGATTCGTCAGTCACGGTAACATCCCGCGCACGCACGGCGACTGGCAGCTTCAAACACCGCTTCGAACATCTCGGCTGTCAATCGCCCCGTATTCGTGTTGTAGCGACTGCAATGGTAGCTATCGATGAGCGTCAAACCGTTGGGCAACACATGCTCGGCGGCATGACCGAACTTGTAGTCCGCCTGACGGAACCCCAAGGCACGAATAATCGCCTTATGGGCGATGCCACCAAGCGCAAGCAACACACTATCGACAGGCATCATGGCAATCTCGTTGGCGAGGAAGCGATTGCAGGTATTCACCTCGCTGCCGATCGGTTTGTTTTGCGGCGGCAGGCATTTCACCGCATTGGTAATCCGGGTATCGATCAACTCGAGGCCGTCATCAGCGGCTTCGGATACAGGGCGTGTGGCCAGACCGAACTTGTGCAGCGTCTCGTACAGCAGAATACCGGCATGATCACCGGTGAACGCGCGGCCGCTCGCATTCGCGCCGTGCATACCCGGCGCGAGCCCGATAATCAGCAGGCGTGCGTTGTTCGCGCCGAACGGCGGTACCGGTTTCGCGTGGTAGTCCGGATAACGCTCGCGGACGTCTTCGAGAAACGCAGCCAGCCGTGGGCAGGCGACACAGTCTGCATCGTAGATGTTGGCCATGTCGCCTCCCGCGTCAGTCGTCCATATGACGGATGATGGCGTCTCCGAACCCTTTCGTGCCCATCAACTTCGCGCCGGGGATGAGTTGCTCCAACTCTTCTTTGACGTCCGCTTTGCCTTCGACCGGCTCTTTGCGCTTCGGCGCACGAATCGCCTCACGCAGACGTGCCAAATCAAAGGTGAGTTCCTTCGCGGCGATCGTGTTGGCGACGCCCTTGACGATCAGATCGGCCGCTTCCGTCCAGCCGAGGTAGCGCAACATCATCTCGGCAGAGAGAATCAACGAGCCCGGATTGACGCGGTCTTTGCCGGCGAAACCGGGCGCTGTGCCGTGCGTTGCCTCAAACACGCCGATGCCCGCACCAATGTTGGCACCCGGTGCAATGCCGATACCCCCGACCTGTGCGGCCAGCGCATCGGAAATGTAGTCGCCATTTAGGTTCAGCGTTGCGATCACATCGTACTCTTCCGGCCGGAGCAGGATTTGCTGCAGAAAGTTATCCGCGATGACGTCTTTGACAATAATCTCGCGCCCGGTGCGCGGGTTGTTAAAGGTGAGCCAGGGACCGTTACCTTTGGGCACCGCACCGTAGTCGTTGACGGCGACCTGATAGCCCCACTGACAAAACGCGCCCTCGGTGTATTTCATGATGTTGCCCTTGTGCACTAACGACACAGAGCCGAGATCGTTATCGATACAATAATCGATCGCCTTGCGCACCAGACGTTCGGAACCTTCGCGCGATACGGGCTTAATACCAATACCCGAACTGGACGGGAAGCGAATCTTGGTGACGCCGAGTTCGTCTTGCAAAAACTTGATCAGCTTCTGCGCTTCCTGAGATCCGGTCGGGTATTCGATGCCGGCGTAGATGTCTTCGGTGTTTTCACGGAACACGACCATGTTGACGAGATCCGAGTCTTTCATCGGTGTCTCTACGCCCGGGAAATAACGAATCGGACGAACACACGCATACAAATCGAGCGTTTGCCGAATCGATACGTTCAACGAACGGATGCCGCCGCCAATCGGCGTCGCTAACGGGCCTTTGATCGACACGACAAATCGGCGCAACGCGTCGAGGGTTTCCTCTGGCAGGAATGTGGCACTTTCGTACACTTCGCTGGCCCTGGCACCCGCGAAAATCTCCATCCAGGCGATGCTTCGCTTACCGTCATAGGCTTTCTCGACTGCCGCATTGACAACGTCGAGCATGACTGGTGTCACATCAATACCGATACCATCGCCTTCGATATAGGGAATGATGGGCCGGTCTGGCACTTCCAGACGCAAATCCTGCGTCAGCGTGATCGGATCGCCGTCCGTCGGCACCTGAATCTTGTCGTATTGCATGCTTGAGTCCCCGTTGATGCACTTTGGCGGCGTCCTGGCCGCGTTGTTGCGCCGCGAGCTGCGGCCTGTAGTATCCCGCTATTGTACCGCATTGCGCACAGCCACCAACAACCTCGGATAGCGACACTCCTGTGCTGATCTTGTTCAACAAACCGTTTCGAGTCTTGAGTCAGTTCACAACCGACAGTGATAAGGCAACTCTCGCCGCATTCATTGATCAACCTGGCGTCTACCCGGCTGGCCGTCTTGACTACGACAGCGAAGGACTCCTGTTGTTGACCGACGATGGGCAGCTGCAATCGCGCATCAGTGCACCGCGGTTTCATCTACCAAAGCGTTATTGGGTACAGGTTGAGGGAGAGGTTTCCGATACAGCGTGCGAGCGGTTGCGGAATGGTGTTGATCTGAAAGATGGCGCAGCCAGAGCGTTGAGCGCGACGCGCATACCCGAGCCTGCCGCGCTTTGGCAACGCGACCCGCCGATACGAGTTCGCAAGTCGGTGCCGGACAGCTGGATGGAAGTGGTGATCGATGAGGGACGAAACCGACAGGTGCGCCGAATGACCGCCGCAGTGGGTTTACCGTGCCTGCGACTGATACGACATCAGGTTGGACCCTGGCAGCTCAAGCAACTGCAACCCGGCGCCCATCAAAGCATCGAATCTGAGCTCGCCTGGCGTCAGCTCAAAACGGCAACGCGCTAGCTCTGTGCGGCACTTTCCTTGAGCCCACCGATACGCATCGCGATCTCCATCGCCTGCTCATAGTTCAGGCGCGGATCAACCTGCGACCGATAGGCCCGCTTCAGATCGGCATCGGTCAGACCGCGGGCACCGCCGGTGCACTCGGTCACGTCAGCACCCGTTAGCTCGAGATGTACGCCGCCGAGATAAGAGCCCATTTCCTGGTGCACTCGGAAACTCGCCTCCAATTCCGCAACGATGTTCTCGAACCGACGTGTCTTGTAACCGCCTTCCGTACTCTCGGTGTTGCCATGCATCGGATCCGACACCCACAGCACACGGCTACCCGTTTTGCGCACGGCCTGAATCAGCCTCGGCAGGTGGTCATCGACGTTTTTCGCACCCAGACGGTGAATGAGTGTGATACGACCGGGCTCATTATCCGGGTTTAACACATTCAATAATTCTTGCAGCCAGGCATCGTCCATCCCTTGGCCGATCTTGATACCAATCGGATTCGCAATGCCACGGAAGAATTCAACATGGGCACCGTCGAGCATTGCGGTGCGCATACCGATCCATGGGAAATGGGTCGTCAGGTCGTACCAGCGGTCGCGACGCAATCGCGTCTGTGCTTGCTCATACTTTAGGTGCAAACCCTCATGTGCGGCGTAGAATTCTGCATTACGAGAAGCATGGATCGGGCGTCCGCTGATCGACTCAAAAAAGTCGAGCGAATGCGAGATCTGGTCGGTGACCTGGCGGTATTTTTCAGCCAATGGTGAGTGGGATACCCAGTCGAGATCCCAATACTCTGGGTGATGCAGGTCGGCAAACCCGCCGTCGACAAGGCCGCGGACAAAATTCAGTGTCAGCGCGGCGCGTTCGTAGCCCCGCAGGATCAACTCCGGGTCCGGCACACGATCCTGTTCGGTAAACGGCTGGCGGTTGACGAGATCGCCACGGAAACTCGGTAGTGTGATGCCATCGCGTGTTTCCGTGTCCGCCGAGCGCGGTTTTGCATACTGGCCGGCAAAGCGACCGATCCGCACGACCGGCTTCTGCATGCCATACAGCATGACCAGGCTCATCTGCAGCAACACTTTCAGTTTCTGCACGATGTTTTCTGACGTGCAGTCCGCAAAAGTCTCTGCGCAGTCACCGCCTTGCAGGACAAAGGCTTCGCCGCGCTGCGCTGTCGCTATGCGCTCGCGCAGTTTGTCGACTTCCCAGGACGTTACCAGTGGCGGCAAGGCAGACAGTCGATGTACGGCATCATCAAGGCTCGCTTGATCCGGGTAGGTTGGCATCTGACTCGCAACGCGGGTCTCCCAGCTCGCTGGATGCCAGCTATTTTGTTTCGTTGATTGGCTCATGCGCGGACTATGCCACCGTTGATGTTGCGTTGCAAAATTTTAAGTAATTTAGACGGTTACGCTCGCAACCGTTGGTTATTGCGACGTCTGTCGCTCGCTGGTTACGTTTGAAACCTATGGCTTTTCAGAGTGCGAATTGGCACACTGCCCGCCGATTTCAGATTCCCGGTTGTGCCATGCGGTTGGCGCGTACTGAGAAATAGTAATGAGGGGCCACACATGCAACGTGTTCTTATTCTGGGTGCCGGTAAGATCGGCGCGCTTATCTCCGGTTTACTCGGCGATTCCGGCAGTTATGACGTGCAAATCGCGGATAGCGATGCCAATGCAGCGAAAGCGGTCGCCGCAAAACATGACCTGGATAACGTCCGCGGCTTTACGCTGGATGCGACGGACAAACAGGCACTGCTTGCGCATGTCGACGAGCATAAGCCCGTCGCCGTGTTCTCGAGCCTGCCGTTTTATTGCAATCCTGTGGTTGCCGAAGTCGCGCGTGAGAAAGGTCTGCACTATTTTGATCTTACCGAAGACGTCGCCGTCACAGAGGCCGTGCGTCAGCAGGCCGAAGGTGCCGAAACGGCATTCGTGCCGCAGTGCGGACTAGCGCCGGGGTTCATCAGCATCGCCGCCAACGAACTGATGAGTCATTTCGACAGCGTCCACTCCGTCAAGCTGCGTGTTGGCGCCCTGCCCCAACACCCGAACAATGTGCTCAAGTACTCACTGACCTGGTCAACCGAAGGCGTGATCAACGAATACGCCAACCTGTGCGAGAGTATCGTCGATGGCGCACTGACAAAAGTATTGCCACTCGAAGGACTAGAGCAAATCCAGATTGACGGTCAGCAGTACGAAGCCTTCAATACGTCCGGCGGCCTCGGGTCCTTGGCTGAAACCTATCGCGACCGTGTACAACGCATGGATTACAAGACCATGCGCTACCCCGGTCACTGCGAGCAGATGCGGCTGTTGATGAATGGGCTAAAGCTGAAAGACGATCGCGCCACACTAAAGCGTATCCTCGAGAATTCGGTCCCACAGACATTGCAGGATGTCGTGATTGTTTACACGGCGGTCACAGGCATGCAGAGCGGCGCATTGCGCGAAGAGAACTACGTCAACAAGGTGTACCCGCAAATGGTCGCAGGCAAACTGTGGTCGGCGATTCAAATCACCACAGCCAGCGGCATTTGCGCGGTTGCCGACAAGGTACTTTCAAACCCATCCGACTATCGCGGATTCGTCGCGCAGGAACAGTTCAGTCTTGCCGACATTCTCGATAACCGCTTTGGTCGCTTGTATGCCGACGGCGGCACCAGCGCGACATCGTCGATCGCCATCGCCACGGCATCCACCGGTCAGTAGGAGCACAGTATGAGCCAGGAAATTTTGAAGCGACTCGGTCTCACCGACGTCAATCCAGGCACCTTCGTCGGTGCCCAAGCGATCGATAACAGCAGCGCACCGCTGATCGAATCGATCAACCCAGCCACAGGCGATTTGATCGCAAGCGTACGCGCGAGCACTCAGGCGGAATACGATCAAGTCATCGAAGCCGCAACAGCAGCGTTTGCTGACTGGCGAATGCTGCCGGCACCGCAGCGCGGCGAAGCGGTACGCGTGATCGGTGAAGCGCTGCGCGACAACAAAGACGCACTGGGCAGTCTCGTCACGCTAGAGATGGGCAAGATCAAGGCCGAGGGTGATGGCGAGGTGCAGGAGATGATCGACATCGCCGACTTCGCTGTCGGTCAGTCACGCATGATGTATGGCAAAACCATGCACTCCGAACGACCATTACACCGGATGTATGAACAATGGCATCCGTTAGGGGTCGTTGGCATTATCTCGGCGTTCAACTTCCCGGTTGCCGTTTGGTCCTGGAATGCGCTGATCGCCGCTATCGCTGGCAACATCTGTGTTTGGAAACCCTCACCCAAAACGCCGCTATGCGGCGTGGCCGTGCAGAAGATTTGCGCGGAAGCAATTGCCAGTCTCGATCTGCCGCCGATATTCCACCTGTTTAACGATGCCGGCACCGACCTTGCGAACCAATTCGTGGACGACAAGCGGGTGCACCTGATGTCGTTCACCGGCTCTTGCGAAGTCGGCAACCAGGTTGGCGCACGCGTTGCCAACCGCATGGGTCGCTCGCTACTGGAGCTCGGTGGCAACAACGCGTTGATCGTCGATGAACACGCCAACATGGATCTCGCCGTACCCGCTATCGTTTTTGGCGCGGTCGGTACCGCCGGTCAACGTTGCACCACGACACGTCGTGTCTTCGTGCATAACAGCCGTCGCGACGAGCTGCTCGACACACTCAAGAACGCCTACAGCCAGGTTCGTATCGGCGACCCACTGGATAGCAATACCTTGATGGGCCCACTGATCGATGAGTCGTCTGTACAGCGTTTCGAACAAGCGGTCGCAGCAGTGCAACAGGTAGGTGGCACGTTAGTGACCGGTGGTAGCCGTATCGACGGTCCCGGACATTTCGTGCAACCGGCGATTGCAACGGCTGAGAACGGTTGGCAAATCGTGCAGGACGAGACCTTTGCGCCGCTGCTTTACGTCATTGGGTTCGATGATCTGAACGACGCCATTCGCATGCAGAATGATGTCCGTCAGGGTTTGTCATCCGCCATTTTCACCGACAACCTGCAACACGCTGAGCAATTTCTCGCGGCTAGCGGATCTGATTGTGGAATCGCCAATGTCAATATCGGCACATCCGGTGCCGAGATTGGCGGCGCGTTCGGCGGCGAGAAAGAAACCGGCGGCGGTCGTGAGGCGGGATCAGACGCCTGGCAGGCCTATATGCGTCGCCAGACCAACACGATCAACTGGGGCAAAGACTTGCCACTGGCGCAAGGCATCAATTTCGATCTTTGATAACAAAGTTCGACCCGCGACAAAAAAGGCCGGCATCCCCGGCCTTTTTTTGTTCGAGTCGGCGTTTGCTACTCCGCCTGCAACGAACGATACACAGTCGTTACGAATTGATCCGGTGTCAAGAAACCGAACCGGTTGGCTGTTGCGTCAAACGGCGCTGATGGCTTGGCTGCCACGATCACATCGAGTGTCTTGCCCTCTGCCATCATGCTGGCGACGGCGTCACGAATGCCGACCAACGTATCGCGATACGCTGCCAGTTCCTTCGCATTCGACAGTGGACCATGGCCCGGAATGATCAGAGTCTCGCCATCGATCATGCCGAGCACTTTATCCGCGGACTGGATCATACCGTTGACACTACCACCGCTTTCCAGATCGATGAACGGGTACAGGCCATTGAAGTAAGTGTCACCAAGGTGCATGACATTCGACTCGACGAAGTGCACGAGCGTATCACCGTCGGTGTGCGCGTGATGCACATGGATACCACGAATCGTTGCGTCGTTGACGTGTAGCGTCAGCGTGTTGTCAAAGGTAACAACCGGCAAAGCCACGCGCGGTGCCGGTTCGATCTGCATATCGAACGCTTTGACATACTGACCCGCTGCCATTCGCGTACGTACGTTGTCGTGCGCGATGATCAATGCGCCCTGCTTGCCGAGGTTTTCATTGCCGCCGGTATGATCGAAATGCCAATGAGTATTCAGCACGTAATCGACCGGGCGGTCAGTTAGTTCAGCAATCGCCGCAATGATGCGCTCAGTCAATGGGGCAAACTGATCGTCGACAATGAACGTCGCTTCCGGCCCCGTGGCGAGGCCGATGTTGCCACCACGCCCCGATAACATGTAAATGCCATCGCGTA
The DNA here is from genome assembly GCA_039033995.1 of Pseudomonadota bacterium. Taxonomy (GTDB): domain Bacteria; phylum Pseudomonadota; class Gammaproteobacteria; order Steroidobacterales; family Woeseiaceae; genus CALBPI01. Next base: position 57,112 of record JBCCBP010000017.1, on the reverse strand, counting down.
CGTCGATGGCTTCAATTTTCACGTCTGCCATCGGATCCGGCGCAGCGTGTTCTTCGTCGTGGTTGTCCGCCCAGCCATTGAGTGACAAGCCGAGACCCGCCAGAACAAAAACGCGTAGACGCATCGATAGATATCGCATAACAAATTCCTTCGGTCTATTGAGGGGAGTCGGCATTCGCCTCAGAAAAGGACTCAAAACGACGCTTGTCGCGATTCTTGCGGACGTCGCCCGCCTTGAAAACCTGCCCGCTCATGGCGATGTAGACACCGGGGCCGGCGACCTGAACGGCTGCGACCGCCAGACCGACATTGAATACGGCGTCGGTCGTTCTGAAACGCGCCGGCGTCAACGCACCGGTCAGAACAATGGTCTTACCGTCGATGACTCGTAATCGCTCCGCCGTCTCCGCCATCGTATCGGTACCGTGTGTCACGATAAAACGTGACCCAGGATGTTCACGAATAGTGTCAGCGATTCGCGCTCGGTCCGCTTCTGTAATTTCCAGGCTGTCTTTGCGCATTAACTCGATTTGTTGCCACTCGAATCCGACGAGTGCCTCGCGCAAGATATGTTGCACAACAGATTCGCCGACCTCGAATTCTGATACGGCATCGAAGTAGACCTTGTCGATGGTCCCTCCGGTGCTGATGAACGTAATAGGCTGCAACGGCGTCTCCTGAAACTGGACGGCCATTATCGCACAGGCATCGCGGACAAATACGTCAACCGCGCATCTTGATGATCTCGTCCCATTGCTTCTCGAGGCGCTTGGCGGAGACTTTTTCGCGCGTACCTAACGACTGTGCGAACAACGACACACGCAGTTCTTCAATCCGCCAGCGGAACTTGGTCAGCGCGGCGGATTGCGTCGGTCCGACGCTGACATCTCTCAAACCCGCGACGCGACTCTCCAGACTGCGAATGATCGCCATATTGCTGTGGTCCCGAGCCGGATTGGAAGCAAACCGTTCGAGCCGCAGCGCGGCAGCCTGCAAAAACCGCGGCAAGTCGGTCAAACGCTCGAACGGAGTTACAGAAAGAAAGCCCGGATAAACCAGGGCCGTTATCTGCGCAGCAACATCATCGTGCGCCTCGGCCATGTGTGGCGGCGCAGCGTCGAGCGCCTGACGGACGGTCGCCGCTGCCTGCAACGCCGCGAGCAATGCCTGTCGAATCTCGTCACCATAAGGCATAAGTTGAGCGGCGTCGGCCTCTACCAGACGCTGAAATGCGTCGCGGTCACGAATCATCCAGCTGTCCACGGAAAATGCTGCCTGCAGCGTGGCCTGCGCATAGTCATCCACCAGAACCTGGCCCGCCTTGTCATCATAGGCGGTCCATAACAGCGCAATCTCCCGCTCAGCCAGTAACGACTTACGCAGCGCCTTTAGTTGCTGCGCGAATCGATATCCCAATAATCTCAGCAAGCCTTGTGCATGCGATCGATGCGCAGCCGCCTGATCCAGAAACTCGTTTACCGTGACCGCGTTTTGAGTAGGCTGCAACGCAACGAATTGTTGTAACGCAACCCCCTCCACTTGTTGTTCGACTTCGGTCGGTAGTTTGCCAAACACCCATTCGCGACCGGTGGGGTAAGACCGCGCTTCCGCTGCCGGTGCTGACTGCGACCGTGTCTGATCCAGTGTTTCCTGCAACGCGACCAGATCGCGATCCGCCGACACGACTTTGCCCTCGTTATCCAATACAACAATGCGCGGCTTCAGGTGTTCCGGTTCGATCAGCGCCGCCCAATCGGTCATCGGGGCGTCGATATCAAATTCGCGTTTCACAAGGCGGGCCAGTCGCTCGTCGAGTGGTCCGCGCTCCTGCTCCGCGATCAAGCGGATGCTGAGACGCTCAGCGGTCTGCGCCAAGGGCTGAAACTGTTTACGAACGGCCTTCGGCAAGCGGCGCAATCGCATCTGAACGCGCTGCTGCAGATAAGCCGGAACGCTGGCATCTACCTGAGCATGCCGCAATGAACGCAGCAACGCCTGCGGTACTTGCAGGCTAGCACCATCTTGCTGCTCCGCGGGTGCGAATGCGTAGCGAATCTTGAGCCGGTTGCCGCCGATTTGATACGTCGTCGGCAAATCGGAGGTGGCACTGGCATCGGCCTCGCTGATCAGATCCGAAACACTCAGCTGCAGCGCCGCGTTGCGCGCTGTGCTGTCTTTCGAGAGCCAACGCTTCAACCGTTTTGTATCGACAATCGTCTCAGGCAACCGCTCACCAAACCACGCAGCCAACGCTGACTGTCGCACTTCGACCGGACGACGCAGCTTACCGGCCAGTAAAGCGACCTCTTCACGAACGACTCCGTTGTGTGCGACGAATGGTGCGCCAAGCCGGAGCCGGTCGCCAGCTAACGCGTCCCGCAAAAATACGTCACGCGCGGCAGCGGCATCAATCTCTGCGTAGCTGACTCGCTCATTGGCGCGTACCACGAGGCCGAACAGTAAGCTTGTGCGTTTCGCTTCAACGCGACCACGGCGCGCATTCCAATAAGGTGGCTCATAATCGTACTGCAACAAGTGACTGCCGGATCGAGCGAGCCAGGCGACATCGATCGCAGCATTGATGCGAGCGTATCGCTTGCGTGTCTGCACGATCTCAAGTGCCATCATCCAGCGGGGTTTCTTGTCGGCCAGCGTCGACGAGGGATGTATGACAAAGTGCTTGTTGTAGGCACCCGCGTATTCTCCTTCATCACGATAAGCGCCGACATGAGACAGCAATCCGCTCAGCACTTGCAGATGCAACCACTCGCGGGCCTTTTCATCGGGCGTCTGTTCAATACCATCGATACGCAGGTTCACACCCAACTGACGTGCGATCTGCGTAGCCACTTCGCGCCACTCGCGAATTCTTCGCGGCGATAGAAACTGGCCTTCGCAATGTCGATCAAAGGCGCTGCGTTTCATCGTGTGCTGCTGCGTTGCCAACCACTGCCACACCAGCACATGACTCAGAAAGTCCGATTGCGGATCCGTGAACTTGGCGTGTGCGGCGTCGGCAGCGCGAGCGTGCTCCATTGGGCGTTGCCGCGGATCCTGAACCGCGAGTCCTGCCACGATAATCGTCAGCCATGCTGCATTCACACCCTCCCCTGCGTTCAGTAGCATGCGCGCTAGTCGCGGATCGAGTGGTAGTCGCGCAATGTCTCGACCGCGGCGCGTGACGCGTCCGTCCTCACTCAGCGCCTGAAGCTCAAACAACAATCGTCGCGCGTCATCCACCTGACCCGCATCTGGTGCATCGACAAATGGAAATTGTTCAACCTCGCCGAGGCGCAGCGTCGCCATTTGCAACACGACACTGGCGAGGTTGGTACGCCGAATCTCCGGGTCCGTGTAGGCAGGGCGTGCTTCGAATTCCGCCTCGTCGTACAGACGCAGGCAAACACCCGGACCGATCCGACCACAGCGTCCGGCTCTCTGATTGGCGCTCGCCTGCGATACGGGCTCAAGTTGTAAACGTTGCACGCGACTGCGTGACGAGTAGCGACTGATACGCGCAAAACCACTATCGATGACAGCACCAATACGCGGCACTGTCAGCGAGGTCTCTGCCACATTCGTCGCCAGCACAATACGTCGCTGTTGCGTCGGACGAAAAACGGCGCCTTGTTGCTGATCCGACAGACGGCCAAACAGCGGGACAATGTCAAACGCGGGATGCTGTTTGGTCAGCACACGCTCGGCATCGCGTATCTCACGTTCACCCGGCAAGAACACCAGTATGTCTTCGGCAGCACTGGGCAGACGCGAGTTCGCAATCGACTGCACACCTCTCGCAACCGCTTTGGCTAACGCCATTGAATCCTCGGAAGTCGGTTTCTCGTCATAACGCACTTCGACCGGGAATCCGCGGCCGGACACCTCGATGACCGGCGCATCGTCAAAATGTGCCGAAAAACGTTGATGATCGATCGTCGCCGACGTGATGATGACTTTCAAATCGGGGCGCTTGGGCAGCAATGATTTCAAAATACCGAGCAGGAAATCGATGTTCAGACTGCGCTCGTGCGCCTCATCAATGATGATGACCTCGTAGCGCAACAGCAGTCTGTCTTTCGCCAATTCCGCCAGCAGCACGCCATCGGTCATCACGCGTACCAGGCTGTTGGCGCTCGTTCTGTCATCAAAGCGTACTGCATAACCGACGCCGTCTCCCAACGACGTACCGCACAGACTCGCAATGCGTTCCGCCACCGATCTTGCAGCAATGCGACGGGGTTGCGTATGCCCGATCAGTCCGCGCCTGCCAAACCCGGCAGCGAGCGCATAGCGCGGCAGCTGCGTGGTCTTGCCGGATCCTGTTTCGCCCGCGACGATCAAGACCGGATGTGACCGCAATGCCGCGATGATCTCATCGCGCCGGGATTCGATCGGTAACTCCGCCTCGGGCGTATGATCCGGCTGCCACGCAGAGCGTGCCGTCAGTTGGTCTGCAGAAGCCTGCAAGCGCTTCTGATCGATGCTGCGACCACGCGACAATAGCCGCGCCTCCGGCAGCATCAACTGCTCCGGGCCTGGTTGTGATGGAGAGTCGGTCATGCGAGCCATCTATTATTGCAGACCGGCCAGCGCACTCGCCAGCCGTGATCTAGCCGCGCTTAGCTCGCGCGCAGTTCAAGTTGGATCGATACACCGCCCAGCGTATCGCTGGCGCCAATCGACACCGTCCCACCATACAACGTAGCTAACTCGGACACGACGGACAGACCAATACCGCTGCCGGGTGTGGACTCATCCAGACGCTTGCCGCGCGTCAGTGCCTCCGTAGCCGCCTCGGCAGGAATTCCCGGTCCGTCGTCTTCCACCACAAACTCGATCGACGGCCACTCAGCATCATCCGCCAAAGGCCGCTGACGCGCTGACACAATCACCTGTCGGTCACACCACTTATACGCATTGTCCAACAGGTTACCGACCATCTCGATCAGGTCGCCACGATCACCGGCAAAGTCGAGCCCCGGCTCTATCGCACATTCGGCACTCACCTGCTTGGCTCGATAGACCTTATCGAGACCGTCAAGCAACTCGATAATTTCTGGCTCGACTCGAATTTTGCCGCGACCGACCAGTCTGCCACTCGCTGCCGCGGGTCGCGCGAGTTGGTAGCGCACAATATCCTGCATACGGTCCAGCTCTTTCTCGACGGCAGGGCTCGGCTCACTCGACAGTAGGTTTTTAGCCGCAGCCAATGGCGTCTTCAGACTATGTGCCAAATTGGCGAGGGTCTGTTGGTAGCGTGTCACGCGCTTTTGCTCACTGACCAGCAAGGCATTCAGATTTCTTGCGACGCCGGTCAGTTCGCTCGGGTAATTCTCAGAGAGTTGTTGCCGATCGCCACTCTCAACCGCCTCGATTTCGTCTTCGATCTGACCCAATGGCCGTAACAACCACGACAAAAGCAGTGCGACTGTGATCAATAGAAAAACGGCAATCACGACGAATGCGAGATAGAGCTGACCTCGGAAGCTCGCCATTTGCTGCTCCAGCGCTCGTCGACTTTCTGCGACGCTGAACGCGTAATAGCGCTCGCTGCCATCATCAAACTCCCAGACCACACCGAGATTGAGGACATCGAGCTCCTCACCGGTCGCGGCAGTCTGACGCGCCATGATACGACCGCCGACCGGCGGTAGCGCAAGAATCGGCAATAGGTCAATGCCGATCGAAGACCCGGATCGCCACAGAACGCTGCCGTCTTCGCGGCGGATCTTCGCATACAGCCCCGAATCCGGAGCATTCAGCTTCGCTTCCGGCATATCGAACGGCAGGACCAATTCATCGGCCTCCGCTTGTGCTGCAGCCAGCAGCGCAAGCGCCTGACTTTCGAGCACCTCGCGGTGTGCAGCTTCGAGCGCAGCCGAAAAGCTACGGTCGATCGCGGCACCGAGTACCGCAAAACTGATCGTCATTAACAGACTCGTCAGCGCCAGCAAGCGCAAGCGTAACGAGTTCATCGCGGCGCGCTAACCGCTGGCACGCTGCAATGCAAACCGGTAACCGCGTCCGCGCAGCGTCTCAATGGGCTTCAGAGAATTGTCAGGATCGAGCTTCTTGCGTAGACGACCGACAAATACTTCGATCACGTTGCTGTCGCGCTCGTAATCCTGGTCATATAGCCGCTCGGTCAATTCGGTTTTCGAAATGACTTCGCCGGCGCGTAGCATCAGATGTTCCAGCAGCGAGTATTCGAAGCTGGTCAGTTCGACCGCTTCGTCGTTCACCGTCAGCACTTGCTTCGCGGTATCGAGCTTGATCGGACCGCAATCGAGCTCCGATGAAGCCCAACCACCCGATCGGCGCAACAAAGCGTTGATGCGCGCAGACACTTCCGGAAAATGAAATGGCTTGGCGACGTAGTCATCGGCGCCAGCAGTCAGGCCATCCACCTTGTCCTGCCAGTTATCGCGCGCCGTCAGAATAAGGATCGGATAGGTATAACCTTCGCCGCGCAATTCCTTAATCAAATCCAGCCCGTTCTTCTTCGGCAAGCCAAGATCGATAATCGCAAGATCAATCGGGTATTCGCGCGCGAAGTACAAACCTTCTTCGCCATCGCCCGCCGACTCAACACGGTACCCTTCTGCTAGAAGCTGATTCGTCAGTGTCTCGCGGAGCGTTTCGTCGTCTTCAACCAGTAATAGTCTCATGATCGTTCACTCGGTCCGCTGCTTAGTTCGCTTTGATGCGAACCGTTTGCACGCGGCCTTTCTCGGTTAGTACTTTGATCACGTGAACCCGCGACGCCCCAGAACCCCGGGTCTCGGCACTCAGAATGCGCCCGCCATATCGCTTGCGTACCTGTTTGACCGCTTCTGAAAGCGATACCCGGTCGGCGGCCAATGGCGTAGCCGGCGAGGACACCGCCACCCGCACGTCTGCCGAGCGATCAACGGACAAGGCCGCTGCGTTGGCGCAGAGCAACGTAAGGCTAGTCAGCAGGATGGCGGCGAATCTGGACACGTGTGCAATTTTCCGGTGTTCAGGCGGGCTTTGCAACGTCACAACGACACTGCTCGGCCCGCCCGTTCAGCCCGAATCCTCAGTCGACGAGTGGCTGCACGCTGACGCGGACGCGAATTCGATTGCCAGGATCTTCGGATGTGCGCGTGGTGTAGGTCTGACCGTCGAGCACATAGGTGACCCGGTAGCCTTCGACACGATCACGCTGCTCATACTCGTAGCGCGTCTCGCAGAAGCGTTCGACACGCGTTTCTGAGCGGACCCGCGTTTCGGCACCTTCTGCCGCCGCCGACGCGCCAATGACGCTCCCAAGAATCGTCATCGCATCGCGCCCGCGACCATCGCCAAACTGTCGGCCGATGGCACCGCCAATCAAACCGCCAGCAATCGTGCGTCCGACACCGCGCCGATCGCGTGTTTCGTAAGTGACCGGTCGGTCGTAGCATTCACGGACCGGAATTTCGACTGCGACTGTACGAATCAACGGTTTCAGGTCCACGACGCGTGCGTAGCGGTACTGATCGGTCGCCTGGTAGCCGCGACTCACGACGCGCACAGGATCCGCAAGCGCCGGAGCGGTCATCATCGCAGCGATCGCCAGACCGCCCGCTATCTTTAATCCAGTTGCCTTACGCATGTTGTACTCCGTAGTAAAAAGCTGGATGAACTCAATCTTCGGAGCCTAGGATAGGCGTGTCTGCCTGAATCGATGCTGAATAGCTGTGTGGTCGCTCAGTCCGCCTGTTTCGCCCGTTGCCAGGCCGCTTCGAGCGCGCTGTCAGACATTTCCGCCAACGGCTGCTCGTTGTCGGCCTCCATTCTGCGAAAACGTCGCTCGAACTTGCGTGTCGCAGCACGCAACGCCTGTTCGGTATCGATCCCTGAGTGGCGACCGAGTTGTACGACGGAGAACAGGATATCGCCCAACTCATCCGCCATGGCATCAGGATCGGCGTCCGCTGCAGCCGCTACGAACTCATCGCATTCCTCGGCGACTTTGCGCGCGACACCGGTCTGGTCAGGCCAATCAAAGCCCACGCGACCGGCTTTCTTGCCGATTTTCTGGGCACGCGTCAGTGCCGGCAAGCCCACCGGTACCGAATCCAGCGCACTGGCGACCTGAGCGCCCCGCTCCGCCGCTTTGATATCCTCCCAGCGACGCAGTTGGCCGGCGGCGTCGCCGCGCTCGTCAGCGGCAAAGACATGTGGATGACGACGGATCATTTTCTCGCAGATGGCGGCGGTCACATCGTCGAAGGTAAACAAGCCGGCTTCGCTGCCAAGCTGGGCATAAAACACCACCTGAAACAGCAAATCGCCGAGCTCATCCGGCAATTCATGCAGTGCATCACGTTCGATCACATCTGCGACCTCATACGCCTCTTCCAACGTATGCGGCACGATCGTCGCGAATGATTGTTCAAGATCCCAGGGGCAACCGCGCTGCGGATCTCTCAAGGTTGCCATTATATCAAGTAATTTCTTGACATCGCTCATAACTCATTATTTTCCATTATTTTTGTAATACGACTAATTACGGTCGCGGTGGCTCCCCAAATGCGCCGCTCGCGCCACAAAATCTCCACGGTATCGAATTCAATGGACTGAGACGTGCGACGTTCAATCCGATGACGCCGTCGATCCAGCAAGACTTCTGCAGGCACCTGGAACGCGTCGGCCACCTCGCTCTCCTGCAAGGTCAGGTCGACGGGACCATCCACGATAGCGATAACGGGTGTCATCGCGTAGTTGCTGATCGTCCACTGGGGCCGCAGGTAGCCGACGACGTCCGTTCGACCCGATGCCAAACCAACTTCCTCCGCGGCTTCCCTTATCGCCGTATCGGCAAGACTGGTATCGCCAGGCTCTCGAGCGCCACCGGGGAAACTCACTTGCCCGGCGTGATGCTTGAGATGGGCGGCGCGCTGCGTCAGCAATACGTGTAACCCGCCATCGGCGTCCCGCACGAAGGGCACGAGAATCGCTGCGACGCGCAACCCTTCTCGCTTGTCCGCCAACCAATCGTCGGGGAACGGCGTCGCGTTATCGGGTGCCACAATATCAAAGGGATCCGGTGGCGAGCGATGGTCACTAAAAGCCGCGCGTAGTTGCTGCTCCGTCAGCGTGTTCACGATCAGTTTTTGATACCGCCCTCGGTCAGACTGGCGGGATCCAGCAATCTGTCGAGCTCATCGCTGTCCAGATCCGTCAACTCGAGCGCAACCTCTTTGACGGGCCGACCTTCGGCGTAGGCTTGCTTGGCGACCTTGGCGCCCAATTCGTAGCCGATCACGGGATTGAGTGCCGTTACGAGAATAGGGTTGCGCCCCAGGGCGCGATCGAGATTTTCCTGGTTAACGGTGAACCCGGCGATAGCATCGTCAGCTAACGATACTGATATATTGCTAAGTAATTCAATCGACTGGAGAACATTCCTCGCAATGACTGGCAGCATCACATTGAGCTGAAAGCTGCCAGCTTGGCCGGCGACGGTGACAGCAGCATCATTGCCGATCACTTGCGCGGCGACCATCGCGGTGGCCTCAGGTATGACGGGATTCACCTTGCCCGGCATGATGCTCGAGCCTGGCTGAAGGGCTGGCAACGCGATCTCTCCAAGCCCTGCGAGCGGCCCGGAATTCATCCAGCGAAGGTCATTCGCAATCTTCATCAAACTCACCGCGACCACACGCATCTGCCCGGAAAGCTCTACCGCTGTGTCCTGACAAGCCAGCGCTTCGAAATACGAGTCCGCCGGTCGGAACTGCAGCCCGGTCTGTTCGGCGAGTAATGTCGCGACTTTCTGCCCGAATCGCGGGTGTGCGTTGATACCACTGCCGACCGCTGTCCCGCCCTGGGCGATGGCCAACAACCGATCGAGCACACTATTAAGCCGGGCGATGCCTTGCTCGACCTGCGTGCGCCAGGCATTGAGCTCCTGACTCAGGCGAACGGGCATGGCGTCCATCAAATGCGTACGCCCGGTCTTGACGACCGAATCGGTCTCTTCAGCTTTCTTCTCGAGTACGGCGGACAGATGCTGAAGCGCGGGAATCAGCCGCTCCGACACGCCGAGCGCGGCGCTGACATGGATCGTGGTCGGTATGACGTCATTGCTACTCTGCCCCATGTTAACGTCATCATTAGGGTGAACGGAGGCGTCGCCAGCGCGGCTGGCCAACGTCGCGATGACCTCGTTCGCATTCATATTTGAGCTGGTGCCCGAACCCGTCTGAAAAACGTCGACCGGGAACTGATCGAGGTGTTGACCACTGACGATCTCGGCGGCCGCTTTTTGGATCGCTGCCGCCTTACCGGAGGCTAGCAACCCGAGCTCACCATTGGCGCCGGCAGCAGCCCACTTCACGCGCGCGAGCGCCATGATGAAACTCGCGGGCATCGCCTCACCGCTGATCTTGAAATTGTTGATGGCACGCTGTGTCTGAGCAGCCCAAAGCGCCTCCGCCGGCACTTCCAACTCGCCCATGCTGTCTTTTTCGATCCGTGTCGCTTGCTTGTTCATGCCGTAGCTGGCCTCCCCGCTATTCTGAGCCCAGGCGCCGCGTTGCAAAGGCGCCTGGCGGAATCAAGGCGTGTATCATTAGGGGTTTGGCGGATCTTGTAAAGCCGCATCGCCTAACCGCAGAAAAAACGCGTTACCCACTATGAAAAATGCCGATTTTGATTCACCTCTGTTTGCGCTCAGTCCTGCCGACGGTCGCTACGCGCGCAAGACGGATGCACTGCGGCCGCACGTTAGTGAATTCGGGCTGATCCGCTATCGGGTTCTGACTGAGATTCGCTGGCTGGAAGTGCTGACACAAGCCGACGATATCCCGGAACTCAACCAGATACCCGATACGATTTCCGAGCAGATGCAGCGGCTAGCCACGCGCTTCGAGGCGAGCGACGCCGAGACCATCAAAACCATCGAGCACACCACCAACCACGACGTCAAAGCCTGTGAGTACTACATCAAACAGTGCTTTGGTGATTCGACCGCAGCGGTCGCGATCAGCGAGTTCATTCACTTCGGCTGCACGTCCGAGGACATCAACAACGTCGCTTATGCGCTGATGCTACGCGCTGCCCGTGATGAAGTGCTGCTGCCGGCACTGCGCGCGATCGCCAATACACTGGCGGCAATGGCCGCCTCCCTGGCCGACACACCGATGCTGAGCCGTACGCACGGACAGACCGCAAGCCCCACGACCGTCGGTAAGGAGTTAGCGAACGTTATTGTCCGACTGGACCGGCAAATCGCCCAGCTCAGGGATATCCCAGTACTCGCTAAATTCAATGGCGCGGTCGGCAACTACAACGCGCACCTGGCCGCCTACCCGGCAGTCGACTGGCCGAATCTTGGCGCCACCTTGATCAAGCGTCTTGGGCTGACACACAACCCGATGACCACACAGATTGAGCCACACGATTGGCTCGCTGAATACGCCCATGCCATCGTTCGCATCAATACGATTCTGATTGATCTGGCGCGCGATATCTGGGGTTACGTCAGCCTCGGCTACTTCAAGCAGCGTGTTGTCGCGGGTGAGGTTGGATCATCAACCATGCCGCACAAAGTCAATCCGATCGACTTCGAGAACGCGGAAGGCAACCTCGGTCTGGCCAACGCACTGCTGGAACACCTCGCCAGCAAGCTGCCTGTGTCGCGCTGGCAACGCGACCTGACCGATTCCACGGTATTGCGCAATTGGGGCGCCGCACTCGGCCATGTCCTGATCAGCGTAGCGTCGCTTGAGAAAGGTCTGGCAAAGCTGGACATCAACGCTGAGCGGCTGGCCGCTGATCTCGACGCCGCGTGGGAGGTACTGGCGGAACCCATCCAGACTGTGATGCGACGCTATGGGGTTGCCGATGCCTACGATCAGCTAAAAGCGTTGACTCGCGGCGAGCGCATGACGGCAGAGCGACTCACCGCGTTCATAGCAGGGCTCGACATTCCAGATGAGGCTCGCGAGTCTCTCAGTGCAATGACGCCGGCAGGCTACACCGGCCTGGCGGCGTCGCTGACACGTGCCGCATTGGCAAACCGCAGCAGCGACTAACCGCCATGGCGCTGACGCCGGATTTACCTGCGTTCAATACCGACGCATCTTTTGCGACCGAGTGCTGGCAACAGCGACCGACACTACTTAAACGCAACGCCCACTGGCAGCCGCCGCTGGACATCGACGATATCGCCGGGCTGGCGCTGGAGCCCAACACAGAAGCCAGATTGATTTTTCGTCAGTCGAAGGACCGCTACGACCTGCATAGCGACGTGCTCGATGAGTTAACGCTGACCCAACTTCCTGGACAGGACTGGACGCTGCTCGTGCAGGATGTCGATAAGCATGTGCCAGAGGTGAGAGAACTGCTCGACGCGTTCCCGTTTGTCCCCGATTGGTTAGTCGATGACATTATGGTCAGTATTGCCGCACCTGGAGGATCTGTCGGCCCGCACCGAGACAGCTACGATGTGTTCTTGCTGCAGGGCGACGGCATACGCGAATGGCAGACAGGTACCGGACACCGCGAGGTCAGCGCAGGCGGTCTGCGCCTGTTGACCGATGCGGTATTTGATAGCGGGTTGGATTGCCAGGCAGGCGACGTCCTGTATGTCCCGCCCGGGCATGCGCATTTTGGTGTCGCCAAGACACTGTGCAGCACCTGGTCGATCGGTCTGCAGGCGCCCTCGCTGAGTGAACTCACACTGCTGGCGGGCATCGACCCGGACGCGGTTGCTTTGGATCAACGATGGCGACCGGCTTTGCGAGACCGGCTGTATCCGCCTGGTCAAATCGATGCTGAGACGCTTGCGGCGCTACCGATTAACGCTTCGCCGGCCGATAAACTGCAGGCCGTTGGTCGCGCGGTGAGCCGCTGCAAACCAGAGCTGACACCCAACGCACACGCTTCCGGCGATCAGGCGCATCCGTGGACACGTCTGGCCTACGGCATTGCTGACCATGCGCTTTGGGTATTTGCCAACGGCCACGCTGCGAGTTTTGAGGTCGACAGACAACCGTCCATTGCTACACTATGCGCCCATCGGCGCTGGGACACGTCCTCGCACTGTCACGATCTGCGCGACTGGCTTGCACGCGCCGGCGCATTCGACAATGACTTCACATAACCCAATGTTTTTATGATCCAGATCCGCCAAACCAGCTGGGCAGAGGATGAACCGATCCTCCGCGAAATTCGCCAAAAAGTCTTTGTTCAGGAGCAAAACGTACCTGAACACGATGAATGGGACGATGAAGATGCAACCAGTACGCATTTCCTCGCGATCAATGAAAAACGTGACGCGGTTGGTTCCGGCCGCTTGCAACCGAACGGTAAGATCACTCGCATGGCAGTACTGCCCGCGTGGCGCGGCAAAGGCGTTGGGGCGCTACTGTTGGAAGCGTTGATCGTGGCCGCGGTCCAGGAAGGCAAAGCAATTCCGTGGCTACATGCACAAGTCGACGCAATCGGCTTTTATTCGCAATACGGTTTTGCGGTGGAAGGGGAGCCATTCGACGAGGCTGGTATACAGCACTCTTTGATGCGCATGACTCGCACCTGACCCCGCCTGAAACCTGCTTGCAGCCAGCCGTGAGATATTAACGAGCTAGGGAGCAGATTATCGATGGCAGCGGCAGAGCAACAACCGAGAGTTGGTGAGCGCTGGGTGCTGTCATCAAGAGCTGACATGCGGGACGCTGCGACGGCGATATGTCGCGAAGCGGAACGCAAGCTCTCGATCATGACACGCGACCTGGAGCCCGGTGTTTACGATCACCCGGATTTCCTCGAGGCGGTCAAAAAGCTCATCCTGTCTCGGCGGTTTGCACGAGTTCGGGTCTTGATATCGGACCCGACCCGCGCCATTAAGAATGGCAATCGACTAGTGACTATGGGCCGCAGGCTCAACAGTTTCATTGAGTTTCGTAACGTACACGATGACTACAAGGAGGTCCCGGAGGCTTATTGCATCGCAGATAACAAAGCCATCGCTTATCGACTTGATGCGACGCGTTGGGATGGTATCGCCGACGATTACACGCCGCCTGTCGCGAGCACCTATCTGCGTACGTTCGATGAGATCTGGGCGGCCAGCGAAGTCGAGAACGAATTCCGCAATATGCACCTTTAGGCGCAGCCAGGGATAACCACACAAAAACAATGAGAAACACCGAGCATTTTCCAACTGACATTACGGTATCGGGCATCGCAGAACGCGATGGTCGCTTCCTATGTATCGAGGAAGTAACTCGCCATGGTGTTGTCGTCAATCTGCCAGGCGGCCATATCGAATCCGGTGAGTCTGCCGAGCAGGCCATCACGCGCGAGGTCATGGAAGAGACTCGCTGGCAGTTCGAGCCAGAAGCTTTTGTCGGTGCTTATCTCTGGCTGGACTTCGAGCGGGAACAGCGCAATATCCGCCTAGTTTACTGTGGCCGTGCCACGGTTGAAGATCCAGCCGCGGTGCTTGACGCGGGCATTCTGTCCGTTCACTGGCGCGGTCGCGACGCGTTGGCCGCCGATGCAGAGCGACTGCGCGCGCCTGTGGTTCTCAGCGCCATTGACGACTACCTTGCCGGTCGACGCGAACAGCTGTTTGTGCCAAAACAGACAGAAGGCCGCGACTGGCAACGCACGATATCTTCGCTGGCAACACCGCTGTAGTTGTCCATTCGCGGCGGCAAGCGGTGGGCGCACTGGCCGCAAACCGAGCCTCTCGCGTACCATTAGCGTATGAACGACCTACTCCAACAGGAACGCGTTGGCAAACGAGTGATCGTCGGCATGTCCGGTGGCGTCGACTCGTCAGTCACTGCCTGGCTACTGAAGCAACAAGGGATGGTTGTCGAAGCCTTGCACATGACCAATTGGGAAGCGGACGACGAGTACTGTAGCGCGGCAGAAGATCTGCAGGACGCACGCCGTGTCTGCGAGCAGCTTGATATCCCGTTGCACCACGTCAATTTCGCCAGCGACTACCGCCAGCGCGTCTTCGACTATTTTCTCGACGAGTATCGACGAGGACGGACACCAAACCCGGACGTATTGTGTAACCGCGAGATCAAATTTGGCGTCTTCGCGCAGTACGCGAAGCGGCTCGGCGCTGACTTTCTGGCGACCGGTCACTATGCGAGAACAACCCTATCCGCCGAAAAGACGCTGCTGCTAAAAGGTGTCGATCCAAACAAGGACCAGACGTACTTTTTACATGCGGTACCTGGTACGGCATTCGCCAACACGCTGTTCCCGCTTGGCGAGCTGGCCAAACCCAGGGTGCGCGAACTCGCCACGGAGGCCGGTCTCGCCACACACCGTAAAAAGGACTCCACCGGCATTTGCTTTATTGGAGAACGCCCGTTTCGTGAGTTCCTGAGTCGCTACCTGCCAGCCCAGCCAGGCGACATTCTGGACACCGACGGTCAGCTGGTCGGCACTCATAGCGGGTTGATGTACTACACGCTGGGGCAACGACAAGGACTCGGTATCGGTGGCCAGAAACACGCCGCAGATGCGCCGTGGTTCGTCGCCCGCAAGGATCTGCCGAGCAACACACTGATCGTCACACAAGATAAGCAGCACCCCGACTTGCATCATGATCGGCTGCGCTGCGATGCGCCGCACTGGATCAATGGTGCGGCACCGGTTGGCGCACGTCTGACCGCCAAGATTCGACACCGGCAGCCCGACCAGTGGTGTCGTGTTGACTACGACGCAAACGGTGCATTGATCGTCGCCTTCGAAACGTTACAGTGGGCCGTGGCATGCGGTCAGTATGTCGTACTATATGATGGCGACACCTGCCTCGGCGGCGGCGCCATCGATGCCGTCTGGCACGCGACGGGCTCGGCGTCCGCGCAGTCCGCTTCCGGCTGAATCCGCCCCTGCCTGTCCCGATCAATCGAGTCCCGTCGCTCCCGGGCCACCCCGTTTTGTCAGCGGTTTCGGCTATAATCGGGTGTCACAACCAATGCGATCGCTTCAGTTAAGGGAGACAGCATGAGAGATTCTTTCGGGGCGAAATCCACCCTCAAAGTTGGCCAACAGAGCTATGACATGTTTCGGCTGTCGGCGATTGCAGAAGGGCATGTTGACCGCCTGCCGTTTTCCCTCAAAGTGTTGTTGGAAAATCTCTTGCGCCACGAGGACGGACGCGACGTAACACGTGAGGACATTCTGGCACTGGCCAACTGGGATCCAGCAGCCGCGCCAGCGACCGAGATTGCGTTTACACCGAGCCGCGTCATCTTGCAGGACTTCACCGGTGTACCCGCGATAGTCGATCTCGCAGCGATGCGCGATGCGGTCGTCAGTCTCGGTGGCTCGGCGAGCGACATCAACCCACTGTCGCCCGTTGAGCTGGTCATCGACCACTCGGTGCAAGTCGATAGTTACGGCGCCGCCGGCGCGCTCGATTTGAATAACAAGATCGAATTTCAGCGCAACAAAGAGCGTTATGCCTTCCTGCGCTGGGGCCAGAACGCTTTTGATAATTTCAAAGTTGTCCCGCCCAACACCGGGATTGTGCATCAAGTCAATCTGGAATACCTGTCCAGAGTCGTGTTCGATCACGGGGGCAATGGCGAGCGCCTGGCCTACCCCGATACACTGGTCGGCACCGATTCGCACACCACCATGGTCAACGGGCTCGGTGTACTCGGCTGGGGTGTGGGCGGCATTGAGGCCGAGGCCGCGATGCTGGGGCAACCGATCACCATGTTGATTCCCCAAGTGGTCGGCTTCAAGCTCGACGGCCACTTGCGCGAGGGCACTACCGCAACCGATCTCGTGCTAACCGTTACGGAGATGCTGCGCGAGCGCGGCGTCGTCGGAAAATTCGTTGAGTTCTTCGGTGACGGTCTCGACCACTTACCACTTGCCGACCGTGCCACGCTAGGCAATATGTCACCGGAGTTTGGTTCGACCTGTGCCATATTCCCGATTGATGCAGAGACGATTCGCTATCTCGAATTATCCGGTCGTGACGCCCAGCAGATTCGCCTGATCGAAGCGTACGCGCGTGCCCAGGGCATGTGGCGCAGTAGTGGCGATCCGGATCCGGTTTATAGCGATACGCTGACACTCGATATGAGTACGGTCGAACCGAGCATTGCAGGACCCAAACGCCCGCAGGATCGTATTGCGCTGAGCGTAGCAAAGTCGACGTTCGAGGAGCACCTGGCAACGATGACAACCCACCGCGAGTTGCCAGGCAGCGCGACGGTTCAGGGCGAAGCTGCGCCCTACACCATCGACGACGGCGCTGTGCTCATCGCAGCGATTACGAGTTGCACCAATACATCTAATCCGGCGGTGATGCTCGGCGCAGGGTTGTTGGCCCGAAACGCTGTCACTCGTGGGCTTAACGTTAAACCGTGGGTCAAAACCAGTCTGGCACCTGGCTCCCGGGTAGTCACGGATTACCTCGAAAAAGCGGACTTGATGGGCGACCTGCGCAAGCTCGGTTTCTACACGGTAGGCTATGGTTGTACCACGTGCATTGGCAACTCGGGCCCACTGCGACCGGAGATCGAATCCGCCGTGCGCGAGTCGGGCCTGGTCGGGTGCAGCGTCTTGTCGGGCAATCGCAACTTTGAAGGTCGCATTCATCCGCTCGTCAAAATGAACTTCCTCGCGTCACCGCCGCTCGTCGTAGCCTACGCCATCGCCGGTGATATGCACCGCGATATCTATAACGATGCGCTAGGACAGGATCAGGATGGCAACGATGTCTTCCTGAAGGATATCTGGCCGAGCCAGAAGGAAATTCACGAGTGCATTCTGGCCAACATTGATTCCGAGATGTTCAAGGCGAGCTATGACAGCGTGTTCGAAGGCGATGCTAACTGGAACGGCCTGTCCATTCCCGACGGCGAAATTTACACCTGGGACAACACGTCAACCTATGTCAAGAATCCCCCCTACTTCGTCGGCATGGGACGATCACCCGCCGCGGGCGCCAATATCGCAGGTGCACGTGTTCTCGCTTTATTGGGCGACACCGTGACAACCGACCACATATCGCCGGCCGGTGGTATTGCAGCAGACAGTCCAGCAGCAGAATATTTGCGGGCTCAGGGCGTCGCCGACAAGGATTTCAATTCCTACGGCTCGCGCCGCGGCAACCACGAAGTGATGATGCGCGGCACGTTCGCAAACATTCGACTGCGTAATCTGCTGGCACCCGGCACCGAGGGCGGCTGGACGAAGCACCAACCAAGCGGCGAGACCATGACTATTTTCGATGCCGCGCAGCGTTACCAGCAGGAAGATACGCCGCTCATCGTGCTCGCCGGCAAGGAGTATGGCACGGGCTCTTCCCGCGACTGGGCGGCGAAAGGTACATTGCTGCTTGGCGTCAAAGCTGTGATCGCCGAAAGCTTCGAACGGATCCACCGCTCCAATCTGATCGGCATGGGTGTGTTGCCGTTGCAATTCCTCGATGCCGACAGCACCGAAAGTCTGGGACTCGATGGCAGCGAGACGTTTTCGTTAGCTGGATTGGCCACTGGCACGCCAGAGAAAGTATCTGTTACAGCCCGACGTGAAAATGGCAACACATCATCATTTGACGTCCATGTTCGCATCGATACACCGAAGGAATGGGACTACTTCCGCCACGGCGGCATTTTGCAATACGTGTTGCGACAACTCGCCGATGCGGCGAGTTAACGAGGAGACAACCCATGTTCGGACGCTTGTATGACGCCATCATTCTGAACGATCGTAAATGGGTACTGCCAACGACGGTCATCGCGACCGTATTGCTGATACTGCTCATCGGCGTGTCGTGGTACTGGTCGCGTGAGCCAGCCGTGTTTTGGGTTGACACCACGGAGGCGGAGCGCCCGGCAGTCATCGGCTTTGCCACCACCAACACGCTGCGGCGCGTCGCAGAAACGCTATTGGACAAACCGGGCGGGTTCCTGTCCAACGATATCGCGCCACCCGGCTTGTTTCTCGACAACATTCCGAGCTGGGAAATCGGGGTGCTGACGCAAATACGCGACCTCTCTCGGGTCATGCGCAATGACTACAGTCGATCGCAGTCACAGTCATCCGAAGACCCTGATCTGACGGAAGCAGAGAAGCGCTTCTTTTTCGATGAGAGCGCTTGGATCCTGCCCCCGCCAGAGAGCAAATACCGGGAGGGCATCGAATACTTGCAGCGCTACGAGCGACGTTTGCTCGATAGCAATGATGCCAACGCACAATTTTTCGCTCGCGCTGACAATCTTCGCGAGTGGCTCGGCCAGGTCGAAAAACGACTCGGCAACATGTCACAGCAGCTAACGGCAAGCGTCGGGCAATCACGCGTCAACACGGACCTGGCCGGTGAATCGGCCGCCACCGCCGGCGGCGGCGTGAACCAGCGTGCAGACATTCAGGTCAAGACACCATGGCTGCAACTCGACAACGTCTTGTTCGAAGCGCGTGGCAGTGCCTGGGCGCTCGTACATTTCCTGCGTGCGGCGCAGTTTGATTTCGCGGACGTTTTGGAAGACAAGAATGCGACCGTCAGCCTGCGCCAGATTATCCGAGAACTGGAAGCCAGCCTCGCGCCATTAAACAGCCCCGTCGTACTGAACGGGAGTGGCTATGGCGTGTTTGCTAACCACTCGCTGGTCATGGCGTCTTACTTGTCGCGCGCCAACGCAGCGGTTATCGATCTTCGCGAACTGCTCGACCAGGGTTAGCGTCTAAGCGCTAGCGCCTCGGCAAACTACGGTCGAAGGCAACCGGACGCTGACACAACGGATGGTTGGTCAATCGACATGAAAACCCTATATGCGACTTGCGGGCTAGCTTTCTCAGGTAAGACGACAGTGGCCAAACAATTGGCAGCCACGCTTGATATTTCACGAGTCAGCCTGGACGATATCAACTCCGAGCGTGGGCTCGATGCCGGAATTGGCATGAGCGATACGCAATGGGAAGAAACGAGCGCAATCGCTGTGCAAAGACTGACACAAATTTTGTCGACCGGTATTTCTGTCGTCTTAGATGATACCCTTTCGCACCGATTTCTGCGGGATCGCTATCGAGCTGTGGCTGATGATGCGCAAGCCTGTTTTAGACTCTTGTATATGGATACACCACCAAAAGAAATCGACTTGAGAATAGCGCGTAACCGCAGTCGACCCCATCGGAGCGACATTCGAGCAGACGTTTTCGAGGCTCACCAAAGACGATTTCAACATCCAGGCGACGACGAAAAGCCCATACGTTTGGCTAGTCGCCGAGATATTGAAACTTTCCTGGCATCTCTGGCTCAACGCTAAACCTGGCGATAAGTCGTGCAAAGATACGTTTGACCGCATATGCGCGGGTATGTTTGTTATGCGCGTGCTTTGCCACGGCCTATGAGTTGACCTGTTTGGCCAATGCTTCGGCCCACCAGGCGCACGCCGCTGGTCCCGGGTGATATCCATCCTGCGCCAACAACGTCGCGTCGAGCGGGAATTCGGTTTCGGCAGCGACCACGTCGGGATAAACACGGGCAACATCATGACGTGCGGCATCGAGCATCCGAGCGCGCAGACCCAGCAAACGCCGTAACGGTTGCGGTAACAACGTAAACCCGTCCATCGGGGGCACGGGCGCGAGACACACCACCTTTGCACCTCGGCGACGGAGCTGCTGGCGAATCGCGATCAGCGACTCACGCCACGCTTTGACGCTGGTCAGTCCAACCACATCATTGACGCCCAACAACACCACCGCCAACTTGCGCTCAGTCTGCGGCGCGTCGGACTGAGACTGCAACAACCGCTCAATATCGCGTGCGCGCAATCCATTGCCGCCAATGACCTGCCACTGCACATCAACGCGCCGCTGTCGTGAGATTGCCCGCGCGAGCTGCACAGGCATACCTTCGTCTCGATGCTGGCAACCAACGCCAACGGCCGTCGACTCACCGACGACAACAAGCTCGAGCGGTGCTGCAGTATCGCTGCCCTGCTCCTCCCCGCGGTCCGCATTGTCCAGCACGGGTGCCATGCGCGGCGCCTTGCGCTTCAGGTAGGCGCCCTGTGCGAGCACAATCGGCGATAACGCGACCAATTGTGCCCAAAAGGTCAAGGGACTCGGCGCTTTCATGTCGACCATAACCAGGGCGGCACAACAGCCCTTGTACTGCCCAACTCGCGATCCAGCGCGCGTGCGTTTGGCAGGACCGATTCCGTGCACCGCCAAAACGCGCGTGAGTGATCCATATGGTGGTAATGCGCAAGCTCATGCACGCACAGATAGTCGAACAATTCGGGGCGCAGGAAAATGGCCGCATAATTCATGCTCAGCGTCCCGCGCGCTGAATAGCTGCCCCAACAGGTTTTCTGGTCACGCACCTGCAGTCGGTTGTAGCGACTACCGAGCGCGGCCGCGAACTGTGGCAGACGGGACTCGAATGCATCTCGCGCCCGTTGAATCACCAAACGCCGGACCGCATCCCGCACCACGTCCTCGCTTGCTAACGGCCTTCCGTCCACACAGACGACAAAGCGATCGGGTGTGTCGTCGGGCAACCGACGCGCACGCAAACTGTCCGATTTCTGTGGACGCCGGACAATTCGCCAGTGTTCGCCGCACGCAGGCAGCACAATGTGATCAGGACGCTGCCGATCGACAGGCGGGTGCGCCGCTAACTGGGCATCGCGTGTCTTTGCGATCCAATCGCGGTGCTCTTCGACGAATCGGACGATATTGCGTTCCGAGGTGCCGATCGGCGCCACAACTTCCGCCTCGCCGTCCGTATGCACCTTGAGAATCAGACGCCGAGCGCGTCGACTAAAACGAACTCGGGGAGACGCAGCCCGCTCGGCACTGTCACGCAGATCCAGCGTCAGCTGATTCGGGTCTAGCAACTGTCACGCCCCACGAACGGCGAGCGTGACAGCCACCACAATCGTTCAGGGGCGATCGCCCGAGAAGCGGTTGATATCAATATCGTCACCTTTGATTTCATTGATACGCGCCGTTTCGTGAACGTACAACTCCACGGGTTGCTCAAGCAGCAAAGTCTGCTCGATCACCACATTGGGGCCGATCACAATGCGAGGCTTATTGCTCTTGCCCCAGTTCCAGCCGCGCTTTTTTGGCTTTTTAACAATGACAGAACCGCGCACGATACTGCCATCGGTAATGTTCATGCCGCCGTTAACGTTGACGACGTCGCCGCCGACATCGACACCGTGCAGCGAGATTTTGCCGTTCACTGCACTCACATCTTCACCAACCCGACTGCCAGTACCGACTTCGATCGACCCATTCACGGTCGACACGTTGGCATTGACGACGACACGATCGCCGAGCTGATTCCGACCGTTCACCGTGTTGGCGTACTCGAGTTGCACATCGTCTGCGATCTTAAGCCTGCCATTGACAGTCTCAACCTCCTGCACGATAGCACCCTCGGCAATCGAAATGCCGCCATTGACGGTCGAGAGCTTACCCGACACGAGCGCCGAGCTATCCACCTTGATATTGCCGTTGACGCTGCTGCCGCCGGTGCTGCTCTCGCCGGCTTCAATTCGAATATTCTTATTGACGGATGCGTCGGCGGTCGTCGGCAAGGCCAGCGACGTCAAGCAGAGGATTGCGGCCATCGTGGCGGCTGAAGTTAAGGCTTTCATCTGGATCATCTCCCAATAGTACACGACAGATTCACTATTAGGATGTCGCCAGGGGCAAAAAGGTTTAGTAGCGGAGACATGAATTGGACAGATATCGCGGACACATCAGTGTCAACGCGTGACGGCGCGCTCTACAGCCCTCCGTACAGCTTAATCGGGGACAGTAACCGCTAGCTGCCTAGCGATGTGAATTCGACGCGAGCCATCTCAAAGTCGGGAGCGATCAGCAGGGCTTGCTCCAGATGATCGCGTGCCGCGACCTTGTCGTCGTTGGCCAGCGCCAGTCGCGCCATCCATAGATGCGCGTGTTCCTGACCCCACTGCGGCGACTCCGCATCGTCCATGGTCGCGAAAGCATCAAACAAGCGCAGTGCCTCGCCTAGGCTCTCTTCCGCCTGTGCGCGGCGCTGCGGGGATTCGTACCGGCGCATCAGTGTAATCGCGTGCAAGAGCTGCACGCGTGGATTTTCCGGTGCCAGCGCCAGCGCTCGTTTAAGCTCGCGTGCTGAGAAATTGCCCGACACAATGGCAGCCAACGGTTGACGCGCGGCGGCGAGGCCGTGACAGGCGCCGATCAGCGCAAGCGCTTCTGCAAACTCCGGATCAAGTTTCAGGGCCGCTTTGCCTTGGTCCACGCAGCGATCCAGCAGAACCCCAACCCGATACTCGACGTCCGCATCGATCTCGGCAGCGCGGTACGCAGCCAATGCAGAGTAATAATGCACGAGCTTCTGTAAATTCCCACGCGCGGTCTGCTCTACCAGAAGATCGCTGATTTGCGTCAGCTGCCGGAAGTCACCGACGTGCGCCGCGTACTCTATGACCGCGGCACGATCTCGCAGATCTGCTATTTTCATCGCCGCGTGTGCAGTCGCACCAACACACCACGTCGCGACAACAAGAAACAACGCTCGGATATACATAACGAAAGGATACCCCGTCTGGGGGGTAAAACTGTGCGCTAGGTCACATTGGTACGATCACTGGCGATGCGACGCACTGTCCCGTAGACTGCGCGCGGCATAGCGTGGAGATCAACGTGACTGAGCTATTCGACATTGGCGCCAACCTGGCTGACTCGAGTTTCGACGAAGATCGCGACGCCGTTGTAGCGCGAGCGCGTGCCGCCGGCGTACAGGACATTGTGATTACCGGTAGCTCTTTGGTCTCAAACCGACGTGCCGCGACGATCGCCTCTACAGACGCGCGTCTTTACTACACCACCGGCGTCCATCCCCATCACGCCGCCGACTACGACCACGCTATGCATCAGGAACTATCCATGCAAATGTCGGCACCCGATGTCGTGGCGGCCGGAGAATGCGGGCTCGACTACTTCCGCAATCTCGCGCCAGCGGACCGGCAACGCGATGCCTTCGAGCGTCAGCTGTCACTCGCTGCAGAATTTGCGCTGCCCGTATTTCTACATCAACGTGATGCCCACGACGATTTTCTTGAAGTACTGAAACCGTGGCTGCCGAAACTACCGCGCGCCGTCACGCACTGTTTCACTGCCGGGCAACGAGAGCTCGAAGCCTATCTCGCGTTGGATTTGTATGTTGGCATCACCGGTTGGATCTGCGACGAACGACGCGGCCAGCACTTGCTGCCGCTGGTGGCTAAGATTCCCGCCGATAGGTTGCTAATCGAAACCGATGCGCCCTACCTGCTACCTCGTAGTCTGCGACCCAAACCGAAGACTCGACGCAACGAGCCAGCCTGGTTACCGGAGGTCGCACGCGTTGTCGCAGCGGCCCGCGATGTCAGCGTTGACGAACTGGCATCACAAACCACCGCCAACGCGAAACGCTTTTTCGGTCTCGCGCGTTGATCGGCGGGCGCTATCGAACAGAGGCTGACTGACGAGTCTGACGACGGGCCGCTAACCGATACATTGCGTTACGCGCGAAACGTCGCATCCCGCAATGCGGTCCAGGCCATGTCATGAGCAGCGCGTGCCGTGTTGGGCTCGCGTATAGCCCATTCTTTGCGAAAATCCGACTCGGTGCGTACGAGCGATGGTCGACCCTTGCTGAAATCGGCGCCATCGCTAAAGATGACACAGCCATCGACCGCCCCTTTGCCGACCGCGAGTTTGACCGCCGCGATACGATCGAGCAACGCCTCCTGGGGATTCGGAATCGTGAACCGACGACCATCTTGCATGATGGTCCAATCGCGCATCTTATCGCTGCCGAATACGATGCCACTGATATCGCGAATATCAACGACCAGAATACCGCGCTCGGTCAGCAGTATATGTGCGATGTGAATGTCGCCGTCATCGGCCTTCGGCAGCACGACGTCGGTCAATTGCTCGATACTGACAGCGGCCAGCGACTTGCCAATCGTTGAGACGCTGCGCCCACGCCACCATAGCACCAAGATGAAGAGGGTCAGTAATACTGCCAATACGGACGCGTACACCGGCCAGGACGCTATCGATGGTGAAGACACAGCCTGCAGTATCGCATCTAGCATTGATGACATCCGTTACCTAACCTTGCAGCACGCTTGCGAGCGCATCCAATTCCGGTGGGATTGTCGCGAATTCGCTCGGTAGTGCCAACAGGCGCTGCAAACTTCCAGGGATTTCAACGGACCGACCGATGATCGGCTCAACAATCGTTTCAAACTTGGCCGGATGTGCGGTCGCGACAACGGCCTGCGGCTTCGCTTTATGGTTGGCGTCGAGGTGATCCCACACGTGCATGGCGGTCGCACTATGCGGACACCAGGCGAACTCAAACCGCTCAGCATCCCGTGCAATCTGCGCGCGAATAGCGTCATCGTTCACCGTTTCGGCCGATAACGATCGCTGCAGAAGCGCATCGCGTTCACCAAACAAATGGCGCAGGCGTTCGAGATTACTGGGCGCACCAACGTCCATCGCGGATGCCAGCGTCTCGATGCTGTCGCGTGGCTGATACTCACCGCTCGCGAAGTAGTCGGGCACCGTTCGATTCGCATTGCTGACAAAGGTGATGTCATCGATCGGCAGGCCACAGGCACGCGCGAGCACCGCCGCTAGCCCGTTGCCTAGGTTACCCGTCGGCACGATGAATGAGAGTGCCTTACCCGTTTGCCGGAAATGCGACAGCGACGCTGCCGCATAGTAAACACTCTGCGGGATCAGGCGTCCGATGTTGATACTGTTGGCCGACGAGAACCGGTACTCGCGACGAAGCACCGGATCGACAAATGCGGCCTTAACCATACGCTGGCAGTCGTCGAATGTACCCTCGACCGCAGCGGCAACAATATTGTCGCCCCAACAGGTCAGCTGATGCTGTTGCCGCGGCGATACTTTGCCTTTTGGAAACAGCACGACGACGCGAACGCCGTCACGACGATGAAACGCTGATGCCACCGCGCCGCCGGTGTCACCGGAGGTCGCCACGAGAATCGTCAGCGGCCGATCGGCCGCCGCGTCGTCAAGCCGCGTCAAACACGCCGCGAGAAAACCAGCACCAACGTCCTTGAATGCTGCAGTTGGACCGTGAAATAGCTCCAGCACCGACACCGGACAACCGGTCTCGTTCGCAAGACTCAGCAATGGTATGGGGAAATGGAAGGTCTCAGCGACGATCTCTGGCAGTGATGTGGCGAGACGTGAACCTTCGAAGAACGGCTGCAAATACACCTCGGCGATATCGAGCAGATCGTCGGCCCCTTCGAACGCACTCAGTGGATACTGCGGCAGCGAGGTCGGCACGTAGAGACCGCCGTCCGGCGCGAGCCCCGACAGCAACGCGGTATCGAGATCGACGGAACCCTCTTTTCGGGTACTCTCAAATCGCATCAGTCTTCCAACACCCGCGCACCTGGCGCTGCGAGCGACGAAATCCAGTAGTCACTGGGTATCGCATGGGCGGTAAAAGCGCCCTGCATGGCGAGCGCCACCGCCGGCGCATCATCGACACTGGCAAGTGCAAACAGACTTGGGCCACTGCCCGATAACGAGCAACCAAGCGCACCGGCCTGCATGGCAGCATCACGAACATCTGCGAAGCCCGCGACCTGTGACGACCGTTGTGGCTCGACCACATGGTCGACTAGCGTGCGACGAATCAAATCCATATCGTTGCTATGACACGCATGCACAAAGCCCGCGATGGCCGCCATCTGCGCCACCGTTACCGGCAACGGCACGCTGTTGCTCAAGCCGCGCCGCGAATCGGCGGTATTGATGCGTAGATGCGGATGTACGAGCACTGAGCGAATATCCGTGGGGAGTGGTAGCGCGCGCACCTCCGGCAGCCACGCGTGCGGGCACAACACCATACCACCCAACAGACTCGGCGCGACGTTGTCGGCGTGCATGGCGCCGCTGGCAAATGACTCCCCCTGCATCGCGTACGGCATGAGTGCATCCATTGAGAGCGGCGCGGATAACAGCGCGTTGGCCGCGACAACGCCAGCCACCGCCGATGCGGCAGAACTGCCCATGCCGGAACCCAGCGGGATCCCCTTTTCGATCACCATTTCCAGTCCGCCGGGCTCACCGACGGCAGCCCACAATGCCGCAGCGGCTATCGAGGCCGTGTTTTTTTCTGCTATACGACTCAGTTTGACAGCATTCGCGGCCGCATCAGCCACCCGAATGTCGTTAATCTCGATCCCTGGCCTGTCCCGACGCATGACCGTGACGCAGTCGCCGGGGCCCTCTATGGCGAGCCCAAGCACATCGAAACCGACGCCCAGGTTGCCGATCGATGCGGGTGCAAATGCGCGTGCAGTCGTCTTCAACGCCGGTTACCCAATTGCGCCGAGAGTCTCAACACGTCCGCGAAAATACCGGCAGCCGTCACCTCAGGACCAGCGCCTGGTCCTTGAATGACCAGTGGATTGTCGGCATAGCGATCACTACTGATACAGACGACATTGTCGGTCAACGCGATATTTGCGAACGGATGCGACAGCGGAATCTCCTGCAAACTAACGCGTGCTGTGCCATCTGCGGAAAGCTCACCCACGTAGCGCAGGCAAGCGTTGTTCGATTGTGCCTGTGCGAGCCGCTCCGCCATCGATTGATCCACCATTGGCAATCCAGCGAGAAACTCGTCGGTTGAAACATCCGCCAACGACGCCGGCACGAGACTCTCGACCGACAGCGCCTCCAGTGACAATGTGTGCCCAAGTTCGCGCGCAAGGATTACCAGCTTGCGCGCGACGTCCATACCGGACAGGTCATCGCGCGGGTCCGGCTCAGTAAACCCGGCTTCTTTCGCTGCGACAACGATGTCCGAAAAAGGCGTCGTGCCATCGTAGGTATTAAACAGGTAAGCCAGCGTGCCAGAGAAGATACCCTGCACCGAGTGCACGCTGTCACCGGTGTCACGCAAGTCCTGTAGTGTGCGGATGATAGGCAGACCCGCACCGACTGTGGTTTCGTAGAAATAATAGCTACCCGCCGCGCGCGCCTGCCCTTGCAGTCGTTGCAGACGCTGCAGCGAGCCGCTGAACGCCTTCTTGTTAGGCGTAACGATATGGATCCCTCGGGCGAGCCAGTCGGCATAGAGATCAGCGATCGCATCATCGGCCGTGCAGTCGATCATCACGGCATGCGGCAGATGGTCGGCATCCACGTGGTTGACGAATTGCTCGAGATCGAGCGCTTCGGCTGATGTCTCAAGCTGCGCGCGCCAATCGGACAACGCGATATTGCGGGTCGCCAACAACTGCTTGCGAGACGTTGCGATCGCGCGAACGCGAAGATCGACACCGAAGTCGCGCAGCAAACGTGGCGCTTCGGTCTGCAGCTGCTGCAGGAGCGTGCTACCGACCGTACCCGGGCCGATCAACCCGATCGACAGCGTTTTCGGGGACAGGTAGAAACCAGAGTGGACTGCTCGAATCGCACGCTGTGCGTCCTGCTCATGAACAACAATCGAGATGTTGCGCTCGCTGGACCCTTGAGCGATCGCAATCACGTTGATGCCCGCCTGCCCCAGCGTGTTCAGAAAACGACCCGCCACACCTGGCGTGCCGTACATGCGGTCACCGACGACAGCAATGACACTACAGCCGGTGGTGATCGACACGTTCTGGATTTGACCGCCTTCGATTTCGGCACTGAACGCACCACGGACCACGGAAGCTGCCTGCTCAGCGACTTCGCCCGCAACCACAAAGCAGATCGAATGCTCGGAACTGGCTTGCGAAATCAGGATGACCGAGATATCCGACTGATGGAGTGCGCGGAACAGGCGATGTGCCGTCCCAGGAACGCCCGACATACCGGCGCCTTCCAGGTTAATGACAGCAAGCCCACCAATCGACGTGATGCCCTTGATGGGATCGTCACTGTCCGACTCGCCGGAGATTTTCGAACCCTCGCCATCCGGCTCGAAGGTGCTGCGAATAAAAATCGGGATATCGTCATAGATCGCAGGTCCCATTGTCTTCGGATGAATGACCTTGGCGCCAAAATAGGCCAACTCCATCGCCTCGCTATAGGACAGTGTTCTAACCACGCGCGCTTCCGGAATTTGCCGTGGATCGCCGCTCATGACGCCAGGGACGTCGGTCCATATAGTCACTGACTCGGCAGCCAGCAAGGCGGCGAACACCGAAGCGGAGTAGTCGCTACCATTGCGCCCCAGCGTCGTTTGTTTGCCTTCGGTGTCCGTTGCGATAAACCCGGTGACGACAATGACATCGGCATCATGTATTGCTGTTGCCTCGGCCAGTCGTTCGCGCGATGCCGGCCATTTAACGGCCGCACCGAGACGCGTTTGGGTCACGACCAGGATATCTCGCGCATCGACCCAGGCCACTTTGCGATCGGGCATCGATTGCTGGAGCAACGCCGCCATCAGTCGCGATGACCAGATCTCGCCGTAACCGGAGATCACATCGTGGGTGCGCTGTGCAGCAGAGCCCATCAGATTGATCGCCTGGACGAGGTCGCGAATATCGTCGCGGTCCTGCCGCCAGGCGTCGAGTACAGCACCGCGGTTTTTTACGTCGAGCAGACATCCGCAAGCCGCTTCATAGCGTGACTGGAGACCCAGCAGGAGTTCATCACTGGCCGCCATGTCCGACTGCGCAAGGTTGGCCACAGCGAGCAACTGATCGGTCATCCCGCCCATCGCCGAAACGACGATGGCGGCGCGATGATGCGGTTCGAATCGACCCACCAAGGCATCCACCCGCCGGCAGCAATCCGCATCTGCCAGAGAGGTGCCCCCAAATTTATGTACGTGCCAGGCGCGGCTGTTTTTAGTGTTCAAGGTGTCGCTGCCAATTCGCGTAAACGCGCATGATAACTGACTCGCCGTCAATTCTGGACTACCAAATCCACCAATCTGTGTAGTCGATCGCGTGTGATCGTTGGTTACCGAAGAAACGGTGCTGTGCGACCAGGGAGGAAGTGGTGGGCCGTATAGGGATCGAACCTATGACCAATTGGTTAAAAGCCAACTGCTCTACCATCTGAGCTAACGGCCCGCCGGTTTCCTGCGTGTCGCCTCGGTGCGACTATGGGAGGGTGCCTTTTCGGCGGAGCGCAATAATACCGTAACGGCCAGATTCTTCAAGTCTTGCCGACAATCAATGGCAGAAATATCGGCCACCTGCCTTTCGCTCCGATTCGAGCAGCCACCTTGCTCTCGCGAACCGCTATTGCAGCGGCTTTACGTCATTTGTCGCAGCCCTGTTCATCGCCAACGCTGGTGCAATGAAACCGTCATTGACGATCGGTGCCGCAAGCACTGATCCCCTTTTGGAGAAACAACATGCAACCACTCAGGATGATGCTGAGCGCCATCGTGATATCGACGCTACTCGCTGCTACGGCGGCGGCCAATGAGTATTGGGCAGCGTGTGACGGCTGTGGAAACAACGCTAGGCAATTTGCGATCGGCGTTCCTGCCGAGCAGTTCGGAGAATCGACTGTCAACGTTTACGACAATAGCGAGAATCGATTGCGTACTTACCGCGTCACGATTTACTACGACTACGAGTTTCGTGCATGGTCGCGCTTTGCGCGCGAAACGCTGCCAGACTCGGCGGCACTGACCACGGTAGAGTCGGTCAAACTGGCACGCGCGGAACTCGCGAGCGTTGCCGAGTCCACCGGCGCTGTCGTCGTCGACATTACTGACGTACAGACCTTTTTGCTCGGCCAGGGACGCTACGACCGTACCATCGCAGACGCGCTCTTTGACGCGTGGCGTCTGAACGGCTTCGTGGAACGTGTTCAGAATGCCTTTATCGCGCTATCCAGTAGCGCCGCCCGTGTCGTCGGCAACGACAATCTGAACCCGCAATTTCAGATTGTCTTCCAAGACGGCTCCACTGCGTTGGTGACGACGTCGTATCTCGCAAATGCAGATGGCAGGACCGAAATCCAGTTTGTTGACGACAGCGCGCGCTTGCCCGACGGTACACGCTTGCCCGACTCGCCCAGCGATTTCGATGACTATGTTGTCGGCACGAACGATTACCGCACGATCGCCGCGCTAAACCTATGGGCTCGCAGCATGGCTGGCTTGCGTATATCGGTCCAGTCTGGTGTCGGTATTGGGTCGGATAACGTGACGTATATCTTCCGATGCGATGAGACCGAATGTGTGTTGACCGCGATAATGGATAGCGACTAGACATGACGCCGAGCGCTATCGCGCGGCCGGGCCAATGCGGGCCTAGGCAGTTTGATAGCGCGTCGGGTCGTCAACGCCTGCGGCGGCAAAACCTTCCGCTCGCAACCGACATGCATCGCAACGTCCGCAGGCGCGGCCCGAATCATCAGCCTGATAACACGAGACGGTTTGGCTGTAATCGAGGCCAAGCGACAAACCCGTCTGAATAATCTCAGCCTTGCTCAACGAGATCAGCGGCGTTTCGAGACGAATCTGCTGGCCTTCGACACCCGCTTTTGTTGCCACGCCGATGAGCTGCTGATAAGCAGCGATGAACTCAGGCCGGCAATCCGGATACCCCGAGTAGTCGACGGCGTTAACGCCGATAAAAATCGCATCCGCACCGGCCACTTCGGCCCAGCCAAGCGCCATTGAAAGAAACACCGTATTGCGCGCCGGCACATAGGTCACCGGAATACCGGAAACTGGTGTCTGTGGCACAGCAATCGCTGTATCGGTCAGTGCGGAGCCACCGATGCCCGCAAAATCAATGCGCATCACTCTGTGATCGGCGGCACCCATTTTTTCGGCGATTGCGGCCGAGGCCTTCAACTCGGCATCGTGGCGTTGACCGTAGTCAAAACTGAGCGCATAGCACGCGTACCCGTCGGCACGCGCCATTGCGAGGATGGTCGACGAATCCAAGCCACCCGATAGCAACACAATCGCTTTCTTGCTCACCCTCTACTCCGTTGCTGATCTAGCGGCCGGGCGCATCGCCCCACAGCGCTTTGTGCAGTTGCGTCTGCATGCGCAGTGGCGCTCCCGACGCAAGCAACCATTCGGCCAGTGCCGTTGGCGCAACTTGTTCGAAACTGGGTGATACCCACACCTCGCAACGCGCGGACAAACCATAGCGGGCCTCGGTTTCAACTGCCCAATCGAAGTCCTCCCGACTGCAGACAACAAACTTGACCTGATCATGGGCTGTCAGCAGTTCGATATTTTCCCAGAGATTGCGTGCCATCTCTTCGGAGCCTGGCGTCTTGATATCAACGACCCGAGATACACGTGGATCGATACCAGAGATATCGATTGCGCCGCTGGTCTCCAATGAAACAGACAGTCCCGCATCGCAGAGCATCGTCAGTAAACGACGGCAACCCGGTTGCGCCAGAGGTTCGCCACCGGTGACGCAAACATGTTGGGTATCGAGGCCTACGACCTCAGTCATAATGTCATCGAGTGTACGAGACTGGCCACCCGTAAACGCGTACGCGGTATCGCAGTACTGACAGCGCAAGGGACAGCCGGTCAAGCGAACAAACACGGTCGGCAGACCCGCCGTTGCCGCCTCCCCTTGCAAGGACCGGAATACTTCCGTGATGCGCAGCCGCACGTCGAGCTGCGGCCGCTGGATTTCTGCAGCGTTGTTCACGGTGATGGCGTCAGGAGCTGGCGGGGATTTGATCCAGTCGTTTGGTGGCCAGACGCGCTGCTGTCGTTTCCGGATAATCGTCAACCACGCGGCGCAACGCCTCACGTGCGGCATCCCAGCGTTGGAGCTCGTAATTGCAGTAACCCACCTTGAGCAAAGCATCCGGGACTTTTCGGGATTGCGGGAAATCCTCGATAACCGCCGAGAAGATCGGCAGGGCTTCGGTAAATTTTTGCGACACGTAATACGATTCTGCCAACCAATACTTGGCGTTGTCGGCCAGATCACTATTTGGATAAGTGACCAGAAACTGCTCAAACGCTTTCGCCGATTGATCGTAGCGGCCTTCCTTCAGCAATTCGAAGGCAGCCTGATAATTTTCGCGATCTGACCCATTCGGTAGCGGTAGCTCGCCCGGCGACAGCGTACCGCCCTGCATGACGTTCGATACGTTTTGCGCACTGGCTTCTACTGCTTGTATCCGCTGATCAAGATCGGCATACAAGCTGCGCAGCCGTTCATTCAGTTTTTCCAGTTCGAACCCTGATGTTTCGGACTGTCCCTGCAGGCCATCGATATCTGCCGCTAGCGTATCGACACGCGTCACCAGCTGCACAAGACTGTCATTCTGGACTACCCGTTCGACGCGCTGCAGGCGGCGTTCGATTTCCGTGAGCTTAATGTAGACCGGGTCTTCTTCCGGCGGCACGGTCATACAACCCACAGCAACAGCGGCTGTCAGAATGGTGATCAATAGTTTGCAATTTCGCATGGTCTGTATCCGTCAGGTTAACGCGCAGGCATTGAGTGTTGCTTTCAGCGACGGTAGGACAACTCGACGCGACGATTTTTCTCGTAGTCCGATTCCGTACTACCGAATGCGGCAGGACGCTCCTCGCCGTAGCTGACCGTAGAAATCTGCGCCGACGATGCGCCCTGGATTAACAACAAACGTCGGACCGCCTGCGCGCGTCGCTCGCCGAGCCCAATGTTGTACTCGCGTGATCCACGCTCGTCGCCATGACCTTCCAATCTGAGTTGCTGCCGTCCGTCAGCCGCCAAGCGGCGCGCATGCGTCGCCAGCAAGTCGACGTATTCCGGGCGAACCTCACTCTTGTCGTAATCGAAATAGATGATCAATGTGTCGGCGGTTGTGCTGCCGGCCAAATCGTCGTCCAGACCGGTGCTACGAATGCCGCTACCAGCCGTTGATCCGCTGTCCGCATTGTTATCGGCGGCATCGTCCTCGCCATAGATGCTGCCGGACTCGCTCGGTGGCAGCGTACGATTGCCGCCACAAGCGACGAGCACAACGCTCGCTGCCAGCACGGCCAGAATGTGAATAATTGAACGCATGAGTGGTAACTCCTTACGAATCGCTGTAGGTAATGATATCAGGGTCTAAACGGTGACCAAGCGGGTTCTCTAACATCGCTGCCCACCGATTTCACACGGCCACTAACCTGGCCATCGACACTGACGGTTTCCAGTACGCCGCGACCCGCGCGGCGCGTGGCATAAATAATCTGGGCGGAATTTGGTGCAAACGAGGGGGATTCATCCAGTGCACCGTCGCTTAGCACCTGAAAACTGTCGTTTTCGAGGTTTTGTACGGCCACACGAAAACGACCGCGATCATTGTGCACCATCGCCAACCAGCGTCCGTCCGGGGATACCCGCGGGCGTGCATTATAGTTGCCTTCGAAGGTCACACGCTCGGGTTCGCCATCACCATTCGCCGGCGCACGATAAATCTGCGGGGCACCGCCGCGGTCCGATGTGAAATAGAGCGTCTTGCCGTCGGCGGACCAGGTTGGCTCGGTTTCGATCGAACGCCGACTGGTGATGCGGGTCAGCTTGTTACCGATCAGTTTTAATACGTAGACATCGAGGTTGCCGTCCGCATCAGAAAGCGTCAACGCCAGATTACGCCCGTCGGGCGACCAGGACGGCGCATTGTTCACCCCCGCTCTTGCGGAAACCTTACGACGGCTGCCGGTACGCAACGTCTGCACGTAGACGGCGGCCTGTCCGCTTTCAAACGATACGTAAGCGATACTCCGCCCGTCGGGACTCCATACCGGCGACATAATCGGCTCGTTGCTTTCGACAAACGGGCGTTCATTGTTACCGTCAGCGTCGGCCATGATCAGTCGGTACGTCTGCTCGTTGCCACTTCGCGCTACCGATACATAGGCCACCCGTGTGGCGAACACACCCTTTATGCCTGTCACCGCTTCGTATACCGCATCAGCCACGCGATGCCCCGCTTCGCGAAGATCGGCGGCGGGCACGATCAACCGATCAGCGACCACCTGGCGGGCACCATAGACATCGAACACCTGGAATCGCAGGCTGTATTCCTCGCCCTCGCGTGCCAGCTCGCCAACCAACAGATAGTTCACCGCAACGCGACGCCAGTTATCGAAATCCACCGCGACACCGCGCGTGGGCAACGCCGGTAACATCTCGCCATCCAACACGTCGAACCGGGAACTGCCGACGAGGTCTGATCGAACAATTGCTGCAATATCTGCCGGCGGTGGCCCGCCACCTTCCCAGCCGAACGGCACCAGCGCAATCGGCACCGGCTTGCTGGCGCCTTTGGTGATTTCGATCACCAGCTGCGCCTTCGAAACGCCGCTGAGCATCAGGCCAAGCGCCCCAATAAGCACGATCGCCAGGCGTCGAATCAGACGACTACTAGAGCTCATTTTCATTTCGTAATCAATAAGATGTGCCATAACGCAACTATAACGTGTCAACTTCGCCTATTCACCCGTTTTGAACGGGAATTCGAGATTTGGTTCAAACAGACTGGCATCCGGTGGCTCCGGTAGCGGTGACGCGCTTAATACCGCTTGTTCAATCGATCGAATCAGCGCCTCGCCACCCGAGCACTCAACGACGCGCACCGAGACGACTTCACCGTTGCGGAGCTGTCTTACCGCAACAACGCAGGTTAGCCCATCCGGAACGCTGGCTGGCCGTATCCAATTGCGCTCCACCTTCTGCCGAATCAACTCGATGTACTGAGCCAGCAGACCATCTCTAACAGCGCCTTCTCGCGCTTCTTCCGCGGCCAATTCTGCCTGCAGCTGCGCTTCCAGTGCTTCCTGCCGCGCGCGCTCGCGCTGCCGCTGGCGTTCCGCTTCCGCTTCAGCCTCACGCCTGCGCCGTTCTTCCGCCTCGCGACGACGTCGTTCTTCCGCCTCGCGTTGACGCTGTCTTTCTGCCTCGGCCTCGCGTTGACGTGCTGCTTCCGCCTCCCGTTGCCGTGCCGCCTCTGCCTCGCGCTCGGCTTCTGCTTCTCGTTGTCGCACTGCTTCCGCCTCGCGTTGGCGCTCTGCTTCCGCCTCGCGTTGGCGCACTGCTTCGGCCTCGCGTTGACGCTCTGCTTCCGCCTCGCGTTGGCGCTGTGCTTCCGCCTCACGCTGTCGCTCCGCTTCGGCTTCACGTTGCAGCGCCGCCTCAGCCTCCTCTTGCGCTTCGCGCACCTGCTCATCAACGTCAGGTGCTACCTGTTCAAATGCGCTCGCGTCGACGACGACGGCTTTCAACGTTGTCATTGCACGGTCTTCCGGGGGACGCTCCCAGCGCACACCGACGAGCAACAGCCAGATCAGCAGCGCGTGCAGCGCTATCGTGCCAATCGCTGCCAGTACGTTGTCAAACACAACACGCATTGGTCTGGGTCAGAGCCTTACGGGCGTTGTGCCGTCTCGTCGAGCGGGTCTGTGATGAATCCAATTTGTTCCGCACCGCCCTTTTGCAACAAGACCATTGCGTAGACCACTCGCCCATACGGTACCGCCTGATCCGCCTTGACCAATACAGGTGTCTTCGGTTTTCGTTGCAACACGATGGACACCTGCCGCACGATCTCGGCATCCGGCGCCGGCGAGGTTTTATCGGCGCCCTGATTCAAAAACAGGTTGCCATCGGCACTAACAGACAACACTAACGGCAATTCTTCGTCTTCCGGATCAACATCGAGTG
This sequence comes from Pseudomonadota bacterium, assembly GCA_039033995.1. Lineage (GTDB taxonomy): Bacteria > Pseudomonadota > Gammaproteobacteria > Steroidobacterales > Woeseiaceae > CALBPI01. The sequence goes on along the minus strand of JBCCBP010000017.1, from coordinate 20,471 downwards.
GTGCAGCATCAGCGTTCGGCAAGTCCACTTCGATGCCTTGCGTCAGCAATGGCGCTGTCACCATGAAGATGATCAGCAACACCAGCATCACGTCGATGTACGGCACGACGTTGATATCGCCCATCAAGCGACGCTTGGCCATGACTCAGGCTACCTTATCGGCGTTGCGTCGCCGCGCGTGACGCTCGAGGATGCTCAGGAATTCTTCGACGAAGGTCTCAAATCGCGATTCGATGCGGCTGAGCTTGTCCGCATAGCGGTTGTAAAAAATCACCGCAGGTATCGCCGCGAACAAACCCATCGCAGTAGCGACCAGCGCCTCCGCAATGCCGGGCGCCACGGCCTGCAGCGTCGCAGTCTGCGTATTCGTGCCAAGACTGGTGAAAGAATTCATGATGCCCCACACCGTACCGAACAGTCCGACATAAGGACTCGTCGAACCGATCGTTGCGAGCGACGCGAGTCCTTGTTCAAGTGTTTCTGTCTCGCGCGTCAGACTGACCCGCATGGCTCGACGTGCCGTTTCTACCATCCGCTCCGGCGATACATCCTGCTGTTGTGAGAGGCGACTGAATTCCCGGAAGCCGCTCTCGAAAATCGCCGGCATGCCCGGCCCGGCACCTTTGCCACCAGTCACATCGCGATACAGCGACGACAGGTCAGATCCGGACCAGAAGGCCGATTCGAATTTGTCTGCCACACTTTGTGCATGCGACAACAAACGGCGCTTGCGAATAATCGTAAACCACGAATACACCGATGCTGCGAGCAGTGACGCCATGACAAGTTGCACGACGATGCTGGCATCGAGCACCAGATTGAGAATAGAAGTATCACTGTGCATAAGGGTACGACTCCAAAGCGATCAGGCAGTTCACTGGTCCGTTGGCGACTCATCAAACAACGGCAAATCGACGGCGGTCTCCGCGCGTGGTGCGGGCAGTCCGAAATGCAGGTAGGCGTTGCGCGTCGCCACTCGTCCGCGAGCGGTGCGCATCAGAAAGCCTTGCTGAATCAGATACGGCTCGAGAACATCCTCAATAGTGCCCCGCTCTTCACCGATCGCCGCAGAAAGGCTGTCGACGCCCACCGGACCGCCATCAAACTTCTCGATAATGGTCAGCAATAGCCTGCGATCCATCGCGTCGAAACCATGCGGGTCCACTTCGAGCATATCCATCGCCGCCGTGGCTGACTGTTCATTGACCACACCGTCCGATCGCACCTCCGCGTAGTCGCGCACCCGTCTCAGCAAGCGGTTCGCAATGCGTGGCGTGCCCCGGGATCGGCGCGCAATAAGCTCTGCGCCCCGCTCATCGATCGTGAGATTCAAAATACCGGCTGAACGGGTGACGATCGCGGTCAGCTCTGCAACCGAATAGAACTCCAGCCGCTGCACAATGCCGAATCGGTCGCGTAGTGGCGACGTGAGCAATCCGGCGCGCGTGGTCGCACCGACGAGTGTAAATGGCGGCAAGTCGAGCTTGATCGAGCGCGCCGCTGGACCTTCACCGATCATGATGTCGAGTTGAAAATCCTCCATCGCCGGATAGAGGACTTCCTCAACGACGGGGCTCAAGCGATGAATCTCATCGACAAACAACACATCGTTCGGCTCTAGGTTAGTCAAGATCGCCGCGAGATCACCCGGCTTCTCGAGCACGGGCCCCGAGGTCTGACGCAAACTGACAGACATCTCATTCGCGATGATATTGGCGAGTGTCGTTTTACCGAGACCTGGCGGACCAAAAATCAATACGTGGTCCAACGACTCCGCACGATTCCGCGCAGCGCTGACAAAGATCTCCATCTGTTCTTTGACCGCTGGCTGACCCACATATTCGGCCAGCGTCGTCGGACGAATCGCGCGATCAAAAACACGGTCATCGGTCTGACTGTCGCCGGCCACCATGCGAATGTCATCTTGCTCTGTCATTGTGTCAGCCAACCGCCTTTTTTAGTGCCAGTCGGATATAGTCTTCGGTGCTCGATGCTTCACCCGACTGCTCGACCGCCTGCAACAATTTGCGCACCTCCGCGTCGCGGTAGCCAAGCGCGAGCAGCGCAGAGTACGCTTCACCGCGTCCGGTCTCTGGTGTCGCAACCGCCTGCGTTGTCGTCGTCGCCACACTAGCGTCGCCGAGCTTGTCACGCATCTCTACGATGAGACGCTCAGCCGTTTTCTTGCCGATACCCGGCACTTTTACCAAAGCCGGGACATCTTCGTATTCCACACAACGGCGAAAGCCGCTGACACTGATGCCTGACAGGATCGCCAGCGCGATCCGCGCGCCGACACCAGACACCTTCAATAGGTTTCGGAACAGCGCACGTTCCTCATCCGTTGAAAACCCATACAACAACTGCGCATCTTCTCGCACCAGGAAATGGGTTAACAACTGTACGTCGGCACCGACGGCCGGCAACGTCAGAAAAGTCGACATCGGCGTTTCGATATCGTAGCCAATACCGCCGACGTCGAGTACGACGGTGGGTGCGTGCTTGCCGCTGATCCGACCGCGCACAAAGCTGATCATGCAGACCCCGCCATCGCTTTAGCCAGCCGGCGATTCAGACGCTGGCTGTTGCCGTGACACACCGCCACCGCGAGCGCATCGGCCGCATCGGCTTGTAAGTCACCGGTTATTTTTAGCAGCGCCTTGATCATATGTTGCACCTGGGCCTTATCCGCGCCGCCTGTGCCGGTCACGGCCTGCTTGATCTGGCGCGGTGCATACTCCGCGAGCGTCACTTGCTGCCACTCGAAACCGGCACAAATCGCGGCGGATCTCGCCGCACCCAGTTTGAGCGCTGAGCCGGCATTCTGGCTGACAAATACTTGCTCCACCGCCATCTGCTGCGGCTGCCATTCGCGCAGCAATGCGCCTGTCTGTTCGTAGATTCGTCGCAGCCGATCGTTGAACTCGCCATCACCACAGCGTATGCAGCCCGCCGCGACGAACTGGAAATCACTGCCGACCGCATCGATGACACCAAAACCGGTGACTCTCGAACCCGGGTCGATGCCCATGATTCGTATGGCCGGGCGCTGCGTCATCTACGCAATCTCAGCGAGGATCTCTTCCGAGATATCCGCGTTACTGTAGACGTTCTGCACGTCGTCGAGATCTTCCAGCGTATCCAGCAACTTGATCATCGACTCCGCTTCTTTGCGACCGAGCTCAGAGGCGGTTTCTGCCCGCATCGTTACCTCGGCGTTTTCTGGCGGCAAAGCCGCCGCAACCATCGCGTCCCTGACCTGCTCAAACTCCGGCGGCTCGGTGATCACCTCGATCGAGCGATCATCGCTGACGATGACATCCTCCGCGCCAGCCTCAATTGCCGCTTCCATCACCGCGTCCTCATCGCTGCCCGCCGGATAGTTGAGCAAGCCCACATGATGGAACAGGTAAGCGACTGAGCCATCCGCGCCGAGGTTACCACCGAATTTGGAGAACGCGTGACGGACTTCCGCAACCGTACGATTGCGATTGTCGGTCATGCAATCGACCATCACTGCGGTACCACCAGGTCCATAGCCCTCGTAGCGAATTTCAATGTAGTCCGCGCCATCCAACTCGCCCGCACCGCGTTTGACCGCACGCTCGATATTGTCCTTTGGCATGCTTTGCGCTTTAGCTTTGTCGATGGCCAGTCGTAACCGTGGGTTGGCATCGATATCGCCACCACCCATGCGCGCCGCAACCGTTATTTCACGGATCAGCTTCGTGAACAATTTACCGCGTTTCTTATCCTGGGCGCCTTTGCGATGTTGGATATTCGCCCATTTGCTATGTCCTGCCATGTTCGTTCCTGTCTCGTCCTGTCCAGTCGCACTTAAAAGCGCAATTGAATACCCGCGATCAAACCGGTATCGACGGTCAACTCGGCACCGTTATCAAAATTGGCGCTGATGTTTCGCAAGCCGATATAGACATCCGCTTCTCGCAATACGTTGTAGCCGATGCGCGCCTCGACTTCATGGAAGCGGTCTCCATCGCCGAACGACAATACATCCGGTGCAATGTAGGCATGCGCGTAGACATTGATCCGATCGTACTGGGGCATCGTATACCGGAGGTATCCGCCAATCCCGAGTACCACTGCATCGACATTGAGCGCATCCGGATCGATCACAAAAATTTTGCCACCGAGACCACCGATGACGGGGTTAGCGCCAGGCGATGCCTCACCGGTCAGGTGCAGTCCGACATTGACGACATCGCCACGATCCTGGTGATGCAACCAGCCCAGGTCGAACCGAAGATTGCGCGCGGTGATATCGCTGGCGAAACTGAGACGCGCCGCATCGTCATTCAAATTCAAATCAAGTTCCGCAGCATGGCCCGTGGCAGTGAGCGCTAGAGCAAGTGTCAGCACGAGCGAACCTGCACTACGAATACGAAGTCTGGTCATTGTCATTCTCCTGATTTCTGGCTTAATCCAGTTCCGTTGTCTGTCAGTGTGTGCGACCCGTCGTCTACAAATTGGTTCAGGCGACGACAACGCTCCCGTTTTGGTTATGATACCGGTTATCGGGCGTGCAATCTGCCCGGTTTTCAAGAGGACATTGGCAGGCGAATGCCACAGCATCCACGACAAGAGCTACCAAAGGGACATGCCGCCGGCGAAGCTAACGCGCCAGTCTGGCATGACCGTTTGCACGCACAGACAGACGACCCCGACCTCACGGCATTATCGAGTGCCGTTCGCGAAGTTGCGGTGGGCCTCGGTCTCGACGCGACCATGCTGGACTGCGCCTCGCTCGCGCCATTCTTGCGTGCCGAGGCGGTGTCACTGAATTTCGTAGAAAAACACGCGGGCAAGACGATCGCAGCACACTGTCGCGAATTAGTGACACTGCTAGACTTTTCCTTACCGGGCCAATGGCTTCCGGGCGAGCGCTTGCCGGAAGCACAGTCGGAAGGGTTGCGTCGCATGTTGCTGGCGGTTGTCAACGACTATCGCCTGGTCATCGTCAGGCTGGCGCTGCAGCTTTGCGACCTGCGTGCGGCGCGTGAGGCATCGGTGGAAGAGCAGCAAATGCTGGCGCGGGATACCCGCGAAATTTTTGCACCACTTGCCAACCGTCTGGGCATCTGGCAACTGAAATGGGAACTGGAAGACTTTGCGTTTCGGTTTCTGCAACCGGCCGACTACAAGGCCATCGCGAAGCAACTGGATGAACGTCGCAACGAACGCGAACGTTACATCGCAGATGCCCGCAACGAGCTACTGACACTATTGGGCGACGCCGGTCTGGACGCCAAGGTATCGGGGCGGCCTAAGCACATTTTCTCTATCTATCGTAAGTTGCAGCGAAAAAATGTGTCGGTTGATGATCTGTTCGATATTCGCGCTGTGCGCATCATCGTAGACACGGTCACGGCGTGCTATACCGCACTCGGCGTCGTACACAACCGCTGGCCCTACATTCGCGAGGAATTTGACGACTACATTGCCAACCCGAAAGGCAATAACTACCAATCGCTACACACGGCCGTGTTCGGGCCCGAGGGTCGCCCGCTCGAAATCCAGATACGCACCGAGGATATGCACGCTCAGGCAGAACTCGGTGTTGCTGCCCACTGGCGCTACAAAGAAGGCGGCACCAGCAGCAGTGCGTTCGAGCAAAAAATCGCGTGGTTGCGGCAATTGCTCGAAGGCAATGAAGCCGGTAGCGCCGATATGCTCGACAGCCTTAGTGACGGCGTATTCAGCGACCGGGTCTACGCCATCACACCACGCGGCGACATCATCGACCTACCCGCGGGTGCGACACCACTCGATTTCGCCTACCAGGTACACACACAGATCGGTCATCGCTGTCGGGGCGCCAAAGCCAACGGGCGCATCGTCAATCTGACCTACCAGATTCGCAACGGCGACCGCATCGAGATTATCACCGCGAAAGAGCCGAACCCGAGCAGAGACTGGCTGTCGCCGCGTAGCGGCTTCCTCGCCTCAGCGCGCAGCCGTACCAAGGTGCGCAGTTGGTTCCGCCAACAAGACAAAGAAATCAACCGCAAGCAAGGGCGCGACCACCTCGAGCGCGAACTGCAGCGTATGAATATCCGGGATCTGCCAATCGCGAAACTCGCCACACACATGGGCTACGACGACGTTGATGGCCTTTGTATCGCGCTCGGCGTCGGTGACATTACATCGGCTGCAGTTTTCCATGCGGCGCAGAAATTGATCGCGCCGGCGGACCAGGAGCAGCCCAAACAAAAACGTAGCCGCAAACACAAACCGAGCGGACGTGGTGCCGTGCTGGTCGACGGCACCGACTCGGTCATGACCCACTTCGCACGGTGTTGTAATCCCGTGCCACCGGAGCCGATCCAGGGGTATATCACGCAAGGCCGTGGCATTTCGGTACACACGCAGCGTTGCAGTGCGTTGCAGCGACTGGGTAGCAAAGCGCCCGAGCGCCTGATCGAGGTCGCGTGGCGCAGCGACAAGGAAGCGCGCTACCCGGTCAGCATTCGTATTGAGGCATCGGACCGAAACGGACTACTGAAAGATCTCAGTGGTGTGTTGAATGACGAAAATGTTCGCATTCTTGGTAATTCTTCCAAAGTGAATCGCAAGACGTTACGCGCCATCGTCCAGCTGCACACCGAGGTCGACGGTCTGGATAGTCTGAGTCGCGCACTCACCAAACTGTCGCAAGTAGCCGGCGTTGTGCGGGTAGAACGCCAATCCTGAGGCAAGCGCATAGCAGTCCTACCCGGCCGGTGACGAAGATATCACCGTGAGCACGTAGTACTATGTCTTTGGTGTGTGTGGTCTGCGCGCTAACGATTGATCGCGTGTAACGCACGTTTGTCGGCGCTCAGCGATGCTTCGTGCACAGCTTCCGACAGCGTCGGATGCGCGTGTACGGTGCGTTGAATGTCTTCCGTGCTCGCGCGGAATTCCATTGCCAAGACCAGCTCGCCAATGAGCTCACCGGCCATCGGCCCAATGATGTGCACGCCGAGGATCTCGTCGTCGTCATTGCTGCTGACGATCTTTACCATACCGGACGCTTGCTCCATCGCTTTGGCACGTCCACTGGCGGCAAATGGGAAGGTTCCGGTCTTGATGTCCTTACCCGCTTCCCGCGCCTGTTCTTCCGTCAAACCCACCCAGGCAATTTCTGGCGCCGTGTAGACCACTGACGGGATCACGTTGTAGTTAACCTCGGCGACTTCGCCGGCGATCAAGTCTGCCGCCATCACGCCCTCTTCAGTACCCTTGTGCGCCAACATCGGCCCGCGAACGCAGTCACCGACCGCATACACGTTCGGCACCTTCGTGCGACATTCGTCGTCGACTTCGATAAAGCCTCGCTCATCGACCGTGATCCCCGTATCGTCCGCAAACAGATTCTCGGTGAACGGACGTCGACCCACAGCGACGACCAGACGATCAAATGTCATCGACTGCTCACCGTCTTTGTCTTCGTAGGCAACTTTAACTTTGCCACGAGACACCTTGGCCGATGAAACACGCGCACTCAGTTTGATGTCGAGTCCCTGTTTGCGGAACTGGCGCTCAGCATCTTTCGCAATCTGGCGATCGACCATGGCCAGGAAGTCGGGCATGGCCTCCAGCACTGTGACTTCGGATCCCAACCGGCTCCACACGCTGCCGAGTTCCAGCCCGATGACACCGGCACCGATCACGCCAAGCTTCTTCGGCACGGCGTCGAATTCCAGCGCACCCCAGGAATCGACGATGTGTTTGCCGTCAAACGGCATAGACGGCAACTCAATCGGCTGCGAGCCAGACGCAAGAATGACATGCTTGGCGGTCAGTGTTTCGGGCTCGCCATCCGCGGGCGAGAACTCAACCTTGTTGTTCGCGAGCAGCTTGCCATGTCCGCGCAACCCCGTGACCTTGTTCGATTTGAACAATGCGCTGATACCGCCCGTCAACTGGCTGACAATTCCAGCTTTGCGTTTCTGCATCGCGGCAAGGTCGAGCGCAATATTGTCGGCCGAGATGCCGTGACTCGCGAATTCGTGCTGCGCGCGATGCATCAGCTCGGATGATTCCAATAACGCCTTGGACGGTATGCAACCGGCGTTAAGGCAGGTGCCGCCAAAAGCGTGGCTGCCGTCATAGTTCTTCCAGTTATCGATGCACGCAACGCTCATGCCGTGTTGCGCTGCACGAATAGCTGCCGGGTATCCCGCCGGTCCGCCGCCGATGACGATGACGTCGTATTGTTCGCTCATAATGTGTCCCACTGGGCGGTCGTTGATCGCCACCAATTCGTTAGATATTGAGGATATGGGGTCTTATACCTGCAACAGCAAGCGACCCGGGTCTTCCAGGGCATTCTTGATCGTCACGACAAACTGCACAGCCTCTTTGCCGTCGATGATACGGTGGTCATAAGACAGGGCGAGATACATCATCTTACGAATCTCAACTTGGCCATTGATAGCGACGGGGCGATCCATGATCGAGTGCATGCCGAGAATACCGGTCTGCGGCGGATTCAGGATAGGCGTTGACATCATTGAACCAAAGATGCCGCCGTTGGTGATCGTAAATGTGCCGCCGGTCAGGTCGTCGATCCCGATGTTACCCTCCCGTGCCTTTTGGCCATAGGCCGCAATACCTTTTTCGATATCGGCGAACGACATCAAGCCCGCATCGCGCAATACCGGTACGAGCAAACCACGATCGGTCGATACGGCAATGCCGATGTCCTGATAGTCGTGGTAGACGATCTCATTGCCGTCGATCGATGCGTTCACCAACGGGAATTTGCGCAGCGCTTCCACCGCAGCACGCACGAAAAACGACATGAAGCCCAGCTTGACGCCATGTGTGTCAGTAAATGCATCTTTGTAACGCGCGCGAAGCGCGATGACTTCGGTGAGATCAACTTCATTGAAGGTCGTCAGCATCGCCGCATTGTGTTGCGCCTCGACCATGCGCTTGGCAATCGTGGCACGCAGGCGGGTCATCGGCACTCGGCGCTCCGTGCGTGCGGCGACACTGCTGCCAACACTCGCACCACTGGCGTCTTCCGCGGCATTGTCGTCGCCACTCTCGAGATGGTGCATCACATCCGCTTTCGAAATACGACCGTCCCGACCCGTGCCCTTGATGCGCGCCGGGTCGAGATCATGCTCTTCTACCAACCGCCGTACGGCCGGGCTCAACTTGCCGCTATCCTTCCCACCGCTCGATGATGTCTCGGGTTCGGCGACTGGCGCAGGCGAATCGGCTTTGGCTGCCGGCTCGTCCGATGTTTCTGCTGGTGCTGGCGCATCGGCAACCTCGCCCGCCTCCACAACCGCCAGCAAGTCGCCACTGACGACTGTCGCGCCATCGGCTTGCTTGATCTCCTTCAACGTGCCGTCGACTGGGCAAGGCACCTCAAGGACTACCTTATCCGTCTCCAAATCCACCAGGTTTTCGTCGCGACGGACGGTATCGCCAGGTTGCTTGTGCCAGGACACCAGCGTGGCGTCCGCCACCGACTCGGGCAATTGCGGTACTTTTACTTCGGTTGACATGGTCGTTCTCTTCGTTGGATTCGGGTTGCTGCGCGAACAGGTTTCGCACGGTGTAATGTCGGGTTTATAGGTCGGTTTCGTCGATTAGCTGCGTGATACCCAGCGCAGACTCCACCAGTGCTTTCTGAATCTTGCTGTGCATGGCCGGAATACCCACGGCCGGAGCCGCCGCACTTACAGGACCTGCGTAATGTAATGAGTGTCGGCTGCGCAGCGGCTGCTGCAGGCGATGACGAATCTGGTACCACGCGCCCTGATTGCGCGGCTCTTCCTGACACCAGACGATAGTCTCAGCATTCGGGTAACTCACCAGTGCTTCCGCAAATTCATCGATCGGGAAAGGATAGATTTGCTCGATTCGCACGATCGCGACGTCTTGGATTTCCTCCGCCCGCCGACGCTCCAGCAAGTCGAAGTAGACTTTTCCGCTGCAGAAAACGACGCGTTTGACAGCGCTGCGATCAAGGTCGTCGATTTCGTCGATGACCGTATGGAATCGGCCTTCTGAAAGGTCTGACAGCGGCGACACGGAGAGCTTGTGTCGCAGCAGGCTCTTCGGTGTCATCACGATCAGCGGCTTACGCACTGGGCGCACCATCTGACGTCGGAGCATATGGAACATCTGAGCCGGTGTCGACGGCACGCAGACCTGCATATTGTGCTCCGCGCACAGTTGCAGGAAACGCTCGAGGCGTGCAGACGAGTGTTCCGGCCCCTGGCCTTCATATCCGTGTGGCAGGAAGAGAGTCAGACCGCACAAACGACCCCACTTCGACTCGCCTGAACTGATGAACTGATCGATAACAACCTGTGCCCCATTCGCGAAATCGCCAAACTGGCCCTCCCAAATCACCAGCGTGCGTGGCTCCGTGGTTGCAAAACCATACTCGAAGCCCATGACGGCTTCTTCCGACAAGAAGGAATCAGTAACAGTGAATGCCGCTGGTCGATTGACCAAATGCTGCAACGGAATGTACTCGCGATCTTCACCTTGCGCGTGCAGCACCGCATGTCTATGGAAGAAGGTGCCTCGCCCGCTATCCTGGCCCGTAAGACGCACATCGAAACCATCTTCGAGCAACGTCGCATACGCCATGGTCTCGGCAAAGCCCCAGTCCATATCCTGTTCGCCAGCCAGCATTTTGTGGCGCGCGGCCATGATGCGGTCGACACGAGAATGCAATGTCAGGTCGTCCGGCAGATTCAGCAGCATCTTGCCGAGCCCATTGACGCGATCGAGGTCGACACCGGTGTCAGCCGCACTGAGCAGATCGCCGGTAATGTAGGGCGACCAATCGATCGTGTATTCGTTGCCGATCATACCGAGCAGCGCACGCGGCACCGGTCGGCCGTCATCGAGTCGCGCGCGGTAGCGCTCAATTAAACCGTTGACGTCCTCTTGGCTCATGACACCCGCGGACATCAGAGATTCGGCATATCGTTCGCGCGTCGTTTTGTGGCTGCGAATCTTCGCGTACATCTGTGGCTGTGTCGCGGCGGGCTCATCCGCTTCGTTGTGACCTAAGCGGCGATAACAAACGAGATCGATAACGACGTCTTTACCGTATTTCTGACGGTAATCGAGTGCCAGACGGGTCACGCGAATGACCGCCTCCGGGTCGTCGCCATTGACATGGAAGATCGGCGCTTCGATCATCTTCGCCACATCGCTGCAATACGGCGTGGACCGTGCATCCTGAGGGTCGCTCGTTGTGAAACCGATCTGGTTGTTGATGACGATGTGGACGGTACCACCGGTACGGAAAGCCGGCAGTTGTGACATCTGGAACGTTTCGGTCACCACACCTTGCCCGGCGAACGCCGCGTCGCCATGAATCAAAATAGGCAGAATCGTGGTGCCCTCATGATCGCCTCGTCGCAGTTGTCGCGCACGCACAGAGCCCTCGACGACGGGGTTCACAATTTCGAGGTGCGACGGGTTGAAGGCCAGCGACAAATGCACGTTGCCGCCTGCTGTTTTCATATCCGCCGAAAAGCCCTTGTGGTATTTCACATCGCCGGAGCCCGTCATCTCGTCGAGGTTATAGGTACCTTCGAACTCCGAGAACAGATCTTGCGGCGCCTTGCCTAGCACGTTCACCAGAACATTGATGCGCCCGCGGTGGGCCATGCCGATGACCAATTCTTTGATGCCGGCCGCACCACCCGCCTGCACCAATTCGTCCAGCATCGGGATCAGACTTTCGCCGCCCTCCAGCGAGAACCGCTTTTGTCCAACATAGCGCGTGTGTAGATAGCGCTCGAGCGTCTCGGCCCGAGTAAGCTGCTTGAGCAACCAGCGCTGCTCTTTTGCTGTGAAAGGTTTCCGAATCAGCGCCTCAAATTGCTCTCGCAGCCATAGTCGTTCGCGCGATCGAGAGACATGAGCAAACTCCGCGCCTGTGGTGCCGCAATAAATGCTGCGCAGCAGGCTGATGATATCCCGGAGCTTCATCCGTTTATGCCCGGTGCCGGCAAGCCCGCCAGTGTAAAACTCGTTATCGAGGTCGGTTTTGTCTAACCCCAGAAAGTCGAACTGCAACACGCGAGGCTCTTCTCTGTGCATCAACCCCAGCGGGTCGATGTCGGCGATCTGGTGACCGCGCAGCGCGTAGACCTGAATCAATCGCGAAACCGCGGCCTGTTTTTCGTTCGTAGTGCCGGCAACGGCGCGTTGCGAGCGCTTGCCCGTCTGCGTCGACCGCAGTTTCGCCTGTTGTTTCAGCGCATCGACAATCGGGCCATGCGCGATCTCGGAAAAGCGGTCGGCGCCGTTGATCAGGCTAGAGAAGTAGCCCTGCCAGGAAGCGGGTACCGATTTCGGGTCATCGAGATAATCTTCGTACAATTGCTCGATAATCGCGGCGTTCGCGCCATTCAGAGGGGTGCCCTGAATCAGCGCTTGGAGTTCTTTGCTCATGTTATGTCAGTTCCACCGCGTCCCAGCGGTTCGATCACTAGCATTTGTTGTGGGGTGTATGGCCTTAGCGACCAATCCGGATTTTACTGGATCGGCCCGCCCTTTTAAACGCCAAATTATGGAAATTGCGAGCTTTTTCGCGATTCTTTGACGTACGACACGCCCCCTCCCTGACGATGGTTTGACAAGCCAAAAGCGTGACCTGACGCACACCCGACAGCGTGATCCCTAGCTAGGCTAGCGAACATAATCTGCCTCACTTGGAGAAGCGACGATGAAAATGCACAGGATTGCTGCGGCCGGTCTCCTCGCAGCGTGTTTGACAGCGCCAGTTCAAGCCGACGACGACTTATGGATTGGCCTGCGAGCCGGCACCCAGGGCCTCGGACTGGAAGCCACCTGGCGCCCGATCCCCTATCTAGATCTGCGCGCAGGCTTCAATACATACACGTACGACACGACCCGTGAAGAGGCCGGTATCGACTATGACGTCGAGCTGGATCTCTCCAGCGCCTACGTGACGCTGAATGCCCGGGCGCCGTTAAGCCCGTTCCGCGTCTCTGCAGGTTTGGTGGCCAACGGCAATGAAGGTAGCTTCCTCGGCGCCAACACCGGCACGTTCGATATTGGTGGACAGACTTTCGACGCGAATGATGTCGGTAACCTTCGCGGCAAAGCCACCTTCGACTCAGTGGCACCGTATGCCGGTGTCGGCCTGGACTTCCGCGTGTTCGATACGTTTGGCCTGCACTTCGATGCCGGCGTAATGTATCAAGGGTCGGTCGCATTGGATCTCGCCGCGGACGGCGTGTTGGCGACCGACGCTACGTTCCGTGATGCACTAGAACAGGAGCGGCTCGAGCTGGAAGATGAGCTGGGCGACTACGAGTGGTACCCGGTGGCAGCAGTCTCCTTCTCGTTCAACTTCTAAGTCTGTACCGCTGGTGCGGCGCTGCGGCGCTCGCCAGCCAGTAGAACCACCATCATCGCGAGAAACGGGATGGGCGCCATCAACAGGTACGACCAACCGAAGCGATATAGCACCGCGCCGGCTGCCAGTGATGCGAGTGCAGAGATCGAGAACACGGCAAACTCGTTGAGTGCCTGCAGTCTGAAACGACCGGGCCCACTCGCGCTTTGGGTAATGAGGTAAGTGCCGCCGAGGTACAATAGGTTCCATCCGAGCCCCAGCGCCACCAACGCAATCGTGTAGTGGCCGAGGCCTCGGCCGCTGAGCGCTGTTGCCAGCACCGCCGCATAACAGACGATCCCGACAAACAATAGGCGGCGAACGCCGAACCACGCGATCAGTGTGGCGAACACAACGGATGGCAGATACATCGCGATCACGTGCGCCCGGATAACGCGTGCCGTCGTACCGATATCGAAACCGTCGACGTGATGCATATTGATGGGCGTAGCCGTCATGATCAGTGACATGATCGCGTACGCGCTGACGCCTGCGCAGATCGCGAGCGCGATCGTCAGCTGCGGGGGGCGCACCGACGTCTCCGCGCTGTGCGAGGGTGGCGCGTCGCTGTCTCGCCCAAGCATATGCGTTGCCCCCATCAGGATGGCAGCAATGATCATCACAACCGCCAAACCGACAAAGACCGGTGCCGTACCGGCAACGGCCGCGCCGTCACGCAGCGTATCGAGCAGCGCTGGCCCGATCAGCGCACCAGCCACGGGGCCCAATAGAATTAACGATAGGGCACCGGCCGCATGACGCTGGGCGACGCTTTCAGCCGCCGCGAAACGATATTGGTGAACGCAGGCCATGTTCATACCGAAGCCAAACAAGCCAACACAGAACCAGCCGAAAGAAGCTTCGCGCATGCCGTACCAGGCAAGCAGCAACGACATCGATGCGATGAGGATCCCAGCCAGAAAGACAGGTTTACGACCGACACGCGCCATTAACAGCGCGGCTGGGGCGGCACTGGTGGCCATGCCGACGACCATCAATGACACCGGCAGGGTCGCCCAAACCGGCGTGGGCGCCAACTCCGCCCCAACGAGGCCACCGATGCTCACAATGACCACCGACCCACAGACGGAGGCGACCTGACAGCCAAGCAACAGCCAAAGCGTTCGGTTGTACAACCAGTGATGCGACATCAAGACGTGACTCAGGGAATAGGATTAGCGCGCGCTGGTTATCATCGCATACCCGACGAGCAAGAAGAGATCGGCCACATGCGGGCATTAGTCGACGGCGGCCGTTGCGAAACAATCTCGCTGCTGCTTGAGCGCAACGTCATCCCGATCGGCGCTGTCGATCCCACGCGGGTGAGATTGCCGATAAGCCCCGCCATCTTTACGGCGTCGACAGATTTGACGAAATACGAGTTAATGCCCTCGTTGATAACTAATTTATTTTATTTAAAATCATTAGTTTATCGAATTTTTCTAGAAAGCTTTGAATCTGCGTGATCATTGTCTCAACAGCCTGGTGTTAAGCTTGGGTTCAGCTAAACCCGCTTATTGTGGCAACTGTGCTAACAGGCGTCGTTAACGGCGCACGAGGAATGCGATGAACTCGCGAGTTGTAAACCGTCTACCCTTGCGGTCGATGAGCCTCTGGCTGGTCGGCTTGTTGCTGGCCGCCGCGGCTGTCACAGCGGTGGCACAAGACCGCGACGCTGCCAGCGCCCCGCTCTCAGCGTCCGAGCTGGACAATCTTGTGGCACCGGTCGCGTTGTATCCGGACGACCTGCTGGCCATTGTGTTGCCCGCTGCGACGTATCCGTTACAGCTTGTCGAGGCACAACGCTTTCTGGACGATGGCGCGAATGCCGAGAACGCGACGCCCGACCCGGCGTGGGACGACGCCATTGTCGCTCTGCTGAATTATCCCGAAGCGCTCGCATTGCTGAATGAGGATCTCGATTGGACCTGGCAGCTTGGCGAGGCCGTATTGGGTCAGCAAACCGAGGTGCTGGAGGCGGTGGAGCGCTTTCGCGATCAGGCATATCTCGCCGGCAATCTGGAAACCGATGACCGGCAGATCATCACCCGTGACGCGGATCGCGTTGTCATCGCACCGGCCGATCCGGAAGTGATCTACGTGCCCTACTACGATCCCGTCGAGGTTGTCGTACGTCGACCGTATCGCACCTACTTCTACCATGATGTCGGGTACCCGTTGTATTACCACCCGTATGCGGTCGGCCATCGTTTTTATGGCGACCCGTTCTTCTGGGGTGTCAGCACCGCGTTTGCGATCTCGTGGCACAACCGGTTCCTGCATTTGAATTACTTCGATACCGTGCGCCACCCGTTCTACGGTTTCCGATTCAACTCGCGCCGATTTTTCCGCCACCGCCACAGCCGCGACTACTTCGTGTATGGCGGTACCGGTCGCTTCAATCGGCGCGGCCACTATCGGTGGTTCCCGAATCGCTTCCACGGCTCACGCCCAGGTTACAGCCGCAACCGTACGGCCGGTCGCCAGCTGACGTATAACCGCAACGGCTACACACGAGCCCAGCCGGGCACGGTACGCAACAACCGGAGCAATCGGAGCCGCTTCGCCGGCAACAGCCGCCGCAACGCGAGTGACTCGGCGCGCCGACAAAACACGAACCGTGCCAGCGGACAGCGCTTTGCGTCCGGCAATCGGCAAGCGAACGCGAGCAATAACCGTGCGACGCGAACGCAAAACCTTGCCAATAGTCGGTTCACCAGCCGGTCCGACCGAACAAATGCTCGTGCCACGAATCGGTCGACTCGGACGACGCAACGCGCCAATACGCGGAACAATCGCGCTCAGAACCGTACGACCAAACGCGGCGGAGAGTCACGCGCGACTGGCGCGCCAGTGAAGCAGTACTCGTCGGGCAGTCGCTCGCAATCGAGCTCTCGGTTCACGAGCGGTCGCGGGACGACCAGCCGTGCGACGGCAAACCGGTCCAGCCGCTCAGGCACAGCCAACCGGTCGACGCGCAGTCGGTCAGCGTCGCCGAACACAGCACGTCGCAGCAGCGCGCCACAGCGCACGCAGCGTGCTGCCAGCCCGAGCCGTCAGGCGTCATCAAGCCGCGCGAGTGGATCACGCAGTGGTGCCAGCAGCAATTCGCGAATGTCGTCATCGCGTGGCAGCGCTCGCAGTAGTCGTGCTTCATCGTCGCGTCGATCGAGTGGCAGCAGCCGCTCATCGGGACGCAGCCGCAGTCGCAACTAGTCGACAGCCTGAACAGGGCCAACCCAATAAAGCGCTCGCTAGTCGAGCGCTTTTTTTTCGATCTTCGAAGTCGTTAAGGCAAGCCTGATGCCTGCAGTCAGTTTCGGTGCGCCATCCGATACGGATGCTCAGCCTGCACGAACAGACACTCACACGGGGCGTAATGACCCGACCGGTATCGACGTACAACCTTTGCCAGGTTTCGGAAAGCGTGTCATGCCGCTCAAGAAGCGAGCGACGAATCTATTGACGCAGACGCTGATAGCGATCAACGTACTAAAAAGACAGGAACAGAGGCACGATGTTTCGGTTCGATAACCCAAAAGCGATTTATGACTGAGCAAGACACAACAAGAAGCAGAGATCACTACGGTTGGTACTTACCCATGCCAACACGTTGGATCGACAACGATGCCTATGGGCACGTCAACAACGTCAACTATTACGCCTATTTCGACACCATCGCTAACACCTTCATGATCGAGCAGTGTGGCCTCGACTATCAGCACGGCCCGCTGGTCGCTTTCATCGTCCACTCCGAGTGTCACTACAAACAAAGCATCGCATTCCCTGAGAAGCTCGAGGGCGGTCTTCGGGTCAATCACCTGGGTAACAGCTCCGTGCAGTGGGGCGTCGGTATTTTTAAGCAGGGTGAGCCAGTGGCGGCAGCTTACGGCACGTTCACGCATGTGCTGGTGGATCGGATTAGCCAAATGCCCGTACCCATTCCGGAAGCGATGCGCCAACCGATGTCGACGCTGACCCAGCGCCCGGTCGCGTAGGTCGACTCGCCACGGCAAGCAAACAGCGACGGCACTTTCAAAGCCTCGTAAACCCCATTAGTCTTGTGGGATGAACTCGTTTTCGTTCACCACCACACGATCGATCATCAATGCACCCGGCGCTTTAGGCGATATCGCCGGCATTTGCCAGAAACTTGGTGTTCAACGGCCGCTGATTGTCACCGACGACGGTATCGTCAAACTGGGTATGCTCGATCGGATGCAGTCTATGCTCGTTGATGGCGGTTGCGCCCCTGTCGCTTTCACCGATGTTGTCGCTGATCCCCCCGAGCAAATCGTCATCGATGCGCTACACCTTGCCCATAGCAGCCAAGCCGACGGTGTGATTGGTCTCGGCGGCGGTAGCTCGATGGATACGGCCAAGGTCGTCGCGCTGCTAGCTGGCTCGGGCGAGTCGCTGGCCGATGCCTATGGCGTCGATCAAGCGACAGGCCCTCGCCTACCGTTGATTTTGATTCCAACAACGGCTGGCACCGGCTCGGAAGCCACGGCCGTTGCCATCCTGACCACAGGCGAGACGACTAAGCAGGGCATCGTGTCGGATCATCTTTACCCCGATGTTGCGTTGCTCGATGCTGAGTTGACGCTGGGTCTACCACCCGCGATCACGGCGGCGACCGGGGTCGATGCCATGGTGCATGCGGTCGAAGCCTACACCAGCGCACATAAGAAAAACGCGTACTCCGACATGCTGGCGCGTGAGTCGCTGCGGTTGATTTCGGACAGTATCGTTCGTGCCACTCACGAAGGCAGTCACCTTGCAGCGCGTCAGTCGATGTTGCTGGGCGCCTGTCTGGCCGGCCAGGCGTTCGCCAACGCTCCGGTTGCAGCCGTGCATGCACTGGCTTATCCGCTGGGCGGTCACTATCACATCCCGCATGGGCTCAGTAATTCGCTGGTCCTGCCTGAGGTGTTACGGTTCAACGCTACCCATGCCGCTGCACAGTATGCCGAGTTGGCCGAGGTCGTGTTGCCGGGCGGCACGCTTTCCAGCGACACTCACGATCGGTGCCACCAACTCGTCGACTATTTTGTTAAGTTGATTCGCGAGCTTGAGCTTCCCGCGACGTTGTCTGAGGTCGATGTGCCAGAGGCAGATCTGCCGAAGTTGGCGAATGACGCGATGGCGCAGCAACGCTTGTTGATCAACAATCCTCGCGAAGTGACCGAGGCCGATGCGTTGGCCATCTATCGGGCGTCTTTCTGACACGGAGCTCCGCATGCAGCTAACCGATTCCGCACTATTGAAGACCGGCGCCTATATCGACGGGTCCTGGCGATCGCCCGAGAATGGCCAAAGCTACGAAGTGACCAATCCAGCGACCGGCGAAGTCCTCGCGGAAGTCACCTCTTGTGGCCGAGATGAGACGCTTCAGGCGATCGCCGCCGCGGAACAAGCGTTATCGACATGGCGCGAGATGCCCGCCAAATCCCGCTCGGCGTTGCTGAAAACCTGGCATGGCCTCGTGTTGTCGGCGCAGGAGGATCTCTCTCAGCTACTGACAGCCGAACAGGGCAAACCGTTGGCTGAGGCGCGTGGTGAAATCGCGTATGGCGCAAGCTATATCGAGTGGTTCGCCGAGGAAGCGAAACGGGTCTACGGCGACACGATCCCGGGCCCTTCCGCCGATAAACGCGTCGTTGTGATCAAGCAGCCGATCGGTGTGGTGGCGTGCATCACGCCCTGGAATTTCCCAAACGCCATGCTGGCGCGCAAAATCGCGCCGGCGCTGGCCGCTGGTTGCACGGTCGTTTGTAAACCGGCCAACGAGACGCCGTTGTCAGCACTCGCGTTGGTTGAGTTGTCGGAACGGGCCGGAATCCCGAAAGGCGTCATCAATATCGTGTCCGGCGATACCGAGGCCATCGGCGCGACGCTGACGTCCAGTCCCACGGTGCGCAAGTTGAGCTTCACCGGTTCCACGCGAGTCGGCAAGCTTCTGATGCAACAGTGTGCTGCCACGGTCAAGCGCACGTCGATGGAATTGGGCGGCAATGCGCCGTTCATCGTATTCGACGATGCGGATATCGACGCCGCTGTCCAGGGCGCGATGATGGCCAAGTTCCGCAATGCCGGGCAAACCTGCGTATGCGCGAACCGGTTTATCGTCCACGAATCGGTACATGATGCGTTCGTCGAGAAGCTCGTCGCCGCGGCTGCCGAGCTAACGATGGGCAGCGGGATGGACGATTCCGTCTCGATAGGACCGCTGATTCACGCCAAAGCCGCAGACAACGTCAATGCGCTGATCGCCGATGCCACCGCTCGCGGTGCCCAAATTGCAGGCGCTGTTTCGCAAGAGGATCTTGGGCCCTGCTTTGTAGCTCCGACTGTGCTGACCGAGGTCGACGACACCATGCGTGTTTTTGAAGAAGAGATCTTTGGTCCGGTCGCACCCGTGCTTAGGTTTTCAAGTGACGACGAGGCGATCCGGCTCGCGAACGCAACACCGTTCGGCCTCGCGTGCTATTTCTACTCGCGAGACATTGGCCGAGTCTGGCGAGTCAGCGACGCACTCGAGTACGGTATGGTCGGCATCAACGAAGGCATCATTTCGAACGAAGCTGCGCCTTTCGGTGGGATCAAGGAGTCGGGCCAGGGCCGGGAAGGCTCGAAACACGGCCTCGATGACTACCTTGAGATGAAATATCTGTGCATGGGTGGCCTGTCGTAAGAATGTAACGGAACGCAAATGCTCACGAAGCGCCCGTAGCTCAGGGGATAGAGTAGTGGATTCCTAATCCATTGGTCGCAGGTTCGAATCCTGCCGGGCGCGCCATTTCATGGCGCTCCGGAGGAGTCGAACCGGGCAGCCGACAGGCTGCGGTTCGCACCGAGGCTCTCGCAGAGAGCCGACAGACATCGGAGCTCAGCGACGATGCCCGTAGGGGCAAAACCGGCGAAAGCTGGTTTTGATCAATCCTGCCGGGCGCGCTAGACACGAAAATGGCCCTATCTGGGCCTTTTTTGTGGCTCGCCGAACGGCGAAATTCGAACCTCGGGTTCGAACCGAGGCCGGCCTAGCCGGCCGACAGAC
>JBCCBP010000016.1:0-69471 GCA_039033995.1 Pseudomonadota bacterium | reverse complement strand
TGAGTTGTTTATCAGTGGCCGGGATATCGTACTTGTGGAACCGGGTGACCGTGTACGTCTGCAGTTTGAGGGATGGCCCGCCGTTCAGTTCAGTGGTTGGCCATCGAAAGCGGTGGGCACCTTCGGTGGCAACGTGCAGGCCGTCGATGCCTCGGCGCAACCGAATGGGTTGTTTCGCGTGCTGGTTGTTGAGGACCCTGAGGATCGTAATCCGTGGCCGCAGGGCAACTACGTTCGTTTCGGCGCCAAGGCGCAAGGTTGGATCCTCCTCGAAGAGGTGACGGTCGGCTATGAGATCTGGCGGCAGCTCAACAACTTCCCGCCGGATTTTCCCGGAGGTCACGCGCAGTGAAACGTGCGGTCGCCATCGTCGCGGGTCTGCTGTGTTGCACTGTGTCTGCGCAGGAGACTGAGGCCGAACCGCCCAGCGTGCCGCCGTTAACCCTGCAAGAGGTGCTCACGTCGTCCGCCAATTTTTTTCCAGCCATTCTGGAAGCGGAATTGAATCGTGCCGTGGTCGCTGGCGAGCAACAGATCGCATTGGGAAAATTCGATATTCTGTTCGATGCGGATAGCTACAACAGAGCCAGTGGGTTCTACGACGGTCAGGTACTGACGTCGAAAGTCACCCAGCCTCTAAGGCCGCTTGGTGCCAAGCTGTTTGGGCAATATCAGATTTCGGACGGTGACTTTCCCATTTATGAAGACGGCTTTTTCACGAACCGCGGTGGCCAAGCCAAGGTCGGTGTCGTGATGTCCCTGCTGCGCGACCGCGACATCGATGAGCGGCGGTTTGCCGAACAAGACGCCAGGTTGGCGTTGCAGCAGGCCGATCTGGATGTCTTGTTGACGCGCATCGGCGTGCAACGCAAGGCGGCGATGGCGTACTGGAAATGGGTCGCGTACGGTCAGCAGCTGCAGGTCTATCGAGACTTGCTGACCATCGCCGAGGATCGCGACGCCGGATTGATCAAACAGGTTGCGTCGGGCGCCAGGGCACGAATTTTTCTGACCGAGAACCAGCAGAATATCGTGCGTCGCCGTACCTTCGTTGCAGCAGCAGAGCGTGACTTCCTGCGTGCAGCGAACGATCTGGCGTTTTATTTACGCGACGGCCAGGGTAGCCCGTTGCAGCCGCCGCTGAACCGGCTGCCGTCGGGCGTCGAGCCCGTATCGGATGGCGTTGCGTTGACGGCCAAAGCGCTCGATTCGATGTCGGCAATGATCGAGCAGCAGCCGGAGGTGCGTCGCCTGCGTACCACTATCCGACGTGCCGCCAACACGATCGCATTACGTGAGAATGCACTGAAGCCGCAGCTGGATCTCACCGTTGAATTGGCGGAGGGTCTGGGTGGCGTCGGCGAAGGTGGTGTTTCGCGCGATAGCACCGATACGATGATCGGGCTCAATTTTTCTGTCCCTGTGCAGCGTAACGCCGCGAAGGCCAAACTGCAGCAAGCGCGTGACAAGCTCGATGCGCTACGCGTCAAGGAGCGGCAACTCCAGGAGCAGCTCGCGTTACAACTTAATGCGATAGTCCTGACGCTGCGCTTTGCTGAGCAGCTTGCCGTGTTGTCGGTTCAGGAGGTCGAGCAGTCGAGCATTTTGGAACAAGCTGAACTAACACGTTTTCGCAGCGGCGCGAGTGATTTTTTTGTCGTCAATATTCGCGAACGCGCAGTCGCTAATGCGCGCATCAAGGCGATCTCGGCCGCGCTCGATACGCGCCTCGCTCAGGTCGACTTCGATACCGCAACTTTGAATCTTCGATCGCTCGGCATTGCCGAGTAACAACGACAACTCAGACGCCCGCTGAGATAATTCCCGCCGCGATCGCAGTACCCGCATGACAAGGGGTATGCCAGGCGTTGCTCTGTAATCGAGCAAGCGAGGTATCAGTCATGCCGAAACACCATGGATTGGGCAAACTATCAGGCGCAGACGCATTCTGCAGTCTGCATCATCAACGACAACGCGGCGATCGTTTTGGCCGCTTATTCAAACTGCCGCCACTGTTCACGCCGGCGCCAACGCTCGGCGCTATCGGCGAACAGGACGGGCCGATGGATGGCGGTAAGCGTGCTAA
The DNA here is from genome assembly GCA_039033995.1 of Pseudomonadota bacterium. Taxonomy (GTDB): domain Bacteria; phylum Pseudomonadota; class Gammaproteobacteria; order Steroidobacterales; family Woeseiaceae; genus CALBPI01. Next base: position 67,385 of record JBCCBP010000016.1, on the reverse strand, counting down.
TCGGACGACGAGCGTCGATGTGGCGCAGGTATTTTTCGGTCAATTTGTCGATCACGATGTTACGCTTGATGTGGAGTCGAGCCTCGCCGGTGTCGTGGCGGATGCGACCGAGATCGGCAACGCCCGTACACCGACGCTGGACTTGGATTGCGTTTACGGTCAGGGGCCTGAAGCGTCACCGTTTCTGTTCCATGGCGAAGGTCCGTTTCGCGGTGTCAAACTACTGACCGGTAAGGATGGCACGGCGGCGGATCAGGGGCCGAACCTCGCCAGGGAAGATCTGCAGCGGACAGCGCATGGCACCGCGATCATCGGTGATCCACGCAATGATGAGAACCGGATCATTTCTCAGATGCAGCTCGCGATGATTCGTTTTCACAACGCCGTTGTTGATACATTGCAGCCCAAGTACCCAGGCGACGATCAGCGTGGTGAGTTGTTCGAGGCTGCTCGCGAGCTGACGACCTGGCATTACCAGTGGGTCATCATCCACGACTTTCTGCCTGCAATGTGCGGTTCCGCGGTGGTCAATGACATCCTCGGCAACGGTCGTCAATTCTATTGTGCCAGCGATAGTGATCCATTCATTCCGGTCGAGTTTTCGGTCGCGGCATACCGTTTCGGACACTCGATGATTCCGCAGAAGATTCAAATTCAAAAATCGAAGCCGGCGCTGCCTTTGTTCGGCCCGGATCTTGGTATCGGGTTCAAACCGCTCAGCGCGCTAAAAGCGGTTGTTGATTGGAATGAGCTCGCAACAACCAGTACACCGCGGTCAGTGCAAAAAGCAGAAAAGCTTGATAGCAAGATGGCGACCATCCTGTTGGCGCTGCCGTTTATTGCAGCGCCCGACGAGCCATCGCTTGCCACGCGCAATCTATTGCGGGGACAGGGCTTCCTGCTGCCATCCGGTGAGAATGTGGCCGAGGCTATGGGCCGCAGTGCAACGGAAATCGGCAAGGTCAGTCGTGCGGCGAAAACATTGGCTGGCCGTGCGGGCGTGACGCTGGATTCCGGCACACCGTTGTGGCTGTATTTGCTGTTGGAGGCCGAGAAGATCGGTCGCGAGACAGAACCGGGTCACTTCGACAAAGGCGAGGGCCTGGGCCCGACCGGCGCGCGCATTGTCGCAGAGACGATGCTGGGCCTGATCGAGCTGGATCACCGGTCGTTCCTCGCCACTAATCGTAGCTGGCATCCCGCGGAAGGTGTGGGTGTCATGACGCTCGGTGATATGCTCACATTTGGATGAAACAAGAGGAAGCTTAATGATGCGAAGCGTCAGAATGATGTTGTTGGGGCTCGGTGTGCTCGTCGCAGCGCCGTCGAACGCGGCGGACGCCGAGGGTGTCATCGCAAAACTGCGCGATGCGCAGGTGGAGCGGTGGGATGGTGTCGTGCTGTACAAGACGACACAGCAAGTGATGGGGCAGTCGATCGACACGTACTTCCAGCGCTTCAACCTGAAGGATGCCGGTGGAAATGTCATGCCTTCCTTTCATATGGTGGGTGAAAAGGAATTTACCTGCGATGGTGTACCGCGCCAGCCGATGACCGAGGCGGAAATCGAGAGCTGGTTGTCGGAGAAAGCCAACGCCAGCATGGCGGGTATGGGTGATGATCCGGGCCAAAGTGGTGACTCCGGTGGCATGCTCATGATGCAGCGATTGATGGACAGTGCGACGTTGGTCGGCGAAGAGTCCATTGACGGAAAAGCGACCTGGCATATTCGTGCAGAAAATCTAGATTATCAGCAACCGGGTTCCGGTGACGCTTTTACGATCGACGATTACGACTTATGGATCGACAAAAACGCACTGGTTGCGGTGCGGATGGCGATGACTGGCAATGGCGTTGTCGAAGGTCAACAGCGCGACATGGATATGCAAATGGACTTCTCCGATTTTCGTCAGGTTGCGGGTAGCCAGATGTTGGAGCCATATACGCAAACGATGCGGACGAGCGGTATGTTAGGTGACGAAGAGCAAGCGCAGATTCAAGAGGCGCGCGCACAGCTCGAAGAGTTCGATCGTGAGATGGCCGAGATGCCTGCTGCTCAACGCAAGATGATGGAGAGCATGATGGGTGAGCAAATCAAGATGATGCGCGAGCTGGCCGAGAGCGGTGGCGTGACGATGCAGACCACCGTCGCGGCGATCACGGTGAACCAGGATCGCAGCGGAGCGACCTGCCGTCTCTGATCATCGACTCGTGCGTCACGACGTGCACCAACGCAGACGTCGCCGTATGATCTAGCAGGCTGTCGGCCCTACTGCGGTCCGCCGCGCAGGCGCGGCCGGTGCGTTAGCACCCGCTCAAGGTCCGCGCTTGTGGGCGGGCGTGATGACCGCCTCGATCAATCGTGGCCCACTCTCGTGCATGGCACTTGCCAGCGCCGCATCGAAGGTTTCGGCCGTGTCGACGCGCACGGCGGGCAGGCCAAAACCTCGCGCCAGGTCACACCAGTTGATGTCGGGGTTACTCAAGTCGAGTAGAGACAGCGCTTTCTCGCCGGGTGCGTCCACTCCAACGCGGGCCAGTTCGATGTTGAGAATGGCATAGCTCGCGTTGTTGACGATGATGACAGTAATGTCCAGCTGCTCGCGCGCCATCGTCCACAACGATTGCACGGTGTAGAGCGCGCCGCCGTCCGCTTGTAACGCAATGACCTTGCGGTCGGGACAGGCCACTGCTGCGCCAACCGCCACCGGCAGCCCCTGGCCGATGGAGCCACCTGTCAGCATCAGCCAATCGTGTGGTTCGGCGCTCGCTGTGATGTTGTACAACGCAAGCCCAGCGGTGGCGGCCTCGTCTGATACGATCGCCTGTTCTGGTAGATGATTGGCCAGCGAGAAGCCGATGCGCTTTGCATCGAGCGGGCCCGGAGGCACGTCATGCGTCTGACGTGTCTGTGTTGTCACAGTCTCCGTGTCAGCACCCAGCAAGTCGGCCAGCGTCGAGAGCGCTTGCTGGCAATTGTCGCGAGCGCTGGCGTATTCGACGACGCTCGCGCTCGGCGGCGATAGCGTGGAGGGCTTCCAGGGGTAAGCGAAAAAAGCGACCGGTGGCGTTGCGCCAATGCACACCATGACATCCGTCTCGGCCAAAAACTCTGTCGCGGCTTCTGCGAAATACGGTAAACGCTCGGTGACAACGCGCCCGGCCCCTCGCTGCAAGCGGGCGCAAAACGTTTCTGTGACCAGACGTGCACCGGTTGCCGCCGCAATGGCGCCAGCGATCTCCAGGGCATCGGCGTTAAGTGTGGGTCCGCCCAAAAACAGGACCGGGTGGTTGGCGTTCTGGAGTGCTGCCGCTGCCGGTGCGGGGTCGCCGGCGAACGTTGGCCGGTTTACGGCCTCGACGGTAGCGATCTCGCCGCCGTTGTCCCATGCGTGATCTGCCGGCGCGATGATGGTGGCGATGGCGCCTGGGTAGCGCATGGCCGCCTGCAGCGCGGAGGCGCCGACGTTGGCGAGGTCCGCTGCGGACAGGCTGCGGCGAACCCAGTCCGACATCGGTGCCGCGACGCCATCGAGATCAGAGGTTAGCGGCGCGTCATATTGCAAATGCGTCGTCGCGTGGTCTCCGACCAGATTAATGATCGGCGTGCGTGCACGTTTCGCATTGTGCAGATTGGCGAGGCCGTTACCGAGACCCGGCCCGAGGTGCAGCAGGGTCAGTGCCGGTTTGCCTGCCATGCGGCCATAGCCGTCCGCAGCGCCCGTCACAACGCCCTCAAACAAGCCGAGAATGGCGCGTATTTCCGGTGCACCATCCAATGCCGCAACCAATTGCATTTCGGACGTGCCGGGATTGGCGAAACAAACCTCGACGCCGGCCTTGGCCAGCGTTTGAATCAGTCCTTCAGCGCCATTCATGAAGACTCGCTTTCTGTGTCTGAGATCACGGGCAAGCCTAGCAGCTGACTCGCCTTGTCGCAGCAACCCGCTGATCGAATCATCCGGTATACTGCCCGCGATCCATTGTCAGGAGAGTGCGACATGCGAACACGTATCAGTTTGTTGGTGGCCGTCGTAGCGTTGGCCGCGTGCCAGAACAAGGAGGCCGCGAAAGAGGCCACAATCGAGGAGCCCGTCGCTGTGACAGAAGTGAGTCAGAATACCCCCCAAGCGGATGACAACCTCTGGCTGGAAGAGGTCGAGGGCGAACGTGCGCTCGACTGGGTGCGCGCGCAGAATGAGCGTTCGCTGGCCGATGTGCAAGGCCATCCCGTCTACGAGGGTAATCTGGAAGCGGCGATGGAGCTGGCCGTATCGGATGAGCGCATTCCCTACGGTCGGATCATCGACGGCCAGGTGTACAACTTCTGGCAGGACGATACGAACGTGCGGGGCATCTGGCGACGAACGTCGTTGTCGCAATACGAGCAGGAGAAGCCTGAATGGGAGACCGTGCTCGATTTTGACCAACTCGCGCGCGATGAGGACAAGAACTGGGTGAACAAAGGCACCGACTGTTTCGTACCCCAGGCAGGTCCGGTGCGCCGCTGCATGGTGTCCTTGTCAGATGGCGGTAAGGATGCCGTTGTCAATCGTGAGTTCGACCTGATCGACAAGGTATTTGTCGCGGATGGTTTTTCAACGCCCGAGGCCAAACAAGGGCTTGCCTGGATCGACGCCGACACATTGTTGGTAGCGACAGACTGGGAGCAGGACGGCTCAACGCTGACCGAGTCTGGCTATCCGTCGAGTGTGCGAGTGCTGCAGCGCGGTCAGTCATTGGACGAAGCACAGATGCTCTACACCGGTGACAAGACCGATGTCGGTGTCTGGCCATGGTCGCAGACGCTGGATGACGGCCAGGTTATCTATGGCGCGGTCGAGGCGGATACCTTTTTTACCGCCACCTATTGGTTGCTGGATGGTGACACACCACGGAAGATGCCTATTCCGCCAAAAGCGACGCCTGGCGAGATCTTCGAGGGCTATCAACTAGTCACGTTGCAACAGGACTGGGTTATCCCCGAGCAAGATGCAAGCTTTCAGTCGGGCGACCTGGTCGCTTTCGAGCTGAATTCGTTTCTCAAAAGCGGTGTACTTCCACGCGTGCAACTAGTTTTCCGAGCTAATGAAAGACAGGCGGTCAACGGCGTCGCGGTCTCTTCGGCTGGCGCGCTACTGTCGATTAACGACAATGTCACCGGCCGACTTCTGACGTTAACGCGGACCAATGCAGGCTGGCAGACGAACGATGTCGAGCTGCCTGGCACCGGTCGTGCGGGAATCGCGTTTTCCGATAAGAAGTCACCGATCGTATTCATCAACTACGAAGGTTTCCTGTCACCCGATTCGCTATTGAGATTCGATGCGCGGACGAGCGAGCTCACGACGCTCAAATCGTTGCCGGCTAAATTCAATACCGACGGTCTTGTGGTCGAGCAGAAGGAGGTCCTTTCGAAGGACGGTACGCGTGTGCCTTATTTCCTGATTCGGCGCGATGACGTCAAGTTCGATGGAACGACACCTACTTTGTTGTATGGCTACGGTGGATTCGAGATTTCGCTGCTGCCAAGTTACTCGCCGGGGCTCGGCCGCATGTGGCTCGAAAAGGGCGGCGCCTATGCGTTGGCCAACATTCGTGGCGGCGGCGAGTTCGGGCCGGCGTGGCATCAGGCTGGCCTGAAAGGTAAGCGGCAAGTGATCTACGATGACTTCATTGCGATCGGCGAGGATCTGATCGAAAGCAAGCTGACCTCCAGCAAGCATCTCGGCATCATGGGTGGCTCCAATGGCGGATTGCTGATGGGGGTCATGATGACGCAGCGTCCGGACTTGTGGAATGCGGTCGTCGTGCAGGTGCCGCTGCTCGATATGTTGCGCTACCACAAGCTGCTTGCCGGTGCGTCATGGGTCGATGAATATGGTGATCCGGAGATTCCCGAGGAACGCGCGTTTCTCGAGCAGATTTCGCCCTATCACAACTTTGACCAAGAGACGGAGTATCCGACACCGTTCTTCGTAACGTCGACCAAGGACGACCGTGTTCATCCAGGACACGCGCGAAAAATGGCGAGACTATTTGAGTCTGCAGAGAAACCGTTTCTGTACTACGAAAATATCGATGGCGGACATTCTGCTGCGGCGAATCAAAAGGAGCGTGCCAAGCGCACGGCGCTCGAGTTCACTTATCTGGCGGATCGCTTGTTCGAGGAAGAGTGAGCGCGGCTAGCCGCTGGCCATTCGTGTGATCCGCCTAACCAGCCATTTTGGCAGAAGGCGGGTCGCCGATATTGTGGCCGCATAGCCAATTCCGGGCACTTTGACGGCGTCGCCGGCCATGCAGGCGTTGTAGGCATCTTCGGCCACTCGCGCTGGGTCGAGTACGGTGAATTCAGGAATTTTGATACCGCCGGATGATGCTTCCACAGGACCGCGCAGCATTTCGGTATCGGTGTAGCCGGGGCACACCGCTGTGACGCTGACACCTTTGCCGATCATTTCTGTGGACAGGGCTTCGCTGAATGACAGCACGTACGCTTTGCTCGCGGCATAGACAGCGAGATTCGGGATAGGATGAAACGCGGCGATGGAGGCGATGTTCAGGATGCGCCCGTGGCCGCGCGCGACCATAGCGGGCGTGAAGCGATGGCACAGCGCGGTCAGCGCCTGCACGTTCAACGTCAGCATGTTGTCGACGGCATTGGCGTCCATGCGGTGAAAGCGGCCGCCGGTCAGCACGCCGGCGTTATTGACCAGAATCTCGATTTCCGTATCGGCCAGTGTATTGAACAAATGATCGGCAGCCTTGGGTCCCGATAGATCGAGGCTGTGCACGTCGATCGCGACATCATATTCACCGGTCAGCTCGTCCGCCAATGCGCGCATCGGCTCCTCGCGACGCGCGACCAGGATCAAGTCATGACCATTAGCGGCAAATATTCTTGCCAAATGCTGGCCGATGCCTGCCGACGCACCGGTGATTAATGCTGTACCACTCATGTGACACCCCTTGAGTCCGTGCTGCTGGGGTGCAGCTTAGCATGGGGCGTCTAGGCAGCGATGCACCGGTTGCGGCCAGCATCCTTGGCAGCGTAGAGCGCTTCGTCGGCGCGCTTGTACAGGCTCACTGCCGAATCGTCTTCGGCGATAGCGGCAATACCGCACGATAAGCTAATGGCATGCGAATCGCCGTCGTAGTCGAAGCTTGCGGCAGCAATCAGCGCGCGCAATTTGTCGGCGATACGCATGGCGTCGTCAATCATCGTGCCTGGCAATAGCACCACAAACTCCTCCCCGCCGAGACGAGCAACAAAATCTCCGCTGCGTGTGTAGCGTTGCAGATATCCGGCGACCTGGGCCAGTAGGACATCTCCTGCCTGATGTCCGAGAGAATCGTTCACACGTTTGAAGTGATCGATATCCCAAAGCGCATAGCAGAACGGACTACCGTCGCGCCGGAAGGTCGCAAGCATTTCTGCGATGCGTTGCTCATAAGCGTATCGGCTGTGCACTTTCGTCAGGCCGTCGAACAGCAACAAATCCTGTTGGTCTCGCAACTGTTGGTCGAGTTCATCGGCGCGGCCGCGGAGTGTTTCGAGTTCGGCATGCAACGCAGCGTTACGACTCTCCATGTCCTGGATGCGCGCTTCTTCGGTGTCCCGGAATACGGAGATGCGATCGCCAATCGCTTTGATTCGCGTGAGTAGTCGGGTCTTGAGGTCGTCGGTTGCCGGGTTGTCGCCTGTTACAGCCTCCGTCAGTGCGTTGACGTCTTCGTCGACTTGCTGCTGCAAAGCGGAGCTGGCTGCGCGTTGATGCTGATAGTCGCCGGTCGCCTGTTGTGTCCAGGTCTCGAAGTGACCGAGCGACTGTTGGACAGTCAACAGGAATGCCTCGGTGTCGCGTCGCTCACGCTCGAGCTGCTGACACACCTCGAGTACGGTGGTCGCGATCGCTGTCAGCTTCTGCTCGGTTGACAACGTGGTCGACTGACAGATCTGTGCAAGCGGTTCCGCGAGCATCGGAAACTCGCACCAGACATCGCGTAGCTCATCAAGCGCATGTTCCAGCCGGCTTGTGGCCAGGGTCGCTGTCGCTTCGTCGCGCTGACGTTGGTCACGGACGAGCTCAGTAACGCGATAGACGACTTCATGCAACGGTTGCAGCGTCGTGGCATCTCGTGCTTGATCGAGTTTGATCAGCAGCACCTCGATTTCCTCGTCGAGATGCTCCTGCCAGCCCCGGCAAGCGCCCAGTACCGCACGCAGGTAGCCGCGCAATAGCGCTTGTAACTCGCGTGCGTCTGTCGCTTGCTGCTCTTGCTCGTTGAGCAGCGCGCGATATTCATCCTTCCATCGCTGCGCTTCGCTATCCACTGGCCACTCCGATCCATTCGTAGCCTTGCTAGCGACTGGCTCTGCGAAAATTTGAGCGCTTTCCGTGTGATCACGAAACCAGTGGATAACTGCGGTACCATGCAGGCTCCCTTAGACAGGAGCCCCTTTTCATGGCGACAGCGATTGAAACAGACTATTTGATAGCCGGGACCGGCGCGATGGGCATGGCGTTCGCCGACGTTCTGTTGGATGAAACCGACGCCGATATCGTCATGGTGGATCGCCATGCAAAACCCGGCGGGCACTGGAATGACGCCTATCCTTTCGTCACCTTGCATCAGCCATCGTCGTTTTATGGTGTGAGCTCACTGGAACTCAGCAAAGGCCGCAAGGACAAACTTGGGCTCAATGCCGGCTTGCAGGAGCTTGCGACCGGAGCGGAGGTCAGCGCCTATTTTGAGGAAGTCATGCGGCGCAAATTCCTGCCGTCGGGCAGGGTTCGCTATTTCCCGATGTCGGAGTATCAAGGCAATCATCAGTTCGCGTCGATGTTGACCGGCGAAAACTACGCGGTCGATGTGCGGCGCAAATTCGTCAATGCTACTTATCTGAATACCAGCGTACCGTCGACACATACACCGGCGTTCGCGGTCGCCGACGGTGTGCGTTTTATGCCACTGAACAATTTGCCGAAGCTATCTGATGCACCGGCGGGCTATGTCGTTATCGGTGGCGGTAAGACCGGTATCGACGCCGTTATCTGGCTGCTGGAACAAGGTGTCGATCCCGACACCATTCGATGGGTGATGCCACGGGACGCCTGGTTGATCAACCGACGTAAGACGCAGACCTCAATTGAGTTTTTCGAAGAGACGATCGGCGGTCAGGCGGATCAGATGCAAGCGATCGCGGAAGCGAGTGATTTGCAGGATTTATTCCTGCGACTGGAGCAGGCGGAAGTGATGTTCCGTATTGACCGTGATATCGAGCCGAAGATGTTCCACGGCGCTACCGTTAGTCCGTTGGAGCTCGAACAATTGAGACGCGTCAAGCATATCGTGCGCCTCGGGCGCGTGTCGGCGATTGAGCCGGATCGCATCGTTCTTGAAAACGGCGAACTACCGACGGGCCCTGATCAGCTGCACGTCGATTGTTCGGCCAGCGCGATCACCAATCTCGAGATGGTACCCGTTTTCGACGGTAACACGATCACCCCGCAAACCGTGCGTTCTTATCAGCCTGTGTTCAGCGCGGCCCTGATTGCTCACGTTGAGGCTAGTTATGAGACCGAGGCCGAAAAAGCAGCCCTGTGTCAGGTTGTGCCATTGCCGAACCATGTCGAAGACTGGCCGCGTATGACGGCTGCGTTCATGATGAATCAGTACAACTGGGGCCAGGACAAGCAACTGCGTGAATGGCTCAGGAGCAACCGGCTCGACGGCTTTAGTGAATTGACGTCGTCTTATGATCGAGACGACGAAGCGAAAAAGGCGATCATGCAACGACTGCGGTCGCACATGATGCCGGCGATGGCCAACTTGCAGAAGATGATGGCGGCGCAAAGCTGACGAAACAATCCGCGTGCCCATCCGGTCCATTTTGACAGTGTGCTGGCAGTAGAGGAGAGGAATCACATGATCTACGACAATATTCTGCAGACCATCGGCAATACGCCGATCGTTCGTTTGCAACGCACTGCCCCAGCCGGTGTCGCGATGTATGTCAAATTCGAAGCGTTCAATCCGGGGGGGTCGGTCAAGGATCGGCTGGCCTACGCGATGATTCTCGACGCCGAAAAACGCGGTGTCTTGCAGCCGGGGCAGACCGTTGTCGAGGCCACGTCGGGCAATACGGGCATCGCTTTGGCGATGGTTTGTGCGGCACGCGGTTATCCCTTCGTGGCAACCATGGCAGAGTCTTTTTCTATTGAACGACGCAAGATAATGAAGCGCCTCGGCGCACGCGTGGTCTTGACGCCCGCCGCGGAAAAGGGCACCGGCATGGTGCGCAAAGCAAAGGAGCTGGCCGCACAACATGGTTGGTTCTGGGCCAGTCAATTTGACAACCTGGCGAATCCGGCTTACCACCGCGCGACTACGGGGCCCGAGATACTCTCCGATTTTGCAGACCGTCGTCTGGACTACTGGGTGAGCGGCTACGGGACAGGCGGTACGCTGACCGGCGTGGGCGAGATGTTGAAGGCAGCGCGCCCTGATGTGACGATCGTCGCGACTGAGCCGGAAGCGGCACAACTGTTGGCAGGCGATGACTGGCAGCCGCACAAGATCCAGGGTTGGACGCCGGATTTCATTCCGGAAGTCCTGAATCGCGACGTCTATGATCAACTCGTCCCGGTCAACGATGATGAGTCGATTGAGACCGCGCGGTCGTTGGCGCGCAACGAGGGTATCTTCACCGGTATCTCAGGCGGTGGCACGGTGGCCGCAGCGCTCCGGGTTGCCGCCGATGCGAGCGAAGGGGATGTGATTCTCGCCATGTTGCCGGATACGGGTGAGCGATACTTGAGCTCGCCGCTGTTCGCCGATCTTGATGAGAGTTCCGACGACGTTTGACGGGTGCGCCCGGTCGGTATTGCTGCCAAAGACTGCGTTCCCCCACAGTCGGTCAATGGTGGATTACTTTTCGCGCTGTAGGTTTGGCGATGCAAAAGGGTTCGGCGCGTCGCGACACGGCGACGGCTGGGCTGGCTCGCCTATCCTTGTTAGGCTTAGCGGCCCCGTCAAGCTACAGAGTTTGCTATGCGCCATCAGAAACCTGTGTTCGCCTGTCTCATGCTGCTTGCCAGCGTGTCGTTCGCCGAGGATCCCGTTGCACCCACGCTCGAGCAAATCATGGCGGACCCGGACTGGATCGGCAATGCGCCCGAGGGCGCCTATTGGAGCGACGATTCGCGCTCGGTGTATTTCGATCAGAAGCGCGTTGGTGAATCGATACGCGACCGGTTTCTTGTTGCTATCGACGATGCTATCACCACGCCGATCGCAGCAGACGCGGCGCCGAACGATAGCAATGCAAGCCGCGCCTACAATGCTGAGCATAGCGCGGTTGTGTGGGTGGACCATGGCGATGTGTTCTGGCGCAGTCTGCCTGACGGACCGGTACAGCAGCTAACAGGCACTGCGGCCAGTGAGCGCAGCGTGCAGTGGTTGTTGGGCGAGCGGGCGGTAACCTATGAACGTGACGGACAGTTCTATCGTCACAACCTCGAAGGCGGGACTGTTCATCAGCTTGCTAATCTTCAGTTCGCGGATGATCCGAATAAGGCCAAGCCATTCGACACACTGCGGGAGAACCAGCGGCGAATTTATACGAGTGTCGTAGAAGATAAACGTCGTGCAGACGCACGTGCGGCGCATGATCGTGCCGCGCAGACCGCGCGCGCTGGCGGTGCTCCGTTGCCGATCTATCTCGACAAGTCGCTGCGGCCAGCATTCGCTGTGTTGTCACCCACCGGCCAGCAGATCGTCGTGGTCACCGCGCCCAAAGATCACAAGGGCGGCAAAGCCGGCATCATGCCGAACTATATGACCGAGAGTGGCTATACCGAGACCGTGACCTTGCGTACCCGTGTCGGGCGTAACATGCCCGCGGCGCATCGCGTTTGGTTGATCGATCTGAACGCGGCCACCGTCACAGAGGTGTCGCTCGATGACCTGCCGGGCATTGACGATGACCCACTCGAAAACCTGCGAAAGTCGGCATTGGAGTGGCATGTCGAGCGTGGTGCTGACAAAGCGGAAGTCAGCAAGCAACTGGAGGCGTCAGAGCAACGCGCCGTGCGTGTCGAAGGTGTTCGCTGGGCGCCGGACGGCGCATTGGTCGCTTTGCAGTTTCATGCGGTGGATAACAAGGACCGCTGGCTTGCGACCGTCGATCAACAAGCACGCCTTGCGGTGCAGCATCGACTTTCTGACGACGCCTGGATCAATTATGCGCACAACGATTTCGGCTGGTTGGGCGACGGGTCTGGGCTCTGGTTCCTGTCGGAGCAATCCGGCTACTCGCATCTCTATCGAAAACAGCTTGATGCACGTCGCGCCCAGGCGCTGACCGCGGGTGATTTTGTCGTCTCCGACGTTGTCGCTGATCGCAATAGCGACTATCTCTACTTCCGCGCTAATCGCATTGAGCCCTCGATATGGGAAATTCATCGTGTCGCGACTTCTGGCGGAGACATTGAAACACTGACCGCGCTCGGTGGTGTCAATCACTTTGTGTTAGCCCCCGATGCGGCATCGCTGTTGGTCATGCATAGCGAATTCGACCGACATGAGGATCTCTTTCATGTGCCCGTCGGACAACCCGATGCTGCGACACGACTGACAGATACGGTGACTCCCGCGTTCAAGTCGATTGACTGGGTGATTCCCGCCATCGTCAAGATCCCGTCGAGTCGCGTCGATCGCGATATTTACAGCAAGCTATACCTGCCAGACGACTATGATCCGAACAAACGGTACCCGGCTGTTATGTTCGTGCACGGCGCGGGCTACACGCAAAACGCCTATGCGGGCTGGCCGTATTACTTCCGCGAGTTCATGTTCCACACGCTGCTAGCGCAGCAAGGCGTTATCGTCATCGATATGGATTATCGCGCGTCCAAGGGCTACGGCCGTGATTGGCGTACGGCGATCTATCGCAACATGGGGCGTCCTGAACTCGAAGACTTCCAGGATGGCATCGCGTGGTTGGCCGACAACTACAATGTCGATACCGAGCGACTCGGTATTTATGGCGGATCGTACGGCGGTTTCATGACGTTCATGGCCATGTTTCTGGATCCGGATTTATTCGCCGCGGGCGCAGCGCTGCGTCCGGTGGTCGACTGGTCCCATTACAACCATGGTTACACATCCAACATCCTCAATACGCCACTGGTCGATCCGGAAGCATTCGAACGCAGCTCGCCGATCTTCTATGCGGATGGCTTGCAAAAGCCACTATTGATCGCGGCTGGCATGCAGGATGACAATGTGTTTTTCCAGGATTCGGTATTGCTTGTGCAGCGTTTTCTGGAGTTGCAAAAAGAAGATTTCGAACTGGCCGTCTATCCGCTAGACCCGCACGGGTTTACGCACGCTGATTCCTGGCTCGACGAGTATCGAAGAATCTACAAGCTATTCGATCGGCACGTATTTTGAAAACTTTGTAACCGGACGACATCGATATGACCCAATTGGCGGATTGGCGGCGTGTGGAGGAAGACACCGACGTTGCGGAAGAAATGGTGGCAGAAGTCTCTGGCTTCGTAACCCCAATTCTCGAATTTCTGCAATCGTTGTATGCACACGTCGTTGCGGTGGTGTGGTCGGTTGACGGCGCTATAGAAGTCGGTAGTGTTTTTTTGGCGGGCGCTCTCGCCTATTTCCTGGCCAAGCCGCTCAGGAGCCTGCTCGGCAAATTCTGGCCCGCCCAGGATGTCTCAATGAGTCGCGCATTGCTGGCTGCGTTGCAGCGGCTGGCCACGCCGTTGATCTGGGTCGGGCTGTTGTGGACGACGATCGCCGTGTTGCGCGGCCTTGCGATCAATACGGATTTGGTTCGGCTCGTCGCCAGCCTACTGAACGCGTGGATCGTCATTCAGCTGTTCGCGTCCTTCGTCAAAGATCGCGGGCTTGCTAAGTTGTTCGCGTCCGTCGCCTGGCTGTTGGCCGCTTTGAATATCGTCGGCCTGCTCGGTCCGACACTGCAAGCGCTGGACAACACGACCCTTGGGTTCTCCGTCGGTGAGAATCCGCTGTCGCTGCTCAAGGTGATCAAGGGCGTCGTGCTTGCGATGCTGTTGCTCTGGTTGGCGTCGGTGGCCTCCAGCGTTATTCGCAACAACCTGAGCCGATCAGAACGCCTGACACCTTCAGTGCAAACGCTGGTTGCGCAAGGCGCCAGGATGGTTTTGCTGTTCGGTGCCGTCATGCTCGCGATGAGCGCGATTGGCATCGATCTGACAGCGTTGGCCGTATTCTCTGGTGCGATCGGCGTCGGTATCGGTTTTGGTCTGCAGTCGATATTCTCGAACCTGATGGCCGGCATCATTCTGTTGCTCGAGAAGAGCGTCAAGGTCGGCGACTTCATCGAGTTCGATAACGGTCTCGCCGGCGAGGTTCAGGAAATCAACATTCGCACGACGTTGGTCACCACGAACGATAATGTGGATATCCTGGTCCCCAATGAGCAGTTCATCAACGCGCGCGTCACCAACTGGACACTGCGCGAGGGCTTTCGGCGCATCCGCGTGCCGTTTGGTGTTGCTTATGGCACCGACAAGGAACTGGTGAAAAAGGCAGCGCTTGAGGCGGCGGATAGTGTGCCGCATATGCTCGACGGCCCGCGGGCCAAGCCGCCACAGGTCTGGCTGACCGGATTTGGTGATTCGAGTCTGGATTTTGAGCTGGTCGTCTGGTTGCGGCCTGAGGCTGTCAAACGTCCTTCCGCCGTTCGGGCGGACTATAATTGGGCATTGGAAACAGCGCTGACGAAATATGGTATCGAAATACCATTCCCGCAGCGTGATATCAATATCCGCTCTGGTCTGCCAAACCAACTTTGACCACGAGAACTCTGGCGCGAGGATTTAAGCGCTTGAAAAATAAAGCCTAAAACCTCATATGTCCTGTCTATCAGTACGATTGAGACAAACCATTTCCCTCAGTGGCGCTGTTGTCTAACAATAGCGTCACGATTTATCGACCCTCCAACAAATAAAGGACACACAGTCATGGCATTGATCGGACAATCCATTCCTGAATTCTCGGCTGAGATGTATCACAACGACGAATTCAAAAGCATCACCTCTGACGACGTAAAAGGTAAGTGGGCGATCTTCCTGTTCTATCCGGCGGATTTCACGTTCGTTTGTCCGACGGAACTTGAGGATATGGCAGCACACTATGCGGAGCTTCAGGAGCTTGGCGTTGAAGTCTACGCCGTATCGACCGATACACACTTTGTGCACAAAGCGTGGCATGACCACAGTGAAGCGATCGGTAAAGTGAACTACCCGATGATTGGCGACCCGACCGGCCAGATTACGCGCGGCTTTGACGTCATGATCGAAGAAGCGGGACAGGCACTGCGTGGCACGTTCCTCGTCGACCCGGACGGCATTATTCAGGTCTACGAAATCCACACGCTGGGTGTTGGACGTTCGGCCAAAGACATGGTCCGCAAAGTGAAAGCGGCTCAGTACATTCGCGAAAACGACGGCGAAGTCTGTCCGGCAGCCTGGGAAAAAGGCGCCGAAACACTGACTCCGTCACTCGATCTGGTTGGCAAGATCTAACCGATCTCGCGACCAACATGGCAATGGAGCGGGGCGGTTTTTACCGCCCCGCACTCCCTCAACGATAAGGAACTCTCATGCTTACCCCAGAACTGCTTGAGGCGGTCAAGCAATACACCGCCAATTTGACTCGTGATATTCACTTTGTCGTGCAAACCGGCGAGCATGAGAAGCGCGCCGAGCTGCTGGATTTTTTGCACAAGTTTGCGAGTGCATCGGATCGTCTCAGTGTCAGTGAAGCCGAGGCCGGCTTACGTGGCGGCTTGAGTTTCAAGCTCGTCGCCGATGGCACTGATACCGGTATTACTTTTTCCGGTATTCCCGGCGGACACGAGTTCAGCTCGATGGTGCTGGCAGTTCTCAATGTCGGCGGTACGCCGGTCAAGCTCGACGACGCGCTGAAATCGATCATCGAACGCGTCGGTGATACGCTCAAATTCGAAACGGTGGTGAGCCTGAGCTGCCACAACTGTCCGGATGTCGTGCAGACGCTGAATCAGTTTGCGACGTTGAACGGGAACATCGGCGCCGAGATGATTGATGGTGGTGAGTACCCGGCGATCGTCAACGACCGAAATATTCAGGGTGTACCGGCCGTATTCCTGAACGGCGAGCCATTCGCCAACGGCAAGATCGATACCGCGACGCTGATCGAGAAGCTGCTCGCCAAGTATCCGGATATCGCGAAAGGCGGGGCGTCTTCTGAGCCGTCGTTGCCACTGCAGGACGTCGTCGTTGTCGGCGGTGGCCCCGGTGGCGTTGCTGCAGCGATTTATGCGGCGCGCAAAGGCTTCGCGGTGACCGTCGTCGCTGAGCGGTTCGGTGGTCAGGTCAAGGACACGATGGGCATCGAAAATCTGGTGTCAATTCCACAGACCACGGGTCCGGAGGTGGTCAGCGGTATGTTCGATCACATCAAGGATTACGACATCACCGTCAAGGAACACCTGCGTGTCGATTCGATCGAACAGGGCGATATCAAGACGCTGACGTTATCGTCCGGTGAAGTGATTCGTGCGCGTTCGATCATCATCGCAACGGGCGCCAACTGGCGTGAGTTGGGTATCCCGGGCGAGAAAGAAAACATTGGCAACGGTGTCGCGTATTGCCCGCACTGCGATGGCCCATTCTTCAAGGGTAAGGACGTCGCTGTTGTCGGTGGCGGCAACTCCGGTATCGAAGCAGCGCTGGATCTGGCGGGTATCGTCAAACACGTCACTGTGTTGGAGTTCCTTCCGGAGTTGAAGGCTGATCAGGTGCTGGTTGAGAAAGCGATGGAACGTGACAACATCACGATCATCACCAATGCCGCTTCGAAGGAGATTCATGCAACAGATGGTAAGGTCTCGAGCATCGAATACGAAGATCGTGTCAGTGGTGAGATCATGACGATCGACCTGTCGGCCGTGTTTGTGCAGATCGGGCTGGTTCCGAACTCCGCGTTCCTTGAGGACGTGGTTGAGCTCTCGGAGTATGGCGAAGTGGTTATTAACGAGAAAGCCGAAACTAGTGCGGCTGGCATCTTCGCTTGTGGTGACGTCACAACCGTGCCGTACAAGCAGATTGTGATCGCGCTGGGAGAGGGCAGCAAGGCGGCGCTCACCGCGTTCGAGTACCTCGTCATGCATGCGCCGGCTGTCGAGCAGGATGCTTCAGCTGAGGCCGCCTAGGTCCTGGACAGCTCGTCAGCTTCGAAAAGCCGAGCTTTGTGCTCGGCTTTTTTGTGGCTGACCGATTGATTCAGGTCAGATACCATTAAACGCCCTCGACCAGTCCGGAGAAACAACCTATGAAGCGACTGCTGCTGATCTTGTTCTTGCTAAGCGGTTGTGCCGGTCAGCGTGTTGAGGTGCCGCCGGTCTGGATTTCGGTGGTCGGTACCAATGATGTGCACGGCGAGTTTGCCGGTGTCGATCGCGGACTTCTTGCGTTTTCCGGCTACGTAGAAGCATTGCGTCAGCGGCGCGGAGACAATGGCGTCGTGCTGATCGATGGTGGCGATATGTGGCAGGGCACGCTCGCGTCCAATCTCAATGAAGGACAGGCGATTACCGCAGCCTACAATGCGCTGGGCTACGATGCGGCTACGGTCGGCAACCATGAGTTCGATTTCGGTCCCGTGGGTGATGCGGCGATACCGATGGGGCCGGAAGACGACGCTCGCGGTGTTATCAAACAGCGTGCCAGTGAGGCCGATTTCGCGTTGCTCGCTGCCAATCTTCTGAATGCTGAGACAGGTCGGCGTGTCCAATGGCCCGGCGTCACACCAACGACGATGTTTCAGAAGAACGGCGTCAACATCGGCGTGATTGGCATCACGACCATCGATACCCTCGAAACCACATTTCCGGCGAATACTGTCGGCCTGCGGATGGCGCCACTCGCCGATACGGTGGCGGCGGAAGCGACAGCGCTGCGGGCAGCAGGTGCGAACCTCGTAATTGTGGCAGCGCACGCCGGCGGTCATTGCGATAGTTTCGACGACCCTTATGACCTGTCCTCTTGCGCGTTGGATGACGAGATCTTTCAGGTGGCTATGGCATTGCCGGCAGGCTTGGTCGATCAAATCGTAGCCGGTCACGAACACCGGCCGATCGCCCATGTTGTTAACGGCATCGCCATTACGTCGAATCCGTCACGATTGCGTAGTTTTGGCCGTGTCGACTATCGCATCGACCCGACCGACGGTCGCGTACTCGAGCGTCGAGTATTGCCACCGCAAAAGATGTGTATGTTCATCGCCACGGACGATGCCGCTTGTAGTGAGACGACTTCGGTCGTGATGCCGCCGCCGGACTATGAGGGCTATCCGACGACACCGAACCCCGATGTACGCACGATTGTTGGTCGTACGCTATTGGCTGCGTCGTCGCTGCAATCTCAGTCGCTCAATGTGAGTCTCACTGCACCCTTTACCCGCAATGACGAGCCCGATTCCGTGCTCGGCCACATGATGACCGACGCGATTCGCGAACAAACGGGCGCCGATGTGTCGTTGCACAATGTCGCGGGAGGGATTCGCGCAGATTTGCCAGCGGGGGTGCTGACCTTCGGCGATGTCTACCGCGTATTCCCATTCGACAACCGGTTGAGCATGCCGGTGGTGACAGTCGCTAAGTTAAAGCGATTGTTGTCTTTTCAAGTGCACCGCGATGATCGCCGTGTCGGTATTTCCGGCGCGCGAGTGACGGTGTCCTGTGACGACGGCGATATGCAACTCATGCTGTCCGATGAGAGCGGAAATGTGTGGCCCGATGAGCGCAAGCTGAACCTGGCAGCCAATGATTTTCTGATGCAGGGCGGCGACGACATCATGACGCCGATCGTCGATACCACGGCATTCGTTGTTGATGCGGGCCAGCCGATGATTCGAGACATCTGGCTCGCATGGTTGAAGAACCAGCAGGGCGATTTGTCGCCAGAAGACTTCGAGCTGGGTGAATCGCGATGGTCTTTGCCGATGAATTATCTGGAGGCTTGTCCCAGGCCGGAGTGAACGATCATAGGTAGTCAGGCGGCTCGGCCGTATCGATCATAAGTAAGCCGTCATACTCTTCATTGAGCTGCATCGTAATGGGCTCGTAACCCCACGCGTAGTTGACGGACCGGGAGCGGACCCAGTTTGCGCCATCACTCGACAAGTCAGCGTTCTCAAGGTCAAGCCACAAATACGCCAGTCGACGTGAGTAGAAGATTGCCTCGAGGCTATTATCAATTGGTGGGCGTACGTTCTGCACACTGCGATCATTGAATGCGTGCTGACCGCGATACATGTAGAAGCCCACGGTGTACATTTCATCGGCCAGCGCATCGTGAACGTGTTTGCCCATATTGCCATCCAATACAAAGCCTTCGCCACGGTGCCTGATGTGTGCATTGTGCGCCCAGCCAATGATCTTCTCGTTCGGGTAAATTGCGTTGGCTAGCTCGATGAAGTTCAGCGCCATCCCCTCATCACGATGTCTGATGCTTTGTTCCAGATCGAATCGGTCGGCGGTTTGTTGGGCGAGAAAAGGTGCTGTTCTGGCGACCTGGGCGGCGACCAGCACATCATGTCGTGAAAACGTCCCGTCAGCCGTAATAGCCGTCTCGTTGGCCAGCAGATAATCGGCCAGCACCAGATAGTTATTCGCTATCGTAGGAACCGCCTGACGTAATTCTCGAATGCTTGGGCTGGTGGCGCTGTCAGCTTGCCCGGCATTGGCTACCAGGTCTTCTAACAAAGTTTCCAGATTGCTGACTTCGACGGCATAGCTAGGCGATGCTTTTTCGACGAGGCTCGCAATGTAGGCGGCACGCCGTCCAGGCCGCGCGCGAATACCGCTATATTGCACATCGAAACCGGTAATGCGCATCGGTGCACTGGTGTCTTGAGTGGCTTCGACGTAGCGAAACAGCTCCAATACTTCGGCGCTATCCCACACGCCGAATATACAGCCCGCCATTGCGCCGCGTGCGTCGCCGCGCTCGATGCTGCGCTGCTCGATCTCGCATTCGTACAGGCCACTTTCGAATGCGATGACGTTGTATCCCAAACGTTCGTGCAGGTACTTGATCAGACGGACCTTCGCCTGAGAGTACTGCTTCACGCCGTGGCTGCTTTCGCCAAGCATGACGATGCGTTTGTTGGCTAGATCGCCGTCCAGAAAACTCAAGTCCCCAAAATCTTCGTCTTCCGTCAGTGATCGAATGATGCTCGTGTTTTCGGCAAACCAGGTGGCTTCGACTTCGATCACAAGTCCCGCGCTATTGTCGACTGCCGTTCGCAATTGCTCATTGGTCAGCAAACCCGATGTTGGCGGTGGTGGCGTCTCGGATACGGGCGGCGGTATGGCGACTGACGGCGAACCATCCGATCCACCGCCACAGCCAGTGATACCGATAGCGATGATGCTGATGCCGATGAGTGTGATCCGCTGTCTCATGCAATCAGTGTAACTTTGGCGACGCAACGATCAAGAATCGTTGTGGCTGCAGCCGGTCGTTATTGTCTGACGCTCCCAAAAACCGTGCTAAGGCTGCTGAGGCGGGCAGATGAAGTTCGTCTCTGCGCGACAACCGCCGGACCATTGGTAGCAAAAATTCTATGAACAGGCGTCAATCTCCCGTATTCGGGATTTAATACAACAGTGACATGCTGGTTGTCGCGCGATCTAAGTCGACGGGCCGCTTACGGACATTGCGGTCATATCAGTCTATGTCGGGTGGCTCAAAGCCTCCCAGTGAGGTTTCAATGCACTGGGCGATGGCCAACAAGTCACTGTCGCGCTGTCGCGCAGCAGTCAGCATCATGCCCACGGGCATATTGTCGTCTAATTTACCGCACGGTATGGAGATAGACGGTTGACCCGTGTAGTCAAAGATACAGGTGTTCTTCCAGGCGTTTCGTGCATAGTCGTCGGGCAGGTTATGCCGTGGTAGTGCTGGAACGGTTGCGGTTGGCGTGCAAAGCACGTCACATTTCGTCAGCAATTGGTCCATACGTCTGGCGAACTCCGGCTGAAATTGCGCGGCTCGTGCAAACTCCAATGCACTGATCTGCCTCAATGCAATGAGTTTGTCTCTGACTTCTTCGCTCAAACGAGCGCCTTGTTCCTCGAGTGTGCGTTCATGAATCGCGAGCGCCTCGACAAACATGATGCGACTCGCTTTTGAGGCCTCTTCAATATCGGGGATATCGAGTTCGACCAGTTGCGCACCCCGCGCTGCTAGCTGGTCAATCGCCCGATCAACACATCGAATCACGTCGTCGTAACCGTCGAAAAAGAAGCGACGTATGATGCCGATGCGTATGCCATTCAACGATTTTCTCGGAACTTCAGCGATAGCCTCTGGCGCGTGAATGGAGTGCGGATCATGTGAGTCGAAACCCGCAATTTGACGTAGGACGAGCAGGGCATCCGACACGGTTCGGGTCATCGGACCAACATGATCCATACGCCATACCAGCGGCATGACGCCATGCTTACTGACCAATCCAAAGGTCGGTTTGAGGCCGACGATGCCACAGCAATGTGCCGGTTGGCGAATCGAACAACCTGTATCGGTGCCAATGGCTGCGTAGGCAAGGCCCGCCGCGACAGCAACGGCTGAACCGCCACTCGATCCGCCGGAGATACGGTCGAGCGACCACGGGTTGCAGACGTCACCAAAGTGTGGGTTCTGGCTCGTAGTACCGTAGGCCAGTTCGTGCAGATTGGTTTTGCCTAAAATGACGGCGCCGGCCGCCTTCAGTTTTTGGATCACAGTTGCGTCGTCATCTGGCACACGCTCGGCGTGAATGGCAGCGCCACCGGTTGTTCTGATGCCAGCAGTGTCGATCAGATCTTTGACAGCGACCGGTACGCCATGAAGCGGTCCACGATCACGGCCCCGCGCGAGTTCTTCGTCTGCCGCTCGCGCGGCCGTAAGCGCCGACTCGTTGCAAACGGTATTAAACGCATTCAGCGCAGCATTATGATCGTCGATGCGCTGGAGCATCACCGCAGTGGTTTGCGTGGCGCTGGTCTCGCCGCGACGCAAGCGCTGGCCTAAATCGGCGATGGATTGATAGGGATTCACACAAGCTCCGACGCTGGTTCTGAGCCATCGAGCATACCAAGCTCGGTTTCTACGGCAACTTGGTAAAGTGACTTGTGGATCACAGCGCGACCGATAGCTTTCTGTCAGAATCAGAGCCACAACTATAACGATAAGGTTGGGACACATCACCATGAAGAAATTCTTGCTGATAGCGGCTGTCGCCATTGTTGGCGGCTATTTTGCTGCCAAGTTCTATGTGCAGCACCAAACCAAGAAGGCGGTCGACCAGATCATTGCGCTGATGCCGGCCGGTGTTGCTGTCGTCTATGACGACGTGACGAGCGCGATCGACGGCTCCTTGTACGTTGGCGGTATCTCGGTCAAATTGGCTGATTTCCAGAATCGCCTGGCCATCGATGCGGTCGGCATACAACTGCCGAGCTTTCTTGATGTACTCAGTCTGCACGACTTGCCGGGACGTGTTCTGAGCGGTCGCGGTGAACTGCCCAGAAGCGGCTCTTTTTTCGTCGACGGACTGACGCTGGACGTGTATCACGACTACTTTGCCGCGTTGCTCGACACATTGAATACGGTCGCCATGGCGGAAACGGGAGGCGACCTTCCCACCGTCGAAGCTGATCCCGCCTCATACTGCGTCGCAGGTTTCAGTTGGACACCAAGCGAACTGGGAGAGTATGGCTTCAACAACATTCAGGCGTCGATGACCTATGCTTACGAGCAACTTGACGACAGTTTCGTGCTGTCGATGGATTTCGAATGGCCGGAAGTCTATGAAGTTCAGTTGCGCGCAGAGTTCCAGGGCCAGGTCGATCGGGTGCTCGCGTCTGTAAATCCAAGGCTCGTCATCAATCGTTTCTCGTATGTGGTCAGCGACAATTTTGTCACGTCAGTGACCTATCCGCGTTGCGCCAAGCTCGGTGTGTCGCGCGAGGCTGCCAAAGCGGCGCATTTGCAGTCCATTGTGCAGTCTTTCGCGTCGGCTGGCATCGTCGTCGATGATCGCATCAAGATGCCGCTGGAGCGCGCTATCGAGCAGGAACATCGGGTGATCGACATTTCCGGCGAGCCACCTTCGCCAGTCGATTTGTCACGGGTCGGCTTGTACAAGCCCGAGGATATGCCGGCATTGTTTGGTATTGACATAACCAGTCGCTAACCGGCCGCTTAAAGTTTTCGGTCGACAGGCCGCTTTCCCTGAAGTAGTCACGAAGAACGGCGGCAATCATGTCGAGCGAAAAGAATGAGCATTTCAAGGTCTACGAGCAGACGCTCGAAGGCGGCTTTCGTAGTCTGCGGTTCTCGCCCGCGCTGGAAATTGAGTTTCGGCAAGACTATCTCGCACTGATTCGTGGGCGTGTTGTTTCCTGTCTGATTGCTGTCATCGTCTTGATGGCGTGGGTCATGGTGACACGGGAGCCGAAACCCGCCGGCAGCGCGATAGACCCAATCGCAGCGCAGCTACTCACCTGGGGCATGCGGCCGCTGTCACTCATTCTGATGGTGATTGCGTTGGTGCCGTTACTGTACCGTCGGTTATGGGTGACGGCTGCGCCATTGTTGTTGGGTGGTATGGCGATAATTGGAAGCTACAGTGCGGCGCAAAAAGTGGCGTCCGGCAATACCGATGTTTTCATTGCCATGGTCTGCGGTTATCTGGGCATGTATATGCTGGCCGGTTTGATGTTCTGGCAGGTGCTCGCCGTCGGTACGATAACGACGGTAGCCTATCTGTTCTTCCTACAGGCCGCCGGGGCCCCTGCCGAAGCCATCGGTTTTGAGGCGTTTATCATCTGTGCCATGACCGGATTAGCGATCATCTTCATCTACAATCTGGAGCACACGCTACGGCGTAGTTTTCTTCAGCAACACGCACTGGAGCACCTGAGCAATGTCGATGCGCTGACCGGTCTCAAGAATCGCCGCGTGTTTGAGGAGTCGCTGGAGATGCTCTGGAAACAGGGTATGCGCGACAAACAGCCGATCGGCATGATTCTGATCGATGTCGATCATTTTAAAAATTACAACGATCTTTACGGTCATGCCGCGGGCGACCGATGTTTGAAGACTATCGGGGGGCTGTTGCGCGGCGCGGTTAAGCGACCGTTAGACATGGCGGCGCGCCTCGGTGGCGAAGAGTTCGCGTTGCTGTGCTACGGATCGACCCGGAAGCATGTTAGTGCACTCGCAGAATCGGTTCGCCGCGCGGTCGTCGATGCCAACATCCCGCATGCCGCATCATCGGCTGCCGAGCAGGTGACTGTCAGTGTCGGTGCGGTCTTCGTGCAACCAGGGA
Source organism: Pseudomonadota bacterium (assembly GCA_039033995.1). Taxonomy (GTDB): domain Bacteria; phylum Pseudomonadota; class Gammaproteobacteria; order Steroidobacterales; family Woeseiaceae; genus CALBPI01. The sequence continues at coordinate 42,953 of JBCCBP010000016.1, read as the reverse complement.
TTGGTCGCAGCTCGCAGTCCCTTTACCAGTTCGCTGACGAAGCGTTGTACGCTGCCAAGTCGAATGGGCGCAATCGTGTCGAAGTGCTGGACGATGGGTACAGCAACATCGTGACAGGGGCTTTCAAAGTCAACTGACCTCGCCGGTTCGGTAGCACCTTGCATCCACACAGGGCGAAGCAACGAAAACCATCACATCTTCCGTCGATGGAGTCTCGTTGTGCCTGCATCCATTCCGCAAGTCTGCTCATGGTTTGCTGTTGCAGTATTAGGCAGTTTGTTGGTGGCGGCGTGCGGACAAGCCGAACCGCCTGCTAACGCTGCGACTGACGACCCTTACAGCTACCGTACGCCATCGCGTGACGGTATTGGCAAAGTCTATCTTGGCCGAGAGATCTCGCAGGTGATGGGGCACCTTGGTGCTGGCTGGCTTGAGCGTGATGGCCGCGAGCGCGAAGAGGCGACCGATAGGCTCATCGCGAATCTGCCTTTGCAAGCCGATAGCGTTGTGGCAGATATCGGTGCCGGCACGGGTTATTTCAGTTTGCCGATGGCATCGCGCGTGCCAGACGGACAAGTGATCGCGGTCGACATACAGCAAGAGATGCTTGACATCATCACTGCGCGAACTGTGGAACAGCGTATCAACAACATTGAGACGCGTCTCGGCGATGAACAAGATCCACGACTTGCACCCGGTAGCATTGATGTCGCGCTGATCGTCGACGCATACCACGAATTCTCTTATCCCTTCGAAATGGGCATGGGCATTGCCAATGCGCTGAAGCCCGGTGGTCAGTTGATTCTCATTGAGTACCGCGAAGAGGACCCCGCCGTCGCCATCAAACCGTTACATAAGATGTCGGAGCAACAAGTGAAACGCGAGATGTCGGCGATCGGTCTTGAATGGGTGCGCACGGATGATCTGCTGCCACAACAACACTTCCTGGTGTTCAGCAAACCGTTCTAGCCGCGTATCTTCTGCAAAACCGTGTCCCGACGCGACAGGTGCGGGACATTCCGCCAATTCTCGCTGTCGAACCACTTTCGACCTGATAATCGCGCCGTTGTCGCTCGCAAGCGTGGATCAGCATTCGCGAATCCCGATATTTCCGGTATTCTTGGCGCAGAGAAACGCGAGCTCAAACCATGAAACAAGCACCTAACATACTCATCGTCGGTGGTGGGACCGCAGGCTGGATGGCTGCAAACCTGCTGCAGCATCTCTGGGGAGAACGGGGCGCCACCATCACGCTAATCGAGTCGACAGTCGTCGGTACGGTTGGCGTGGGAGAAGGCACCACCCCCCGCGTGAAGGATTACTTCGACCTGCTCGGCATTCCGGAGTCTGAATGGATGCCTGCCTGCAATGCGACCTATAAGTGCGGCATCAGTTTTCCCGGATGGTCGAAAGCGTCGGGGTACGAGACTTACTGTCATCCGTTTTATTCTCAGATCGATGCGGATGGTGCCACCAATTTTTTTCAGAACGCAAACCTGCGTCGTGAGGGCTACGATGTCTCGGCGCATCCTGATAGCTACTTTATATCCAGCCATCTGGGTCGCGAGTGTCGTGCGCCGATTGGTAAGCAGCCGCTACCGCACAAAAAGTATTATGGCTACCATTTCGATGCGGCATTGCTCGGCGAGTATCTGAGGCAACGGGGTGTCGCCAACGGAATTCGACTGATAGACGACGTGATCGACACGGTACATCAGCACGAGAACGGTGATATCGCGGGTGTGAACACGCAGCAACATGGTCGTTTTGACGCCGATTTCTTTATTGATTGTTCCGGCTTCAAGGGCCTATTGATCCGGCAGACTCTCGATGAGCCTTACGTGTCGTACCGCGATTTCTTGTTTAACGACGCTGCAGTTGCTATGCCAACGCCGATCGAAGACCGCGACAATATTCCTGCCGAAACGGTCTCTGCGGCGCTGACACATGGTTGGGTGTGGCATATCCCGCTGAGTCATCGATTTGGTAACGGCTACGTGTATTGTTCTGATTACCTGAGCGGCGAAGACGCGGAGGCCGAACTGCGCGCGTTGCTTGGCCCTGCTGCCGACGATGCCAAAGCGCTGCACTTGAAGTGGCAGCCCGGAACCATTCGTGAGCATTGGAAACGGAATTGCCTGGCGCTCGGTTTGTCACAGGGCTTCCTCGAGCCGCTAGAAGCGCCGATGCTGAACGTGATTCAGTTTACCCTTGAGTCTTTCGCCAAACGTTTCGAAGAGTCCGGCTTCGATGCAACTCCGCAGCCCGAGTTTAACCGGCTCGTCAACGGTCTGGTCGACGGCACGCGCGATTATCTGCAAATGCACTATCTCGCTGCGAGTCGCGATGACACGGCGTATTGGCGCGACGTTCGGGCCAACCCAAATCTTTCGCCGGAACTTGAAGAAATTCTGTTGGCTTGGGACGGCGATGAGAGCTTTGACCGGTTGGTCGGTCCCAAACTCGATAAACATCCATACAAGCGTGCGAGTTGGTATTGCCTGTTGTCCGGTATGGGTCGCTACAAACCCGCTGAGAAAAAGGCGCTGCGGCTACCGCAGAAAAAACATGCGCGCAGCCTGGCGGCTTGTCGCGATGCGATTACGCACTATCACGAGCACGGCGCCTATCTAAGCCAACTGTACGAGGTGCAGTCATGATGCGCGCGTTGCTTGTGTTCATGACGTTCGTCATGGCTGCGTGTGCTGCAACGACCGGTGGCAATAAACCGTTCGACCCGGTGACACAGGATGTGCCGAAGCTTGACCCGGCTTTCCCGCCTACCAATGTTGAGCTGACGTTGAACAGTGCGGGCAAACGCTTGCCGGCTTACCTGATGGTCGCGAATGGCCGCGGGCCACATGCGACGGTCGTCTTGTTGCATGGTCTGCCTGGCAACGAAAAAAATCTCGACCTCGCGCAATCGCTACGACGCGCTGGTTTCAATGTGTTATTCATGCATTACCGCGGTGCCTGGGGTGCCGAAGGCGATTACACGTTTGGCAATCTGTCGCGTGACGCCAATGCCGCTCTCGAATGGTTGCGACTCAATGGTAGCCAATATCGCGTTGACGGTCTGAGCCTATCCGTACTTGGTCACTCAATGGGCGGTTTCGCGGCGATACGCGCTGGCGCACGCGACCAGCGTCTGGACTGCGTTGTCGGTTTGGCGGCGGCGAATCTTGGAGAAATGGCGGAGCGCTCCAAGAATGAAGTCGATGAGTTCGGCGCCTATCTCGACCAGTTATTCATGCTCAACAATCTGACAGGCAAGTCGGGCGTGTCCGAGGCGCTCGCGAATAGTCGTTCGTTCGATTTGCGCAACGATGCATCGGGACTGGCCGGCAAGGCAGTCTTGCTCATTACCGGTCGTGACGATACGGCGGTGCCCGTCGACGTCCAGCGTCGTCTCACGGCTGTGTATGAAAAGAATCCTCGCATCGCGTTAACCGCGTTGGAAATTGATGGTGATCATTCGTTTTCTGCGAACCGCATTGCGTTACAGAGAATTGTCGTTAACTGGATGGCACAAAATTGTCGATACTAACGGTTCTATCAGACTCGATTCGTAGCAACGTTCGCCGTGTCTTCGCCGTATTGCTCTGTTTGTCGAGCGCGGTCGCGGCGGCCGACGACATCGTCAACTATCATGCTTATACGCCGCTATTCGCAAGTGCCGGCCAGCCCACAGAGGCGCAATTCCTGATGCTGCGCGACGGTGGCTTTGAGACCGTCGTTTATGTGGCGTACACCGACCATGAAAATTCGCTGCCGAATGCTGATCGGCTCGCCCATCAGCAGGGCTTGACCTACGTGCACATTCCGGTCGATTGGAACAATCCGACGCTGCAGGATTTTCAATTGATCGCGAACGTGCTCGAGCAAAATCGGCAGCGCAAAACTCTGTTGCATTGCCAGCTCAACTACCGTGCCTCTGTCTTCGCGATGCTTTATCGCGTGTTGTATCAGGATGTGCCAGTGCTGGACGCAAAGCGGGATATGAATGCGGTCTGGCAGCCGAATCAGACCTGGACAGACTTTATGCGTGACGTCTTGTCTGCGGGCGGCATAGACCCGGACTGTGAAGGTTGCGACTGGAGCGTTGAAGCCGGGTAATTACTGCGCATCCGGTTTTTGCGGCGCTTACGCCAGCGGGTGATTGTCGCAAAACCCAGACGCAGGTCGCATTAGTCTGTTGGGAAAGCCGTTAGCGTTGTCGTATGCTCAGCGCATCAGGTGATGCTTGGAGACAATCCATGACCAACAGACTCTTGATCATTACACTACTTTCGCTTGTCAGCCTGACTGCGCGCGGCCAGACCGCGAATTTGTCGATCATTGGTAGCGATTTCGCCCGCACGGCCGTTTTCAATAACGTGACCGAGTTCGAGATCACTATTGTCGTCAATGGTGAGTTGGCAGCGGGCTTGTTCAATAATCCTGATTTGACGACCGTCAACTATTCCGTGTCGGGGACATTGCCGACAGCAACGCCATCCGGATTCGATGCGTTCAACCTCGAGAGAATGATCGACGGCGCAGAGTTTTACGCGCAAGGTAGTTCTTTGCAGTACGAGATTGCAGCGGATGCCGATCTGACCGACGGCGTGCAGGTCGACGAACTGGTCGGCACCGACGTCGTGTTGACCTTCAATGGTCGCGAAGTCGACAACGGTCGTTTTCATCCGGCACTACTGGAAATGCGAGCAGACGGCACTGGCCGAATTCAAAACTCCGATAATGTTGTGACTGCCTCGCCGTTGCAGGCCGTCGATTTCGGTGAAGAGTACATCACCGACTTTACGTTCGACCCTGCGGCGACAACGGTATTGGTCAATAACCCGCCGCCACCACCGGACTCGCAGGAGCCTCCGCCTGTGGCTGGTTTCGGCGCTAACGGCAGCGTCGGTGTGTTCGGTTTGGGATTGTTGTCGTTGCTGTTGCTAGCGAGACGACGTGCACGCTCAGCGCGCTGAGGTCTGGGCGTTAGGTGGAAAAGGTCGTCGGTCTGCCGCAGGCTTAACCCACGTATGAGCGCTTAGGCTAAGAACGCCACTCCCTCGTGACGTCGTAAAACCTACAACTACCACGTATCCACATTGGGGCGTTGGCCGCGCACATCAGTCGTGTGCGTTGCAAGTGCCGCGATCAACCACTGTCGGGTTTCGCTCGGCTGAATGACTGCATCGAATTCGAAGTACGGGGCGGCGTTCAGCGCCTTGCCGCGTTCATAAGCGTCGTCGACGCGACGGCGGAACTCCGCCTCGCGCGCCTCGGGGTCAGCGATAGCCTCCAGTTCCTTGCGGTAACCAAGACGCACGGCACCCTCGATACCCATCGCACCGAATTCGCCACTCGGCCACGCAACGGTTGCCTGTGTCTCATGAAAACCGCCACCGGCCATGGCCATGGCGCCGAGTCCATAGGCTTTGCGGATGATGACCGCGACCAGCGGTACTGTCAGGTTGGTGCCGGTGACAAACAAGCGGCTGGCGTGTCGCACCTGTGCCTGTTGTTCCGACTCGGTGCCCACCATGATGCCTGGTGTATCGCAGAGTGACACGATCGGAATGCCGTGGGCATCGCAGAGCTGCATGAAGCGTGCCGCCTTGTCAGCGCCGTCATGTTCGATCGCCCCGGCGAGATGCGTTGGATTGTTGGCGATAATGCCGATATTGCGGCCAGCGAGCGTCGCGAATGCGGTAACCATGCCCGGCGCAAAGCCGGCGCGCAGTTCCAGGACACTGTCGGCATCCGCGATGCCTGCAATGACCGAACGCATATCGTAAACCTGCAGCCGATTGGCTGGGATCGACTGATCAAGGTCAACGTCGCTTGGCTGCCACTCGTTGCGGTCGCCTTGAAAGAACGCGAGATAGCGTCGAGCGGCGTCGACCGCGGCAACATCGTCTTCAACCAGGATATCGATCACGCCATTGTCGAATTGCCGATCCGCGGGACCGACGTCTGCAGCAGCGACGCGACCGAGGCCGCCACCTTCGATCATTGCGGGACCGCCCATGCCAATCGAAGTATCGCGCGTCGCGATGACGACATCGCAGCAACCGAGAAATGCCGCATTGCCCGCGAAACAATAGCCGCTCGCGACACCGACTAACGGCACCTGACCACTGAGTCTCGCGAGCGCGGCAAAACTCGGTACGTGGAGCCCCGCGAGTGTGGCGACATCAACATCGCCGGGTCGCCCGCCACCACCTTCGGTGAAAAAGATGACTGGACGCTGTCCTTCATTAGCAATAGCGAGCAACCGGTCGGTCTTGGCGTGGTTCATGGCACCCTGAGTGCCGGCCAGCACCGTATAGTCGTAGTGCAGTACGGCGCAGTGAGCGTTGTGCGTCGCGCGCTCGGCATTGATCGTGGCAAGGCCAGCGACTAGTCCATCCGCCGGTGTGCGTTGTTTCAGGTCATCAATACTGCGTCGCGCACGCTGTGCGGCAAACACAAGTTGTCCGATCTCCCTGAAGCTACCTGCGTCAATCAGGTCGTCGATGTTTTCACGCGCGCTGCGACGGCCGGCTGCCTCGCGAGCTTTGAAAACGTCAGGTCGCGCTGCGTCCAGCGTGAGCGCGCGGGCTTCCTGTAACTCATCGGCGGCGGCCGATGTGGTCGATGCCTCATCGTCCGCTGTTGTGTTGGCAGTCGCGGTGTCATCGAGCCGAACGCTGACCAGTACCGACGCTTCCTCGATGAGGTCACCGACCGCGTACGCAATGTCAGTGACGAAGCCCGCAACTGGCGACTGCACGACATGCTGCATTTTCATCAGCTCGAGGGTCGCGATGGTGGTGCCAGGTGCAACGCTGTCTCCAACAGCGCATGTCACATTGACCAGTTGGCCTTGTAACGGCGAACGGATATGGAAAGTTCTGCTCATGTCACCGCCTGCGGTGTTTTCGGTTTGATGGGATACATCGCGACGGGATCATAGCCATACAGCCAGTCCAGACCGACGGGGAATAGTTTTGGTGCGGTCGCGTTCAGCACTCGCATGCCGCCCCAGGTAACCGCCTGTGTCAGCGGCGTTCGCAAGTGAAACAGACGTTCATTACGTTTCGCCGTTTGATAAACCCGCTGTGTCCGCGGTAGTCGCAAACGCTGAAATCGCAACAATCCATCCGCCACTTTGCCGGACTTGCCGAGCAGACTGGCGAGAATCCATGCATCCTCAATCGCCATCGCAGCACCTTGTGCCATGAAGGGCAGCATCGGGTGACTCGCATCGCCGATCAATACGACACGGTCTCGGTACCAGCGTTGTAGTGGCGGTCGATCGAGCAATGCCCATTGATAACACTGCTGAGTCTGCTCAATGATCCCGCGCAGGCATGGGTGCCAGTCGCCGAAGCGCGTCAGCATCGCCTCGCGTTCGCCGGGTTGTGTCCAGTTTTCATGCGGCCAGTCTGCTTGCTCGGTCACGAGCACGAGGTTGGTTAGGTCGCCGTTACGGAGTTGATACGTGACGGCGTGTTGCTCAGCACCTGCCCAGACCGTCGCAGCAGGTGGTGGTGCCAGATTGCCGAGTGCTGCAGTCGCAACGACTGCGCGCCAAGCTACGTTGCCAGTGTAGGTGGCGGAACCCTCGTGCGTGACAAACGTGCGTGTGTTCGAATGAATGCCATCCGCACCGATGATCAGATCAGCGTTGAAGCGATCACCGCGTGCAGCATGCGCAACGGCGCTGCCGTTGCTGCTGGAGACGTGTTCGATGGGCGAATTCAAATGCAGCGAATCCGGTGCGATGTCCAACAGCCGGTCGAGCAGTGTCTGAATCAGGTCGGTGCGATGAACGTGCAGGTAGGGATGACGCCAGCGACCGCCAGCCTGGTTGACCGGCATCGAAAACACGGGCCGTCCGTCGTGACCCGCGCACAGTTGCAACGCATCGGGTATGACCGCAGATTTCAGCAGCGGCGTTAAGACCCCGATGGCGCCGAGAACGGCACAGGCGTTAGGCCCGAGCTGAATGCCCGCACCGACAGCTGCAATGCGTGGCGCTCGTTCCAGGACCGTGACGTCATGTCCGGCCAGGTGCAAGCAGAGTGCGCTGGTTAGCCCGGCAACACCGGCGCCGCAGACAACAATTTTCATAGCGCCTGTTGCGGACCAGTGGCCACGACGGCGATTTGCGCATCCATCTCTGCATCGTCTCGTCACCGGCGACGTAATGCAACCTTCTGCGGGTTACAATCGGGTTTTGCGAACGCGGAGATGGTCATGGCGCGTGTGATTCGAATCAGAGATGGTGGCGGCTTCGAGCATTTGTCGATTGAAGATGTCGAGGTCTCGGCGCCGGCTCCCGGTGAAGTGCAGGTACGTTGGCACGCGACATCGCTAAACTTCCACGACTATCTGGTTGCGGCCGGGCAGATTCCCGTCGCCGATGGTCGAGTGCCAATGTCGGATGGCGCTGGCGAGATTGTGGCGGTGGGTGCCGGTGTGTCGCAATGGCAGGTTGGCGATCACGTCATGTCGACGTTCTTTCCCGGCTGGCGGGATGGGGCACCTACATTGCCGGGCATGATGGCGGTCACCGGCGAGACGGTCGACGGTTTTGCTGTTGAACAGAGCAACATCTCGGCCGACACGATTACCGCGATCCCGGACGGCTACAGTTTTGCGCAAGCGGCCACGTTACCGTGCGCTGCACTCACGGCATGGCGCGCTTTGGTTATCGAAGGTCGCATTAAGGCAGGCGACAGCGTGTTGGTTGAAGGCACGGGCGGTTTGTCATTGTTCTGTCTGCAGATTGCCAAAGCGGCCGGTGCCGAAGTCTATGCCACCTCTTCGTCGGCGGAGAAGCTCGATAAGTTGAAAGCGCTCGGCGCCGACCACGTGATCAACTATCGCGAAGACGAAAACTGGGGCAAGACCGTGCTGCAACTGTCGGGTGGCGGCGTGGATCATGTCATCGATGTCGGCGGTGGTGCGACGATCTACCAGTCGACCGAGGCTGCGAAAATCGGCGGACATATTGTGCTGGTTGGCATACTCGGTGGCCGTAAAGGCGAGATTGTTTTTCCGAAGTATTTTTTCAAACAGTTGCGCCTTTCGGGCATCGCAGTGGGTAGTCACGCTATGCAGAGCGACATGGTGGCAGCAATCAATGTCAACGGCTTCACTCCGGTGATCGATCGCTCTTTTACACTGGACGCTCTGGCTGAAGCCTTCGCGTACCAGGCTTCGAATCAGCAGTTCGGCAAGATCGTCGTCGAATACGGTAGCTAGCGATGCGCTGTTTCCAGTTGTGGACGCCGAGCAGGATGTGGGTATGACGCATCGCTATTCGGTGTCTCTGGAGTGGACCGGCAATCTGGGCGCGGGTACCAGCGGCTATCGTGACTACGCCCGAGACCATGTGATTCGCGCGGCGGGTAAGCCGGATCTGGCCGGTTCGTCCGACCCGGGGTTTCGAGGGGATGCGACACGTTGGAACCCCGAGGAGCTATTGGTGGCGTCATTGTCCGCCTGTCATCAGCTGTGGTTCCTGCACGAAGCCTCCGCGGCGGGTGTCGTAGTTGTCGCTTACAGTGATGATGCCAGCGGTAGCATGCAGACCCACGCGGACGGCAGTGGTGAATTCACCGAAGTCGTTCTGAGGCCTCAGGTGACAGCCACGACACCGGTGTCACTGGAGCAGCTTGCGTCGTTGCACCATTTGGCGCACGAAAAGTGTTTTATCGCCCGGTCAATGAATTTCCCGGTGCGCGTCGAATTGCAGTGACGCGATACCATCGTTTTGCGGTCCATTGGCAACTATGTAAAAAATGTTTGACATCCGAAGCGATGTAAAATATATTTTACATTCGATGGTTAATGGATGAGGCAATGAACGCAAGCTTTGTGGAAAAATCGGTCTGGGTTCAGGTGACGGCATTGATCGCTGTGCTGGGTGGCTATTTCTGGACGGCGAAACAGATGTTTATGGCTGGCGTGATGGATATTCGCGCCTATGTTGCGGTATTCGCAGTCAGTGTTGTGATGCTGGTCATCGTACTGGTAGCGGGTCATATCGTTGTGGCGATTACCAGTCGTGGTGATTTTTCGGACGAACGCGACCGTTTGATTGCTTGGCGCGCCGAGGCACTATCCTCTTGGGTTATGAGCATCGGTATCCTGTCAGCCATCAGCGCAATGATTGTGGGAGTCGAAACGGTGCTCGTGGCACATTTGCTGTTACTGTCGTTGCTATTGTCCGAGATTCTCGCCAACGGCCTGCGTATCTTGTTTTATCGACGGGGTGTTTGATGCCAAAACGCGCGCTACCGATCGGTAACTGTATTCGCGCGTTGCGCGCGGAACACGAGGACATGACGCAACAGCACCTGGCAGACCGGATTGGTGTGACGCGGCAGACCATCATCGCGATCGAAGCCAGCAAGTATTCCCCATCACTGGAGGTGGCCTTTCGCATTGCCGACGTATTCGGTGTGCCCCTCGAGTCGGTATTCCAGTATCTGCCGGAGCGAACCGCTTGAACGAAGCGACGGCGGCGATCGACATCAGCTGGCGCTCGGCTCTGACGTTCGCCGTTTGTTTGCCGATCGTCATCATCGCTTTGATGTTGCTCGCTCGCCGTGTGGAGCGCGCAGCCAATCGATGGCTGGCCGCATTTCTGATCGTTGCTGCGATGGCGCAGATACCACAGATCATCGGCTTTGCCGGCTTCTATGCGGTCTGGCCCGGGCTGACGTTCGCGCCGTTCTCGCTCGAGCTGTTTGCCGGCCCATGCCTGTACCTGCATGCGTATTCGCTGATGCGCGCCGAGTCTCCGGTCTGGCATAAGTGGCTGTTGCTGCCAGGCGGCATACAGTTGCTGTACTACTTGTGGGCATTCCTGACGCTCGGCGACTACAAGGCCAAATGGGCTTACAACGATGCCGTGCACGTACCGTACATCATGCCGGTCGAGACAGCGCTGAACATTGCGCTGATCCTGTTTGCGGCTGTCGCAATCTATCGGCTTGTTCAACAGTACCGACAATTCCTGCAGCAGACGCAGTCTGCCGCACTTGATTTCGATCCTTCGTGGTTGACCCAACTGATCGTCGCGATCGTTGCCGGCGGTGGCTTGTTCAGTGCGATAGAGCTCGCACCCTATTTCTTCGAGGATGTCAGCTACGTTGACGAGTATCCGCTACAGATCGCACTGACCATTGTTGTTGCGTGGATCGGATTTCAGGCGCTGGCGAAAACCATTGTCACATTTCCGAAAATGACGTCATCGTCATCGGTCCACGGATCGAATGGTGCGTCTGACAAAGACTGGCATCAGGAATCAGCAGTCCTTGAAGCCGCCGTGGTCGATGGCGCGTGGTTTCTCGAGTCCCGATTGTCGATCGGTGAGGTGGCCAGCCGTCTGGCAACGAACGAGACCTATGTGTCACGTGCCGTAAACAAGGGGCGGGGTCAAACCTTCAACGCATTCATTAACGATCTGCGTGTGACACACGCCAAAACACTGCTGCTGACGGCGGAGCAACCGTTGCTGCAGATTGCCGCTGCTTCCGGGTTTAACTCGAAAGCGACGTTCAATCGTGTGTTTCGTGACAGCGTCGGCATGACACCGACCCAATTCAAGCGCTCTCAGACGTCTCAAAATCCGTAAATCCATGAAAATTCGCTATTTTGAGGCGAATGAGTGGCGACGTCCGCCTATTCTCTGCTACTGCATTGCCAATCACACGCCAGCAAAGGAGCATACGAATGAGCGATCAATCACCGCCGAAAGGCCAGCGCAGCGGTACCAATTTTGACCGGATAGCCGCTATTTTTGCGGTTCTGCTATCGCTTGCGGCATTGTTCGTCTCGTTTGTTGAGGTCAGCAGTGAGCGGGCGCAGCAGCGCGCTGAAGTCTGGCCATACATCCAGATTGATCCCTCCTACTCTAGTTCGGGCTTTCGGCTGCGTATGGTCAACAAAGGCGTTGGCCCCGCACTGATGGGGCAGCTGGTTCTGTTGCACAACGGTCAGCCTGTGCAGGATGTCGACCAACTCATCGTCGATACGATCGGCGCGGAGCGCGCGTTCAGCTACGACCGCTACGCGATGTCTGATCCGAGCAATTCGGTGGTTGCGCCCGGTGACAGCCTGACCTTATTTGGCGTCTCATGGGACGACGATACGCGCGCACTCGTCCAAGCCTGGAACGGCGCTATTGATATCGATATCTGCTATTGCTCGATCCACGAGGACTGCTGGCAAGCGTCGTTGTTGGGCTCGACGCAGCGCGTCGAGCGTTGCGAAACCGGCGTCGCGCTTTGACAAAAGCCGCTTCGCAGCGCGGTTATCGATCTCGACGTTTCATATCTACCCTCACTCAAGGACTTAACCATGAAGATCTCCCACACGTTCGCCTTGTTTGCCCTCTTGTTTGTCGCTCAATGGGCTCTCGCGGAATCACCCTGTGTGACGCAAGCCGATCTCACGATGCTCGACGGGGCGCCGTGGACCGGTTCGCTCAGCTACCTCGATTATTCCAGTGGTGAGTCTGAGCAAATCCCGGTAACGATTCAATTCGATAAGCCCGGCAAAAAGAAGGTGATCTACCGAATCAAATACCCCGGCGAGTCGCAATATAACTCTCGCGAAAAACTGCGGATCAGTAAGGATGGTCGAAAGCTCAATGGCGAGCCTGTTGTCAGTCGTTCGGTATTAGAAGACGGCACGATCGTTGTCGTGACCGAATATCGTGACAAGGACGATGGTCAGCAGGCCGATATCCGGATGACGTATTCACTCCACGCGTCGCGGCTCGAGATTCGCAAGGAAGTGCGCTTCGATAGTGACGGTGAATATTTTGAGCGCAACGCCTACCGGCTGACACGCTAACAGTGAATGATGGCGCGTCCTAGCACGCGGGACGCGTCGTCTGTTTCGTGACACTTGTCGATGTCGCGTGCGCTACACTGGACTCTGTGGCGAGCTCCGTACAGCTTGCTTAACCCTTGGGCGGTATTTTCGCGCCGCCACTCTGCGGGAGACTGGTATGCGCACAGTTTGTCTTTGGTTTCTGGTCATATTGGTCTGCACCGGCTGTGCGACTGTCGACTCAGGCATTGTTCGACAACAGAGCGCCTATTCGGTGGCCGAGACCACCCAGCGCCTGTTGGCCGTGCTTGAGGACAAGGGCCTCACACATTTTGCGACGATCGATCATGCTGCTGGCGCGCAACGTGTGGGTCAATCGCTGCCGCCGACTGTTGTGGTCGTGTTTGGTAACCCCAAAGCGGGCACGCCGCTGATGCGTTGCGCTCAGTCCGTGGGTCTGGACCTCCCTCAGAAAGCACTGATCTATGAAGATGCGGCGCAAGATGTCTGGCTGAGCTACAACGACCCCGCCTACCTTGCGAAGCGCCACAGCATGGATGGTTGTGCAACGCCGTTGGCCAATATCAGCGCGGCACTCGCTGCCTTTACAGCGGCGGCGACGGAGCGCTAGCTGCCATCATTTGCCCGTGCAATATTGCATGAAGGCTATGCATTTTGATTCGCGGCAATGTGATAACTTGCGCCCATTCTCAAAGCGTTTTGAAGTGGGTGGCTTATGTCTGTCGAGTGGTTTCTGTTGCCAGCGATCGCGTTGATGTGCTGGACGATGGTGATGTGGCTGTGGCTATATTTTTCCCGGATTCCTGCGATGAAACAGGCGCGCATCCACCCCAACAAAGCGCGTCATCCAAGCGCCGATTGGCAGGCGAAAATGCCTGCCGCCGCTCGCTCCGTGGCAGACAACTACAATCACCTGCATGAACAGCCAACGTTGTTTTATGCGTTGATGATCATGATCGCTCTGCTCGGGCAACAGGATATGCTGGGGTTGACGCTCGCCTGGCTGTACGTCGCGACTCGCGTTGTTCATTCGCTTGTGCAGGTGCTGGCAGCCAATGTTGTACCGCGCTTTTTTGCATTCGCGATATCGAGTGTCGTGCTGTTCGGACTCTTGCTGCGTACGGCAGCGGTCATGCTGACTGCGGGCTAACGCGCGGCAGCTGCCTGCATGATCGGGTTGGTGATGGTCTGAATGGCTTCCAGCAATTCATCGCCGCTGGCGGGCTTGAACAGATACGCGTCAGCACCTGCAGACAGGCACGCCTCACGTTCGTCGAGCGCGCCGCTCAGCATACAAACCGGCGTCCCGGCACTGGCGAGCTGGCTGGCCCTCAGTTGTTTTAGTGCATCGAGGCCGGATTCCCCCGATAAATGTAAGTCGAGAATGATGACGTCAGGCGTATGGTTTGTCAGATGATCGAGCATGTCGCCTGCGGAAGAAAAACACGTCGCCGTATGGCGGGCGATTTTGAGTCGCGCCGCCAGCACATCAAGTATTCGCGTATCGTCATCACACACCACGCAGTTCAGCGAGTGGCTCAGCGTTTGCCGAAGACTACGAGCGGGAGCCACCGTCGCTGGCGCTTTAGCCCCCAGTGATCCGAGTTGGCGCTTGAGTTCGCTAATGGACCCGAGTTGCGAGGCGGTGTCATCTGCCGCGTAAAAGCCATCGTTTGCCGATTGTGTCTCCTGAATCGCCCATATCGCAAGCCACGCGCGCGCCCACTTGAGCGCCACATCAAAACTGCCGCGTATTGCCAGTGCGTTGGGCCACTCTGTCTCAATGGAGTGTCGCGTGCCTATTGGTACGCGAGCGTGATCATTCGCTTGCAACACGAAACTGAAGACGGCGCCGGCACCGGGCTCGCTATCGAGCGACAGCTCACTATTCATCGATTTCAGGTAGCCGGCAGAAATGGCGAGACCTAATCCAGACCCATTGGGCTGTTCGTTGCGATCATTATCCGCGCCGCGAAAAAATGGCTGGAAAATATCGTCCTGCAGGTTTTTCGCGATGCCACGGCCATTGTCGCCCACGCTGAAACGAACACCATCCATTGTGCTCTCGGCAAGCAGCCAGACATGCGTTGCTTCCGCATGTTGCAGTGCATTGTTCAATAGATTGACGAGCACCTGGCGCAGTCTGTCGGGTTCGCCAAGCAACTCTGCTGTGACGTCCGGCATCGCGCCGACAAACAACGTGACACGGCGTGCCAATGCCAATGGGTAGGCGATGGCACGGACTGCCTCAAGCACGTCTTCGATAGCAAACAATTCCGCTTTGCGTTTGACTTGCGCAGCATCGCTGCGCGCGAGGCTGAGTACGTCGTTCAGCAACAGCAGCAACGATTGTGTGCTTGCCTGAATATTGCTCGGCCAATGCCGATCCGGTGAATCGCGTAGTTTGTCTTCCAGTACTTCAGCGGAAAGCGCAATGCTGGTTAACGGCGTCCGCAATTCGTGGCTCATCGAGCCGAGAAACCGTGTCGTCGCATTGCGGGCGTCTCGTGCTTCGCGCTCGGCGACCTGTGCCGCGAACAGTGCGTCTTTCAACTCCTGCTCTTTACGTTTTCTCTGGCCAATAAAACCGAGCGATGCATAAGCAACCACCAATGTGGCGCCGAGTAGGTTGGCGAGCGACATCGGATGAGCAAACACCGGCAGCTGCCGGTATTGCAGCCAGCTAAACACGATCGCGGCGAGCGTGATTGGCGTCCAGAAAAGAATATGACCGCGACTGCCGAGCAGGGCGCCAATCGCCGGTACGATCAAATACCAAACGATGCCGATATTGGGCTCGTCGCTTGCGCTGTATAGCAACAAGGTCTGATAGCACAGTAGTAACCCGATCACCGCATGCAGGGTGATGGTGCGTTTCAGGCCTCGACGAAAATAAAACAGGCAGATAGCACAAACAGCAAAAGCCGCGAGCGGCGCTGCCGTGGTGAAATCTCCAACTGCAAGTGCAACGACGAGCACGATGACGGGCGTCGCCAGCATGATCGTGCGAAAACTATTCCAGTCGTCGCGTGTTTCCTTACTGTCAGGTGTTTGTGTGACCACCAGACTCATCCTTGTTTCGACCCAACAACACACCGCACACCGACCCAAAATCGACGTGGTTTGGTGAAGTCGTTGATCGCGTAACTCCAACTACTGCTAATACCTTGTCACATCGGTGACAAAAATACACCTCTGAGGTCCGTCAAAATGGGTATCGGGCGCTATTCGAGGGCTCAGCAGCGTTGGCGTTCGGGTCGTACCCCAGTGGCCTTTGCCGCTATCCAGGTCACCTGTTGGAAAGGGCAAAAGGACTGAGTGTGGGATGCTGATGCGCGCGTCGGTTGGACTGCGCCCTAGCGACTGGCGCAAGCCTGAGCTTTCGCCTGCTGTCGATGGGTGGCCAGCAACCGGTCGGCCAGCTTGAGTTCGGCCGACGTCAACGCTTGGTACTTACGCTCATATGGCCAGCCGTAGCCCCAGCGATACCAGTTGTAAAAATATGGACTGCCGCCCACCCGTACGCCCTCGTACATCAGATTGGCGAGCGCCGTGTTACCCGTTTTGTCCGCAACACATTGTCGGAGCGCCTCGTCGGCTGCCTGTCGTTGCGCTTTGGTGCCGCCTTGCCAATAAGCGATGTCGTGTTGATAGCAACAGGCACACCAGTCGGATTCGGAGATCGGGGAGGCATCGGGAAACAATGAGCAACCGTCGCTGGTGAACGGCTTGAGTGTCGCTTCAGTTTTGCAGCCGCCGAGCCATGCCGTCACAACGATCGTGCACAACATCGTAGCTTGGCGAAAAGGAAAAGTGTGGCTGGACGAGTGCCGCATGCGTTCTGTTCCGCGATCAGGACTGCTGCCGCGGCGGGAGGCCTGTGTGCTGTGTTGCCAGTCGATTCTTCTTGAGACGCTTCTGGTGAGCTTTGGCAGAATTTTTGCGGCGGTGCGCCTGATACTGCTTGGCAGGATCTTGCGCGGGTACCAATTGGTCGTCGCGATCTCCGATCAGATCGCGACGTCCTAGTCGGATCAATGCGTCTCGAATGACCGGCCAATTGTCCGGGTCGTGATAACGTAACAGCGCTTTATGCAGAATGCGTTGCTCAGCGGTTTTGATCACCTCAACACCATCACTTTTATACCCGACTTTTGCCAGTGGATTTTTTCCGGAGTGATACATCGCTGTCGCCGTGGCCATCGGCGACGGATAAAAAGCCTGCACCTGATCCGCACGAAATCCATTTGCCTTCAACCACAACGCTAGGTTGATCATGTCTTCATCGGTTGTGCCCGGGTGCGCCGCGATGAAGTAGGGGATGAGGTATTGCTCTTTGCCCGCTTCCCGTGTGAACTGCTCAAACATCTCTTTGAATCGATCATAGGTACCGATCCCCGGCTTCATCATCTTGTCGAGTGGTCCGCGCTCGGTGTGTTCGGGCGCAATCTTGAGATAACCGCCGACGTGATGTGTCACAAGTTCCTTGACGTACTCCGGATCTTCGACGGCCAGATCATAACGCAGACCTGAGGCGATCAGGATCTTCTTGATGCCCGGCAAGTCGCGCGCCTTGCGATAGAGTTGTGTCAACGCGCTGTGGTCGGTGTTCAGATTCGGACAAATTCCAGGGAATACACAACTGGGCTTGCGGCAAGCTGCCTCAATCTCCGGGCTTTTGCAGGCAAGCCGGTACATGTTGGCGGTTGGGCCGCCCAGATCGGAAATGACGCCGGTGAAGCCGGGCACTTTTTCGCGAATGTCCTCGACCTCCTTCAAGATCGACTCTTCCGACCGATTCTGAATGATGCGGCCCTCGTGCTCGGTGATGGAACAGAAGGTACAACCGCCAAAACACCCGCGCATGATGTTGACGGAAAAGCGGATCATCTCATAAGCCGGGATCTTCGCATCACCATAGGTCGGGTGGGGCACGCGCTGGAAGGGCTGATCGAAAATGTAGTCCATTTCCTCGGTTGTCAGCGGAATCGGCGGTGGTGTTAACCAGACGTCGTGATCGCCGTGCGCTTGCACGAGCGCTCGGGCATTACCGGGGTTGGTTTCGAGATGCAATACGCGATTCGCGTGGGCATACAGCACCGCATCATTGCGTACCTTCTCAAACGACGGTAATCGAATTACGGTGCGATGCCGATTACGTCTGGCGTCCGGAACGAAACGCAGCGGTGTGCTGGTTGTCTCGTTATCGGTTTCGCCGGCAGCCGCTCGTTCAATCTCACAGTTGCGCGCGTCTGTTGTGCTCACATAGGGATTGACGATGTGGTCGATCTTGCCAGGGCGGTCGACGCGCGTGGAGTCGATCTCCCACCAGCCTTCCGGGGTATCTCGACGAATGAACGCACATCCGCGCACGTCCATCATCGTGGCGACGGTCTCTCCACGCGCGAAGCGATGCGAGATTTCCACAAGCGCTCGCTCCGCGTTGCCATACAGCAGAATATCCGCGGTCGCATCGACGAGGATCGAGCGACGTACCGACTCCTGCCAATAGTCGTAGTGAGCAATGCGACGCAGCGATGCTTCGATGCCACCGAGTACCAGCGGCACATCAGGAAACGCTTCACGTACGCGCTGCGCATAGACGAGTGAGCAACGGTCCGGGCGAGCGCCCGATTGTCCGCCTGCGGTGTAAGCATCATCGGAACGGGGTTTGCGATCGGCCGTGTAACGGTTGATCATCGAATCCATGTTGCCGGCTGTGACGCCGAAATACAGATTGGGTCTGCCCAAGGCCTCGAATGCGTCCTTCGAGCGCCAGTCTGGTTGTGCAATGATGCCAACGCGAAAGCCCTGTGCTTCGAGCAGTCGCCCGATCACCGCCATTCCGAACGACGGGTGGTCGACATAGGCATCACCGGTTACGAGAATGATGTCGCAACTGTCCCAGCCGAGCGCATCCATCTCGTCACGCGACATGGGCAAAAATGTCGCGCGCGGGTAGCACTCAGCCCAATACTTGGGATAGTCGAACAATTGGGTAGGGCTCTGACGCATCTCGTTCCCACTCGTGGTTAGCCGACGATTGTAGCAGTTTTGTGCAATCGGCCAGTGTGACGGAACAGGCTAATCCCCGTTTGTAACATGAATTCGGTTATGCGCTTCGACCGAATCTAGACACCCCGGTGAGTCCTACGGGCTGTCGCCCTGCCAGCCGACGCCTGGTCTGCGCTGTACTACGTTACACTGTGAACATCACAACAAGAGGCGGCGACCGACGCACCCCAATCATGACCTTCACTCTGTTTATTGTCGCCGTGACCTGCGGCGTGTCCCTGCTGTTCATGGACAATGGCGGTGTCAAATCGCAGTTATTATTTCACCCGGTGACGATCCGTGAGCGCAAGCAATGGTATCGATTCCTGTCGTCAGGGCTGATCCATGCTGATTTTTTGCATCTCGCCATCAATATGTTTGTGCTGTGGTCGTTCGGCACCGCACTGGAGAGTTTCTATTATCCCGCCGCGCTACAGCCGTTTGCGCTGCACAAGTTCATGTTTCTCTATGTTGGCGGCATTGCCGTTGCATCGATACCGGCGTATCTCCGCTATCGCAACAACCCGCACTATGCCGCACTTGGCGCGTCGGGTGGCGTCTCAGCCGTTGTGTTCGCGGTGATCGTTTTCGACCCGTGGCAGAACCTCTACTTGTATGGTGTCTTGCCCATCCCGCAGATTCTGGGCGGAGCGGCATATCTTTATTATTCGTGGTACATGGATAAGCGCGGCACGGACAACATTGGTCACATGGCACACTTCACCGGGGCATTGTGGGGTTTCGTGTTTACCATCGTGATGAACCCGGCCCTGTTCGGGCACTTCTTTCGTATGACATTCGCAGGCCCAAACTGGTAGTCAACCGTGTTGGTCGCGCTCGCGTCCTCTCTATGCCATGCTGGTGGCAGCGGGGGGATGAGGAGAAGAGCGATGATGACGACGAGACGCACGGTCCTGGCAGGCGCCGCTGCATTAACGGCAGCATGCAAAACACAGCAAGCAGCACTTGACGCAGAGGCACGCGGTGCGTTCCCGACGTTGCCGCGTGGCTCAGAATTGATCGGGCCACAGCCTGGTATCGTGCGCTTGCACAGTAACGAGAATCCCTACGGTCCGGCGGACTCCGCCTTAAAGATGATGGATTACGCCGCCCGCAAGGGCGCTTATTACGCCGACGAGGCAGGCGGTGTGTTGGCGGCCATGATCGCGGAGCGTCATGGGCTGTCAGCAGAGCAGGTTGTGATCTCTGCCGGGTCTGCTGAAGCACTGTCGGCCATCGCTGTCGTTTGGGGCCAGCAAGGCCCGATCGTAGCGCCGCGCTTGTTTTTTGATGCAACACCGATGTATGCGAAACGTCTCGGTCTGGCAGACATTCAGCGTGCTCCGATGAAGGAAAATTTCACGGTCGACTTGGCAGCGCTGGAATCGATGGTGGACGCCAATACCGGCATGGTGCAACTGTGCAATCCGAACAATCCGACCGGTGTCCTCGAATCGCCCGACGCATTGAAAGCTAGTGTGAAACGTATGGCAAAACTGACCACCGTCGTCGTCGATGAGGCCTACATGGAACTCACCGATCAGCCCGAGCGACATAGCTGTATCGACCTTGTGCGCGAGGGTCACGATGTCATCGTGTCGCGTACGTTTTCTAAGTTGTATGGTCTGGCCGGCATCCGCGTCGGGTATGTCATCGCGCAGCCTGAGACGGCACGTCGCATCGCCGGTGCCGCGATGTCGTGGATGTCTGGCGTCAGTTATGCCGCAGCGATCGGCTGCTATGACGATCAGACTTTTATCCAGCGTTCGAAGCAAAAGATACTACAGGGTCGCGAGATGGTGGAGGAAACCTTGCAGGCGGCTGGCATGCCGTATCTCAAGTCCGATACGAATTTCGTGTTTTTCAAATCCGGTATCGCAGCGAATACGTTGAAAGCGCGACTTGACGAAAAAAATATTCGTATTCGTGGGCAATACATGGACTATGCCGACTGGTCGCGAGTATCGATGGGCAAGCTGCAGGACGTCGCCGCTTTCTGCACGGCGCTACCGGCTGCTGCGTCGGCTTGACCGCCTGCATGTACCATTCATTGCCGGCCTCTATGACGCGCATCGATTGTTTCGATTGGTTGGAGTGGGGTGTCTTTGTCTAACCTCATGGTTTCTGCAAGGAGGGAAGACCATGAAACCAATACCCCAGGACTTTTGTTTGTCGATAGTCAGTGAGCCCGGCCGGCGCTGGCCCGGAGATTTCGACAATCGTGTACTTTGTGAGTGCGCACACTACATCGCGCAATCTGCTTATGCGGATAGGATCGATCCAGCGGTGCTGCAGTCGTGTGAACTGTCGCCAACACCTCCCAGGGGATAAGCCAACATTCGGCGGCGGAGCCCTGATATTCTTGTCGCCTAAAGTCAAGACGAGGTCCAAGACGTTATGTTGGTCTTTACTGTCGCCGTACTGGTCGTACTGGTTTGTTCGTTTCTCTGCTCGATCGCCGAGTCGGTGTTGCTGTCCGTGAGCCGGCCGCAAATCGAGACGATGGTGCAGGAGGGTAAGCGCGCTGGTACGTTAATGGCCGGATTCAAGGAGCACTTCGACGTCCCGATTGCGGCGATCCTGATCCTGAACACGGCAGCACATACCGTCGGTGCATCGGTTGCGGGAGCCAGTTTTTCGACGGCATTCAACCCGGACGCATTGTGGGTGTTCTCTATTCTGTTCACGCTGGCTGTTTTGCTGTTCACCGAGATCATTCCGAAAACACTGGGTGTCACCTACGCACCGAGTCTCGCGACGCCGGTCGCACATGGTATTCATTGGCTGGTCAAGCTGCTTTGGCCTATCGTTGCGATCAGTGAGCGCTTGTCGCGTCTTTTGCGGCCTGCTGAAAAACCACCGGTCACGTCTCGCGAGGAGATCCGGTTGCTCGCGATGCTTGGCCGCAACGAAGGTGCTGTCGCCGCGAAAACTGCGGGCATTGTGGTCGGTGCGACGCAACTGGCTGATCTGCGAACCGAAGACGTCATGTTACCGAGACAGGGCGTACGCTATTTGCATACCGGCATGGCACGCGCCGAGGTCGAACGCTACATCCGTCAGACTGCACACAGTCGCTTTCCGTTCTCCGCCTCGGAAAATCTTGATGACGTCACGGGTATCGTACTGGTCAAGGAGTTGTTGTACTGGATGCAGGATAATCCAACCGCCGATATCGATTGGACAGCGTTGGTGCGTGATGCGTTGATCGTACCGAGTCGGACTTCGGTGTCGGGCTTGATGCGTACGTTCCAGCAGGCACATCGCCACATGGCCGTGGTTGTCGACGAGTACGGCGGTGTCGACGGCATCGTCACATTGGAAGATGTTCTCGAGGAAATCGTCGGCGAGATTCAGGATGAAAAAGATGCGCCGGATGCCGATATCCGAAAACGCTATGACGGCGCGCGTATCGTACGAGCGACGGTCGATATGCGCCGTATCGCGAAACACTTTGGCATTGCCTGGGAGCGGACGGACGATGCGACGACGATTGGTGGCATGATGGTCGAGCGTCTCGAGCGAATCCCCGAAGTGGGCGAGTCCATCGAATGGCAGGGCTATCAATTGGAAGTCATAAACGCCGACGATCGTCGCGTCAAGACGGTGGTGATTCGCGAGTTGGATCCCAAAATACCCGAAGAAACGGAATGACGTTTTGGCGGCTTGCGGCTCGTGTCGTAACGCTGTACACACACTGAGGAATTGCGCTATGACAACTTTGATTCGAGCTTTCGCATTAACGGCGACCGCAGCACTGGCTGCCGGTTGTGGCGATCGAAACGAACCTAACGGTGAAACGGCACAGAGCACGCCAGCCGCCAGTGAATCGACGATGGCGAAACCGCAGCTGCCGCGCACAGACGCGCCTGATGGTGCGCGGGTATTCTTCTCCGAACTCGCCGATGGTGCCGTCGTAACCTCGCCCCTAACGGTGCGGTTTGGTGTGGAAAATCTGACGGTGGTGCCGGCCGGTGATGACCAGCCGGGCAGTGGGCATCATCATCTGCTCATCGACACCGGACTACCGGACTTTGGCCTACCCATTCCGAAAGACGATCAGCATGTACATTTCGGCGGTGGTCAGACAGAAACTGTATTGGAGCTCGCGCCCGGCAAACATACCTTGCAACTACTGCTTGGTGATCACTTGCACATACCGCATCAACCGCCGGTCTACTCTGGCGTGATCACGATCACGGTTACCGAGTAGCGGCTACGATGGTCGGCGCTCTCGCAGCTGTTGGCGCAGTGCGCGCATAAACGCGAGCTGACTGCCGAAAAAGCCGGTGTATTTGGGCAGGTCATCTGCAGCTTCCTGTTTGCAGTGTTCGTAAAACAGATGGCCGATCGGTGCGGGTGCGGACAGATTCACTGCGCGCACCGTGGGTACCATGATCAACGGCGGAAACAGCGGTGCTGAAAAGCGTTCGATAGTGGGTGCTTCACACTGGTGACAGCGACCGCGTGCAACGCCGAACCAACGCTTGTAGTGCTTGAACGCGATGACGCTGTTGGGCGGTGAGCGCACATCACCAGCACGATAGACCAGAATGTCGGCGAAGTCTTCGCGGTTGAAGCGCTGACAGATCGTGCAGTGACACAGCACTCGGAAGAGCGGTGCATCGGTCGCTGAAAAAGCGACCTCGTCACATGCGCAGCCGAATTTCGTATCGAGGTTAGCCGTCATGAGTCTGTGCTGTGGATTGGGTGCACAACCCGATCAGCAGCAGCAACACTACACCGGCCGCAAGCGTCGAACCAGCAACCACCCACAGCTCGATAGATGCCATTGCGTCGGAGGGGTAGTCGGTCATACGAGTCCAACGGTCGGCGGTCGCGCGCCAGCCGTTCGCGGCGCACCACGCAAAGCCTGCGCAGAGTAGCGCGGGAGCGGGTCTAGGTCTTTGCGCCAGCGATAACAGCGCACCCCACGTCATCAGCGCGATACCGACAAGATCCACGATGTAATACGGGCTCGCCAGGTCGGGCAGTGATGCCCAAGTTTCAAGCGGCAGGTATAACGCGACCCAAACCAGGGTGAGTTTCGCGACATGGGTTTCCACCGTGCGCAGGTTCATCGCAATGGCTGCTAATGCTGCAGTTAGTCGCGACGATGCTCGTCGGATTGGTCATCCTGATCGGTGTCGGTTTGCGTCGGGTCTTCGCCGGCGACCGTCTCGGTTTCACCATCTTCCGTTGTCGAGTCCTCTGCCGCCGCGGCCTCCGTGGTCGCGTCAGTGTCGACTTCTGTCGCTGCGTCATCCAGGGTTTCGTCAGCGGCCGCCGCCCCGGACGTTTCGACGTCGTCACCGGCATTGGTCGGATCGTTCGCGGCGGGTGTGTCATCGATGCTGGTTGGCTGTGCTGTCGCGGCGTCGTTGGTCTCATCCGACGCTGTGTCGGGATCGCTATCGGTCGCGTCCATCGCGCTGCCAGCGATATCACTGGCGGCGGGCAGAAAAGGAAATCCGGCGCGGCGAACCTCTGACTCCGGACCGAGTAGTGACTCTGCACCATTTGCCATGTGATTGTAGAGCGCTCGGTACTCCTGTCCGATCGCTGCAAAGTGCTTGGCGGTATCGTTGAAATGATTGTTCACGTCGGTTTTGTATTGCTCGAATTGCTCCTTCACTTCTTCCGCTTTCGCTGACTCAAGCGACTCGCGCTGCTTGCCAAGAAAGAACCCGAGCAGTGCGCCGACGATCAGGCAACCGATACCGACCAGAATAACAACGAGTGAAGAATACACGGTGACGCTCCTTGCGATGTACGATTCGACGTAAAGTCAGTATAGCCTGATGACGACGAATTGAGGTTGACGAATTGTTAACGACTGTTCACGACGGCTTCGGTGTTAATGACCTCACAAAACTCGCCATTCAGGCTTGCCAGATGCAGCCGATGTACCACCGCTGCCGGGCAGGCTTGTCCTTGCAGGTCTGTGCGGTCATGCGTGGCACAGGCATCAGCGACCAGGCGGACATCAAAGCCGAGATTCGCGGCCATGCGCACCGTGGTGGAAACACAATGGTCTGTTGTCAGGCCTGCGACGACGAGCTGCTCAATGCCGTCACGACGCAGATCCTGTTCTAGCGTCGTGCCGATGAAACCGCTATTAACGTGCTTGGTGTACACAGGCTCACCCGCGATGGGCGCGGCCTCGGGTTTGAACGCGAAGCCAGGCAACGCTTGTTGTAGCGGCGAGCCGGGCGTCAGCGATGCATGGCGCACGTGGACGACAGGCCATTGCTGCTCACGCGCAAAGGCTAGCAACACCGCGATCTGTTGCTCGGCATCGGGGTTGTTACGTGGGCCCCAGTAATCGCCGTCGTCGAACGCGCTCTGGACGTCGACTAGCAACAAGCACGGTTGGGTATTCATGAATTCTCCAATGCGAAAGCGACAGCCGCGTCGGCATGTATTGCGGTTGTGTCGACCAACGGCACTGTGGTGTCACGTTCGCAAACCAGCAGTCCGATTTCCGTACAGCCAAGAATCACAGACTCTGCCCCCGCTTGCTGTAGCTGTTCGATGATCCGAACATAGTGTGCGCGCGAGTCCGGCTTAACGTGACCCAGACATAACTCACGATAAATCACGTCGTGAACGACGGCGCGGTCTGAGGGTTCCGGTATCAGCACTTTCAGATCGAAACGTTCAGCGAGACGCTGGCGATAGAAATCTTGCTCCATTGTAAACGCAGTACCGAGCAAACCGACCGTGCGGTGACCGGTATCGACCAGGTATTGACCCGTCGCATCGGCGATATGAATCAATGGAATCGCCAACGCCTGTTCTACAGCGGGCGCGACCTTATGCATTGTGTTGGTCGCAATCAACAGACATTGAGCGCCTGCCTGCTGAAGACCGACGGCGGCTTCGGCGAGCATCTCGCCCATTGCGGCCCAGTCACCGCTCGCCTGCATCGCTTCAATCGGTGCGAAATCGACACTGTGCAACAGCAGTTTGGCCGAATGCAGACCGCCCAGCTCGCGTTTGATGCCTTCGTTGATGCGCTGGTAGTAGCCGATCGTGCTCTCCCAGCTCATGCCTCCCAGCAAGCCAATGGTGCGCGTCGATCTCATGCATTTTTGTCCTGTGCCAACCAGCTGCCCAGTCTACGGCGTCACCGCAGTCCCTGCACTATCAGAACAGTTTGTGCTCGCCGAGTTCCGTATCGTTGTCACCTTCGGTGACGAGACGCTGATAGTGCGCCGCCAGCGTATCGCGCCCATACTCAGGCGTTGCATCGGCGTCGTAGTGGTCGCCGACAGGGTCCCAGACAAGCATCGACTCGGTCGCATAGTAGTGTCCGATACGCAGTAACTCTCGGCGTGTCGCTGCGGCGCGCGACACCCAGGCAGGCAGCGCCAGCATCCATCCCAGTATTTTGAAAAGACGTGGCGATACCGAGCGGAACCGCGCTGGTTTGCCCACTGCGTCAAATAGTAGCTGACCCTGCTCACGCGCGGTTAGTGCCGGGCCAGGACCGCCGATCGGCAAAACGCGATTGCGTTTGTCTGTATCGACCAGACAGTCGCACAGGTACGCCGCCATATCCTCCGCGCTGATCGGCTTGCACGCAGTCAGCATGCCGTCGCCGAATACGAGGAAAGGCTTGTTGTTGAGAACCCGTTGAACCTGCCCGGACAACGATTTGAAGAACGCCGTGGGGCGAACAATGCTGTAGCCAATGCCGCTGTTCTTCAGTTCATTTTCGAACGCGAGCTTGGCGTGTTGAAACGCGAGCTGTGGTTTTTGCACGCAAATCGCCGACAGCAAAACGAAATGCTCAGCACCGAGATCGCGACAGGTGGCCAGTAGATTTCGATTGGCTTGATGGTCCACGAGCCAGCTGTCTTCGCTGACACCGGTGCGTGACGCCAGACACGAAATAACGCTGTGCGCTCGTGTGTTGCGCAGTGCATCGCTCAAGCTATCCGCATCGGTGACATCGGCCACGATCGAGTCAGTTTGCATTTTACTGGCTGTTGGCTCGGAGCGTGTCAGCGCAATCACCTGACAGCCGCGAGCAACGAGAGTCTCGGCGACGCGGCGGCCGATGTAGCCGCTCGCACCCGCGAGCAAGACGCGCTGCGGTGCGTCAGTCATCCCCGGCTCGCCAGCGCTCACGGGCGAGTTCGATAACGGCGGCATCAACCCAATAGATATCCTCGTTACTCGTGTAAAACAGGAAGCGACCATCCCGTGTCACCGACGGGCAAAATTCCAGCTTATCGGTATTGATGCCGTTGCCGAGCATGAAGCCACGGGACCAACTGCCATCGGGTTCGCGAAAACTGATGAAGATGTCTCGCATGCCGGCACCATAACGTCGCGTTGTACTGTAGAGCACGTAGCTACTGTCGTAAGCGATGAACGGGTCAGCTTCGTAAGCTTTGGTATTGGCACGACCGGTCAGCTTGCGGGGTTGTGTGTAGGCGCCATTCTCCAGCTCGGCAAGGAAGATGTCATAGTCACTATCGCTCTCGGACAGGATATTGGAGGCAAACGCCAGCGTGCCGTCATCGGTGAACGATACGTAATACTCGTTGTTGTCGGTGTTCACGGTGCCTTCAATCTGCCGAGGCTCCGACCAACCATCACGCAGACGCGTGGCATACCAGATATCGTATTGCCCAACGAAGTCGGTCCCCGGTTTCGGGCGCGATGAAATGAAATACAACCGCGTGCCGTCCCGCGATAGATACGGGTCGGCGAAGCTATAGGTCGGGTGTACCAGGATCGGCTCAGCGTTAGACCAGGCACCGTCTTCCCAGCGCATTTGGTGGATTTCGCCACGATGGTCTTCATTGGCCACTGCAAAAAATAGCTCACGACCGTCGGCCGAGGCGTTTAGACCATACTCATAACGACCAGGCAGCGACAGAACACCCGGCGCGAATTTTTCGGGGGTGATACCCGGGGTTGGTTGATCGAGGTAGGCTCCTGTTGCGAGTGCCGCCAGACCGGCATCGACCGCCAGCGCACGCAAGGCGGACTGGCTTTCCCAAGGGTGAACTAACTGACGGGGTGATGTGCCGGCCGCGCGCGCCAGCGCTGCGACGCGACCCTGGCCGAGGAACAACGTATCTGGCAGGTCACCGCTGAGTGGGTCCTGATAGGCTTCCGTTGCCGGGATGATTTCCCAACCGCGCTCGCGCAACGCAGCGCACAAATCATCGATAAACAAGGCAGCCAGGTCATTTTCGTGCAACAGCAGGGTATGGGCAGGGGATCGCCCCAGTGTATCGATCGCGATCTGATCGTAAAACGCGACCGCTTCGAGTAATACTTTCACGTAAAGGTCACGCCAGCCATCGATGTTGACGGGCTGCTTGCTGTTCACGGCTTCATCGAACAACGCTTGCAGATACCAGTCGTAGTTGTCGACGGTCACATAACCCTGTTCGAGACCAAGACGCGTCAGCCCCGCGCGGATCGCATCGCGCCGTTCGATTGAGCCGCCCTCGTTCAGAAACGGAAATCGAAACCACGGCTGGTAACCGTCGAAATCGCGCAGCTGTTCGTGTGCGCGCTCGACATCCGCGATGAACGCATCCGCCGGCATACCATCCGCCGAGCCATGCGCGTATGAATGGTTGGCCAGCGTGTGTCCTGCTTCGACATACTGACGCAGGCGAGCCTCGCCCTCGCTGCCGCGATTGTCCAGATTCTTGCCCGTCGAGAAGAACATCGCACCTTCGACGTCCGCTGCGGCCAGCGCATCGATCAGCATGCGCGTGCGTTGCTCGGCGGGCATCAATGCACCGGCGCCGCGCGGTGCATCGTCGAATGTGATCGCGATGCGCTTGTCTGCACTGGCGCCACGACTGGTGATCGCCAGTACCAGGCCAATGAGTACAGCGAGGCGAACGGCGAACTGACTCATCACATTACTCGCCGTCGGTAGGGGACAAGATCAGTCCTGTTTCCGGACTGATGTTGCCGGCTAATACAGATGCATAGGCGTCCGGCATCGCGCCCATGCCATCCACGTATTCGTAGCTGAGCCAATCACTGCTGCGTGTCGCCGCGCTGTGCCAGAAAGCGAAAGCCTTTTTCTCGAACTCGCCAGGACCCCAGTCTTTGGCACGCTTTTGCATGTGGCCGGGTGCAAAGAACATTTTGCTGCGTGCAGCGATAAACCCCTCGACCATCTGGTTGTCATCGTAATGCGTCAAGCCGACGTTTGACGTGTACTTCATGTTGTCGCCAAGGTGTTGATGCAGCGCAGCCAGTACCGGACCATTGCCGGACATATCGACAATCACAGTGGGTCGGTCAGGCACCGACAAGATGTCGTCGTAGGTTAGTACGTCGTCGTACAGTCCGAGTGCTTGCGTCTTGGCGAGATTGCCGGCCGACGTAATACCGACAGCGGGCTTCGCTTGCGCATCATCGGCCAGCGCATAGGCAAGTCCGATCGACGTTTTCGAAGAGGCGCTTGGAATGATCACTTGCTCAGCGCCGAAATAGTCGTTGTCTACGAGATAGTCGTACAAACAAAATGACGTCGCATACAGTGGAAACAATAGCATGCGTGCGCTATCCATCGCCGGGTCGTAGTGGGGCTCCCGCTGGCAGCGCGCGTAACCGTTGTAAACCGGTGGCAGGTTCGCGCGATGTGCGGCACCGTCGGTCAATCTTTGTTCGGCGACCTTGCCCGGCTGCATCGTCAGGTGCGTCGCCATTGGCCAGTATCCGTAGAGTCGTTCACCGACGCCGATCTCGTTGTGCCGTGATTCAGTCACATCTGCAAAACCCCAGACCGGGATCATGCCCCATTCGTCCGGACACGGAAAAAATTGCCAATAGCCGATCTTTTCGCCAACGACACCATAGGTGATGTTGTTGGCGGTGAGCGCAAATCGATCGACGGCGACGCGTATCTCGCCGTCACTGAGCGGCAACGCATCATAGGTTCGTATCCGATGGCGCTCCAGATTTTGTCGGTCGACTTCAAATTGTTGCACTTGCATGACGCTGTCCCCTTCGCGAACGCTGTGAATGGTTGAGTATACGCCGTTGATCGACGCGACAAACTAACGGATAAATCGTGAACCGGGGGCCGGCGGTGGATGCGCAGGACCGGCAAAGCACTGTGCGATCGCCATCCACTGCCGAGCGGTGTCACCGGTGACCGTGAGGTTCGTGTCGTCGATGTGGCGGACCTGAGTGACGACCTGGCAAAACTCAAAGGCTTCGCCGCAGATGCGATCATTGTTGGCTTCGTCGCCGTGACACCAGATATCGCCCGAGGGTGCCGAGAGCTGTAGGAACGGCATACGATCAGGTGGCGTTTTGCCATGTGTTTTGAAATTGAAGGCAAATGTATTGACGCCGAGCGCGACGATATGTCGGATCCGATCGGTGCGCGGTCGCTGTTGACCCAACGCATCGTAAATCGCCTGACCATGCGCCCAGGTTTCCATGATTCGGGCGGACAGGCAGGATCGCAGACTCATCGAGGGTCCGCCCCACGCGACGCGGTGTTTCGGGTCCGCATCGGCAAAAACACGTCCTGTGTCGGCGACGCTTTCCATCCAGCGCGCACGAACGGCCTCGTCGCTCAATCCGCCGAGCTTTGTAGCCTCGAACTCGCGCATGCTTTGGCCGCTTTGCAGCGCCATCAGCATGTTGGACATGAAACGCTGGAAATCATCGGGAGTTTCGTAGGTCATGCAGGCCGCTTCGTTCCATATGGCAAGGTGTCCGAGAATGTCAGCGATACGCCAGTTCTTAAATTGTGTCTCGGTCGCGAGTGTCGCGTTATCCAGAGAGGCGGTCGGCGTGGCGAGTTGTTCGCTTTCGGCAACAAAGTCCGCGGCTTCAAAAAACGGCATCAGTCGTGCGCCTCAATTTCGATCAGGACACTGCCCGAGTCCACTTGCTGGTCGGCTTCGCAGTGCACCGCAGCGACGGTACCAGCGGCGCCCGCGAGAATATCGTGCTGCATTTTCATCGCCTCGATGACCGCGAGCGTCTGGCCTTGGGTGACGACATCGCCGGCTGTGACGGTAAGGTCGATGATGCGACCATGCATCGGTGCCACGACGTCGCCGGCACCCTGAGCCTGGTCCGCTGTGACGCCGGTACGCGGGCGAATGATCGTGCCGGTGCGATCGCCGGTCGCCACCAGTATCCGATGCTCATCGAGCACGTAATGAAACGCGATGACCTGTCCGTTGCTCTGGCAGACAATGCGATGCGTATCCTGAGACACAATTTCAAAAAGCTGGCCGTCGACATCGAGTGCGTCTGGTCCGACGGATACGATGTCCAGGTGGCGCGCGACATTGTCCTGCAAAACACTGAAACGGCTTCTGAGTGCGCCATCACTGCGCCAGCCCAGTAATCCGCGAACACCAACCGCCGCGGCACACCGTGCACGCTCGTGCAGATACCAGGCCAGGCCGGCAAGCTGCTCGAGCTCGAAAGTCGCCGCGTTATCGTGAGGTGGCGCTTGCATCTGTTCTTCGATGAATGCTGTTGTCGCCGCTCCGCGTGCAAACGTCTCGTCCGCCAGAGCATGAATCAGGAAGTCACGATTGTTCTGAACACCGAGTAATGTTGTCTCGCGCAATGCGGCGATCAATTTACGGCGCGCTGTATCTCGCGATTCGCCGTGGACGATAATCTTCGCCACCATCGGATCATAGAAGGGTGAGATCGTGCTGCCCGTCTCGATGCCAGCGTCTGTGCGGGCGGACCCTGAAACTTGCCATAGCAGCGCATCGCCGACCGCTGGCATGAAGTCTCTGTTCGGATCTTCGGCATACAGTCGCGCTTCCATCGCATGTCCGCTCATCGAGACCTGTGATTGATCAAACGGCAGCGGCGCGCCTTCGGCGACGTTGATTTGCAGCGCGACAAGATCCAGCCCCGTGATCATTTCTGTGACCGGGTGTTCGACCTGCAAGCGTGTGTTCATTTCCAGAAAATAAAACTCTCCGGTGTCATCCAGCAAGAACTCGACGGTGCCGGCGCCGACATAGTCGATGTCTTGCGCGGCGGCAACCGCAGCAGCACCCATGCGTGCGCGCAGCGCATCGTCAACCACGGGGCTGGGCGCCTCCTCGATGATTTTCTGGTGACGTCGTTGCACGGAGCAATCACGCTCGCCGAGATGAACGGTGTGGCCGTGTTGGTCGGCGAGAATTTGAATCTCTACATGTCGTGGCGACGCGATGGCGCGTTCGAGGATCAGCGCATCATCGCCAAAAGCGGACAGTGCTTCGGTGCGGGCAAGTCGCAACGCATCGGCCAGGTCGCTCGCCGCGCGAACAAGCCGCATGCCGCGACCACCGCCGCCAGCGGAGGCTTTGACCATCAACGGGTAGCCGATTTCGGCCGCTGCTTCGATCAACCGAGCGTCAGATTGGTCATCTGCCTGGTAGCCAGGCACACACGGCACGCCCGCGCTGACCATGCGCCGTTTGGCAGCGGCCTTGTTACCCATGATAGCCATCGATTCGGCCGATGGACCGATCAGCGTAATGCCCGCTGCCGTGCACGCTTTAGCAAGTGCGGGATTCTCTGATAAGAACCCGTATCCGGGATGGATCGCATCGGCTCGTGACTCCCGCGCGGCTTCAATGATGCGTGCAATGTTGAGATACGAGGCTGTCGCTGCTGACTCACCGATCGGTAGTGCGGCATCGGCTGCCACGACATGCGGTGCTGTGGCATCCGCCTCTGAGTAGACTGCAATGGCAAATCGACCTTCTTGCCGAATGGTTCGAATAACACGGCAGGCAATCTCGCCGCGGTTCGCAACCAGAATACGCTGCAGCCGTCTCATTCGTGCCACCGTGGCGCTCTCTTCTCGATAAATGCGCCGATGCCCTCGCGGCCTTCGTCGCTCGCCAGTCGCTCGGCAAACACCTCTGCGGCGTTGTCGATAAGTGTCGTACGCTGCAGGCCTGTCAGCGAACGCAACAAAGACTTGGTCGCGGCTACCGCACCCGGCGCGCAGCGCCTGACATCGGTTTGCATCTGGCTCTCTATCGCATTGAGCGCATCGCCATCGTCAACGACAAAGTCGGCGAGCCCAAACGTCTGTGCCTGTTGCGCATCGAAGCGAGCGCCGGTCAGCATCAGTCGTCGTGCGGTTGCCTGCCCCGCTCGTTGTATTACCAACGGCGCGATTTGTGCCGGCACGATGCCCAACTGGGTTTCGGTCAGTGCAAAGCGGGTGTCTGCTGTGACAGCGACGATATCGCCTGCGCACATCATGCCGAGACCACCGGCGATCGCAGCGCCGTGTACGAGCATGACGACGACCTGCGGCATTTCATTGATCTGGTGGAACAACCCGCCAGCGCGCCGACTAACGGCATTGATGGTCGCCAGTGATGCCTCGTTTAGTTCGCGCTGGAAGCCCTTTAGATCGCCACCCGCGCAAAACACTTTGCCTGCGCCACGGAAGGTAATGCCACGAACGTCTCGATCGTCTGCGACTGCGGTTAACACGCTCGACACATCGGCGACCATCGCATCGCTCAGCGCATTGCGGTTGGCGGGCTGATTCAGAGTGATGGTGAGCCAACCCCGGTCGAGTGTTGTGAGGATCGTCTCTGCACTCATATTCTTGCCACCCCGAAACTGTTGGGTCGGGTGTTTGTCGTCGCGCCCGCAGCGATCGTGTCGAGCAAGAAACCCAGCACGCGGCGGGTGTCGCGGGGATCAATCATGCCGTCATCGAGCATGTGCCCGGACGTGTAAAACGCATCGGACTGGCCGTCAAATAATGCGCTTAGCTCCGATTCCTGCCGCGCGACGATATCGTCCGGCAAGTCCCGGCCTTTGGCTTTGGCTGCTGCGCGGCTCACCATGGTCATCGTTTTTGCTGCCTGATCGCCACCCATAACGCCGGTGCGGGCATTGGGCCATGTAAGCAAAAAGTCCGGCGCCATGCCGCGTCCGCACATGCCGTAGTTGCCAGCCCCGTAACTGGCGCCAATGTTAATTGTGATCTTCGCGACATCGACATTCGTTACTGCCTGAATCATCTTCGAACCGTGTTTGATCATGCCGCCTTGTTCATAGGCTTTGCCGACCAGGTACCCCGTGGTGTTTTGCAGAAAGATCAGTGGATGGCCCGCTTGATCGCACAGCTGCATGAACTGCGTGGCCTTGGCGGCACCCGAAGGATCGATGGGGCCATTGTTGGCGATGATGCCGCAGGCGTGGCCGAACACCGCCGCTTGTACGCAAACCGTGCTGACGCCAAAGCGTGGCTTGAAATCGAGCAAGTCTGAGCCGTCGACAATTCGCGCGATCACCTCGCGCACGTCATACGGCTTACGGTAGTCCAGCGGCACAATGCCGGCGATGTCGTCGATGTCGAGTCGTGGCTCTGCAAATAATCGGGCTGGCTGCGGCGGACAACGCTGCTGCCATTGCAGTTTGCTAACGATGTCGCGTCCGATCTCGATTGCGTGTGCATCGTCCTCGGCCAGATACTCGACCAGGCCGCTGACTTCTGCGTGCATTAGCGCGCCGCCCAGCTCTTCGTCGGTTGCGATCTCGCCAGTTGCCGCTTTCAATAACGGTGGACCGGCGAGAAACGCTTTGGCGCGATCGCGAACAGCGACGACGTAGTCGCTCATCCCCGGCATATAAGCACCGCCCGCCGTCGATGAACCGTGCAACAGATTGATCACTGGAATACCGGCAGCGCTCAGTCGCGCGAGGTTGGCAAAGAAGGTGCCACCGGCAACGAAACCGCCGACGGTATACTGCATCAGGTTGGCACCGGCACTTTCGACGCAGTGAACGAACGGGAGCTTATGCTTCAGTGCGATTTCCTGCGCCCTGAAAATGCGGTAGGCCGTGGGTTCTGTCAGTGCGCCGGCCTGAATGCCGCTGTCGCTGACGGAGATGACGCAACGCACCCCTTCGATAAAGCCGATGCCAGCGATCACATTGCCGCCGGGCAGCGATTTTGCCTCATCGCTATTGTCCTGCAGATAGCCGGCCAGATTCGCAATCGCAAAAAACGGCATACCGGGGTCGAGCAGGGCAGCGAGGCGATCGCGAGGCAGCAGTTGCCCGCGTTCGGCGAACCGCTCTGCGCGCTTTGCTGAGAGTGTGGCGCCGCGTTGATTGAGTTCTTCCAGCCGAGCTACCAGCGCCAGCATGCTGCTGCGATTGGCCGAAAACGCTTCGCCACGGGTGTTGATGCTCGATTCGAAATTCCCCATTACAACCTGCTGTCGCTTATGTCCGTCGCTTCAGATTGTAGCGCGCTGTTGTCATGCCGACAGCTCTCTCGCCATTTGCAATGGAATCTCGATTGGCGCCGCAAGCAACAGTTGCGCGTAGCCCTTGCCTTGCGGGTCGTTCCGTAGGCTCGCAACACCGCCGCCGCCGAGCACATCGTGAAGCACAAAATTCAGCGCGGCGATGCCGGGCAGGAAGTAGCGATCCACCGGTCGGCTCGTGAAGTGCGCAAATCGATCGGCAACAACATCGGGGTGCAGTGCCTGCCAGATATAGGGTAGATATTCTGCACGCCGTGCGATGACACCAATGTTGGCCTTGTCGCCTTTGTCGCCGCTGCGTGCCCAGGCAAGGTCGATCAACGGTACTGTCGTCGTGTGGGTGTCTTCGTCTGGCGGCAATGGCGGTGAGATTGGCGTCGCTGGGACCGACGTGAACTGTGCCGGGCGGATTGTCTGCGTATTGTCACCAATCGACACCGAGATGTTCACAGCTTTTTTCTCGGTCAAGAATGAGTACAGCCGTATCACCGGTGATGGGCGAGGACGCGTACCAGCAAATCCTGTCAGTCCCGGCGGTCCGCTGAGTGCAGCCCCGATAGTCTCTCTGAGCAGCATACCGACCGCGCTTTTGCTGGTATGGCGTACCGCGAGCTTGAGCTGAACTTCCCTTGCGCCGTCGACCGCACGAAAATCGCCGTAGTGATGTTCGTTGCCGGTCAGTTCGACCAATACGTCGGCGTAGTCTGCCAATCCCTGCTGTGCCAGTAATGCGCGTGTACGGCGCAAGACACCTTCGGCAAACAGTCGCGCTTTTCGGTCGGCGGCCTCGCCATAAAACAACAGTGTTTGCCCGCCGCGGAATCCATCCATATAGGTCGCGCTCACCTTATATTGGTCTCCAGGCGGCCGACCGCGAATACCGGAGACCGCCACAACATCACGGTCGGTGGCGTCGATACGCGCCGCAGAGAAATCGCAGATGACGTCCGGTAGTTCGTAGCCTTGCGGGTCGCCGACCTCGTACAGTAATTGCTCAGCGACTGTGCCGATGCTGACGACTCCACCAGTACCCGGCGGTTTGCT
This sequence comes from Pseudomonadota bacterium, assembly GCA_039033995.1. GTDB lineage: Bacteria > Pseudomonadota > Gammaproteobacteria > Steroidobacterales > Woeseiaceae > CALBPI01. The sequence continues at coordinate 6,735 of JBCCBP010000016.1, read as the reverse complement.
GATGGTGAAGGAACCGTCGGCCGCGACCTCGGCAATCGGATAACCAATGTCGTGCATGCTGTCTGCGATCGCGAGCCAGTCTGTGAAGTTGCCGCCGGTCGCCTGCGGGCCGCATTCCAGAAGATGGCCAGCGATACTGCCGGCGGCGAGCCGATCGAAATCGTCTTCCTGCCAGCCGAAGTGGTGAATGCAGGCACCGAGCGTCACGGCGCTGTCGACGCAACGCCCGGTAATGACGATATCCGCGCCTTGATCCAACGCATGTGCGATCGGAAAAGCACCCAAGTAAGCATTGATACTGGCGACACGCTCGGCAGCGGGAAACGCATCGCCCGTGAACATTTCGGTAGCGTCGGCAAAGCGGTCTATCTGGTCTATCAGGTCATCACCGGTGACGACGGCGACGGTCAACGATAGTCCGAGTTGATCGATCAATGCGCGCGTGGCTGTGGCGGCGGCTTGCGGGTTGACGCCGCCGGCGTTCGAGATGATGCGAATACCAAGCGCCGCGATATCGCGGAGGTTACTGGCCAGTACTGTCGTAACGAAGTCGGTGGCGTAACCGGCTTGTTCGTCTGCGGCGCGCGCACGCGCCATGATCGACAGCGTGATTTCGGCGAGGTAGTCATAGACAATGAAATCGAGCTCGCCATGATGGACCAATTGTGGTGTCGACAGCGCTGTTTCACCCCAAAAACCACTAGCGCCGCCGATTCGGACTGAAGATGTATTCAAGTTGCCGTTACCCCCCTCGTCGCCTGCTTGGTCAGTATACGAGGAAACGCCAGCGGCGGTTTAGTCGGACGCTTATTTGCGGCATGGCCTCCGCGGCATAAGGCCGTCCATGGCCCAAAAAAAAGCCCGGCGACTGCCGGGCTTTTCTTCGCAAACTGTGCGTGCGCTTACCAGCGGTTGTTACCGCCGCCACCGCCACCGCCGCCGAAGCCACGGTCATTGCGTGGTTGACGCGGACGCGCTTCGTTAACAGTGATTTGGCGACCGTCCATGCTGGTGCTGTTCAGCTCATCGATCGCTTTCTGCGCTTCAGAATCACTGCCCATTTCAACAAAGCCAAAACCTTTGCTGCGACCGGTGTCGCGGTCAGTAATAACAACAGCGGAATCAACGGTACCGAATGGCTTAAAAGCTTCTTCCAGCGCTGTTTGGTCTACGGAGTACGGCAGGTTGCCGACGTATAGTTTCTTACCCATGGTTAAAAACCTCCTTTGGGGGCTATTCGTGCGCTCAAAGGGAATCAGGCACCATGCCAGCAATTCTGTCGAAGCGATCACGGAATGCAGCGGCTATACACCACATCAAAAGCCTGACCAAAGCCCTCCAGGCTACTGGCCATGCTAGCGACACGACATAATCGAAGCCCCTGCAACACGTGCAGTATACTCCTTTTGTCCTGCTTCAATAACCAGAGACAGAAAAAAATAACCGAATTGCAACAAAACTCTGTCGGGGAAGAGCGACAGATTGGTCGTTCAAGCGGAAGACTCGTCGCCAAATTGCTCGCGTAACTCGAATTTCAGCACCTTGCCAGCGGGATTACGGGGCAGCGCGGCCACGGTAAATAGCCGCAGCGGCAGTTTGTAACGTGCCAGCTTGCCATCGCAAAATCCTCGTAGCTCCTCGAGATTCAGCGACTGGCCTTCGTGACAAGCGACCACTGCGCTAACCGCCTCACCCCATTTTTCGTCCGGCACGCCAATCACGGCGACTTCCGCGATGGCTGGGTGTTCGAACATGACGCTTTCGACCTCGGCCGGATACACGTTCTCTCCGCCGCTGATCACCATATCCTTGACGCGATCGCTGATGAACAAAAAGCCATCACTGTCGATGTAGCCAGCATCGCCGGTGTGAAACCAGCCCTTGCTATCGATGGCTTCCGAGGTCGCATCGGGCTTGTTCCAATAGCCCTGCATCACGTTGGCGCCGCGATAGAGAATCTCGCCGACCTCACCATCGGGCACTGCGTTGCCGTCCGCATCGCTGATGAGAATTTCGCCGAGCAAACCGGGCTTGCCAGCCGAACCCATTTTGGCTTCGAGATGCTCGCTGGTCAGGAAGCTAACGAACGGTGCGGTTTCCGTTAGCCCGTAACCTTGGTTCAGGGACACATTGCGCTTGCCGTAAATCTCCAGCAACGAACGGGGTACCGGCGCGGCGCCGACAATCAGCATGCGCAGAGATGAAAGATCGGTATCGTCGAATTGCGGTTGCTGAGCCATGAACAGGAACATAGCGGGTGCGCCGAACATGACGGTGACGGCATGCTTTTCGATATCGGTAAGCGCCTGGCCTGCATCGAATGCACGATGCAAAACCACGACAGTACCGTTTTGCAGCGCACCCAGCAGCGTCACGTTCAAGCCGCCGATATGGAACAGCGGTGCGGCGACCAGAGAGATGTCATCGCCATGGATATGAATGTCCAGGGCCGAAGCGGCGTTGTTCCAGAACAGATTGCCGTGGCTCAACATCGCGCCTTTCGGTTTGCCGGTTGTGCCGGACGTATACATGATCACAGCGGTATCGTGCTGGCCCGCATGATAGAGATCCTGTAGTGGCGGGTAAGACTCGCTGAGTGATTGCTTTGACAGCCAATGTGGCGCGTCGGATTCTGCGGCCACAAAGACGCGGCAGCACAGATCGTCACGCACCGGCTCGATGACAGGTCTTAGGCTGTCGTCGACAAACAGCGTGTGGATACCCGCGTCGTTGATCATGTAGGCGAGCTCAGGTCCGGTCAGCCTAAAATTCAACGGAACGAAAATCGCGCCAATCGACCACGCTGCCAACATCGTGTCGATAAAGTCCGGGTGATTCACGCCCAGATAAGCCACCCGGTCTCCGCGACAGACGCCGTAGTGCGACAAACCCGCTGCGAGGCGCCTGACGCGATTCGCGAGGTCCGCATAGGTCGTCGTCGTATCCTCAAAAATCAGTGCCGTGCGATCGGGGTTCAACGTGCCGCGGCGCAGAATCATGCTTCCGATGTTGTAGTTGGGTTGCGGTCTGTGCATGTCGTGTTCCCCCTGTCGACTTTTTTCGCGCGATGTCTGAATAGTAACCGAAGCGACGCGCCGTATCGGAGCTGATGTGGATGCTGCGCTGCCGCAAAAGATCAGCCGACGATCTATTGTTCTCACTCAGTACGATTGGTTCGAAACGCAGCACCTCGCCCTTTTGTAACGACCAGCGAAACTTTGTCCCCATGTGTCTCGATTCCGTGCACCTGAAATCGGTTATGTTTGTGATGGTTTTCACGCTCCACCGAGAAATCTGTGGTATAGTTTTCGGAGATTTCAGAAATTTTTGAAAGAAATGCAAATAACTGATTATCAACAAGCTTTCATTCTGCACTTCGGTGAAATGGGCAGCCGCTGGGGCATCAACCGTACGGTTGGACAAATCTATGCGTTGCTCTACGTCAGCCCGGATCCGCTCAACGCGGACGATATCACTCAGGCGCTCAGCATCTCCCGGTCCAACACCAGCATGGGGCTCAAGGAATTGCAGGCGTGGCAGCTCGTACAAATGCAGCATTTTGCCGGTGATCGTCGCGATTACTACACCGCTCCGGAGGATGTCTGGCAGATCTTCCAGACGCTGCTTGTGGAACGACGCAAGCGCGAAGTCGAACCGACGCTGTCGATGATTCGCACCGCGCTAATGCAGCCGCAGAGCGACGATACCAATCAATATGCTGAGCGACGCATGACAGAGATGCTCGAGCTGATCGAACTGACCACCGGTTGGCTCGACGACATTCAGCAGCTCGAACAGTCCACCGTGATCAAGCTCATGAAGCTCGGCGGCGGTGTTCAGAAACTGCTTTCCAGCACCCAGAAATTTCGCCCGCAGAAAAAGACGGGCTAGCGACATACAATCGGAGTCAACATGTTTTCGGCAGATCCGCTGCTGCTATCGCGCATTCAATTCGCGGCTAACATCAGCTTTCATATCCTCTTCCCAATGATCACCATTGCGCTCGGGTGGTTCCTGCTGTTTTTCAAGTTGCGCTACAACGCAACCGGCGAAGAAAAGTGGATGAACGCCTACCGCTTGTGGGTAAAGGTGTTTGCGTTGTCATTTGCGTTGGGCGTCGTCAGCGGCATTACGATGAGTTTCCAGTTCGGAACTAACTGGCCGGGTTATATGGAAGCGGTCGGCAACATCGCTGGGCCGTTGTTGGGCTATGAGGTACTCACCGCGTTTTTCCTCGAGGCAAGCTTCCTTGGCATCATGTTGTTTGGCTTCAAGCGTGTCAGCAATCGTGTGCATACCTTAGCGACGGTGCTCGTCGCTGGCGGCACGACCCTGTCCGCGTTCTGGATTCTGGCGTTGGTGTCGTGGATGCACACACCAGCTGGTTTTGAGATGCGCGATGGCGTGGCGCATGCCACCGACTGGTTTGCGATCATCTTCAACCCATCGTTCCCGTATCGCTTTGTCCATACCTTGATGGCGTCTTTCCTGACAGTCTCTTTCCTGCTCGCGGGAATCTCGGCGTACCGCTGGGTCCGCGGGGATAAAACGCCGGCGGTGCTTTCCGTCATGCGCACTGGTATCTACGTGGCCGCCGTGCTGGCGCCGCTGCAGATTTTCAGCGGCGACTTGCATGGCTTGAATACGCTCGAGCATCAACCGGCCAAAATCGCAGCGATGGAGGGTCTTTGGGAAACCACTGAAGGCGCGCCGCTGGTTTTGTTTGGTATTCCGGACGAAGAGCAGAAAATGAATCGATTCGCGATCGAGGTGCCGAAGCTCGCTTCACTCGTTTTGACACATGAGTTGGATGGCGAGGTGAAAGGGATCAATGAGTTCGAGGGCGCACACCCGCCGGTTGGCCCGGTATTTTGGGCGTTTCGGATCATGGTCGGCACAGGCATGCTGATGTTGCTCACCGCATGGGCCGTCAGTTGGCAGCTACGCCGACGACGAGAGCCCGGTCAACTGGCCGGCAAGTGGCTGGCGTTGATGGCGTTCTCAGGCTGGGTCGGCGTGTTGAGCGGCTGGTACACCACCGAAATCGGGCGTCAACCGTATCTCGTGAGTGGCATCCTGAAAACGGCGGACGCCGTGGGTCCTGTGACGGGTGCTGCGGTGGCAACCACATTAATGATCTACCTCGTGTTGTACGCGGTGTTGATCGTGGCCTACATCAGTGCCGTGTATTACTTAGCGCGGCAGGCAGCGACACCGGCCGTCAAGCAGGAGCAGCCGACTGCGTATGGCCCTGGCGTTTTGCCGATGGTCAAGGAGCCGGAGCATGCCTGACGGTATCCCGGCGTTGACCAGCCCGGCCGGTTGGCTGCCGCTGGCATTCATGGCGATGATGGGCATTGCGATCCTAGCCTACGTGATTCTCGACGGCTTCGATCTCGGGGTCGGCGTATTGATGCAGTGGGTACCTGACGCTGACAAAGACATCATGTTGTCGTCCATCGGGCCGTTTTGGGATGCCAACGAAACCTGGCTCGTGTTGGGTGTTGGGATTCTGCTCGTTGCGTTCCCGAGTGCTCACGGCGTTATTCTTGGTCAGCTCTATCTGCCGATCGCGCTGATGCTTGTCGGCCTGACCTTGCGTGGCGTCGCTTTTGACTTTCGCGTCAAAGCCCACGACAGTCACAAGGAAGCCTGGGATCGTGCCTTTTTCGCAGGATCTTTGCTGGCGGCGCTGTCTCAGGGCTACATGCTGGGTCGGGTCATCACCGGTTTCAGCAACGACGCTGCCAGTGTGGTCTTCGCCTTGTTTATCGGCTGTTGTCTGACCGCGGGTTATACATTGCTCGGTGCGACCTGGCTGATCATCAAGACTGAAGGCGAGCTGCAACTGAATTCAGTGCGCTGGGCGAAGTACGCGCTCGTCGGCATGGCGATCGGCATCACCGCGGTATCGATCGCCACGCCACTCGTCAGCGAGATGATCTTTCGTAAATGGTTGTCCTTCGAGAACATCCTGATGGTTTGGCCGATTCCGATCACAACGCTGGTCGTGTTTTTCGTCGCATGGCGCACGCTGACCCGCCTGCCGGTTCGTCTGGCGGACAATAATCGCTACGGCGAATGGGTGCCGTTTGTCGCGGCGTGCGCGCTATTCATGTTGTCGTTTCACGGTCTCGCATACAGCCTGTTTCCCTATCTCGTATTGGATCAAATTACAATTTGGGATGCGGCCAGTGCGCCCGAGTCGCTGATGATCATTTTCTTTGGCGCGATTTTCGTGATGCCTGTCATCATCGGCTACTCGATATTCGCTTACCGCGTATTCTGGGGTAAGGCGACGCAGCTCGAGTACTACTGATCGCATCTCCGCCTGGCAGTGTGGCGATTCACTAAAACTGTTAACCCGATACGCGTGTGTTCGCGGTGTTTCGATTAACATCGGGCGCTGAGAGAGATCACGCATATGAAGTTAAACACTCTTTTGATGACCGTGTCGGCGCTGACCACACTGGTCGCTTTCTGGCAACGGGACAACCTGCCAGCAGATATTCCGTTGGTCGCTGCGGCAGCCAATGAACCGGTGCAGCGCCGCGCGAGATCGGCGCCGTTTGCAGTCGACTGGAATAATCAGTCCTACACGGTCGAACCACAATACGATTACGATCTGACCGGTTTGATCGTCTCGTTCCGGCACCAGGACGGCAATAGCCGCATGCATCGTCGTGCGAACGATCAGCTCAATATGCTCGATGTTTGTGTGGTGTGGGGTGAGAC